>NZ_AUDK01000001.1 GCF_000425425.1 Flavobacterium daejeonense DSM 17708
TAAGTTTGCGATGGGGTTTTTGACTTTTTCTGCAAGTAAAACAAGTAGTCCTGTACTTGTTCGGGATCTAATTCTGTGGGGATTTTGCCAAAATAGAGCGAAATAGCCGCCACGTGGCGAGAGTAATTATTAAAGGTACTCTCACTTCTACCCAAAACAGAGACGGTGCGTTCAAAACGTTGCAACAATTCCTCAAATCCGGGAACTTCTCGCTTGGCTTGCTGCAGAATTTTATTCTCTCTTAATTCATCTGGATGCTTTTTTTGTAGCCATACTTTACGATTTTTAATTATCTTCGTAAGGTACTAAATCTCAATAAGTGCTACCGAAGGTTTAGTTCAACAAGGTATTGCGAAATTTGGGCGGAAGTGATTAATGGAAGGATCTTTTTGTATATTTGGCTAAGTCCTAAATGGAAAGGTTCGGGGCAATATAAACCCAAACTTCGCAAAGCCGGCGGGACGTTATGCCCAAGCGTAAAAAGACAGTGCAACCTTGAGTGACGACTAAAAAACGGAAACTTTTACACCCTGACAATTTAAGCGGACTGACTTAAAAGCGTTCTTTAACAAATTGACACGGTAAGACAAACCGACCCGAATGTTTTTAAAATTTTTCCCACCGCACATTTTAAAAAATAATTTTAGCAGCCGCACATTGGCACATTTGCAAAACCGCACCAGCCGACCCACAACCCAAGTTTTGCAAAAGAGCCAATTTTTCCTACCCGCCTAACAATAATGATCTGTTAAAAACTTTGGAGTCTATTTAGATGGTTTTCCATGATAACTTTCGTATTTTTGACAAAATCATTCAAAATAGAATTGTTCAAAATGGACAGCTTAGGCGAAACGATAAGAAAACTGAGGGAAGACAAGGAATTGCCACTTCGGACAGTTGCGGCATTCCTTGATATAGACCAAGCAATATTAAGTAAAATTGAAAGAGGACAACGCAATGCAAGCCGTGAACAGATTGTAAAACTTGCCCAATTTTTCAAGGTCAAAGAAAATGATTTACTTGTTTCTTGGCTGTCTGACAAGTTGGTATATGAGGTGGCAGACGAAGATGTGGCATTGAAAGCCTTGCATGAAGCAGAAGAAAAGGTAAAATACATTATGGCAAAAAGAAAGTAATGGATGAATTAAATGAAATAGTAGAAGTTGAACAGCAAGTGGAAACACTTGAAACGGAAGTGAAGAAATTCGCTGATGGACTTCCCTATTGGGCAAAATATCTTGCTGAAAAGATTTTGTCTGGAAATGCTATTTCGGATAACGATATTGACAGTTCATATTCATTTTTGCTCGAAGAACTAAAACTCAATGAGGAAACAGAAAAACCTGAAATTGAAATTAACTACAATTCGGCAAATGCAGGAAATTACAAACCTGATTTACTTTTAACCAAGCTTGAAAATGTCGAAGGTGTAAACGCCTTGACAGAAAACCAAACTATTGATTTTAGCTCTAACCTCACAATAGTTTATGGTGCAAATGGTTCGGGCAAGTCCGGCTATGCAAGGTTGCTAAAAAAGGTATTCTATTCAAAAGCACCCGAAGATATTTTACAAAACGTTCATCTTGAAAGTGGACACAAACCTGTAAATGCAAAATTTACATTTAAATCCAACAATACGGATATTCCTTTATTATACTCACAAAAAGATAATGCCGAGTTTGAGCAGTTTGCTGTTTTTGACGGCAAAGGATTGTTTAAACAACTTGCTGAAAAAAATGAATTTGAGTTTAGACCAGCAGGACTAAGCTTTTTTGCTGAATATACCAATGCGGTTATTCGTGTTGAACAAAAACTAAATTCTGACATTTCAACTAAAAATTCAGGAAATACAGCAGATGACCTTTCCGCTTTGTTTGATGGAGAATCAGAAATTAAAACCATTGTTCAGAACATAAATGCTCAAACAAACATTGACAACCTGAAAAAACACACTCCTTTTTCTGATGAGGATAAAGCTGAAAAAGAAAAAATTCAGAAACAATATGATGAGCTTCTTTTAGCTTCAAAAGGAAGAGAGAAAGAACTAAAGAACCTTGAAGCAATCAAAAAGCAATTAGGTGAAAATAAAACTTCAATCGAAACCCTAAATAAATATTTTGAAAGAAACTATCTGACAAAAGTCAAAGATGCAATTACAGACTGCATCACAAAAGCGGCAGCAGCCAAAGCCGAAGGAATTGAAAACTTTAAAACCGATAAAATTGAAGGAATTGGAACAGAAGAATGGAAAAATTTTATTGTAGCAGCCGAAGCGTTTGCCAAAAAACAGAAATCTGAAAATGAAGTCTATCCCGAAAATGGTGACAACTGCATACTTTGTCAGCAACCGCTTTCAGAAGATGCCGAAAAACTGATTGCCAATTATTGGCAATTTATAAAGAGTGTAGCCGAAGAAAATGCAAAAAAGTCACAAGAATCACTCGAAAAAGTAAAGCAAACGTTTGAGAAACTAAACTTTGACTTGTTTCCGCAAGACAACACACTTACAGTTTGGCTGACCGAAAAATACCCTAATGAGTTAGAAGCGTTAGGGAAAAAACTTTCTGAACAGAAAATACTTGCTCAAAACATTGTTTCCGACATTCAAAGCAAAACAGCAAACGAAAGAGCGGAAATAAAAAACAGTACGGCATACCACACCACTATTGAAACGGCTATTGACAAATCCATCAAGATTATTAGGGAAGATGAGCAAGCAAAGCAGTTGGCTAAATTGTTGAAAGCAAAAACACTTTTGGAACACAAGGAGAAATTCAATACCCATTTCTCAAAGTTTGAAACCTACTTCAATAATCAGGTTTGGCTTAAAAAAGCAGCGAAAGCCAGTTTTGCAAAGCGTAAAATTACAGACACCGAAAAAGCTTTATCAGATAAATATTTCAACCAAAAATACATTGATGTCTTTAATGAGGAGTGCCAAAAACTTAACGGTAATTTTGGAATTGATATCAATCACACAGGTTCAGCAGGTAAATCATATAGGCAACTGAAATTAAAGGGAAGAAATCCAAATGCTGTTTTAAGCGAAGGCGAACAAAAGGTAATTGCCATTGCCGATTTTCTTGCAGAAATGCAATTATCGGAAGTAAACAAAGGAATTATTTTTGACGACCCAGTTACTTCTTTGGACGACAGACGAAAAAGTGAAATTGCTAAACGCCTTGTAAACGAAACAACACAAAAACAGGTAATTATTTTTACTCATGATTTAGTTTTCGTCTCATCGTTAATTAACCATTGTAAAGAGGCAAATATTTCTAATGATTGTCATTGGATTGAAAATGTTGGAGGAAGCCAACCAGGTAAAATATGGTTGAAAAATACGCCTTCCTTCGAAAAAGATTACAAAACATCAGGCAAAGCACAAGGATATTATGAAGAGGCTAAAAAAGTTGGACCTGAACTTAGGGAAGATAAAATAAAAAATGGCTTTGCTGCTTTACGAACAAGCTACGAAACTCAGGTTGTTTTTGGGCTTTTCAAAGGAGTAGTTCAACGCTTTGAAGAAAGGGTCAGTGTTGACAGCCTCAAAAGCGTGTTCTTCACAACTGAAATAAGAGATGAATTGCTCGACAGCTTTTATCAATGTTGTCGATATATGGAGGGGCACTCTCATAGTGATAAGTATGCGTATAAGAAACCCGAAATAGAAAATCTAAACGAAGAGATTCAACGGTTTAATGCAGTTAAAAAGAAAATTTCCGAATTAAAAGAAACAAAATAAATGCTATTTGAAGAATACTCATATTTCGATTATCAATTTCCTGAACCACAGTATTTGGGTGCTAAACATACCCACTTGGCATGGATTCAAAAATTTATTCCAAAAGACATTAACTCGGCTCTTGACGCTTTTTCAGGTTCCCAATCTGTTGCTTTCCTGTTTAAACAAAATGGATTTCAAACCATTACAAATGATTTCCTGAATTTCAATAACCAAATAGGTTTAGCATTAATTGAAAATGCAAAAGAAAAGATTACCCAAGAAGATTTAGAAGTTCTCTTTAAAACAGCAAAAAACAAAGAAGATTATCAGCTAATTGAATCTGTATTCACAGGTGTATTTTTTGAAAAAGAGGAAGCTGAATTTTTAGATAATTTCCGAGCCAACATTCCCTTATTGAATAATCCTTACAAAGAGGCTTTAGTCTATTCAATCATTAACAGGAGTATGACAAGGAAAATTACAATGGGGCATTTTGGTCATACACAGGCTTTAAAATATGCAAGCGACCCTGAACGAATTAAACGTAACAGAAGCTTGATAAGACCAGTTAAAGAAATTTTTGAAGATTTACTTCCCAAATACAATAATGCCGTATTTGATAATAAACAGGAAAATCAAAGTTTCAATGAAAACATTCTTGACTTATTGCCAAAACTCGACAATGTTGATTTAGCTTACTTTGACCCTCCTTATTGTGACAGCCATGCAGATTATCAAAGTTTCTATCACTTGTTGGAGACATATACGGAATACTGGGAAGACAAGCAATTTATAAATGGAATTAAACGCTACGAACCACAGCGTTTTAGCGGTTTTGACAAAAAGCGGGATGTTGTTGACTCCTTTGAAAAACTGTTTGAGTATTCGCAGGAAATTCCACATTGGTTAATCAGCTATAATGACCGTAGTTATCCAAGCGTTGAAGAACTAACCAAAATCATCTCAAAATATAAGGATGTAGAAGTTAAGGCAAAAGCATACCGAAATGGTAGAGGTGGAAAGGGAAGTGTAGCCGGAAGTCATGAAGTATTGTTTGTCTGCAAACCGAAAAAGAAACACGTTATCAATAAAAATCAAGAAGTACAAAAAATACATGAAGGACTTTAACTACTGGAAAAAATTACACGAAAGCGAAAAACTTGAAGAGTTTAGTTCAAACAGCGAAGGATTACTTTGGTTAAAAACGAAATCAATTGTTCGAAAAGAATTGATTTCAGAATTTGTTGAGAAAAACAGCATTAGTCTCAAGGAAACCGCTTTAGCAAAACAATTCATAGAGTTGTTCGGTATTCTTTGTAAAGATATTTCCCATTCACATAAACTTCTCGATTCGTACATTGAGAAAAAGAACAAGGCACAGGTAGCTGAACTTAATACCGACCAACTCGTCTCGGAATTATACAAGCTAAAAAACTTTGATTGGGGTGGTGATTATCAAAATTCATTGGATAAGTATTTAGTGAGTCGCTACGTGAAAGTACATAAGTCCTATGATACGCTTCTTTCAAAGTTTGAAAGTGAAATTCACGTTGCCGTTCAAGGATATGTACTGAACAGTTGGTACAACCATTGGAGCAGTATTTTGATTGAACACATTTTCAAATCACATAAAGCTGTCTTGCCTACTGTGGGACAAATCAAAAGTGTTGATTTCTTCATTAACAATGTTCCCTTTGACCTCAAAGTGACTTATTTGCCTGCCGAATACATCAAATTCAAACGGAAAGAAAAAGGTCTCCCTGTTGAATTGACATACCTAAAAAGCAAGGCTAAAGAGGCTAATATTACGTTTGACAAAACAGCTAAACCTGCAAACATCCAATATGAAATTGTAGAAAAAATGAAAGACAGAAATGATGAATTCTGTAATTCCGTATTAGCTACGCTCAAGAAAGAAAAAACCGATATTTTAAAGGAAGTTCAAATTAATCCTAAAATATTAGCCAAATGGCTCTATGAAAATCAAGGTGAAATGCGTTTTGGCTCAGAAAATAGACTGTTTCTTGTTTTAGTTGATACAGATGATTTTGGTAATTCATGGAAACTAAAGCGAAACCTTGACTTATTGAAGCCGACAATAATGAAATATCTGGATAATTTCAAGAACAAAAAGACAGAGGATTTGAAAGTTTCATTTGGTTATAAAGGAAAGCCACAAACATTTACCGCATTAACCGACATCATTTTTGTTGTAAAATAGCCAATGCACAGGTGTAAGCACATACCACAGCCCCCAAAGCCGACCCAAAAGCCAAAGCTGTGGTAAGAGCTTCCTCCTCTCCCGCCCGAGAAAAATTATTTTTTAAAATCTCCTACCCTTCTAAAAATTTTAAAAACGCCAACACACAACCCGACAGAAAAACATTCGGACAGTTGGTTGTAAAGCTCAATATTAAGAAGGGTTGCGAGACACGGACGAAAGAACGCCAGGGCATAACATTGTGTATAAGCAATAGCGGGTTTAATGCTAAATCAGAAGTTGGTGCATTTAATAAACTTAGTCGCAGCGGACAAGTAATTGCCTTGAAATCCGCTACTGCTCATACACTAGACCGTTACCACAGCATGTCAGGAGACTTCGCTCAACATCAATAATTACAGCTTTGGAAAAATTCTTTCTTTTGGATTAAAAAAATATTTTACTGACAACCAATCGATTATAAAAAACAACTCAATTTTATTCGTGATAGTTGGCTTTGCGGTTAGTTATTTTGCCAAATAAGGCTATATTTGCGACCACAAAGCCTTAAACTACGGGCGTAGTTCAAGGGTAGAATAGCGGTCTCCAAAACCGTTGATGGGGGTTCGAATCCCTCCGCCCGTGCCAAAATAACAAAGCCGCTAGAAAAATTTTCTGCGGCTTTATTTTTTTCAAAAATATTCATTTAAGGAAATACCTTCTTCAAAAATCCATCGATGTATTGAATTGTAGGACTAAACCAAGGTTCGAATAAGCAAAAGGAATGCGGGGAATTTTCAAATTCATGTACTTCGGAATAGATACCGTTTTCGGTTAAAACTTTTCTAAAATCATCTCTTCCTGCATGCATTCTAGCCACAGAGCTATTGATAAAAACAAAAGGCGGCGTTTGGGCGCTCACATAACTCAATGGCGAAGCGGCTTCCCAAAGTTTGGGTTGCTCTTTTTTGGAATATCCAAACCAATAGGTTCCTGCCGAAATATTTTTAGAATCATCGCCCTCTCCTCCTTCCGGATGCACAAAAGACAAGGTTCCGTCAATATCTACAACTGCATTCACCTGTGATTGTGAATCCGAATTCGTCACCACCCCTTCAAACAATGGCATATTTCCTGTTGTTCCCATAAAAGCAGCCATTTCGCCACCGGCAGAAAATCCAAGTGCTACAATTCTGTTTGGATCAACATTGTATTTGGCTGCATTTTCCCGTAGCCAACGAATAACAGCTTTTACATCATAAATGGCAGCAGGAAAAAGCGCTTCAGTTGACAATCGGTATTCCGGCGTGAAACACACATAACCCAGACTAGCCAGTTTTTGCGCCATCGGATAATGCTGTGTGCGGTTTCCGGAACGCCAGCCCCCGCCGTGAATAATGATAATTGCCGTTTGCTTTTCTTTTTTTTGCTTATTGCTAAAAACATCCAAAAGCATCTTGCGCTTTCCGTAAGTGGCATAAACCACATTTTTTTTCTCAACCACCAAATCAGAATGTACTTCAGGTACCAATGTACAATTGGGAAAATATTTCAATGTTTTTTGGAAAGCACTATAATTGGCATAAGAAGTATCTCTTACATAAGTAATTCCTTTTAAATATTGAGCATTAAGACTTTGAACAGCAAAAATCCCAATACCTAAATACACCAACCGAAAACTTTTTTTGAAGTGTTGCAAACCTTTTAGTTTCATCTTTTTTGTTATTTAATTTCAAAATTGAATAAAAAAATATTCCTGAAAATACTATCACTTTTCTGTAATTGTATTTTCAGGAATATAAAAGTAATTATTTTCGGGGTTATTTCAACTCGAAAGCACCAATATCCGGTAGGGTTCCCAAATAAGGAATTCCGTCAATCACCACTCCTTTGTCAATCAAATCGCTGGTAGTTTTCAATTTCATAAAAGTCACGTCAGGCAAACTTCCATCTGCTTTTCGAGCCTGAATTAACTGGCTAATATCGGTGTTCTCAAAATCGGCAGCATCCGTTACCAATCCATTTTGCCAACCATTATTGGTCACATCCAAAACATCCGCTTTTACACTTCCGTAAGCACCAATTGCACAGGAATTTTTAAGCGTTAATTTAGCTAAAGGATTTGTTGAACTAAAATTATAGTTGTTTCCATTACTGTAAGCCGAACAATTGTATATTTCTACATTTCCGCGATTACTGTTGTGATCAAAACCATCGGCTACGTTTCCGGCTGCCATACAGTTTTTGTAAATTCCGTTGTGTTTTAACAATTTATCATCACTCCCTCCGGTTTTAAAACCATTACCGTCACCGGCTCCTTTTGTTCCGTCTTTCAAATAACCATTTTTAATCGACCAGCAATTGGTATAAGTGGTAGTCACATTGTCGGCTCCTCTTAAATAACCGTCCCAGCCGTCATCCAAATTTTGCCAGGCACGACAACCGATAAAATTATTTCCGGTTCCCACATTTAATTTACAGGCAAATCCATCGGCATTTTCCAAAGAAGAATCGGCATTAAAATAGGAATCACAGTTTAAAATGGTGTTATTAGACGCTCCGTTATCCAATTGCAAACCGGAATCCGAACATTCCGAAAAAGAACAGAATTCAATCGTATTATTGCTTCCTTTTATTTGCATGCCATTATCTCCGGCATTGTAAATATCAATTCCTTTGATATTCCAATAACTTCCGGAAAGAACGATTCCCTGATTAGAAGAACTTTCAGGCATGGCAGAAAAATCTAATTTGGCTCGGGCTCCGTCTAACTGACCCAGAATTTTTATTTCATTTCCGGCACTTCCGGAAGCACTTAGTGTTATTCTGGCATTCATGGTATAAGTTCCTCCGTTGAGGAAAATGCTTTCTCCCGCTTTTACTTTGGACAAAGCAGTCAGCAATTCTGCCGAAGTAGCAACCGTATAGGTATAAACGGGTTCTGTAACAAAAGAAGAAATCACAATTGTTTTGGTTGCTTTCACCGTATTTTTGTCCGAAGCCGTTGCCGTGATGGTTACCGTTCCGTTTTTAAGAGCTGTTACCAAACCTGTTGACGAAACCGTAGCAACACTGTTATCCGATGAACTCCAAACCAGCGTTTTAGAAGTTGCCTCAGCCGGTAATACCGTTGCCGAAAGTTGTGTAGTTGTTCCGGAAGTAATGTCTGTTCCGCTAATCGCCACAGAAGAGACATACACCAGATTATTATTCTCGTTATTACTGTTGTTTTCATTAGCCGTTGCCTCATCTTTTGAGCAGGCAAAAAGTGTCAGCAGAAACACTATTTTCAAAATATTTTTCATGATTATTTTCATTATTTCCATAGCTGACTTTTCTCAAAACGCTAAAAGTTATATTCGCTTTTGAAAAGTCATAAACTAAAGAGGCATGCTGACGCATACCTCTCCGCAGATTATTCTCTATTTGTTATTTAATCCAACGAGGATCACCTATCAGATTATCTTTTAAGGTTTGATTACTAATGGTGAAATCGCCTGATGCAGCATTAGTAAATCCAGGATCCAGTGTTGTCAAACTAGTTGACGAATCATATTTGGTATTAGTTGTAATAAGCCCATCAGCTCCAAAATAATTGTTATTTTGGAATGTTGGAGATGAAGTTGCTGCCTGATTTGAATAAATGGCAATTGTATTTGCAAAAATTGAATTCTTAACCGTTGACGCATTAGAAACAAAACGAATATAAAGAATCCTTTTTCCTGCTACACCAGAAGAAACATTGTAAAGTGTACAGCCATCAATTAACACATTAGTAGTTAATCCTGTACCGGAAAAGCCCGAAGCAGCATCAACACGAACAAAATCACGACCTATGGAACAGCTATTAAATGTGGAATTTTTAAGATTGATTGCACCTACATAAACTGTTCTAAAATCAATAAAATCAGCACCTGCTGTAATATTTACATTCTTAACAATACTATTTTCTACTGTAAAAGAATTCAACTTTGAACCTGCAACAGAACCATAAATCAATGAACGGTCAAAATCATGTACTTCACAACCGCTTATTAATACATCGCCATAAGTAGTATTGGCATCACCCAAAGTAATCGCATAAGCATCTGCCATAACTATTCCCTGAGAATCTTTACCAGCAATATTCAAATCAATTAATGATAAATTTGCCAAACCAGAAGCTAATTTAAACTTAACATGCAAAAGAGGTTTATCATAAGGATACAATCCTCTGATTGTAATTGATTTATTAATAATAATTTCACCAGAGTAAACGGTATAATCTCCCGGAGCTAAATACAAAGCATCTCCAGCTGTGGCTTCTTGGATTTTTGCATTCAAATCATCAGTAGGCTGGATTAAAATACCATTCCCAATATCAACTAAAGTGGTAAAATTCAATTCTCCTCTTTTTTTGGTATTGTTGAACAATTCTGCTTTATAACTTGTCTCGCCGGTTAAGCCTGTAATAACAGCAACACCTGCTGTTTTTTCATCGGCAGTGATTACATGTTCAATATTACCCGGACTAAGAACTATCTTAGTTACATTAGCATTAGCAAGCCATCTTAAAGTCACTTGTTTTGCCTGAACATCGCCATCCAGACTGGCCAAAAATATTTGCTCAGAAAGTGTGGTTGCAGTAGCCACAGACCATTTTGAATCTTCTAATCCTCTGGCGCTAACTGCTTTTACTCTAATCGAATATTTGGTTTCTCCCTCTAATGCTACGGTTACCGGTAATTCTGTTGCCTGAACATTAACCGTTTTATCAATTGTTGCAAAAGTTTCATCATCGGCACTAAACTCCACCACATAATGATCTACATCCTCACGAGTAGTCCAATTTAGCTCCACATTTGTTTGGTTTCTAACAGTTGCCTTTAGATCTATTGGAGAAAAAGCTCTGTCAACTAACAATTCGTCAATCAAATCGACATTATAACTGTCACAACTGCTTACGGACAACACCAAAAGAAGTGAAACCAGCAGTCCTTTTACTATATATTTTATTTTGTTCATAATTTCGTCCATTTAATTAATTGTCTCCGTAACCATAATCGTTAACTAATTTTCCATTACTAGCGGTAATGAAAACCTGCCATATCGGCCAGAACTGTCTGTCATCCGGATTAACGCCTTCTTTGAATAAATTAATCACCTTTGGTTTTGCCGTCTCATCATCAAACTTGGTCCAATTGAAATTGGAATAAGCGACTCCCGGATTAGTAGTTTCTCCTCTGTTTAACCCATAAATATCTAAGGTAATACCATCCTCTTTATATTTATAATACAAAGTGGTTGGCACATCGGCATATTCGCCTACACGGTTTTTAAAATTGGTCATTTTTTCTTTAGCCTGCTCCAAATTAGTTTTCAATAAATTCCAACGAATCAAAGCCTGTTTACGTTCCATTTCTCCGGTAAACTCAAATTTATGTTCATTTACAATTGCGTTGAACATGGCTTCTTTAGTAGTTAAAGCATTTACATAAGCATCAACTTTTACAGCCTGTACATCCGAGGCAAAAGCTCTTCTTCGAATTTCTTTCAGATAAGGAGCTGCTGCAGCAGGTCCTTCTAATTCATTAGCAGCTTCGGCAGCTATCAAAAGCACTTCGGCATAACGCATATAAATTTTATTCACCCCGTCATCATTCGTAGAAGTTACTCTTCTGGTCATCCATTCGTAACGGAATTTTCCAAAATACCAGGTATCCGATTTTACTAATTCCTGTTTGGCTATTTCATTAACTGGTGTTCCCCACTTATAAGGTACGCAGGTTACATCTCTGCGGCTATCGGCCTGATCATAATCATAAAAAACTGTTGGAAGCGGTCCTGCTGAACCTCCTCTGGCACCTTGCGCCTGAAATTGATCTACTCCGGAATGTTTAACAGCAAAAGTAAACAGCATACGACCACGACCAGAAGAGAATGGAATTTCCCAAAGTGATTCTCCACCCGCTGTTACTACCTCAGCATTATATTTTTTCCATAAAGTTTCAAAAGAAGATTCTAAATGCGCCGTACCACTACTGATAACACTTCTACATTCGTCTAAAGCTAACTGATACATTTTAGCAACGGATAAATCCGGATCTGTACTTCTGCGAACCGCATCAGGATATCTTTGAAAACCACTGGCTGCCATCGCTAAACGGGCACGAAATGCTTTAACAAATGCTTTATTCACTTGTTCTACCGAAACTGTTCTTGAGGTTTCATTTGGCCAAGGCACTAAAGTGGCTGCTTCTTCTAAATCTGCAAGCAGTTGTTTATATACCACATCACGATTGGACTTTGCCAAATATAAAGTTTCTGAACTAATCGGTTCAAAACGAGCTACCACATCTCCAAAAGCCTTTAATAAATCGGCATAATAAATCGCTCTTAAAGTTAATGATTCTCCTAAGAGATATCCCATTTCCGTTCCTGGCTGAGGATTCCCATAAGTACGCAATCCTCTGATACAAATATTGGCTCTTTCAATTCCTGAATACATAATCCCCCAAGTACTTAAGGCGTTTACATTCCCTTGAGAATCGATATTCATAATGGTATTGGTTGGTGTTGCAGCATAATTACTTAACTCGGATCCGGCATCACCAGCTCCTAAATTAAGATTCCATTCTACATCTGTATTTAATCCATAATATGGTAAAAAGCGTCCTCTGTAAGAGTTCGTTTGTCCAAACTGATCTTTTATTCCATCAACTGCCCCCTTTGCTAAAGTAGCATCCGAAAATATTACGGATTCTTCTAGGGTTGATGTTGTTTTAGTATCTAAAAAATCAGAACTCAATTCCTGACAGGAACTGAATAGTCCAGCGATTACTAATCCTGTAATTATAATATGTTTTTTCATTTTGAAATTCTCTTTAATTAAAAATTAAGGTTTAATCCTAAAGTTAATTGTCTGCTGCGAGGAAAAGCAGAATAATCTACTCCTGGCGTAAGCGGTGTTTTTCTTCTTGTAGAAACCTCAGGATCTGACCCAGAATATTTTGTAAGAACAAAAACATTCGTCCCTGTTGCATAAAATCGTAGTTTAGAAATTCCAGTTTTGGCAATTAACTTTTCCGGAATTGTATATCCTAGCGTTAGATTGTTTAAACGTATAAAAGAAGCATCTTCAACAGCCCAATCGCTAAATACAAAATTCTTCATATAAGGTGACCACATGGTAGTATTAGCATTTAATGCTTCTAACTCAGCAGGATCTGTAACAAGTGTCCCTGTTACAGGATCCAGATTTGTCCATCTTTTTCCATCCGCCATTATTGTCGATAGATTTCGGTATTGGCCATTGTCATTAGAAGTATTAAATTCTACCTTATCGGCATTGTAGGCATCATTTCCAACACTAAAGTTGAAAGCTGCCGATAAATCAAAACCATAAGCATTTGCGTTGATAGTCAAACCACCGTTATACTTTGGTAATGCACTACCAATGGTTGTTCTGTCGCTAGCTGTTATTTTATCGTCAGTTGAACCGTCTATGTTTTTTAACTTCATCATACCAGGACGTACAGTTCCAACAATGGCTGTAGCATCGGCAACACCTTCTCTCAAAGTATATTTACCGGTAACTACATCATAATTAAAATCAGAAACCTCATAACGACCATCATTTACATATCCATTCATCAAGCCCAGTGAGTTATGTAAATAGTTTACAAAATCATCTGCTATCTGAGTAGATGCCCAACCTGTATTTGCCGTATATTTTGACAAAGAACCTAATGAAGTAATTTCATTTTTATTGATTCCAATATTAAAATTAAAACTCAATCCATAATCTTTGTTTTCTAAAGCAACCAAATTTAAAGATGCTTCGAGACCTTTATTTTGAGTAGATCCAAAATTCACAAATTGAGATCCATATCCTGAACCAGGAACTGGAAGTTCTAATAATAAATCTTTTGTTTTATTGTTATACGCTTCAATAGACCCAGATATTCTTCCTCTAAACAAGTCAAAATCAAGACCAATATTTTGAGTAACCGTTGTTTCCCATTTCAGGTCAGGATTTATCAAAGTATTAGATGCTGCCCAATAACTCGAAACATTATTTACATAAGTAGTAATTCTTGGTTGGAATATTACAGCAGTTTGCCCTGAAGGAATGTTATTATTACCCGCTTCACCATAACTCACTCTTACTTTCAAGGCATTAATCCAGGAAACATCTTTTAAAAATTGCTCCTCATTAATTTTCCAGGCTACAGCTGCCGAAGGAAAATATCCCCATTGGTTATTCCCTAAAAATTTACTGGAACCATCCATTCTATAAGTAGCTGTAAACAAATAACGATCTAGTATATCATAGTTAGCTCGAGCAAAAAACGACAATAACTTATCATCCGGGCTGTAATAGTTTTCAACTGATAATGGATGCCCTTGAGTAGTTAAATTTCTTGCATTGTTAAAATCAAAAGTTTTTGGAAAACCCTGAATTTCACTAGTTACTTCATTAGTACGTGACACAATCATCTCTTCTCCCAAAAGCAATTTTAAACCTTGGTTTTCACCAATTAGATTTTTAAAATCATAATTTAAAGTGTTGGCATTTCTAAAACGTACATTTTTCCTGTCGCTCATTACTAAAGCAGCTAAACCTTGATATTCTGCCGCTGGACGGTTTGAAGAGTAATAAGTAGAACGACCGTAAAAACGATAATCCTGATAGTTATAATTATCCAATCCTAAATCAGATTTTAATTGGAAATTTTTAAAGGTTTTCCATGCAAAACTTCCTAACATGTTAAAATTCTTTCTCTGTTGTAAACGTTGATTATCAGCTACGGCTACAAAAGGATTTACAAGATAACTGGAGATTGCTTCGTCTGTATTATCCGTAGTCAAACCCGGTAATGGAATTGGTGAATACCCCACACTATGACGTAAGCGGGCATCAGCAGCGGATATTTCATTTTGCTCATTAGCTCCACCACCATTAATTTGTGTGTCTGAATAGCGAAATGTATAGTTTAGATCCACTTTATCACCAGCTTTAGCTTTCAATGCTAAGGAGATATTATTTCTATTGTAATTAGAACCTACCATTATGGTTTTTTCATCATAATGGGCATAGTTAAAGTTGAAATTAACTTTATCTGAACCACCACGGATTCCTAAATCTCGGCTCTGTACTTCTCCGGTGCGACCGTAAATTTGTTTTTGCCAGTTGTTTCCTTTTAAACCAATGTACTGATCGTAATCCTGCCAGGAACCAAAATATTTTTCATAAGAACTTACATCATTTTTAGCTAATAAAGCATATTCATACTGCCATTTCACATAATCCTCGGGATTTAAAACATCAATAGTTTTGGCTATGTTTTTAACACCATAAAACGTGTTAAAACTAGCTGATATTTTTCCGTCTTTTCCAGATTTAGTAGTTATAATAATAACTCCGTTAGCGCCACGGGAACCATAAATGGCAGTTGAAGAAGCATCTTTTAAGACAGTAATTGTTTCGATATCAGAAGGAGAAATATCACCTATCCCGTTTACAGGAAATCCATCTACAATTACTAATGGTGAAGCATCCTGTGTTAAAGATCCACCTCCACGTACTCTAATTTTTACATCTGAATCAGGAGAACCTTCAGCGGTTGCCACTTGTACCCCAGCCAAACGTCCCGTTAAAGTTTCGGCCACATTTGAAATAGGCTGTTTTCTTAACTCTTCTCCTGAAATAGTAACGACTGAACCCGTTAAATCTTTCTTTTTAGCTGTACCATAACCAATTACAACCACTTCATTCAATTTAGCGCTTTCATCTTTCAAAACAACATTCATTATTTTACTGTTTCCAACAACCTTAGTAATGGTTTCATAACCGATAAATGAAAACACTAATTCACTACTTGAACTACTTACCTTTATAGAATATTTCCCGTCAAAATCAGTCTGAACTCCATTTTTGGTTCCTTTTTCTATAATATTTACACCCGGCACAGGCATATTACTGGCATCAGTAACAACACCGGAAATCTGAATTCCCTGCTCGGCCACTTTTTTAACCTCAGCGGCGGTTTCAGTACTGGAAATTCCTTTGGACTTTGTCAAAATAATTTGTCGGTCATTAACATTATAAGAAACATTAGTTCCTTTAAACATTAAATTCAAAATATTCGTGATATTTTGTTTTTCAACACTTAAACTCAGTTTTCTGTTCAAATCAATTTGATTGCTTTCAAAAAGGAATCGGTATTCAGAAACCGTTTCGATTTTATTGAAAACCTGTTCCACTGTTGCCTCCTTAAAATTTAAGGAAAGTTTGGTATTTTGAGAATAACTACTTGCTTGGATTCTAACCAAAGACAAAATCAATAACAAGGTGGTCAATTTCATTTTTAGGCTAATTTTAGGCAAATACGGACAGAGTCCACTGCCGTTAGTGTTTTTTTTCATATTTTTGATTCGTTTTTAAATGATTAGATTCGATACGTCGTTTGAAACACATTACTAAATCGGGAAATACTGGTACTATTTTCCGATTTTTTTTATGTCTTTCTTTTAAATAAAAAAATCACATATTCATTTCATAAATTATTTATTTTAAGTTAGTTAAAAGGTTATTTAGTTTATTTTTATTTCATTGCCTTTTCTTTGATAAGAGAATTGTTGAATCTTACTCATTGCATCTAAAACCTCATCAATGGTTTCGATATTCTTATTAAAGCTGGCATTGAATTTCTTATCCAAAAGAGCCTGATTATTACTTTCAATAGTCACATTGTAGCTGCGCTCTAATTTTGTAACCATTTCTTTGAATGTGGCTTTTCTGAAAACAATTTCTCCTGTCATCCATTCGGTATAAATTCGGGTATCTACTTTTTCAACCGCAATAGCCTGCTTTCCGGCACTCCAGCTTCCTTTTTCACCCGGAACTAAAAATGTTTTTTGCTTTGGATTAGCTTCATTTGACAAACTAACAGAACCTTCCACCAAAACAGTATTGATTTCGACATCTTCTTTATAGGAACTCACATTAAATTTGGTTCCCAAAACCCTAACATCAATTCCTCTGGTTTTTACAACAAACGGATGTTTTTTGTCTTTAGTTACTTCAAAAAAAGCTTCCCCTTCCAATGTCACTTCTCTGTTGTGCCCTTTGACAAACTGCACCGGAAATTTCAACGAAGATCCGGCATTCATATGCACTATAGTTCCGTCAGAAAGCGCAATATGAAAGGTTTTACCGTAAGGAATTTTAATTTCATTGTACACCAATTTATCCATTGATTTATCCGAACGATAACTGATTTCATTTTCCTTTTGAGAAGCAACAACTTCCCCGTTTTTCTTAATGATTTGCTTGTCGCCATTAGGGCTCAACACCTCAATATCTCCGTTTTCCAAAACCAATTGAATGGCATCACTTGGAATTTCAACCTTAGTTTCTTTTTTATTTTGAAATTGAAAAACAGCAACAACACTCAACAATGCCACAAAAACGGCGGCATATTGAAGCAATGTTTTCCAATTAATCACAATAGGTTGCTTCTTAAGATGGATTCGCTCTTTGAATTCTTCCCAATTTTGTTCTTCATCAATAGACTCCACAAAAGACAAAGCCTCCTGAAGTCGGTTATTTGCCTCCAATTCCTTAATCAATTCCTGCTCTTCCGGAGACAGCAATTTAAACTTGGAAGGATCAACACTTCCGTTGCTTACAATTTCCTGTAATATATTTATCAAATGAGCGCTCGATTTCATATTTGTAGTTATATTTAATTATATGTTCTGTAAAAAGGATTTCAGGGTGACAACATTGTTACTTTTTTTAGTTTTTTTTTACCAATAACAAAAAAAATCAGATTATTTATTTTATTATTAGTGATTAACAAAATCTTTTAAATCCTAAAAAGCCAACAACTTAGAAAACAAAACAACCACTCTTATAACAAAAAAAGCCTGAATTTCTTCAGGCTTTTTCAACTCAAAATTTTATTTAAACACTAAATTAGTTTACCGCAAACTTCACAATTTGCGAAAAAGAACTACTATTTGCATCAGAAGATTTTACTCTCCAATAATAGACTCCGGCACTTACATTGACACTTGCCTGTGTTGCGCTAATATTGGTCAATTCGGCAGCAGGAGTTTGCATTCCGTCCACTTTATCAATGTACACCGTATATTTCAGGCTGTCTCCGTCGGTATCGGCTCCGGCCCATTTCAAAACTATTTTACCATCAACAGCAGTAACTGTTTTATCCTGAATTGGAGCAATTAAACTAGCCGGAAAAGGTGCGTAATTAGCAACACTTTCTCCTGCCGAAGCATAAAACTGCCAAACAGGACTCTCATAGTTTATCTTTTTGGTCACCTTATTTCTTGAAGAAACTTTCCAGGAAAAAGGCACTTTTTTATCTAAAACAATTTTATAAGACGTTGTTTTAATATCATTTTGAATAAGCACCACCTTGTTTGTATTCAAATTGGTTACCGTAAGCACATAACTTTCATTTTCGCTTATTGGCTCCCAATTCAAAGTCACCTCACATTTAGAAGATGAGGTCGAGACACCTTCACAGGTGGAAGCATCCAAAGGGCTTGCCAGATAAAGCTCTCCCACTACAGGAGCGCTGTTTTCATTATCATCATTTTTATCATTACTGCAGGCAGTATTCAGAATCACCAATGAAAGCACAAAATAAATTAATGATTTTCTCATTTTTTTACAATTTTAAATGTTTTACTAATTGTTTTCCCTTCTAATTCCACCAGATACACTCCGGAAACATAGGCCGATAAATCAACACCTACATTTCTGTTAGCAGCAACGGATTTTTCCATATCAAATATTCTATTTCCTGCCATGTCAAAAACGCGAACCCTAACCTGAGCATCATTACCAGCCAAATATATTTCAACCGGACCGCTAGTTGGATTTGGAAAATACTGAATATCTTCTGAAAGAAAAACAGTTTCATTGTACATTCCCTGACATACTAAATCAGTACTTACAGCAATTGTATTCAATCCGGAGGTCAACTTAGCACTATACTCGGATGCCGAAACGATTTCTTCTACACCATTGACAGCTACTTTATATGTTGCAGCTCCTTTCAAAGCTAATCTAACCGTGTTAGAATTTTTAGAAACAAATGAACTCACTACAATCTTCTCAGGCTCTTCAATTTTAACCTCAAAGCATTGTGAATACCCTGCTATATCCGACGTTGTAAAACACACATTATACACTCCGGCAGCTAAATTTTCGATAGTTTGTGTATATCCTGCAGTGCTGTTCAAAGTCAGATTCGTCGAATTAATACTCACATTATAATTTAATGTTTGCTCCTTAGAAGAAACCGTAATTGAACCATTTTGCATTCCGTTACAAGTAGCACTGTTTACTTTTACCGTAAAATTATTGGTTGGCAAAGTTGTAATGCTTTCCAAAATTGGGAACGGATCCCAACCGTCAGATCCTTTGGTAAAATTGAATGGTGTAATTTCAGTACCATCAGTTAAAACCGGAGTTGATAAAACTTTAGACCAACTTACACGATTTCCGGAATTATTCACCCCAGAATTTTCAATCGTGCCAAATTCATAAATATTATCAGAAGTTCCGCTTAAGGAATTAGACCAAGCTTCCGGAGAAATCAGCGACAATCCTTCTGAACCAGGATAATTGGAAGTTTCAATTGTTGCTTTATAAACTACAACCTCACTTGTATTAGCCGCCCAAGGACGACCGAAATATCCCGGTTTTGCTCTGTAAGCCGAGGCTGTTTCCACTCCAGGTTCTGCAGAAGTTACTTTGCATTCGTACAATAAATATCCGCGTCCGCTGCTTTGCTGAGGTGCTGTTAAGTAAGAAGCATCTCCTGCAACATCACTCACATTCATTACAAAATCAGTTTTATAAAACACCCCAATCATTCCGCCAAAGATGTAATCCACAGCTCCCATCATTACTCCTTTATAAATGGCAACTCTTGAACCCTGACCTCCATAGAAAGAATCCTGACGACCAACTACTCTACAGTTTTTCAAAATCGTTTTATCAACTCCGTTAGGAATTCCAATTGCAGCCGCTCTTTCTACAAAACTTCTGTTTTGAACCGCAGTATTTCCATAATCTGTTGGTCGTAAACCCTTATTACCTACAGCCCACATCACTACTTTATCCTGAGATTCTTTTTTAGAAATGTATTGGTTGAATGAATTTTCGAAAATGATATTCTCGGCCTCAAAACCATTGGCAGCGATTACCGCCGTTGCATCCCAATAAGAACCATTGGTTGTACCACTCACATTTTCGTAAGCATAACTATTGTTCGCTTTGTTTACCGCCAAAACCTCAGCATTCCATTTGTTATCATTCCCCTGACTGTAATAACTATATCCGTAACCATAGTAAGATGTAATACGCACCGCATTGGCGTCAATATCTACTCCTTTATTTTTTAGGGCGATACTTGGCGTGCTCGATGCATTTTTGAAAGTTACATTTGGACTATTTACCACAATCATTTCCTCGTAGTTCCCCGGATCGATTACTACTGAAACTCTTTGTGATGATGTACGCACCATTCTGGAAATTGCTTTCAAAGCAGCATTAATGGTTTGGTAATCTTTATCAACCCCAACAGTAATTACCGGAGCGTAAGCTACAATTTGCTCTACCGATATTTCTGTAAAATAGGTAGTTCCGTTTACAGCAATTACTACATTTCCTGCTGAAGTTCCTGTATAAACATATTCTGTTTTTTCCAAAAGAGAAGTACTTCCGCTGGTAGTTGTTACCGCATTTCCTCCAGCGACTGAAAAATTAGCGGCATAATAATACGTAACTATCACTTTTTGATTAGGCGACACAGGAACAGAAATGGTTGATCCTGCTGCAGCATTCAAATGTCCTTTGGCAATTTCATTAGCTACCGAACCAGTAAACAGCATCCCTTTATAACTTGTGCTGCCATTTGAAATTACTTTATCATCAAAAGACCAAACCGATACTGGTTTAAAGGTTAACTCTTTGGAAACCGCTGCATTGGCAACCACCAAATTAGAAGTTAAAGCTAATTCTACCGGATATTCATCCAAACCTAAAGCAACAACTGAATAGGTTCCATTTCTTAAACTAATATTGTTAATATCCGTAAAAGTATAGCTTACACCTGTTTCATTGCTATTGGTAAACTTCAATCCTAATTTAGACAATTGTGTTGCATCCAAAGTTGGCGCAGTAATCGTAACCTTGTATTTAGGTTTCAACGTAAAAGCAACATCTGCAGTGGTATTGGTATTAGCCGTAATTGTATTGGCTAAAATTTCATACTCATTAACCCCAGTCGCTGAAATTGTGTAAGGCACTCCCGCTTCTAATTTCACAGAATATTGAGCAGTCGTAGTATTCACCACCGGAGCAGGCACATAAGTACTATTAGCAGCCGGATCCGGAGTATATTTCAGACTTAAATTAGTAATATCCGTTCCTAATCCTGTTACGTTTCCTGTTATAGTATATAATGTAATTTTGGCTACAGCAATATCATTCGTTGTTGCATCGGCAGTTACTGCAAAGGTATCTCCGCTGGTAATCAAATAGCCATTTGCATTTCCAATGCTTAAGGTGTAAGTATAATCAGCCGGAACTATCACGCTATATTT
Source organism: Flavobacterium daejeonense DSM 17708 (assembly GCF_000425425.1). Lineage (GTDB taxonomy): Bacteria > Bacteroidota > Bacteroidia > Flavobacteriales > Flavobacteriaceae > Flavobacterium > Flavobacterium daejeonense. The sequence goes on from NZ_AUDK01000001.1 coordinate 21,555, forward strand.
CCCATTAGAAACTGTCGCACTCCAGGTTTTAGCTGCTGCATTAGTCAATTCAACGGTATAACCAGCAGGAATATCCGCTGCTTTAGTTACATCGACAGCACCAGAAACAGTTACATAAGTTGCCGGTTTTCTTAATATCCGATAATAACTTGGCTTATTTACCGGATCAAATATTTTATAAAGCCCGGTTTTTTTAGCCACAAATTTATACTCTGTTGTTGTAGTTGTTGTTCCCACTAAATCCGATTGCACATTGGCGTCAGCTATATATGCAAAGTTCAATTTTCCTGCTGCATCACTATTAGCAAACACGGTTAACTCATCGTCTTCTTTCAGATTAAAACTTAAATAACGTCCTGTTTGAGCAGTTCCGTTTACATAAATTCTTCCGGTAAATCCGGCAGCTGCTCCTGAACCTAAATTGGTATCATATCTGGTGATAGCCGTATTTGAAGTTCTAAGGCGGTCATTAGTTCCACCAACCCATCCTAAATCACCGGCAGTAAACGAAGCTGGTAATACAACTCCTGTGCTTCCTGCTGTAATAGTACCGGAATACCAGGCATTGATAGTATTTACATCTAATTTATTATTATACAAAACTTCGTCAAGTTGTTCTCCTCCAAAATCCCAAACATCGGCTTTGGCTACAGAAACATTATTTGGTATAATCTCAAGTAATGGCAAGTACAAATCAGTCCCTGGAGCCACTAGTTTAAAGTGTAAAGTTCTTGGTCCGCCGATATATGCGAATTCAAAAGTATCTACGCGATCTACAACAACTTTAGTCGCTATTGTTCCTAAATCTCCTGTCGAAATAGCAGTACCTTCCATTTGTAATGAAGAATATTGCGACCCTAGAAATCGAACCGTACAACTTCCGGTTACTGCAATATCAATTTGACCATCGACTTTCATATTAAGACCATAGGTAGCACTATGTAATTTATAGTTTCCTCCACTCAAAGTAACCACATTATCAGCACTTTTTCCGGCAGCAATAATTACCCCATCCCTAAAATCATAGATAACAGAACTTGTAACTGGTGCTGCAGAAACTACCAAATCAGCTGTTATACTTCCTGCAGTATAGCTTGTTGTAGCCACCTGATTAGCTGTTATTGTTGTTGAACCTTCTCCTACAAGTGTAACTGTATTTCCACTGATGGTTGCCACAGCTGTATTACTGCTAGTATAAGTAAAAGCGCCATCACTATTCGACGCAGGTGTTGTCAAAGCAAAAGCAGCGTCTCCTACTGTTTTATTTGGAATAGTAAAATTAGAAAGCGTAGGAGTCGTTAACGGTGCAGTAACCGTTAAAGTTGCTGCAATACTTCCGGCAGCATAGGTTGCTGTTGCCGTCTGATTAGCCGTAATAGTTGTGGTACCTGCTCCCACAATAGTTACGGTATTTCCGCTAACTGTTGCCACAGCAGTATTACTACTGGTATAGGTAAAAACGCCATCACTGTCAGATGTTGGAGCAGTCAATGCAAAAGCTGTATTTCCAACTTCTTTATTGGCTACACTAAAATTAGAAAGTGCCGGAGCTGTTAAAGAAACTGATGATGAAGAAGCTGCTTTTCTTAAAATTCTAAAGAAACTCGTTTTCCCATTTGAATAAATTTTAAATGTACTTGTATTCTTTGCTTTGAAAACCGCTGTAGTAGTCAAATTAGTAAATAAGATGCTCAAGGTTTCTGTTTGAGTTCCAGGATTAACTTCATCTACAAAACTAAGAGTTGCATCAGCGTCTGTTCTGGTGATGATAGTTACTTCATCATCTTTATCCAACGCAATTCTCATAAATCTATTCGTTGGCACTCCAGAAGAAAGTGAAGGCGTACCGTTACAATATACCCTTCCACTATAGCCTGTTACCCCTGCAATATTCTCATCGTAACGTGTAATACTTGTATTTGTAGTTCTTAATCTGTCACTTACATTACCTACCCAAGACAATGCTCCTACGGTAAAAACTGTAGGCATCGTATTAGATGTACTTATAGAACCTGCAACAGTAGTACTTGGATACCAACCGTTGATTGTGGTTACATCTAATTTATTATCATATAAAGATGTATCTAATTGCTCTGCAGCAAAATCCCAAACATCAGTTTTACTTACAGCTGAAGCAGTAACAGTAAACCCTACCGAAATACTTCCTGCTTCATACATTGAAGTAGCAGCCTGATTAGCTGTTATAGTTGTTGTTCCTGTTCCAACAATAGTTACAGTATTACCACTTATAGTTGCCACATTAGTATCACTACTAGTATAACTAAATACTCCATCACTATTAGATGTAGGAGCTGTCAAAGTAAAAGCCGCATCTCCTACTGTTTTATTTGGAACTGTGAAATTAGAAAATGTTGGAGTTGGATTAGAAACAGCTGCTGAATTCACCTCTAATGTAGTAGCAATACTACCTGCCGCATAAGTTGCAGTAGCAACCTGATTTGCTGTTATAGTTGTCGTTCCCTCTCCTACAATGGTTACTGTACTTCCACTAATAGTCGCTACACTTGTATTACTACTAGAATAACTAAATACTCCATCACTATTAGACGTAGGAGCTGTTAAATTAAATGCAGCATCACCAACTGTTTTATTAGCTACAGAAAAATTAGAAAGGTTCGGATTTACTAAAGTTGGTGTATCATAAACTGTTTTAATATAATACAAATTTGTTGTCCCCCCTTTAGTAATTGAATAACTACCCGCAGGAAGCGATGGAATCGTAACAATACCAGCTGATGCAGTATAAGAAGTCGTTGTCACATTATTATCATTACTCAATTTAATAGTTCCTGTAAAAGTATTGTCAAAAACCAAAGTCAAAGTTGAAACTCCTGTTGTCGTATAAGTAATTGACGTAGCAGATTCTATCTTCAAACGAGAAGTCAATGTCAAACCATCATAAGTCTGAGAACCATCGGTAGAGTTCATATTTCCTGTAATAGTATAAAAACTGCTTGTTTTACCCGAAACAGTAAAATTATGAACCTCCCCTCCTGTTGTTGTACCTGGCTGCACAACTGTAATTGTTCCGGAAGCTGTAGCAGGATTCCCCGCTGTCCCTGAAGTGGATATTGAATAGGATATAGTGGCTGTAGGAGTTCCGGAAATCGTAATTGTTTTAGCATTGGAATCTTTCACAAAACTAAGTCCCGAAGCCGGCAACCCTGTAACCGTTGCATCGATGGCGTCTCCTCCCCAAGTAAATACAATGGTTGCAATTGTTGAACCACTCGTCACGGTTTGACTGTTGTTATTTGTTGTTGCTACTAAAGTCTGACTCGAAACAACAGTTTCACCCTGTATTGCTACCAAAGAAGATGTATAATTCGTAATTGCTGTTTTTAACGGCGTATTAACCAAATAAGAAGTATCATCTACACTGTTATTAAACGTCCATTTGAAATCACCTCCACCAACACGACCTGCATACTGCATCACTTTCGTTTTAGCTGTTTCCGGTGAATCCGGAACTAAGGCATTCACATATAATGCCGGATCGGTATCAAAATTATTATAAGCATTAGCTCCTGCATAGGATTTTACCGTAGCCGGAACCTGCTCGCTTCTTGTTGCTCCCACATAAGCATCAAAATCAATTGTCGAACTAATTTTTCCCGAAATATTATACAAAGGATTAGTATCTCCATAAGCCACAAAACGCATACTATTAGTACCAAGATCAGTATCAAAAGTATTATTGAACGCTTTAATTATTCCCCCGTTTTCACCTGAAAAAGTTCCCATATTAGCGGGATCATTGGCTTGTTTAGAGCTACTCCAAACATCCGTTCCCTGCAATGAAATCAGCATTGGATATTTAGCATTTCTATAATAATTCCCCTCAACAAATAACGAAGAACCTTCGGTAGAACCGGCACCATATTTGGCAATTCCATCATAATAATTATTATAAATATGAGCTGAATAAAAACGCACACGCGGATGACGGGAATCAGAATGATCAAACCAGTTATGATGATAGGTTACATACAAACCTGAAGTTGTATTTTCACTTAACCCTAAAAGACTGGCTTTTCCGCAATCCCAAAAGTGATTATACGAAAAAGTACAATACGTCGAGGTTTTATTATCTAAAGCTCCGTCTCCTTTTATCTGATCGGCATCACTACCTGCATTTCCATAAAACAAATCATTATTATGAATCCAGATATGATCATTATCCTGTTGCATCCCAATATCATCACCGGCAGTACTGTTTACATTCATTGTGGAAAGATTTCGCACTTCAATATTCGAAGCCGATTTCAATCTTATCCCCCATCCATTACAAACCGCGTCATTACCAACACCTTCAACGGTAATAGAACCTGCCGCATTATTCTTGTTCTCAATAACCATATCACCACCATCCATTACATCAAAGTCGGTAATATTTCCAATTAAACGAACAATCAAAGGACGCGTATCAACACCTTTTTTAAATCCATATAAAATATTTTGAATCCCCACGCAAGGATTGGTGGTTGCTCCGGTAACATTTAGAGATACTGTATTTTTAGTATTTTCACTAACATATACTATTACCGCATTGGTTTTGGGCGTTCCGTCCATATTATAGGCACCCGGTATTCTTCCGCCCTGAAAAGCAAAACCATTTCGGTCATGAGCTAAAACAGTCAAACTTTGTGTGGTAGCCCCCAATGTTTCTGATCCGCTTATAACCGGTTTAACAGTTATCGTATAAGTTCCTGCTGCCAAACCTAAAACGTCGGCACGAAAATAAGAACCATAACTACGAATTAATTGATTGTCAATTTTTTGGTTAGTCAAACCATTACCACTATAATACACATTATAGCTTTGTGCTCCGGAAACAGTTTGCCATTTCACATAAGCCGATTCTAACCATCCTACAGACTCAGTAATTGTTACCGACTGTGAATACATCTGTAAAGATGCAAACATCATGGTCAGATAAAGTAAAATTCTTTTCATAATTTTTGGTTGGTTTTAAATGATTTAATTTCGATACGTCTTTTGAAACAGATGACTAAATCTGAAAACGCTGGTACTGCTTTCTGATTTTCAAATGTCCCATTGTTTAATTATGGGTTCACTTCATAAATAGTTTATTTTAAATGTTAATAAATTGCTTCGCTTTTAACTCTCTTTTTAAACAACTTCTGATTTATCTTCAATTCTAAAAACAAAGTCAGAATACTATTTCCGGAGAAAATTTGTTCACCAATAATTTCTTATACAATTCCAAAATTTCTTAGGTGTTAAATATTTGTTAGAAAAAAATCATTTCAGGGTGACAGTATTCTTAAAAAATTTTATCTATTTTTACATATAACAAAAAAAAAGCAATCTTTTATTTTACATTTGCCTCATGTAATCCATTACAAGCTATATAAAATCAATATCCGCATGTCAACACATAAAGATTTAAAAATATTCGAAAGCCTGTATAAAGAGCATTTTACTTATTTATCTTTAGTTTCTTTTAATATTACTAAGGATAAAGATGTTGCAAAAGATGTGGTTCAGGATTTTTTTATTTATCTATGGGAAAAAGAAGAGAGTATCAACTTTACTATTTCGTTTAAAGCTTATGCCACAAGAGCCGTAAAAAATTTAAGTCTTCAGCATTTAGAGAAAAGCACAACCATAAGTTTAGACACTAAAAAAATTGCTTTGCCTAAAGAGGAAGAACAGCTTGTTTTTGAAAAAACTGAAGAAACTAAAAAACCGAAAATTTTTAATTTAGTTGATAAAATCCCGCAAGCCAGAAGAGAAATCTTTATGTCCCATGTAGTAGAAGGACATAGCTATGCGGAAATTGCCGAAATGCACAACATCTCCATCAATACTGTAAAAACCCAGATGAAGAGAGCTTATGCTTTTTTAAGAGAAAGCGAAAAAAGCAGCATCCTTATTACTGCCATTTATTTTTTGTTGAGAAATTAAAACCTTAATTTTTTATTATTTAACTGAACTGGGAACCCCTCCTTTTTCACCAATTACGATTTCGTTAACACTCACATTTTGTGTATGAGTCAGGCTCATGCCGTTTTTTGCCGACTTCACCGTTATATTATCCAATACAATATTCTCCACCTTTTTTTCCGGAAAACCTTCTATGATAATTGCGGCATTCGAAGCACTTTCGCAACTTATATTTGAAATAGAAATATCAGAAATCTTAGAAGGAAACTTCCCGCTGCCTTCTCCGTGATAATTAGCCGTCATGTAAATACAATCTTCCACTTTTCCCAAAGTAATATTCGAAAAAGACAAATCTCTCACATAACCGCCTCGATCCGAATTGGTTTTTATGTAAATTCCTCTTTTCAAATACCCCCAGGCTTTGCAATTATCCACATAAACATTGCGTACTCCGGCCGACATTTCGCTGCCAATAACCACGGCGTGCAAGCCTTTGAAATTACAATTTCTAACAACAATATTTTCCGAAGGAGAACTGGCATTATCACGGCCTTCGTCGTCGCGACCCGCTTTAATAGCCACATTATCATCGCCATTATTAAATTGAATCTTTTCAATTAAAATATCACTGGAATATTCCGGATCAATACCGTCATTATTGTAATTCTGCGCATCGTATTTTAAACCGCGAAGGGTAATACTTTTTGATTTTAACAAATGCACACACCAAAAAGGAGAATCTTCAATTTTTACATCTTCAATCAAAATAGTTGTAGAATTCAAAAACTGAATCAATTGCGGTCTTAAATAATGTCCTTTTCCAAAAATTCTATCTTTTAAAGGCACATTATTATGATTCATTTCACGGCTTAGTAATTTATCCTTTTCTTCTAATGGCTTCCATTTCACCCAGCCGTTATGCCCTTCACCGTCAATAATTCCATTTCCGGTAATGGCTACATTTTGCACATTATTCCCGTAAATCAACGGGCTATAATTGTATAACATTGTCCCTTCCCAACTGGTTAAAACCAAAGGATAATCTTTCGGATTAGAACCAAAACGAATTTTAGCTCCGGTTTCCAAATGCAATTTCACATTGCTCACAAAATGAATCGGACCATTGATGGTGTACACCCCTTTTGGAACTACGATAGTTCCGCCGTTTTTTTTAGCACAGGCTTTCATTGCCTTGTCAAAAGCCGACTTGCAGTTGGTCACCGAATCACCTTTGGCACCAAAATCAGTAACTTTAATGGTATAAGCCGGAATAACCGGCAACTGAATACGATTGACAATTCTTTCTATGGCTGCCGTTTTATTTTCAACTTTTGCTTGCGAAAACAACACCGTAAAACTTAATAACAAAAGGACACAGAAAGAATTGCTTTTCATATTTTTTCTTTATTTAATGTGATTTTTCAAATCCAAGTCGGTTTTTTTCAATTCAGCGATAACCAATTTTGAAATTTCAGTAGCTCCTAACAATGACAAATGCGTATCGTCATGTTTTTCGGTTTTATAAAAAGAACTTTCACCGGCCGCAAAATGCAAATGCAATTTTTTAGAACCTTCTACTCCATAGGATTCTTCCAATAATTCCGTCAAATATTGCAAATCGATAAATGGCACTTTATAATCCACCGCTACCAATCGGGCTTCCATTGGATACAAACCGTGCGTATCTACCAAAGTTCCCTGCTCATTAAATTTTCTCCTTACTATAGAAGATAAAATAACCGGAGTCGCTCCTTTGGCTCGGGTTTCCGCCACAAAACGAATTAAATTTTGACGATAAGCTGTATGCGGATTAGCATAGACAGCAGGTTTATTCTCTTTTTCATCGTTATGTCCGAACTGTATAAAAACATAATCTCCTTTTTTTAAAGTTTCTAAAACCGAATCCCAACGTTTTTCATTGATAAAACTGCGGGTACTACGACCGTTCATCGCACGGTTGTCCACCACCACTTTATCATCAAAAAATTGCTGTAAAACCTGAGCCCAGCCGTGTTCCGGATTTTTCGCAGGATTGGATTTATTCGCCATTGTCGAGTCGCCAATGGTATAAACCGTCGTTTTTTGAGCAAAGCAACTAGTTGCTATCAATAAAAAAAGTAAACACTTTATTTTCATAGAATCTTATTTAAAACTTGAATACCAATTTGATTTAGAATCACCAAAAATTTTTCTTAAAGTATATTTATTGGCCTGAGATTTGTTCAACTGATGCGACCATTTGGCTCTGGATTCCGGTTGAAATCCCGGACCGGAACAATTGTATTCCGCATATAAAGTAGTTTTTTCGGCATCAGGTTTAGACCAGTTGTTCCAACCCTCTTTTCGAATATGACTTCCCATTTCGCAATTTAAAAAAACAGTTTTAGCATAAATTCGCCATGGACGTCCTAAATACACTTCCGTAGCTTTTTCGCCAGCTGTCAATTTGCAATTAAAAAATACAAAACCATATTTTGAACTCTCAGGAGTTGAAGCTGCCGTGAGATAAGCATTGCTTTTAGCATGAATCTCGCAATTTTCAAAAACCGCAGTAGCTCCGCCAAAAATAAAATCGACTGTTCCTTCTATAAAACAATCCTTAAAATAGTTTTTAAACCCTTCGCCGGAAGTATATAAAGTATCCTGATTTCCTAAAAGATTACAATTGAAAACTACCACTCTATCAGCCACCACTGACAAAGCAACCGCCTGCCCAACGGTACCGGCTGAGTTTTGAATCGTTAAATTGGCCGCTTTAAAATCATTTCCTTCTACTAAAACCGTAGGAGTCATAAAAGTACTGTTGCGCCCCAGATTGATTTTCCCAAAATAATCATCAAAAGTGATAATGGTTTTCTCTCTGCTTTCACCAATCAAAGTAAGATTGGTATTCCATTCCGGCACATGAACTTTTTCTTTATAAATTCCGTTTTTAACGGTAATGGTCACTCTTTTATAAGGAAAAGAAGGTGAATTGTAAATAGCTTCCTGGATACTTTTATAATCGCCGCTGCCATCCTGAGCAACCACAATATTGTATTCGTCTTTTGGAGCCAAATACATTTTCTTTACTGCTATTTCATTTGAAGAAGCAACAATTGCTCCGGAACCTACAGCCGTTTTTGGGGTCATTGCAATCGAATTGGTACAAATAACTAATCCGACTGCAATGGCTCTGTTTAAAAATTTCATTCTTATTATTGATTAATTTAGAAACAAAAGATTAACGGTTCAATTCAATTGCCGCCAAGATAAATGGTCCTGTCGCTTTAGGATCATTATCCTTCTTTTTCTCATTAATATAATATTCGTAAGAACCGTCTCTGTATGGATTTCCTCCTAAACCAGCCACCTGACAACATTGTGTCAAAGTAATTCCGCCGTCAGCATCCACTTTGATCAATTTAGTAGTTAATCCATCAAAAGCATAATTAGCCACTTTTTTAAATTTAGCAGGCAAATACCCTTTATTCACTCCTTTTGCCAAAGCATAAGCAAACATAGAACTTCCTGAAGCTTCAAGATAGTTCCCTTCTCTACCACCCATATCGGTTACCTGATACCATAATCCTGTTTTTTTGTCCTGAACTTTTTCTAAAGCAATTGCCAAATTATTCAAATAACCAACCAATTCTTTTTGCTTTGGATGATCTTTTGGAAAATAATCCAAAACATCCACTAAAGCCATAGCATACCAACCTAATGAGCGAGACCAAAAATTTGGTGATTTACCAGTTTCTTTATCAGCCCATGGCATTTTTCTGCTTTCATCCCAAGCATGATACAATAATCCTGTTTTAGGATCTTTATCATTTTTCTCTAATAATTCAAATTGTTTTGCAACATCATCAAGATTCTTTCCGTTTTCAAACGTAGCAGTATATTGAGCATAAAAAGGTTGCCCCATGTATAAACCGTCTAACCACATTTGGTTAGGATAAATCTTTTTATGCCAAAATCCTCCGCTTGCTGTTCTTGGCTGATCATCTAATTGTTTTCTGATGGTTTGCATGGCGATTAAATACTTATTCTCTTTTGTTCGATCATAAATGTCAAACAAAATATTAGCTGCTACTACCATATCAATATTGTATTTATCCATTTCATAGGTTGCAATATTCCCATTTTCATCTATTAAAGCATCAGCATATCCTTTAACGTAGTTATAATACTTTTCATCTTTGGTTTTTTTATACAATTCTTCAATAGAACTTGCTACTAAACCATGCACATAATCCCATTTTGGGGTGGTCCGATCATCAATTTCATAGGCATTAGGATGACGCATCATCAGTGTTAAAGCCATTTTTTCAGACCATTTCAACTTTGAGGAGGTTAATTCATTTTTAGTCGAAGATGATGCTGATTGTGATTTACAACTTGTAAAACCCAATGCTCCAATTAAAATAAAAGTGAGAATAAATCGGTTTGCTTTCATCATGTTATTTTTTACGTTATTGTCTTTTTTTTTATTTTAAAATTTAATTCGAAGTTAATCCTTCGTTTTTTTTTTTACAACTTAGGACTATCAACTTTCTTGCCATTGATAAAGGTATTTATCAATTGAAGATTGCTAACATTTTCAACAGAAAAAGGTTCTTTCACCTTGTCAATGGTTACATTTTTGAAAGTTACATTTTCAATAGGCAATTCCTTGTAACCTTTGGCTAAAATTCCATATTTACCGCCATTTTTAACTTTTACATTTTCCAAAGTCACATTTTTCACCTGAGGAATGAAATTTCCGGTTTGATTTCCGTAAACATTGTAAAACATATTAATACGCAGCACGCATTCTCCCACCTGGCCTACATTGATATTTCGAACAAAAACATTTTCAACAATTCCGCCTCTTCTGGAATTGGATTTAATACGAATCGCTCTATCTAAATTAGGACTGTCCATTTCGCAGTTTTCTACGAAAACATTCTTAATTCCGCCGGTCATTTCGCTTCCCATTACCACACCACCATGTCCGTCAAGCATTTTGCAATCTCTCACAATAATATTTTCACTTTTCATCGCCACCCGTCTTCCGTCACCGTCTTTTCCGGCTTTAATAGCAATACAATCGTCTCCGGTATTAAAAGAGCAATTTTTAATAATTACATTTTTAGAATATTCCGGATCACAGCCGTCATTGTTTGGTCCGTGACTTTCCACCGTAACACCATCAACTGTTACATTAACAGATTTCATCGGATGAATCACCCAAAAAGGTGCATTGATAATTTTCACATCTTTAATCAAAGCATCCGTACATTCAAAAAACTCCACAAAACTTGGTCTTAAATACGAACCTTCACCATAAATTCGTTGTTCAACCGGCACATTTTGCTCACCCGATTCAACTAAACGAACACGATTTTGCGGGTCATTTTGATTTCCTTTTCCTTCTGACCAACCGTATCTTTTAGCACCACACCAATACCACCAATTTTCATTATCTGCCTGACCGTTCAGGATTCCTTTTCCGGTAACGGCAATATTTTTTTTGTTATAAGCATAAATTAACGGCGAATGATTCATACATTCGGTTCCTTCAAAAGTAGTTTTTACCAAAGGATAATCAGAAGATTTGGTACTAAATAAAATTTCCGCTCCATCTTCCAAATGCAAATTCACATTATTATCCAAATGAATCGGTCCGGTTAAAAATTTTCCGGTCGGCACAACAACTTTCCCCCCGCCATTTTTAGTACAGGCTTCGATAGCTTTTTTAAAAGCTTCTGAATTATTTATAACTCCGCCACTTTTTGCACCAAAATCAACAATATTATAATTCTTATTGATAAAAACCGGAGCAACAACCGTGGCTTCAATCTGTTTTTTCAGCTTCCATGGATTTGACAACACATCGGTTTTTTTTTGCGTAGCACAATTACAGAACATTACTGAAACCGCTATCGCAGAAACACCCGAAAGCAACCGAAACAGTTTATTTTTCATAGACAAAAAATTAAAAAGGTTAAATTAAGAATTGATACGACTGAAATTCCTTATTCCAACAAAAGAATGCAATCGATTACACAAATCTATCAATTATTTTTTTTATTATGCTATAAATTTCTTCAAAAAAATCAGATTTACACAAAAAAAAGAATATTTATTTCATTTATTAAAAAAATTAACCATTAATTAGCAAAATATTCTAAGAAACACATTCTTAAAACTAAAAATTTATCAAAAAATCAGATTTTATTTCAAAATCACATCAATATCAAAAGGAAACCTATAAATAATTGAAAAAATATAGTATTTTTACCCTGACAGAATATTTATAATGAGTGAAAAAACAACCATTTATGACATTGCTAAAGAGCTAAACATTACGGCTGCAACTGTTTCAAGAGCTTTAAACAACAACCCAAAAATTAGCCAGAGTACCCGAAAGCTCGTTCTTGAAACTGCTAACCGAATGAACTATAAGCAAAACCGATTAGCATTAGCATTAAGAAGCGGAAGAAGCAATAATGTAGGCGTTATTGTACCTCGTATCAACACCAATTTTTTCGCTTCAGTAATTCGAGGTATCGAAGAAGGATTACATCCCGAAGGTTATCAGGTTATTATTTGCCAAACTCACGAAGAAGAAAACCGCGAAATTGAAAATATTAATACGTTGCTAAACGCTCAGGTTGACGGTATTTTGATGTCGATTTCCAATCTTAGCGAAGAAAACAATCATTATATTGAACGTGTTATTCAAAAAAAAATACCTTTAATCTTTTTTGACCGAAAAAAAGAAATAAACAATGTCAGCTCGGTTACCATCGATGATTATCAGGCTTCTTATCAAACCACTCAGCACCTAATTGCGCAAGGTTGCGATAAAATTGCTTATTTTTCAGGAGACCGGTCATTAGAAATTTACGAAGAACGTTACCGCGGATACGAACAGGCATTACTAGACAATAATATAGCCATTAATCCCGATTACATTATCAATATCAAAAGTAACGTCCAGGAAGGTCAGGAAGCTGCCGAGAAACTACTTACTCTAGCAACACCTCCGAATGCTATTTTTTCTACCAGTGATTTTGCAGCCTTGGGAGCTATTCAAAAATTAAAGGAACACGGTATTAAAATTCCGGAAGATTTTTGTGTTTTTGGTTTCGGAAACGAACCTTTTACTAAATTCATGGAATTATCTATTTCTACTGTTGACCAATCACCGTTAGAAATGGGAAAAGTGGCCGCTCAGGTCTTTTTAGATAAAATAAATAACCGTGACAAAAAGAAATCAGAAAGTCAGGTGGTTTTAATGCCAAAATTATTGATTAGACAATCTTCTACCAGAATAGCTTAATATTCGACTAATAAAAAAATTACCGCAGATTCGCAGATTATAAAATAAAAATCTGTGACCCGAGCGATAGCGAATAGGCGAAGCAATCTGCGGTGTCTTTTTTACTTCAAATAACAACATAAAAAAGGGAGGCGTTTTCGAAAAAACAACCTCCCTTTTCAACTAAAAACAAAATCTAAAAACAATCTTTATAAAGATACTCCTCGTTTCCAGGGAATAAAGTCATTTTGATTCAAAATTGCAGCTTTGGTTTTCACTTCACCACTCGCTACTTTAATAATAAACTCTAACATCTCATCAGCTGTTTGCTCAATCGTTTTGTCACCTGTGATGATTTCACCAGTGTTAAAATCGATAATATCAGACATTTTTTGAGCTAATTGCGTGTTAGAAGATACTTTTACAACCGGAGCAATTGGGTTTCCTGTTGGAGTTCCTAAACCTGTTGTAAACAATACCATATTAGCACCTGAACCTACCATGGCAGTAGTACACTCTACGTCATTTCCAGGAGTACATAACAAGGTAAAACCTGGTTCGTTGATGTATTCACCGTAATCGTAAACCCCTACAATAGGAGAAGTACCTCCTTTTTTAGAAGCGCCTGCTGATTTCATTGCATCCGTAATCAAACCGTCTTTGATGTTACCCGGAGAAGGGTTCATATCAAATCCTGATCCTGCATCAACAACTGTTTTTTCGTACCATTTCATTAATTCTAAGAAACGTTGTCCATCCTTATCATCAATACAACGGTTTACTAATTCCTGCTCAACTCCACATAATTCCGGGAATTCAGAAAGAATTGTAGTTCCTCCAAGAGCAACTAATTTATCAGATAAAACACCTAATGTTGGGTTTGCAGAAATTCCTGAGAACCCATCAGAACCACCACACTCTAAACCAATTCTTAATTTAGATAAAGGCGCCGGAGTTCTCTTAATTTGATTCGCTTTTTTAATTGCTTCAAATGAATCTTTCACTACGCTGCTCAACATCGCTTCAATTGTACCAATTGATTGTTGGTCGTAAATTAATACCGGTTTTTGGTTATTTGGGTTAATAGCTTCTAAAGCTTCTTTGAAGATTGAGATTTGTAAGTTTTGACAACCTAAACTCAATACAGTAGCTCCGGCAACGTTAGGATTGTTTACATATCCGGCTAATAATTTAGCCAAACTGTGTGCATCCTGACGAATTCCTCCACAACCACCCTGGTGCGTGATAAACTTCACTTCGATATTATTGAATAAATCAGCATCGTTGGAAGCCGCTTCGTTACCATGACCTCCAGTTTCTGATTTCACTAATGAACGTAATAACAATTGGTAATCGTTTTCTTTTGGCTTCATTAATTCTTTTTCAAAAATATCTTTTAAGATTTCGATATTTCTGTTTTCACAAAAAACTAACGGGAAGAACAACCAAACATTTTCAGTTCCTACCTGACCATCTTCACGTTGGTATCCCATGAAAGTTTTGTCTTTCCATTTGTCCACATTAGGGATTTCCCAACCAATGGAATCTGTTTTTCCGGTTACTTTAGCACTTTCGTGTTTTACGTTCGTAGTTGCGATTACATCACCTTTAGCAATTTTTTGACTCGCTTTCCCCACGATTACACCGTACATGTAGATTTTGTCACCAACTTCAAAATCTTTCATGGCAATTTTATGCTTCATTTTAGTGTCGGAAACAACTAAAACATCCTGTCCTTCAAATGGAATTACTTCACCTGCCTTTAGGTCAACCAAAGCAACAGCTACGTTATCCGAAGGATCTACTTTTATTAATTTCTTTTGCATCTTACTAACTTAATTTTTTTATTTCTTAGTTTTTTTGAGAAAAATTGATATAGCCTTGTTGAATACCGTTGGCTTCAATTTCAGTTAATGCAAGCACTAAAGCTTGTGACAATCCGTTGATTTCATTTAAATCTTGATCCCAGAAATCAGTATTAGCCAACACTGTAGTTACTACTGATTCTAAACCTCCTAATTCCCAGGCTTTTTTGAATGCTTCCACTAACTCCGGAGTATCTTTTACCGGTAAAGTTTCGTTATTCCAAATTCCTTTGTAGAATTGAATTAAACAAGCTAATGAAAAAGTCAAACTAGTTGGAAGTTGTTTTTTTGTATTATAATATCCTAATAAACTAGGCAATACTCTTACTTTGAATTTTGAGATTGAGTTTAAAGCAATATCAGCTAAAGCATGCTTGATAAATGGATTTTTAAAACGATCCATCACTTCTTCAGCATAAGCAGTGATTTCATTTTTATCCATAGGAAGCGTTTCGCTAATTTCACTGATTACGTTATCAACAAAAGGCCCGGTAAAATCACCATTAACTGTTTCCATAACTAATTTGTTACCAAATAAAAGAGAAACAGGAACCATTGCTGTGTGTGCACCATTCAAAATACGTACCTTAATCATTTTGAAAGGACGAATATCGTCAACAATCTTCACATTCAAATCGGTTTTATGGAATGGTAATTTTGCTTTCAAATCGGCACCACCTTCGATAGCCCAAAGGAAAAATGGCTCAGCAGCAACAATTAGATTATCTTGGTAATCTAATTTACTATTGTATTCTTCAATTTCAGCTCTTGGATATCCAGGAACAATTCTGTCAACCAAAGTACTGTGGTACGTACAATCTTCAGAAACCCATTTTTTAAATGCAGCATCTAAATTCCATAAATCACAATATTGCAAGATACATTTTTTCAAAGCTTCTGAATTATAATCAATTAATTCACAAGGAATAATTGTTACAGCTTTAGAAGCATCTCCGTTGAAATGTTTAAATCTTTCCAATAACAAAAGAGTTAACTTAGCAGGAAATGCTGCTGGTGGTTGCATATCCGGTGTATCCGTTGAAACGAATTCAATTCCTGCCTCAGTAGTATTGGAAACAATAAACTGCAATTCTTCTTCTTTGGCTAAAGCCAAATAATCAGCAAAATCAGTATAAGGATTGATTCCTTTTACAACATTAGTAATTAATTGAATATCCTGAATTTTCTCCCCTTTTTTGATTCCGTTCATAAACAGAGTATAAAGACCATCCTGCTCATTAATCATATTTACCATACCACCTGCCAATGGCTGAACCATTGCAATACCGGCATTGAAATCTACTTCATTGTTCAATCTTTGAAAAGCGTAATCAACGAAAGCTCTCAAAAAGTTTCCTTCACCAAACTGAACTACTTTAATTGGGTTTAATTTTTCTAAACCCCTGTTTTTTCTATTTAATTTTTCCATTACTTCTGACATAATCGGTTGTGTATTTTTTTATTTTTTACGTAAATCAGCAATAATTGCGATTGTTTCTTTTACTTTTTGAGTCAAACCAGCATAATCTTTAGATTGCAAAACGGCAGCAGAAATTAACTGAGAACCAATACCAACACAGTAAGCACCAGCATCAAACCAAGATTTTAAGTTCTCTCTCTCTGTAGAAACTCCTCCTGTAGGCATGATATTTGTCCAAGGACACGGTCCTTTTACTCCTTTGATAAATTGAGGCCCGTAGATTTCTCCCGGGAACAATTTAACAATTTCACATCCTAATTCTTCAGCTCTTGCAATTTCAGTTAAAGTACCACAACCCGGAGACCACAATACTTTTCTACGGTTACAGGCAATAGCAATATCTTCTCTGAATACCGGAGTAACAATAAAATTAGCTCCTAATTGCATATACAATGAAGCAGCAGCAGCATCTGTTACTGAACCAACTCCCATAATCATTCCAGGCAATTCTTTGATAGCATATTTTGTCAATTCAGCAAAAACTTCGTGAGCGAAATCTCCTCTGGCAGTAAATTCCATCAAACGGGCACCACCATCATAACATGCTTTCAATACATTCTTACTTAATTCCAAATCATTGCTAAAAAACAAAGGAATCATCCCTGTCTCTTTCATTGCAGTAGCAACTTCTATACGTGTAAATTGAGCCATTTTATCTTTTTTATCTAGAAACCTTACCTGTGAAATCCCCATCAAGTAATTTTTCAATTTCATTTTTAGTAATTAAATTATAATCTCCGTAGATGGTGTGTTTTAAGCAACAAGCAGCAACTGCAAAATTCAATGCTCTTTGTTTATCCAATGGTTTTTCGTTTAAACCATAGATTAAACCTCCCATGAAAGCATCACCACTACCTACTCTGTCCACAACAGGAGTTACTTCCTGAACAGCAGCTTTGAATATTTCTTTTCCATCATAAAGGATTCCTCCAATACGCTGATGAGAAGCACTTACAGAATAACGCAAAGTAGTTGCCATGTATTTTAATTCAGGACACAATTTGAATACTTCATTATAAACAGCCGGCAAAGTTTCTACTTGCTGATAATCAGGATCTACTTTATCTAAACCTAACATAAAGTTAGCTGTATCAATGTCTCCTAATATAATGTTACTGTATTTTAACATTTCCGGCATTACCTCTTTAGGTTGTTTCCCATAATTCCAAAGTTTTGAACGATAATTCAAATCCGTAGAAATAGTCAAACCTAATTCGTGAGCTACTTTTATCGCTTCCATACAAGCTTCGGCAGCCGTTTCAGAAAGAGCCGGAGTAATTCCGCTCCAGTGAAACCAAGTAGCATCTTTTAAAATTTCTTTCCAGTCAAATTCTCCTTTTTTCAAAGTTGACATAGAACTATTAGCTCTGTCATAAATTACATTACTTGCACGTGTACTGGTTCCTGTTTCCAAGAAATAAATCCCTAAACGATCTCCACCTTTCATTACATTTTGACAATCTACATCCAGTTTGCGCATTTCGTGAATAGCGCAATTCCCTAATTCATTATTCGGAACTTTAGTAACAAACTCAGCCTTCATCCCGTAATTTACTAGCGAAACAGCTACGTTAAATTCTCCTCCTCCATAAGTTGCTTTATAGGACTCAGCCTGAGCAAACCTCAAATGTCTGTCTGTAGAAAGACGGAGTAAAATTTCTCCAAAAGTGACTACTTTCTTCAATTGAAAAATATTTATAGATTATACTTTACTTATTATTTAACCGGAAATTTGAAATATTCCTTAGCATTTCCGTAGCTAATATCAGAAACCATTTTTCCAATCCATTCCATTTCAGATGCAGGTAATTCACCTCTTTTTACTTCGTCTCCTAAAAGATTACAAAGAATACGACGGAAATATTCGTGTCTTGGGAAAGACAGGAAACTTCTTGAATCTGTCAACATACCCACAAAACAGCTAATTAAACTCATATTAGAAAGAGCATTTAATTGTTTTGTCATTCCGTCTTTTTGGTCTAAGAACCACCATCCAGAACCAAATTGCACTTTTCCTCTAACACTTCCGTCGTTAAAGTTACCAATCATGGTAGCCATAACTTCGTTATCAGCAGGATTTAGGTTATAAATAATAGTTTTAGTCAATTTATCTTTAGAATCCAAAGCATTTAAGAATGCTGATAATTTTTGAGCCTGTGGATAATCACCAATAGAATCCCATCCGGTATCAGGACCTAAAATACGGTGCATACGAGCATTATTGTTTCTCAAAGCACCTAAGTGAAATTGTTGTACCCAACCAAATTCATGGTAAGTTTCACATAAAAATACCAAGATAGCACTTTGAAATTTCAATGCTTCTTCGTTACTAATCGCTTGGCTTTCTCTTTTCTTTTTGAAAATAGCAGTAACTTCACTTTCCGTATAATTTTCGAAATAGATTTGGTCTAATCCGTGGTCACAAAGCTGACAACCATTCGCATTAAAATACTCAATTCTGTTTCTTAAAGCCGCTTGTAAATCTGCATAAGTATTGATTTCAATCGAAGCTTTTTGTCCTAAAGCGTTCAAATATTCGTTATAACCATCGTTAGCAATTAAGATGGCTTTATCAGGTCTGAAAGCTGTACTTACAGTAGTTTTGAAATCACTTTTAGCCAATTTTTCGTGGAAATCCAAACTATCAATTGGATCTTCAGTTGTACAAACTAATTCTGCATTTACTTTACGAAGTAAGTTTCTTGTGCTGTATTCAGCTGAATTTACTTTAGCAGAAGTTTCATCGTAGATTCTTTCCGCTGATTTTTCGTTTAATAAATCAGTAATATCAAAATAACGAGCTAATTCTAAGTGTGTCCAGTGGTACAATGGATTACGCATGGTATAAGGAACCGTTTTTGCCCAGTTTAAAAATTTATCTTTATCTGAACCATTTCCTGTAACAAATTGTTCATTGATACCCAAAGTACGCATCGCTCTCCATTTGTAATGGTCTCCTTTAATCCAAACATCAGTAATATTACTAAAGATTTTATCTTCAGCAATAAACTGAGGATTCAGGTGATTGTGGTAATCAATAATCGGTTGATTTTTAGAATAATTGTGGTATAATTCTTCTGCGTATTTATTTTCTAATAAAAAGTTATCGTTGATAAAAGTACTCATTATAATTTCCTTAAAATATTAATCTTCGTTTGATGGTTTACCAATGGTAGCCAAAATTCCACCATCAACATATAAAATATGACCGTTTACAAAATCACTTGCTTTAGATGACAAAAAGATTGCCGCTCCGGCTAAATCGCTTGGATCACCCCATTTTGCTGCCGGTGTTCTGCTAATGATAAAATCATTAAACGGATGTCCGTCAACTCTAATTGGTTTTGTTTGTTCCGTAGCAAAATATCCAGGTCCAATTCCGTTGATTTGAACATTATATTTAGCCCATTCGGTCGCCATATTTTTAGTTAACATTTTCAAACCACCTTTTGCAGCAGCATAAGCCGAAACAGTACTTCTACCTAACTCACTCATCATGGAGCAAATATTGATGATTTTTCCCGCTCTTCTTTCAATCATTCCTTTAGCAACATGCTTAGAAACAATAAACGGACTTACTAAATCAATATCAATTACTTCTCTAAAATCAGACACTTCCATGTCAATCAATGGAATTCTTTTGATAATTCCGGCATTATTAATTAGAATATCAATTGGTCCAACTTCAGTTTCAATTTTTGCAACCGCTGTTTTAACTTCCTGCTCTTCGGTTACATTAAATTTATAACCTACAGCATTGATTCCTTCACTTTTAAGTTCAGCTACAGCATTATCAATTTTCTCCTGAGAAGAATTTCCGTTCACCACAATTGTTGCTCCTGCCTGACCTAATCCTTTAGCCATTGCCATTCCCAGTCCGTGTGTACTTCCTGTGATAAGAGCAACTTTTCCTTTTATATCAAATAAATTTGTCATTTTTTATCTTAAATCAGTAATTTTACAAACATCCATATCTCCGTAATCTAAGTTTTCACCTGCCATACCCCAAATAAAAGTATAATTAGAGGTTCCTGCTCCAGAGTGAATAGACCATGGTGGAGAAATTACCGCCTGATGATTATTCATCCAGATATGTCTTGTTTCTTGTGGTTCACCCATAAAGTGACATACTGCTTGATTTTCAGGAATATCTAAATAAAAATAAACTTCCATACGACGATCGTGTACGTGAGCTGGCATCGTATTCCAAACACTTCCCGGTTTTAATTCTGTCATTCCCATTTGTAATTGACAAGTAGTCACCACACTTCCAATGATCATTTGGTTTACGGTACGATGATTAGCCGTTTCCATTGTACCCAAATGTAATTTATTAGCTTCCGCCAAACTTACTTTCACAGTAGGATAAGTCGTGTGAGCTGGTGCAGAATTGATATAGAACTTAGCCGGATTTTTAGCATCTTCCGATTTAAAAATTACTTCTTTATTTCCAGCACCAATATACAGAGCATCTTTAAGACCTAATTCATAAGTCTCTCCTTCAACCACAACAGAACCATTTCCACCCACATTAATAATCCCCAACTCTCTTCTTTCTAAAAAATAAGGCGCTTTAAGAGGATCAATTGTTTCAAGAACTAAATCTTTATTCACAGGAACTGCAGAACCCGCAATATAACGGTCGTAATGCGAATAAACCAACACTACTTCATCTTCCTGCATTAAATCATCAATCAGAAATTCTTCTCTTAATTGTTTAGTATCGTAGTTTTTTACCGCCTGAGGGCTCGATGCGTATCTGGAACTATATTTTGTCATAATATTTTAATTTTATGTAATCGATTACAAAGGTATTAATTTATTTTATTGCAAAGGTACTTTTCTAAAAAACATGTTTTCTATAAAAAGTTAAAAAAACAAAAAGCCCTCTTAATTTCACAAGAGAGCTTTTTATATATTTTACAAGTCAGTTATAGGCGCATATTTAGGCACTAATGATTTCATTACCACCCACCCAATCAAATAACAAACAGCACAAATAGAGAAAATAATGAAATAACCGGCTTCAATTCCTTTGAAACCTAAAAACACCATTTCGCTCTCTTTAGAATAATCAAACAAAACTCCTGATCCTTTATTAATTAACGTAGAACCTAAACCTCCGGCTAAACCTCCAATACCGGTAATAGTCGCGATAGCTTTTTTAGGAAACATATCTCCAACTGTTGTAAAGATATTAGCCGACCAAGCCTGGTGAGCTGCTCCCGCAATACCAATAATAAGCACAGGCAACCAATAAGAAATATGCCCTAATGGCTGAGCTACTAATGCCAATAAAGGAAAAAAGGCAAAAATTAACATCGCTTTCATACGACCTTCATAAGGATTCATTCCTTTTTTATCTACAAAATATGTAGGCAACCATCCTCCAATGATTGACAATAAAGTAATCATATACAATACAAATAACGGAAAAGCCGCTTCTGTAGAATCCATATCATAAACTGAGCTTAAATAAGCCGGAGTCCAGAATAAGAAAAACCACCAAACTCCGTCAGTCATAAATTTACCAAAAGCAAAAGCCCAGGTTTGCTTATAACTAAAACACTTAGCCAAAGAAACTTTAGTTGCAGTCTCAGGTACATAACCTTCCATTTTACTATCTGCAACAGCATCCTGTTGAATATACTCTAATTCAGCCTCACCAACTTTAGAATGACTTTCCGGTTTATCATACATAAAGGTCCAAAATCCCATCCATAAGAATCCTAAAGCACCAATAATAATAAAAGACATTTCCCAGCCATAAGCTTCAGCAATAAAAGGAATGGTAACAGGAGCCGCCAAAGCTCCTACCGTAGCACCGGCATTAAAAATACTGGTTGCAAATGCTCTGTCCTTTTTAGGAAAATATTCAGCTGTAGTTTTAATAGCTGCCGGAAAGTTTCCGGCTTCACCAACTGCTAAAACAAATCTTGCAAAAATAAACAAGGAAACACTCACACTAATAATTAGAGAAGTATCCTCAACTGTAGCAATCATTTCTTTAGCTCCTTCAAAACCTACAAACCACTTTCCCGTTAATAATCCTGAAGTAGCAATTCCTGCAAACGCATGTAAACAAGCACCTAAAGACCAAACTCCAATAGCCCAAAGAAATCCTTTTTTAGTATCCATCCAGTCCACAAACTTCCCTGCAAACAATAAAGAAACCGCATAAAAAATGGAAAACAAAGCAGTAATATTACCGTAATCGTTATTTGTCCAATGAAATTCAGGAGCAATAAAATCACTCCATGTCAAAGAAAGAACCTGTCTATCTAAATAATTTATCGTTGTTGCAAAAAACAGTAAGGAACAAATTGTCCAGCGATAATTTCCAACAGCTTTGTTTGTTTGGCTCATAATTAAAATGTTTATAAATTTTATTTAATGTTAAAATATTCTTTCTTATTGTTTTCACCGAAATCGTTTTAGAAAAAGGCAAAAAAATTAGCGCCATATTAAAAAACAAAGCGCAACACAATACGAATCAACTAATTAGTACAAAAACACAGAAAATCACAATCAAAAAAATGTAATCGATTGCACAAATATAATTCTTAATAATCGAATCGCAACAATTTTATGCTAAATTTTAAAAATCTAATTCAAATAAACACTTTTTACAAAAATTAGACTATTAATTTAAACATCTGCTAATATATATATTAAATTCTAAAATAAGCCAACACAATTCTCTAAAATTGTGCCAAAAAA
The DNA here is from genome assembly GCF_000425425.1 of Flavobacterium daejeonense DSM 17708. GTDB lineage: Bacteria > Bacteroidota > Bacteroidia > Flavobacteriales > Flavobacteriaceae > Flavobacterium > Flavobacterium daejeonense. The sequence continues at coordinate 44,839 of NZ_AUDK01000001.1, forward strand.
CAATTTTTATCAAAAAATAACTGAAAGTAATTTTACACAAAGAAATATTTAATACTTAAAAAAATAAAAACCAACTACTTAATCAACTTACTTGGCGAATAGCCAAATTGTTTTTTAAAACATCGACTAAAATACAAAGGATCATTAAACCCCACTTTATCAGCCACTTCTGAAACATTAAGTGTTTTTAATTTTAATAACTGAGCTGCTTTTTTCAATCGAACGGTTCTTATAAATTCGTTAGGTGACAAATCGGTTAGTTGTTTTATTTTTCGATACAACTTGGAAGAACTCATTCCTAATTCAGCACATAAATAATTAGCGGTGAGTTCCGGATCACTAATATTTTTTTCAATCAAATCGGTAATATCTGAAATAAAATCTATATCCAATTGCGAATGCGTCAAAGTCGAAACATCCGTTTCAATTTCTCCCGAAAACCGCTGTTTTAATTCGCTTCGGGTTTTAATAATGTTATCAATTCGGGTTTTTAACAACGCAGGATCAAACGGTTTGACCATATATTCATCTACACCTAAATTATAACCTTTAATCTTATTTTCATTTTCAGATAAAGCGGTAAGCATAATCAAAGCAGTATGACTAATATTTTCATCACTTTTTAAAGCTTCTACAAACTGAAATCCCCCCATTACCGGCATCATGGCATCAACTACACAAAGAGCCGGCTTAATTTTTCGGCAAAGATTCAGTCCTTCATCTCCATTTTCAGCCTGATACACTTTATAAAATTCCGACAAATAGTCAACAATAAAATATCGAAGTTCAGCATTATCTTCAATCACCACGATATTTTGTCTCAATTCGGTACTTTGATTGCCTTTTTTAAGCTTATCAACCACAGTATAAACCGCTTCTTCCTCTTTGTATTCAATATCAAAAACTTCATTTTTCTTATAACTTTCTTTAGAAATTGGCAATTCTAAAGTAAACACACTTCCTTTAGCAGGTGCACTCTTTAACGCCAAACGACCTTTGTGTACGTCAACCAAAGAAATCACTAACGACAGACCAATACCGGAACCCGTGTTATTCTTTTTACTTCCCTTTACCTGATAAAATCTCGAAAATATTTTTTCCTGACTCTCCAGCGGGATTCCTATTCCATCATCGCTTACTTCAACAATTAATTCCCGGATATTCTCTTTCTCTTTTACACCCACATACAAATCGACATTTCCGTAATCATTAGTGAATTTCAAAGCATTCGACAATAAATTATAGAGTATTTTATGGTATTTATCTACATCTACCCAACCTTCTATACTTTCCTCTTCGTGATTAAAATTAAAATTAATCTCTTTTTCCTGAGCTAATTCGGCAAAAGAATTAAAAACCGTTTGTGTATTGGCAACAATTTCTGTTTTAGACACTTTTAATTTTAACTCCCCTGATTGTGCTTTTCTAAAATCCAAAATTTGATTCACCAACAACAACAATCTGCTGGCATTTTGATAAATCAAATGCAATTTGTTTTTATCATAATCAAAGCTGTCTTTTTGCTCTAACAATTGTTTTGCCGGACCTAAAATTAATGTCAAAGGCGTTCTTAATTCATGGGAAATATTAGTAAAGAATTGCAATTTTTCGTTAGACAAACGTTCGTCACTGTCTCTTTTAACACGTTCCAGTAAAAGTGCCTGTCTTAATTTAATTCGGGATTTAATTTCTTTTCGAATATAATAAGACGTAATCAAAACAATCAAAACCAACAACAGGAAAATCTTAGTTGTAGTCCAGAAAGGCGATAAAACAGTGATATGATAAGCTGCTGTTTTACTCCAAATTCCGTCACTATTTCGGGCTCTAATTTTAAAAACATAATCATCCGGATTCAAGTTAGTATATTGAATTGTCCGGGATTCACTGGTAGTAGTTATCCAATTTTCATCAAAACCTTCCAACATATATTCAAAAGCGTTTAGACGTTCATTGCTATAAGATGGCGCCGAAAATTGAATAGAAAAATTACGATTATCATAATTAAGCTCTACTTCTTTATAGGTATTAATATCTTTTAAAAGCGGAATTTGTCCGTTAATTTCTAAACCGGGAAACACCTCTTCGTTTTGAACTTTAAACTCCGTGATAATGGGTGAAGGAGCGACTTTATTCTCCTTAATTTTATCTGCAGAAAAATAAATTACGCCATTTTTTCCTCCTAAATAAATTGTCGAATTATTTAAACTATAAAAACCTTTGGAACTAAAAACATCTAAACGGTTACCGCTGTCAACATAATAAATATTTATTTTCTTTGATTTTTTCTTATATCTGGCAACACTATTATTATTAATATTCAGCCACAAATAACCATCATTATCCATTTCCAAATCGGTAATCCATTTTCCATGAAGCTCTTTGGGTTCTAAAACAGGAATAAAAGCATCTTTCTTCGCATTATAAAACCCGAGTCCTTTTACCGTAGCCACCCAAATATCACCATTGTCATCAATCAAAATATCACTCACATGATTGGCCGGTAAACCAGCTTTATTATGTGGTGCTTCTAAATACAATTTGAACTTTTTGGTTTTTAAATTATACTTCGCAACTCCGGTTTCGGTGGCAAACCATAAATTTTTAAACCGATCCGCCTTTATTTTATTAATTTGGAAATCGGGTAACAAAACACCTTTGGGAATTTTAACCTGAAGTGTTTTAGCGTCTAAAATCACAGCACCTTCTCCAAAAGAACCTGCCACCAAAGTATTTTCATCGGCTACTAAAAAAGAAATTAAAGGAGAACTTTTCACTCCAATATCGACTAACCGGGAACTGTTCGTCAAATAATTATAAACCAATATTTTCCCGTTCCACAAACCGCAGTAAAAAAGTTTTCCGTCATTAGAATAAATACTGGCAATGTCATTCGTATTATTATACAATGGCACAAAATCCTTATCACGCGAAATAAAAAGTCCGTTATATCTAGTGGCTACAATAACTTTTCCGTCAAAAGTTTTGGAAAAACCTCTTATACTGGGTTTTTGATTATCATTATAGAACGAAATATCCTTACTAATTTTAAACTGATTCCCATAAGGATCGTATTTATCCAAACCATCTTCAGTACCAATCCATAAAACCCCGGTTTTATCAAAATACAGTGAATTAACGATATTCCCAACTAAGGAATTATCATCAGTTAGTTTAGAAAAATACCTTTGAAATTTACCAACCGCAACATCCTCTAACTGATCACAAACCAAAATCCCTCCTAAGGTTCCCAGCCAATATTTACCATCTGGTGCATGGGCTATTGCAATAAAATAAGGCCCTAATTTGTTTCTTAAAACTACATCTTTGATATAAAGATTCTCAAAAGTATTTTGCGATTTATTTAATTTATATAAACCTTCCCGCGTTCCCACAAAAATATCCGATTTAACATCTTCGTAAATAAAATTGATATAGGGATTTTTTTGATTCGAATTTGGAACCGATAAGGTATAAGTGTTTATTTTTAAAATCTCTCCCTTAGCTCCCAAAATAATTTTGGCGACTGAACCCGTGCCAAAACTTCCTACCCAAATATTTCCTTTTTTATCCTGAAAAATGGCTTTGATGTATTCAAAACCCTTAATGTTTATTTTAGTAAAACGTCTTTCGTTGGGATTAAAAACCGACAATCCTTTAGTCATTGTTCCTACCCAGATTCTTTTAAATTTATCGACATGCACTGCGCGGATTTCGTCTTCGGGTAAACTATTCGGATTCGTTTTTTGGTTAAAAAAAGTACTAAAAACATGGGTGTCCATATTATACAAAGTAAGTCCTTTTCGGGTTCCAATCCATAAATTATTAGAACCTTCATCTAATTCTAATGCAGTAATATCGTCATTGAAAATTTTGTTTTTCCCCAATTCTGAACTCATGTAAGCCTTAAACTGATAACCATCAAAACGATTCAGTCCAAAAAAAGTTCCCAACCACAAAAATCCATTTTTGTCCTGAACAATATGTCGCACCGAATTATAAGACAAGCCGTTATTTTCACTATAATGTTCAAATTTTATGTTCTGCCCCATAAGCGGAGACATCAAAATCAACAGAATGAAAACTATAATGAATTTAGATTTCATGATAAAAAATTAGTTTCGGATGGTATTTCTCCTCAAATTTATAATAAAATTATCGGATGGTGCTCCATTTAGGTAACTTTTAAAAATAGAACAAAACTCATAAAAGGAAGTTTCCGTTTCTGACGCATGAAGCCCGCTTTTATAATGCGCCAAACAAGAATCTATCAGTATTTCGTACTGATGAATTCGTTCTTTCCCTATATCTTTCAGAGCCAATTCATCCGCCGAATGCAGACGGTAAAAATCAAAAATCATATCAAAACCGCTCCAGTTTTCATTTTTAAATTGCTCTTGTTGTGAATGAGAAACATGGGCAAAAGCAAACAAATCTTTTGCAGATGCTTGTAACAAAAAGTTCTTGAAATCTGTTGTCCAGTCGTTTTTAAGAAAACGGGTTCTGACTAATTCCTTAAGATGCCAATTGGTAAATTCATGATAATTTTTAGCTTCTAAAATGCCTTTATCCCAAATATCAGGACTACCAATACTTTTTAAAAAAGCATATTCCTGTTCGTACAAAGGAAAAAGCGTTTTAAAATCAGGTACCGAATCAATCGTAACCGTACTGATTTGCATTTTATTTCTACTCCGAATAGTCAAAATTTTATATCCCGGAATATAAGCCGCTAATGACGGAATCTGGATATTAAACAATGTTTTTCCGTCTTTGTATTTTCTAATTGCGGTATCATTAATGTGCATGTGTCCCGCAAAATGAATTTGGATTCCCGCTTCCGCAAAAAGAGCACTCACTTCTTCTACAGGAACTCTGTGCAATTGCATTTTCTCTTCTCCAAATAATTTTCGCATCATTCCCGAAGCATCATCATTAAAGTCAACCATCGGATAATGACTAAAGGCGATGAGCGTTTTGCCTCTTTTTTTCGCCTCCTTAGCGACCTTTACTGCCCAATCTATCAAGTGTTTTTTATGGGTTAAAACCTGATTGTAGCCCACATTCGGACTATTATAACTGGATGGGTTTTCAGGATGATTTTTAGCCTCTTCTTTGGGGATATAAACATTTCCATCAATAGCTAACAGCCAAATCCCTTTTTGAGGTTCTACCAAATAACTTAAATCCGGAATTGGATTTTGATAAGGCGGAATAGCATATTTTCTTTTTTCAATTGTTGCATTTTCCGAAGCCAATTGAAAACTATAATTTTCTGGCTTGTAATTCGTAAAAGGCGTTTCCCAATACAAATCGGTTTTCTTAGGAAAAAAACCAAAATCCTTTAATTCATTCAGAACTTCGGCATAACCCATCGTTCCAATATCTTTTGTAATTACTACAGGGAGTTCGTCCGAACTTTTAGGGACATACATTCCCGCTTTGCTCATAATCACCTGATTTTTTCCGTCCTTTCCCAAAAAATCAGTTTTTCCGGAATCAGTCAAAAATGGTTTAGCTACATCGTGATTTCCTGTGGTAATTATAAACTGAATGCCATATTTATTGGAATAATCCGCTAATATCTTTTTTAGTCCGTGAATATTTAACGGTTGACCGTCATCACTAAAATCTCCGGGAAGAGCCACGATTTTTATGTTACGCCTCACAACATCATCCAAAGCAGCAATAAAAGCAAAATAATTTTCGTTGAACAATCTTGTCGATTGCAGTTGGGATTTCATGGTTCGCAACAAAGTGTATTTTCCATCAGCAGGATTTAGGATTCCTTTATAATCAGCATCTGAAAACTCGCCATAAATATCCAGCAAATGAACATCAGATAAGAAGGCAATTTGTGTGTTTTTCGTTTTGGATTGACAAAATACATCATATCCTTTAAAACTTAAACAAACAATACAACTTAAAACTATATGCTTAAAAATATTCTTTTGCTTTTTTATCATAATTACATCTTCGTTTCCGGTGGAAAAGCATAAGAATCTTTCCATCCGCCCAAATCAATTAAAATTTGATCAATCATTACTCCCGGATCAACCATCCAAACTTTCAGCGTGTGTTTTCCCGCCTTATTCACAATTTGCTTCGCCGATTTAACCGCAGCATTTTTCAATACATTTTGCATCCATTCATCACTTCGTCCAAAAGTTTGAAAATCTAAAATTACAGGTTCCGCATTGTCAATAGCTACTGCACATCGCACCCCTTTCCCTTCATAAAAAGCATGAGTAGGAACGACTTGCACATTTATTTTGGCATCACCAAAATTAAAAGTATAAAATTCATATTCCATTACGGGACTGTTATTTTTTATAGCCTTTACATCCACTTCAGAATCAGCGGTTCTTGGCAAAGCTACACTCACCTTTCCGGCATAACCAATGCCTTCAAAAATTTCCCATTTGGCCGCTGCACCGTCTTTTTTATTCGAATAATTCGCAGCATTTATAGAAACATATCCTTTGTCTTCCACAAAACCTTTGTAGTTTTCCAAAGCTGCAAATTTTGGATTAAAAGCAGTAACACCAATCGTAATTAAAGTGTCTTTATTGACGAAATCTATAGCTGAATTCACCTTATAACTTGGCGGAATTAATTGGTAATCGTGTCCTAATGGTGCTTCTTTTTTGTTTTCTCCCCGCGGTACTTTGTCCCAATCAATACTTACCCAAATGCGTTGTTGACTATTGTCCATATTATCTAAAGTCCCTTGTTGTTGCGAAATTTTAATCCAATCTGCTTTGGGTTTTACCTGCCAATTTACCGTTCCCTCACCTTTCATAAAAACATCAATATAATACTGATTCTTTACATAAGCATTAAAAACCGGCAGAACATCAGCATAGGAATTCTCAGTTTTATGATTCACTTCCATTTCATAACTTTCCAAAGCCAGTTTCATTTCCGGCTTCTTTCCGGCAACAGCATTAGTTGAAGTAGCCTGATCAAAAACAGGCAAGTAACGTGGCGACATACTCATAATGTATTTCCACTTTCCTCCAGCCAATTCGTTATTAAAATACTGAGTCTCTTTTTGAATTCGCTGAAAAGCTGCTGTCGATTTCTTTGCAAAAAATGCTGCGCTTCCGCGACCTTGCTCCGCAACAAATTTATTTTTATAGGCATACAACCATTTATGATTTAAACTCGCTGCGCCAATAACCGGATATTCAACTAATTCATAAAAAGCATTTTGACGATTGACCGGAATAGTGGTTTTTATTTTTTCAGTTGCATCCATTAATTTTTGGTATGCATCAATTCTTTTCGAAACCTCATCTCCGTAGTGAATTTGAGTCAGTGCAGTTGGAGATGCTTTGGTTTCCGGCTCTACCTGATTCCAGGCCATAAACTCCGGACGTCTCTGAAAAGCCAAATGATAATAATCAAAAAATAAGTCGGTAACAGCCTTCGAGTTTTGACTTCCAAATTCTCTCGAAGCCCAATTTTGCATGTGTGTTTTTACGCTTTGACTTTGCTGAAACGGATTCATATCCCAGGCCATATCCAAAAATAATTCGATATTATATTCATGTGGTTTAATATCTCCACAGTTCAAAATCCATAAATCACGAGATTGAAATTCGTAAGCCTTTGCCATTTCTTCCCACATCAAAACGGGATTGGTAGAATTGAGCCATAAATAATCGTGCGGACGACCCCAATAGGAAGTGTGGTAATAAATTCCGGCACCTCCGGGACGTTTTTGCTCTTTTATATTACTCAATTGACGAATGTATCCGTAATTATCATCGGTCCATACCAGTTGCACATCTTCCGGTAATTGTAATCCTTTTTGATAGTAATCCAACACTTCTTTGTATGGAATAAATGCCTGTGGAATTTTGTTTGGTTCTCTCCCTGTAGCCTTTTTCAAAATTGCTCTTTGGTCGGCAATTACCTGTTCCAATAATTTAACCTGTGAATCCGAATCGTCTTCGCCCACAATCATTGGAGAATCATGCTCGCCACGCATTCCTACGGTGTAAATATTTTCGAAAGGAGCAGTTTCTTTGGCTCTTTTTCTGAAAAAATATTTTATAGTTGCCGAATTCGTATCATAGCGATATTCCCCCATCGTGTTGTGATTCCACTCCGCATTAATGTTGCTCAGCATCGGCTCGGCATGCGAAGTTCCTACCACAATGGCATAATCATCGGCAACTTCTTTATTTTTTGGAAAAGAATAAAAAGCCTTGGTGCTTTTATGCATCGCCGGCCAAATGGTATTAGCTCTCAAACGCAATAACAATTCAAAAACTTTTGCATAGGTTTTAGGTCCGATATCGCCCGTTTCCGGTTCGAATGTTTTAGCCGCCCAGGGCTGTAATCCCCAATCTTCATCGTTTAGAAAAATTCCTCTGTATTTAACCGATGGCGAACCATAAGTTTTAGTTTCAATATTCAAAACCAGATTATCCTTTTTATCCGGTGTAACATCAGCCCACCATTCCCATGGAGAAACACCTATTTTTCTGGAAATTTCGAGCAATCCATAAGCAGTCGCTCTTCTGTCAGAACCTACAATTACCAATGCTTTTTTGATGGCTGCTGCTGGATTTTCAATAAGCTGAATTTTATAAGTTTCCCATTTCCCTTTTACATCAGTAACGGTAATTTTTTGCTTCGAAACCAAAGCATCGATCCATTTACTTTGCCCAATAGTTCCTGCCATAATTACTATTCCTGAACTGTTTTTAGCATCCCGATAGCTATCGGGATTCAATCGTTTATTGGTAATCGAAAAAACATCATCAGCCAAAATTTCAGCAGCGATATGAACCACTTTTGGTTCTTTTTCTTCAACTAAAATTCCCGCTTTTTGATTTTCGGAAACAATGGTAAAATCATTGTTTTGCGCCTGTATTGCATTGGCAAAAAGAGCAATAAAAACTATGAAAACACTAGAAAACTTATTTTTGAACATGGTTGCTATTTTTAATTCTTTCGTAACGTTTATTCTCAAAACTCACCTTGTAAGATGATTTAAAAAGCGTGGACGGAATGTAATAATCCGTTGAAATTACCTGTGCTCCCGAAGCTTTTGCTTTTTCAAATTTAGTATAATCATTCGTTCTGGCTTCTGTCGTTCCGTCGTCGGCTCGGCTGCGAACCAGATATCCTTTGGCTACTAAATCTTTGATATACTCAAAATTTTTAATCGGGTCATTGATTACTCTAAAAGCCGCTTCCGGTGCACCTTCTTTAGCATTTACAAATAAAACGCTGTTTTTCAATGACGGATGTCCATCAATATATCGACTAATCTTGATTTCATTTTCATCCAAAACAAATAGAAATTTTCCTCTGACAGTTTCTAAATCTGGCCAGCCTTTTTTCAAAACAGCTTCCTCCAGAGTTTCAAAATCACCTCTGACCAAATCCGGAGTGATTAATTGGGATTCGTCAAAAACCGAACGAATCTCCTCATCTATCGTTTCCAAAGCTTCTCTTGTAAAAGGCAAAGGTTCTTTCAAATTTTGACTATTACCATCTTTGGCATTGATTAAAATAAAAATAGGAAAATGATTTTTATGTTCATCTGACCAATTTTTTATAGCCTGCAATCCTTCTTTGAAAAGCAAATAATGACTCCTGAAATCAATATCCGGAATATGAAACATTTTTAATCCCGGCTGCGCCAACTTTTTTTCATTATCATACTCTAACGGCTGTTTGCCTAAAGTCTTAACAATTGCAAGCCCTTTGGGATTGGAATAATAACCTCCTTTCGGATCATACAAAACATCCATTTCCAGATTTCGCAGACCTAAATCCAACTGAGCTTCCAGAGGGATATGTGTGTATTGAAGTGACTTTGCTCCGGTAGAATCTTTTTGATACAAATAATCCCAGAGCGGTTTTTCAATAGCTATTTTATATGAATTATGACTCCCAATCACCTGAATTTCATTCATTTTTACTGGCTTTTCTTTTTTAAAAGAAACCAATAAAAATAATGATATGGAAAGCAGTACTATAATTTTATTTTTCAAAATCATATCAAAAACGTTTACTTAGAAAATTAAATCCTAATATAGATGCGCTTTTTATTGAGCCACCAACCTACGCCCCAACAAAGCAACATAAACAAAATAGCGGTAACAAACGAGCCAAAACTTCCCGGAAATATTCTTTGAATAATGCATTCGCTAAACCATTCAAAAACATCCATTTCCGGATTCATATGAGTAAGGCGGCGCAAAAACGTAAAGAAAAGTTCGGAAAACAAATAAATAAACAAAGGATTTTTGCCAAAAATGGTGCAGAATTCCACCCCAAAATATTTTTGCTTTAATTCGATAAAATAAATTAAAACAGCCATAATGGATAAGTCAATTCCAACGGTATACAACACGAAAGAACCTGTCCATAACTTTTTACAAATAGGCAAAACCAAATCCCACCAACGAGCCAAAGCCATCAAAAGGAAACCAACAATCAATAATTTGGCAATACCCTCAAATGTTTTTCCAATTCTCTGAATAAATGCTCCGGCAATATAACCGGCTATTACATTGACAATGGAAGGCAAGGTGCTTAAAATTCCTTCCGGATCAAAAGGCACCATATCGCGTTTATAAATATGACCATTTCCTAAAACCGATAAATCCAAACGGGTCACAGCATTGGTCGCCATTTCGAGTTCGGCTCCCGGCTGCCCAAACAAATAAAGCATCGCCCAGTATCCCAATAAAAAAATCACAGATAAAACGATTGCCACTCTCTCCGACAAATAATAAAAAATAACTGCCGCAAACATATAACACAAGGCGATACGCTGCAAAACACCCATTATACGGGTTTCCGCAAAAGGTTTTAATTCCCAAACACCATCAACACCCTGTTTAACAAAAGGAAACCAATACATTAAGAATCCTAAAAGAAAAATAATAAGTGTTCGCTTGATTACTTTTTTCCAAAATACATCAGCAGCCATTTCTTTCATTTTTCCCATCGAAAAACTCATGGCATTTCCCATTGCAAAAAGGAAGGAAGGAAACACCAAATCGGCCAGAGTAAACCCAAACCATTCGGCATGAACCAAATAAGGATAGAGATTCGCACCCGTTCCCGGTGTATTAACCACAATCATTAAACAAATCGTTAATCCTCTAAACACATCCAGTGAGAGGAAACGATTGGAATTTTGGTTAGAAATTGCTCCCATAGTTAATAATCGTATTTAATTGGCGTCATTTTTTCGGTTACAGGTATAATGCGAGAGCGGTATTTTTTATATAAAGCTTTAGCAATCACATTTGGATTACCTTTTGCTTTTACCGGAAAATCCTTTCTGGCAGTTACCCATTTCCATTCCCATTCTTTAATTTTTTTATCAAAACCCTCCTGATTAAAATGTCCCCAATTAGCTTTTACCTCAGCAAAAAATTGCTGCCATCTAGGTTTGTAAAAATCAGTAAACAGTCCGCTCCATTGCCTATTACTGTATTCATGCAATCTGTTACTGGCTCCTCCCCAAAGTGTAATCAGGTCACGGGCATTTTGCTCATACAATGCTTTTTCTTTCTCATCAATTCCCCAACGTCTGGCATCGGCAATCCACGGACCTAACAGAAAATCATAACGCGTAGCCAACAATGAATCCATATCGTCAATCAATTCTAAAAATTCTTTTGAGTTTTTATCAAATGCTGCTTTATTATTAGCCTGATAATCTCTGGCAATTTGCTGTTGCAAAGGCAAAGCATAATTAGCCAAAACCTGACGCGTAACATCAACCAAATCATATTGAAAACCATCTGATTTTTCGCAAGCTGGTATCGCTTTTATAAAAAGATCCCAAGCCGGCAATAAATCTTTTGAAGCATAATTTTGTTTGGTTCTCGCCCAACGACGGAAACCTTCAAAGGTAGGTCGGGAAACAATAATCGACTCCGCTCCATCGCGAATTACCTGTCCGTTATAAACCGTTTTTACTAAAATATCCCAGGCTTTCGAAATGTCAGCATTTGATTTTCCATAACGATTCAAAGTATATTTTTGAAGCCAGAAATTCAAATCAATCGGGGTATCACGCCAGGTATTATCGGTCATCAGTTCATACAAAACCGGATTTTGTTCAATAGCTTCCATTGTCAATCCAATTCCTTTTAGCTTCCCTGAATTTGGGTCTTTCAAAGCTTTAGCCGGCTCATTGGCAACGGCTTCAATACGTCCAAACATCGAAATATTCCCACCAAAATTGTGGAGCATATTCCAAATCCATTGTTTACCATAAAAAGCTTCTGTGCGTTTCCAAATCGGCTCAATCTCGGCAGCCAAATCCAAAATAATCATCCTGTCATCAGGAACCGCATCTAATAATCCTTTGATTTGTGGTGCTTCCCAAAATTCTCTGTGACTGTAAAAAAGCCAGCCCTGCATTACCCAAACTGCTTTTTCATCAGCCGATTTCATTCCTTCAAATATTTTTTTGCTTAAATCAAACAAATAAGCAGGATCATTAGATGGCGGCGTATTTTCGTTGAAAGTATCGGCTGAATACAAATGATCAGTTCCGTAAATTTTAGATTGCATCTCTAAAAATTTCTTACCAATTTCAGCAAACAAAGGATCATTAGAATCTAAAATATAAGTATCCTCAAAATCATTCCCCCAGTTAGTTTGCTTTAATTTAGCATTTGGAAAAAACTTTTTAAACGATGCCGGAACGTGACCGGTAAAAGCCGGCAAAACGGTTTTCATTCCCAGTTCGCGTTCTCTTTTTAAAATTTTCAACTGTAAATCACGGTGCGTGTCTTTCCAGTTTTTAGACAACGGACCTCCCCAACCATCTAAATTCCCCATCCAAAACCAGGAGAAATAAGCCGGTCCGCTAAAAAAAGTACTCAAATCTTCATCGGTAAAACCATAAGACTTATAGACTTCATCCCAAATATATTCTTCTCCGGTAATAGCCAGCGGCATGTTAATTCCGTGCAAAGCCATCCAGTCGATTTCTTTTTCCCAACGCTTCCAATCCCACCAACTCATGCTGTAATTGAAGGTGCAATAATTCAAATAGTAACGGTATTCATAAGGTGTTTTTTTATGAATTAAATTAGGTACTACCGGCAATTTCTTAGGCAAATTCAAATTCGTTCCATTCCAAGTTATTTGGCAATGTGTAACATTATTGAGATAATAATACAAAGCCGAAGCAACCGAAACACCGTTGTTTCCTCTCAAAACAATTTTATCACCTTTGGAAACTATTTCAAACCAATCCTCTTTTGCTGAAGAATCAATTTCGATACTAAATTGTGAAACATGATTCGGTAATATACGAGCAATAAGCTGGCCCGAAGCATTAACTATTTCTGTCTCCGGTTTTGTCGATTGACAAACACCAGTTTCAAAAATAAAAACTATAAACAATATGACTAATTTAAGGTTGGTTTTCATCTTTTTTTAAGATTTTATTATACAGAATCAGAAACTGGAAATACCAGTTGGTTTTACTTTTAACATGTTGTGATTGGCATCAAAATTTAAGCTGTCAATACAAATTTGGCGCAATACATATTTTTCTTTTTGTGGAAGAATTCGGTGGTATAAAATATAATCCTGTCCTTTTTCACGAAACACTGAATGATGTCCAGGTCCATAAGTGGTACTATCCGCAGAAGTTTCCAGAATAGGACTATTTTTGGCTGTTTCAAATGGCCCTAAAGGAGAATTTCCCACAGCATATCCTACTCTATAAGTTGCATCAATTGCTTTTCCTGACGAATACATCAAATAGTATTTCCCGAAACGCTTAATCATATAAGGGGCCTCAAAATAATCTTTAGGAGTAACAGCTTTAGGTTTTTCCTGAAAAGAAATCATATCTGAATTTAACTTGGTAGCCATACAAGTTCCATTTACCCAATTAAATCCGGAACCCCAATATAAATAAGCCTGACCATCCTCATCGATAAAGCAATCGGCATCGATATTATGTACCAAAGGATAATCTTTTGATGAAATCAAAGGCGACTGGTCTTCTTTGGCATTTTTCCAGGGACCTAACGGAGCATCGCTCACACCTACCCAAACTTCACTCCCCACAGAAACATACATATAATACTTTCCGTTTGCTGCTTTTCTTACAGAAGGCGCCCATACCATTGAATCTTTAGAATTCGGGCTTGTACAGGCTTTTTTGGTTGGCCAGTTTAAATGATGGCGTTCAAATTTTACAAAATCTTTTGTTGAAAATACCGCTAGTTCATCACCACCCCAAGGATCAATTGTGGCATAAATAAAAAAGGTATCTCCTTCTTTTACAATACAGGGATCAGCAAAATATCCCGGTATAACCGGATTTGCTATGCTTGGTTTTTGTTGTAGATTTTCCTTTTTGGCTGTATTCTTGCACGACATCAGCAAAATACTCATCAACAAAATAAAAATTCCTGGTTTAAAATTCTTCATTACTATTTATTTTAATCATCAATAAAAATTACTATTCCTCTATTACTTCGTCAGATTTGGAAGGCGGAACCTGTTTTGTTCCCCAGGTTTTAGACGGTGTTGCAGCCATTTCAAATTCTAACACACCGCCTTTTACAATATCCTGATGCTCGATAAAAGCATTTTCGAATGCTTTTCCGTTTAATGTTACTGATTTGATGTATTTGTCTTTCTCAGAAAGATTTTTCGCTTTGATGGTAAAATCTTTTCCGTTTTCCTGATGAATTACCGTTTGTTTGAAATAAGGTGAATTAATCAAATAATACGATTGTCCCGCGTTAGGATACAAGCCCATCATGTGAAAAGCCAGCCAGGAAGACATCGCTCCTGAATCGTCATTTCCTGGAATTCCATTTCTGGAACTGTTGTAATTTTTATCAATAATTTCGTGAATGCGATCGTTACTCAAATCAGGACGACCGATCCAGTGGTATAAATTCGGGCTCAAAAACGAAGGCTCATTGGCTACATTATAAAATCCTTTGTCAAATAGCGTATTCAATCTTTTCTTGAAAGCTTCATTTCCACCCGTTTTTTTAATCAACATGGCCACATCATGAGGTACAGATAAAGAATATTCCCAAGAGCTCGCTTCGTAAAAAACGCCACACCACCAGCAAACACAGTTAGGCCAATCTTGTGCTAAAGGTGTATAAGGCACGTAACTTATTTTCCCATTATTGGCAGCACACTGAATGCTGTCCACCCACTTTCTGTTAGAATCTTTTGGCATGATAAATCCACGGGAACCATTGTCTTCAATATCTCGCCATAGGTTTTGCCAGTTATCAGCCTGCTTGATAAAACGCCAGTATTCTCCTTTGCGTTTGGTTCCTTTGGCAACAATTGCCAGACAAAAATCGTTATATGAATATTCTAAAGTTCGGTTTCCGGAACGCACATAATCGGTAGAAACATAACCCAATCGATTGTAATCCACTAATCCGCCACGACCTTCTTTTTCTTCATTGCCCCCAGGAGGAAACAGCGCATCTTTCAGCATGGCATCCAATGCCAACTTATAATTAATTCCTTCCAAACCTTTTACAAAAGCATCGGCAATAACTACCTCAGCATTCGATCCTCCCTGAGTTCTTCCATTCGAATTTCCGCTTCTGGCTTCCGGTAAATAACCATCACGTTTGTAGATTTGCAACATCGCATTCACAATATCAATTTCACGTTTAGGATCTAAAAGCGTGATTAAAGGGCTTGAAGAACGATAAGTATCCCAAATCGCATAAAAATCGTCGTAATAAGGGGAGTCATTTTCCCATAAAGGATTTTCTCCTGTACGATCCACCGGCATCAACATAGTATGATACAAACCGGTGTAAAACATCGTCTTTTTTTCTACAGAGGCTTCTTTTTCAACTTCCACTCTTTGTAATAAATTCTCCCATTTTTGTTGGGTTTCGGCTAATTCTTTTTTGAAATCCCAATGCGGAATTTCGTTATCTATATTTTCTCTGGCTTTTAAACTACTAATAAATGAAATTCCGATTTTCATGTTCAGCGTTTTATTGGCTAAGCTTTCGAAAAATAACATCGCTCCGGTTTTCTTTCCATTATCCACCTGATTTTTTTCATTTGGAAAAAACTTCTCGCCTTTCCAAGTAGAAAAATGAGCAAAAGGCTGATCGAATACTGCCGAAAAATAAACCGCATAAGTACTTCCGTTATTCCAGCCACCGCGAACTTTAGTATAACCGCGAACTTCGGTATCTGAAATAACTTCAACCTGAGAACCTACAAACTGCTGCGCTTCACGCCCATCAGGAATAATGGATTCGTCCAGATATCTTCCTAAATCAATTTTAACTGCATTTTTAGCATTCGAATCAAAAACAAATTTGTAAAAAGCCGCTCTGTCAGAAGTCGTGATTTGGGTTTGAATGTTCCATTTTTTCAATAAAGCACCATAATATCCTAAAGCTACTTTTTCGTTTTCACGCAAAGATTCCTGTTTTATGGTTTCAAAATCTCCCGAAACAGGCATTACAGAAACATTGCCATATTTTGCTCCGCCACCCGTTCCACTTACGTGCACCTGACTAAAACCGTAAATAGGTTTTGTCATATCGGTTGTAAAACCACTATTGGCGTTCAAGTCGTTGTCGGGTCCCGGTTTAATCATTCCGTATGGGCATGATGGTCCTACGAAAACATTTCCTAATCCTTCCGAACCAATCATAGGATCGACAAAACGATGATTTTGTGCATTTGACAAACTAACTATCAGTAATGCTAAACAAATAAAAATTGCATTCCGGCTCTTTTTCATAATTGCTATTTTAATTATTCTGTTGAGATAATTATTTTTCATTAAATAATCGTCTAAAACACCTTCTTTTAAAAAAAAGACAAAAAAAAGCGCACAGTTGACACCGATTGATTTTCAAGTATCAACTGTGCACTATTTTTTGTAATTCAAAATTTCAAAATCTCACAAAAAATAAGCACTACTATGCAGATTTTATTTCATGTAAGCTTCTAACTTATCCAAATTATTAATCTCCTTTTCTCTGGCGCAAGCCGAAACCACTTCCGTTTCTAAATGTTTCGTTGGTTTAGAAATCAATAAGTATTGGGTTCCGTCATCGGTACTTTTTACATAATCTTTCGGATTGTATTTAATAGCGCCACCCACTTCTACAATCTCAGCAGCTACGTCTTCCGGATGTTTTCCCCAAACGGCAATATAATTTGCTCCTTTCTTGGTTCCGCAACCTTTGAAATAATTCACTCCGGTTACAAACTGTACTTTTTCGCCATTCAAACTAAAAGCTTCCACTTTAGCTTCTCTTTTCCCTGAAAATACCGTTACACGCACTTTGATATCTACCTTTTTCCCTTTGTAAGGCACACCTCTGGAAATCATTTCCATATAAGACGTATTCTCAGTTTTTCCCACGTGAGCCAAACGGTTCGTTACCGGATTTAGTGGAATTACTTTTTCTCCGTCCCAAAGACGCACTCCTCCTAGACCAACAGTAGCTCCTACTTTATAATAATCGGCTCCCCATCCTTCTTTTTGTTGTTCCGGAGTTGGATACCAATGTGCGGCTTTCAACTCCAAACCTTTTTTGGCCTTATTATAAACATCAATAGCTACTTTATCACTAAAATAAATTCGCAATGCCATCCATTCATTCTCTACAGCTGGCCCATGATGTCCAATTGTACTGTATAAATCCCCGGATTCAGAACCAATATCCGTCAGGTAACTTATTTTATCAGCTTTCATATACAAACTCGCATCTGTATTGTTTTGCCCGAAACAAATGCCTCCCAACAGCAAAGCAGCCATAAATGATAATTTCATAATTTCAATTATTTATAGATTAAACTTAATTTTCGTAAAATTAAGTAAACTTTCTGCAATGCCCGAAGTTTTATTTTATAATTAACCTATAGTCATTTTATGATGAAAAGGTGTAAATCCGGTAATATACACATGAACTCCGTCGGTACGCAAAGTTCCCCTATGATAGGTATATTCTTCGCTATCTAAATTATTCACGTTTTGATGTTCGACTAAACCGGGGCCTATGTCAATTGTTTCGGTTTCCATGTTTGCTTTGGCAAAACCTGATTTCAGGAAATAATTTCCTTTTTCTCCCAATGTTGCGCCTTCTATTTGAATTCCTTCTTTAAAACACATTTCGATTGTAATTTCTACATTTGGCGGACCATCTACCTTAAAATCTAAATTTAATGCGCCATTATTCTCTTCAATTTCAATAACCGTCGTTTGTTTTTTCACATTACTCGCAATCCGGTGTTCAAAATCCATTTTGTTCCAAAATCGTCCGTCTTTCGATTCTGACAATTGATAATCGCCATCCGCTTTTTGAAACTCCGGTATCAGAGGTTGATAATAATCGCCCTGTTTGGTTTCTCTCAAAATGTATTTGTTTCCCACTTTTTCAATGCCGTCACTACTGAAATAACCCATTCTAAAAAAGGAAGATGACATTCGCATGTATTTCAAAATGGCATCTCCTTTTCGGTACATCAGGAAATTTGGGTTTGATGATCTTCCTGATACAATCAGAACAGGTTTGTCGTTTCCGCCAAAAAGCGTTATCGATGTATTTCCACGTCGGATTCGGACTAAATTAGAAACCGCAAAAAATTCTTCAAAATCATTTTTAATCTTAGGCTTAAGCAAAATGGTCTGTTGCAATTCCGGATTGGTCATAAATTCTACCAAAGCATCCTGCTCAAAATCAGGAATATTTTCGATAAGATTGACCATATAAGTAAATTTTGGATTTTGAGTATGAATAGCCATATAACGGTATTGCAAGTAAAATTTAGACACCGTAATATTCATAAACTGATCTTGTCTTTTGGAATCTACCGTAACCAAATCGCCATTAAGCTCGGTGTAATAGTAATAAGTCATTAAATTCTTTTGCACCACATCTAATAATTCCGGTTTATTCAGTAATCTTGCCATAGTGATAAAAGCCTTATCAATTACTGCCGAATACACCCCGCTTCGTTCCGAATAATGACCGTCCTGATTAAGATAAATCCCTTCCGCCAGCCATTGGTTAATTCGGTCGATATATCGAACATCCGGATACAATGCATTGATATTTGTTAAAGCTGCACTAACTACCCAACGATGATTAGGAGTATGCACGCCCCCGGTAATCATGGCTTCTCCGGCATTTTGAATAAACGTTTTCAGTTTACTTTTTACCGCAACTACATTCTTTTGTTTGTTTTCTTTTAAAACAGTGGCCGCAGCACAAACAGATTCCAACACAAAAGCCGTATCGGGTGGCGACTGTCTATTTCCTCCGGCATCAACGGTGCCGTCCGGATATTGACCTTTTAACAAAATAGCAGCCGACTGGTTCAAATAGTCAGCTACTTCTGCTGATTTATAAAATTGCGATTCCGGATGAGAAACAGCGGCCGACATCGTCGCTATAGCACCAGCCAAAGGACGAAAATTACTTAAACGCACACTGCTATCCAATGGGCCTTTTTGAAGTAATACTTTTACTTTGGCATCATTGTTCAAAAGCAGTTTTTTCATCAAATCGGTATCAATATTTACTACCGCAGCACTAAAAAATCCATCATTTGCAAAAACAGTGTCGCTAACCAAAGCACCCAGCAATGACAGACTTCCTAGTTTTAAAAATTCGCCACGACTAATCTTGTTCATCTCTTTTTCATTAATGATTCGACAATGAAAATGGTCTGTTTTCCTGAGCATTTCCCCAAGTTTTATTAGGTTGACTTCCCATTTTGAAATTCAACTTCCCTCCGTTCATAACAGAAAAATGGTCTAAATAGGTTTTATCATATTCTACTCCGTTAAAACTTAATTTTTGAATATAATTATTCCCTGAAGAAGCTCCTTTAGCATTAATAATTAGCTTTTTACCATTTCCTAAACTCAGGGTAATTTTGTCAAAATGTGGTCCCGAAATCACATATTGTGGTACGGAAGGCGCCACCGGATAAAAACCTAAAGCTGCAAAAACATACCAGGCCGACATTTGTCCGGCATCATCATTTCCGCTTAATCCGCCTACCGCATTGCTGTATTCCGTTTCCATAATTTTAGTAACCAATTCCTGTGTTTTCCATGACTGACCTGAATAATTATACAAAAACGGAATTTGGTGTCCCGGTTCATTTCCATGCCAATATTGTCCTGCGGCATGGAAACGATCCAGGTTGGCATTAAACCCATTCTCCCCTCCCATTAAATTCATCAATCCTTTGATATCCTGAGGGACATACCAGGTATATTGGTACGGAGTTCCTTCGGTGATGTACGGTTTTCGGACAAACTTGTCAAAATCTTTCGTAAAAGTCCCATCCGCAAAACGACCTCTCACGCAGGAATCTGTTTCACTAAAAACATTTTTATAATTCAATGCTCTTTTTTTTAACAAATTAGCATGTAAAGTATCGCCTCGTTTGGCGGCAATTTGCGAAAGCGCAAAATCATCAAAAGCATATTCCAAAGTTCTGGAAACCTGTTCTCCCTTATGAAAAGATTCTTTCACCTCATCTTCCAGCGGAACATAACCATATTTTAAATAAGATTCTAAGGCACGACGCCCTTTCCCATTCACATAATCGGTGTGATTATCCGGAGAATGGAAGGCATTTTGCAATAAATATTGGTATTCTTTATCTGAAATTTCAATGTTATTTTTCAAATACGTATCGGCAATTGCCGCAATAGCATGGTCGCCAATCATCGCCGAAGTATAACTGTTCCAGCAGGGAAAAATAGGCAGCCATCCGCCCTGTTCGGCCATTGCAAACAAACTTTTCATCATTTGTCCATTGGTTTCCGGAGTCAGCAAATTGAACAACGGAAGCGAAGAACGGTAAATATCCCACATCGAAAAATCGGTAAAATAATCCTGATTGCCACTGCTCTTCAATTGTGTGCCGCCATTGAAACTCACATAAGTTCCATCGACATCATTAAAGGTTCTTGGCTGTAAGTAGCTGTGATACATGGCCGTATAAAACTTTACTTTTGCATCCGCATTGGTTCCTTCTACTTTTACTTTGGAAAGCAAATTTTCCCAAGTTTCCTTCAAATTATCTTTTGCCTGAGCAAAATCTACGCCTTTAGTTTCCGCTTGCAGATTTTTACGGGCTTGTTCGATACTGGTAAAAGAAGTTCCAATTTTTGCCTCAATCGTTTCTCCTTTTTCGACCATAAAAGAAATGTAAGCCCCAATATTTTCCTGATTAGAAATTTGAGTATTTCCTGCAAGTATTTTTTCATTTTGATAAACACCAAATCTGCCTGATTTTTTGCTTAATTGCACCACAAAATAGCCACTAAAACCGGTTTTTTCGCCCCAACCCTGATAAATTTTATGCACCGGATTGTAACCGGTAATTTCATTTTTATCAGCATTAATTTGAACAAAACCTTCTCCTTCATCACTATTTGGATTCACAATAATATGTGCCTCACCGGAATTTTCAAATGTAAACTGAAACAAACCGCAACGTTTGGTTGCCGTCATATTCACATCAATTGCATAATCGGCTAAAGTAACATGGTAATTATACGGACTTGCTTTTTCGGTATCGTGAGAAAAATGAGAAGCCCGATCGTCTGCCTGACATTTTAGTTTTCCCGAAATTGACATAATGGTCATACTTCCGTAATCCTGAACACAGGAACCACTGAGCCAATGACTGCCTCTAAAACCGGAAATTTTAGTATCGGTATAATAATAAGGCGCAATACATTTGGCTTCGGTTGCCTTAGTTTGCGGCGTCCAATTGGTCATTCCAAATGGAACGGTTACATAAGGCACCACCTGAGCATTATTCTCTTTTTCATCTTCTCCATGTTGTAAAGCGCTCACCGTTGTTGATGGCGCCGTCCCAATTAAAGGATTGACCAAATTGGCATAATCGCTTTTTTTAGGTTTTACGGAACAGGAAAGACTAAATACTACAAGCGAAACGATTAGTGAGCTGTAATTTAATAAACGGAAAAAATCCATATTTTTATATTTTGTATGATGCCAAATAGTGATTTTAAAACACCAAGTCGCTATTTGTCAAAATGAATTGCAACTTTAAGATTCTATTTTGTGGTTTTGATTTGTATAAAAAAAATTTCGAATGAGATAAAAAAATCCTGTACCCAACCGAAATAGATTAAACGGATAGAAGTTTCTTTTTTACGCTTTTTTAAACAGTTGGATTTTTTATTATAAACACAAAAATGCAACTATTGAAACAGCCCCGGAATAATTCTAAAAAAATAATCTAAATCAGAAAGTGTGTAATAGGGATTAAATCAAAAAAGAAAGATTTTTTTAAGAAGAAAAGAGAAGAAGACTCTAGCTTCTTCTCCTTTCAAAGGCAAATAAATCACCAACCAACTTAACAATCAAATAATAAATAAACTAACTTAATCTTAATTTACATAATCGGGATTTTGAACTAATACAGGGTTTAATACCAATGCACTGGTCGGGATTGGGAAAACGCGACGTTTAACATCTGAATCAGTTTTGAATCCCCATTGTCCTTCAAATTTTCCAAATCGAATCATATCATTTCTATGCCAACCTTCCCAAGCAAATTCACGACATCTTTCTCCATATAAATCTTCTAAAGTTACGCTAGACCATGGTGTTGATGTTGAGCGTTTAGAACGAATACTATTCACTAATGAAAGTGGTGTATCTCCTAAAGTAGCAGCTCCTCCTCGAAGAATTGCTTCAGCTTTCATTAAGATTACATCAGAATATCTTAAAAATGGCACATCATTATTTTGATTTCTATTAATTGAAGAGGCATCAGGATAAAATTTAATATTTCTGTATCCAATATTCCAGGCAATTTCATCATTTCCTAAATCAAGACCTTTAACATTAGCCATACTTCCTCTATAAGTTATTTCTTTGCTCAATTCTACTTGGTAAGTATAAGAATCACCACCATCTGAACCAGTATAATATTCATCATAACCTTTTTTAGTAGTGGTAACCATTACAGGGGTAACTCCGTCTGCTAAATATTGTTTACCTGTTAACCATTGTTTGTTACGAATGTCATTAGGATCATTTTCAAAATGAGCGTAAAACTCCGGCAGGGTACTTCGAGGTGCACTTGGTCTAAATGGTAGCCCAAATCTAGCTTGTAAAGAGCGAGGCACATCGTAACGGGCATGATACATTAATCCGCCACCACCAACAGCCGGATCATAAGGAACTGCAAAAATAAATTCCTTCATTTGTGGTCCGTTGGTAGGATAAAACATTTGAAGATAAGTATCTCTTGCTTCAATATTATATAATCCGGAATTAATGACCTGATCACAAGCTGCAATACAATCGTTATTACGTTGTGTACCTGTATAAACCTCCGCATTTAAATAAATCTTAGCTAATAAAGCATTAGCTGTTTGCTTATTTGGTCTTCCATAAGTCGTTACTCCAGAAGCCGGATTTAAATTAGGGATTGCTTCTTTTAATTCTTTTTCAATAAAATTGAATACTTCTGTTCTACTTGATTTAGCATGAGAAGAAAAATCGCCATAAACTGTATCCAGAGGTACATCTCCATAATTATCCATCATCATAAAATAAGAAATAGCACGCATGGTTTTCAATTCAGCTATTAAAGTCGATTTTTCCGTTCCAGCCGGCATCGCTTGTTCTAAAATTGAAATAGCCTGATTACTTTTCCCTATAACAGTAGATGACCATCCCCAAATAGCACCTGAATTGTCCGGCGTCCAATCATGGAAATGATACGTAAGATAGTTTCTGTTATCTAACCAGTTTCCACCTCTTGCTGGCAAAATAGACTCATCTGTAGTTAAAGATTGCGTCCACCACCAAGCGAATGAAAAATCTCCTCGGAAAGCCACATAAACCGGTCCGGCAGTTTGAATAAATTGTGTCGAATTTTGTGGAAATACATCAGGTGTTAACTGTGTTGTAATTGGCACATCTAAATTCTCGCAGGACTCAAACATGCTAATAGCCAGTACTGAAAGCCCTAAATATTTTATTATCTTTTTCATAATATTTACAATTATTAGAATTATTATTTCTTTAGAATACCACATTAAAACCTAACAAGAACGATCTGGTTTTTGGATAAAAATTATTTGAATCTACACCAGGCGCGGTACCTCCTTGCTCTACCTCCGGATCAATTCCGCTGTATTTTGTAATTACAAATAGATTATTTACAGTAGTATACATACGGAAACTCTTAATAAACTTGCTTATGTTTTTTAAGTTGTATCCAAGAGTTGCATTATCTAATCGAATATAACTACCATCTTCTATAAAGCGTGAAGAATAACGATATGAATTAAAATCATTTGGCGATTCGTTTTGTACATCCACCAAAATATTAGTCGTCATTGCTGTAGTCGGTCTAAATAAATCAGCTCGGGTAGCATTAAAAATTTTATTTCCAAATACTCCTCTAAAGAAAACACTTAAATCAAAGTTTTTATATTGGAAATTATTTGACCATCCTAATAACACTTTTGGCTGAGCACTTCCCACATAATGATAATCAACACCATTTAATGGCGTAGTAGTTAAATTCCCACCTTTGTCATAATATTGAGAAACTCCATTAGCATCTTTTCCTGCATAATCAAGTGTAAAAAATTGTCCAAGTGGTTTACCTTCTTTTAAAATTTGTAAAGTAGCTCCGGTTTGTCCAGCACCATCAGGTTGTACTCTTCGGATAGAATCTCCTCCAATAAAGAATGGGTTTGTTAATTTTACAATTTTATTTTTGTTACTAGCAATATTTAAATTAGTTGACCAATTGAAATTAGCTGTTTTAACAGGTGTAGCTCCTAAAGCAATTTCAATCCCTTTATTCGACATAATACCTCCATTAGCCACAATAGAACCAACAGGAACCAACACTGGGTTTACCTGGTAATTGAAAATCATATCGGTTGTTTTCTTGTCGTAAACATCAACCGAAGCTGTAATTGCTCCTTTTAACAAGGAAACATCTAGACCAAGGTTTGTTGTAGCTGTTTTTTCCCATTTCAAATCCGGATTAGCAGCCTGTATTGGACCGTAAGCACCTATTTGTTGTCCATTATAATAGAAAGTTCCTGCACTTCCAGAAATGAATTGAGCCGTATATGCATTGAATCCTGAAGAGTTTCCTGTTACACCATAACTGGCACGAAGTTTCAAGTCGCTGAAAACATTTTGATCTTGCATGAAGTTTTCCTTGTCAATTCTCCATGCTCCACCAACAGAAGGAAAATACCCCCATCTGTTATTAGCACCAAATACAGAACCTCCGTCTCTTCTTACTGTACCTTGTAAAAGATACTTGTCATTAAAATTATAATTCAAACGTGCAAACTGAGAAATCAAACGTGTTTTTTGATAAGCTTGACTATCCCCGAAATTTACTACATAACCACTAACTGAAGTATAATTACTTAAAGCCAAGTTGTTATATCCTACGTTATCAACCGGAAAATTAGTTGAAGTTGCCTGAAAACCATCTCCTAAAGTGTTTTCCTGCCATGAATACCCTAAAACTGCTTTAATTTTATGATTTCCTATTTCTTTATCCCAATTTAAGAAGCTCTCAACAATATTGTTGGTATTTTCATAATAATTTCTTAATGCTGAACCATTTACACCAAAATTAACTAATGTTTTTGTTAGCGGTGGATCAGGATTATTATAGAAATTAGCACTATTATATTGTGAATAATAGCTATCATAAAACTCTCCGTGAGAAGTACTTAATTTTTGATGTGCGATATTTAAATTATAGGTAAACCCAAAAGGAAGTTTTACTTCAGTTGTAAAATTACCAATAAGGTTACTCGTTTTAGTTTCATCAGTTCCGTGATCAATCAAAGCCACCGGATTAAAATATCCTGTACTGGCAAAATTTTCAAAAAAAGTTCCATCTTCATTTCTAACTGGAGAAACAGGTAAATGATTTACAGCTTGTAAAAGAACGGTATTACGTTGTGGTACATTTTCATACTTACTAACAGAATTAGTAACATTTAAACCAAATTTAACCTTATCATTAAAAGCAAATTGCTCTACAGACAAGCGTGCAATTACACGTCCAAAATCACTTTTCTTAAGAATACCTTCTCTTTTAATTGAAGTTAAACTTGCAGAATAAGTACTTTTTTCACCTCCACCACTTATTGATAAGTTATGACTACTTGAAAGAGCTCCGGATCTTAAAATTGCTTTTTGCCAATTTGTATTTGCTCCTTTATCATTTTCTGGCGTGAAGTTTAGGTTATTTTTGGTTGTAAATGCTCTTAATTGTGTGGCATTCATCATATCCAATTGATTGGAAACATTTTCAATACCAAAATAACTGTTGTAAGCAATTTGAGTTCTTTCCTTGCTACCTTTTTTGGTAGTTACCATAATAACTCCATTAGCAGCTCTATTACCATAGATTGCTGTAGCTGCAGCATCTTTTAATACATCAATTGTTGCAATGTCATCTGGAGAAATCATAGAAATATCAACTCCGGGAATTCCATCCACTACATAAAAAGGTCCCTGAGAACTATTCAAAGTAGAAACACCGCGCATCACAACTGATGCTTTTCTTGTTGGATCACCGCTAGAAGAAATATTTAAACCCGCAACCTTACCTTGTAACAACTGTCCAACATCACTAATTGCACCTTTATTCATATCTTCCGCTTTAACAGAAGTAACAGAAGTCGTTAAATTTTTTCGAGACCCTTTACCATATCCTACAACTACAACCTGTTCCAGATTATTAGCACCTGATGCTAATTTAATTGTCAAATTAGATTTAGATCCGCTTAATTTTACAGTTTGATCTGCAAAACCTACAAAGGAAACTACAATAACAGCATTTGGCTTAGAAACATCAATTCTGAATTTCCCATCAAAATCCGTCATTACCCCATTTTTCGTTCCGCTTTCTATAACATTAGCTCCTGGCAAGGGCAAATTTTGGTCATCAACTACCTTACCAGACACCTGCGTTTTTTGCGCCCACGAATTAATTGAAAACGCTATCAGAAAAAATAACGCCAATAATTTGAATTTGGTTTTTTTCATTTTAATTAGAATTAGTTAATAATTTTATGGTAAAATTAACAGTTCGATTGCTGTTCGAAATGGACAAATCCGTCAAAAACATATAAAATTCAACCAACTAACTCAAAAAAAGTAACTCAAAAAATTAATTTTCTACTTTTAAAACCCTATTTTTTTTCATTATTACCAATAAAAACCTTATTTCAGCACATTTTCATATATTCATCAACGCAAAAAGCTTCTGATACTATTTAAGTTAATTTTTCAGCAGTTTTTTTTAACAACGAAAACAAAACTAAGCTTCATTACAGCAACTTTATACCTATTTATATAATAATAAGTACCAACCTAAACTCAGCTGTTTCAAATCATCACTTCAAAAAACTACTCTGACAGACATCAAAAAATCAAAAAACTTTTTTTTGATATAAACAATATAATTTATTAGCTGAAAAATTATCAATATGAAAAATTCATCCATGTTTTTGAAGCATATATCCATTTTAAAAAAAGTACATCTGCTTAATTTTGAATATCGCTAACAAACTAGCTATTAACACGCTAAAAAATTATTTATCACTAAAAAAAACAAACCAGATGAAAAATACCAATGCCTCCGACAAATTCAACAATCCAATGCATCAAATTGACGATTGGGAAGAAAATCTAATCGAACGCTATCCTGATCCGGCAGTTGAGACAAAAGAAAAGGAAGAGTTCCGCAACTATGTCGATTCTGAAAGAGTAGAAACCGTTAGAGAATTTTACAGAATCAACCATACATATCAAACTTATGATTTTGTATGTGAGAAAGAAAAGGAGTTTTTAAAATTTGACCGCAAAGAAATGTCCCTTTGGGAAGCAGTTGATTTCCTTAATACTTTAGTTGACGACAGTGATCCGGATATTGATTTGGATCAGTTTCAACATTTATTACAAACTTCAGAAGCCATTCGCGCCGACGGTCATCCGGATTGGTTTGTACTAACAGGATTTTTACATGACATTGGAAAAGTATTATGTTTATTTGGCGAGCCGCAATGGGCTGTTGTAGGTGATACTTTCCCTGTTGGATGTCAATTTTCAGATAAAATTGTGTATCCGGAGTTTTTTGCCGCTAATCCGGACAGCACTAACGAAAAGTACAATACCAAATACGGTGTATATGCACCAAACTGCGGACTAGACAACGTAAAAATGAGCTGGGGTCACGATGAATATTTGTATCAAATCATGAAGGATTATCTTCCGGAACCAGCTTTATATATGATTCGTTACCATTCTTTTTACTCACAACACAGAGAGAATGCTTACACGCATTTAATGACCCAACACGATATTGAAATGTTTGAATGGGTTAAAAAATTCAATCCTTACGATTTATACACCAAAGCGCCTGTAAAACCAGATTCAAAAGCTTTACGACCTTATTATGAAGAATTAGTTGCCAAATATTTACCGGCAAAATTAAAATTCTAAAACGATTCCTAATTTAATATCCTTTTGAAATGTTATATACCTATTTAGGCTTTTTTGGATTCACGCTCCTAGTCATTTTTTACACCAGCTTTAAACTCCGAAAAGATAAGCTTGACACTTCAAATGGCTATTTTTTGGCTGGAAAAAGTTTAACAGCTCCTATCATTGCCGGATCAATGATTCTTACGAATATTTCGACCGAACATTTAATCGGGATGAACGGCAGCTCGTATAAAAACGGAATCATCGTTATTGCCTGGGAAGTCACCTCGGCAATAGCGCTGGTTATCGCGGCAATTTTTATCATTCCGCGGTTTTTAAAGATGAAACTCACCACCATTCCGGAATTTCTGGAAAAAAGATTTGATTCGCAAATTCGTTCCATAGTTGCTTTTTTACTAATGAGTTCCTTTGTGGTCACTTTACTCCCTATTGTATTGTATTCCGGAGCCATCAACATCGAAAGTATTTTCGACTTTTCCACAATGTTTTCCATTTCTAAAGAAGAATCTTTAGTTTATACTGTTTTGATTATCGGAGTTATTGGCTCTTTGTATGCTATTTTTGGCGGATTGAAAGCAGTAGCTTTCTCCGACACACTCAACGGAATTGGATTAATGCTGGGCGGACTTTTGGTTCCGGCAATTGCGTTGTACCAAATTGGAAAA
This sequence comes from Flavobacterium daejeonense DSM 17708, assembly GCF_000425425.1. Taxonomy (GTDB): domain Bacteria; phylum Bacteroidota; class Bacteroidia; order Flavobacteriales; family Flavobacteriaceae; genus Flavobacterium; species Flavobacterium daejeonense. Next base: position 74,045 of record NZ_AUDK01000001.1, read on the forward strand.
GGAAATATTTTAGACGGTGTAAACACTGTTTATCATTTTGCCCCTAAAAAATTTGACATTATCGGAAGCGAAGATTCTGTATTGCCGTTTTCAACCCTTTTTACCGGATTAATGATTAACCAAATTTATTTTTGGGGAATGAACCAAACGATTATCCAAAGAGCTTTTGGCGCCAAAAATCTGGTAGAAGCTCAAAAAGGATTAATTTATACAGGCGTTTTCAAATTATTAATGCCTTTGATTATTGTGCTTCCGGGATTGATTGGTTTCTATTATTTTCAGGAACAACATTATGACAAACCCGATTTAATCTATCCGCTTTTGGTTAAAAAAGTTTTACCAACTTACCTCTACGGATTTTTTGCAGCGGTAATTTTAGGTGCGGTTTTAAGTACCTTTAACAGCGTATTAAACTCAGCCAGTACAATTTTTTGCATGGATATTTATAAAAAAACATTCAATCCAAATGTTTCCGATAAAAAACTGGTGTATTATGGCAAAATTTCATCGCTGGTTTTAGCGGTATTATCCATTTCGGTAGCACCTTTAGTTGCTTACGCACCTTCCGGACTCTATTTTCTTTTACAGGAATTAAACGGAATCTTCTTTATCCCTATTTCATCCATATTAGTCGCAGGATTATTTTTTAAACAAATCAATGCCACGGGTGCAAAAGCCGGATTATTTTTTGGATTTGTATTCTATATTTTAACCTCGTTTGTATTACACCTCAACATTCATTTTGTACATTTATGGGGAATCGAATTTGTACTGAATTTCTTCATCATGTTTATGGTTTCAAAATATTATGTTAGTTCAAAATCAAATTTGGTATATGAAGAAGAATTAGCCCAAAACCAAGAGAAATCCTGGCCGGCTATGAATCTCGCCGGAAGTGTTTTGGTAATCTTAACGGTATTAATTTACATTATGCTCTCTTAAAATAAAACTCACAATGATAAAAAGCAGTATCGATAAAGCCACCGGTTTTGAAAAAAGATTCGAAAACATCAACACCGTGGTCTTTGAAAATTCAAAAACAGCTTCTATAGCTGTAGCGCATGAAATTGCAGCATTAATCAGAGCCAAACAGGAGCTGAACGAAAGCTGTGTGCTGGGGCTTGCTACCGGTTCTTCACCAAAAGGATTGTATGCCGAACTGGTGCGAATGCACAAAGAAGAAGGACTAAGTTTTAAAAATGTAATTACTTTCAATCTGGACGAATATTACCCAATGGAACCGGATTCCATCAATAGTTATGTCCGATTCATGAAAGAGTTATTACTCGATCAAGTAGATATTTTACCTGAAAATTATCATATTCCGGACGGCACTTTGTCCAAAGAAGCTATTCAGGAATATTGCGCTCAATATGAAGAAAAAATTGAAGCCTTGGGCGGCATCGATTTACAAATTCTCGGTATTGGAGGAAATGGTCATATCGGATTTAACGAATCAGGTTCGTTGCAAAACTCCAAAACCAGATTAGTTGCTTTAGACCACATTACCAGAGTCGCAGCCAGCAAAGATTTTTCAGGATTAAACAATACACCAAGAACAGCTATTACCCTTGGCGTAAAAAAAATCATGGAAACCAAAAGAGTCATTCTTTTAGCCTGGGGAGAAGGAAAATCTAATATTGTAAAAGCCTCTGCCGAAGGAGCTGTTACCAATCAGGTTCCTGCCTCTTTTTTACAGGAACATAACGATGCCGTTTTTGTATTAGATCAGGAAGCCGCTTCAAAACTAACCCGCATCAACAAACCCTGGTTAGTTGAAAAAATTGTCTGGACTGATAAATTAACTCGAAAAGCGGTTTTAGGGATGGCTTTAGAATTGAAAAAACCTATTCTTCGTCTTACCGATGCCGATTATATCGAAAACGGAATGAGCGATTTACTGGCCGATTTAGGTCCTGCCTACAACATCAATATTGCCATTTTCAACAAATTACAGCATACCATTACCGGATGGCCGGGTGGAAAACCCAATGCCGACGATTCTAATCGTCCGGAACGCGCACTACCGGCTCAAAAAAGAGTTCTTATTTTTAGTCCACATCCGGATGACGACATCATTAGCATGGGAGGCACTTTTATGCGTTTGCACGAACAGGGTCATGAAGTTCATGTAGCCTATCAAACTTCCGGAAATATTGCAGTTGCCGATAGCGAAGCCGAGCGTTTTGCACGCTTTGTATGCGATTACAATGAAAAATTTGAAATCAACAGTCCGGAAGCGAATTCGATTTACAAAAAAGCACATGACTTTTTAAACAACAAAAAAAACAGCCAGATTGATATTCCCGAAGTCCGCCATTTAAAAGGTTTAATTCGAAAAGGAGAAGCCCGTGCTACCGCTCATTTTGTAGGATTAAATAACGATAAAATCCATTTTATGAACCTTCCTTTTTACGAAACCGGAACGATCGAAAAAAAACCAATAGGCGAGATTGACATCCAATTAACCATGGATTTGATCGAAAAAATTAAGCCTCACCAAATTTATGCCGCCGGAGATTTAGCCGATCCGCATGGAACTCATAAAGTATGTTTGGACGCCATTCTGGAAGCAGTGAAAAATTTGAAATCAAAAGATTTTATGAAAGATTGCTGGCTATGGCTTTATCGTGGTGCCTGGCAGGAATGGGGAATGGACGAAATTGAAATGGCCGTACCAATGAGTCCGGATCAGGTTTTAGCCAAAAGACACGGAATTTTTAAACACCAATCACAAAAAGACGGCGTGGTTTTCCAGGGAACCGATGCCAGAGAGTTTTGGCAAAGAGCCGAAGACAGAAATAAAGAAACAGCCGAATTGTATGACCAGCTTGGTCTGTCCAATTACGCTGCCATGGAAGCTTTTGTAAGGTGGAATTTCTAAATTAATACCCCTATTTAGTTTTTTTTAAAAAGCTGTGCGAGTTCTTATGAATTCTCACAGCTTTTAAAATAACTACTCACTTCAAACTGATAAAATGAATCTTTTTAACATTAAAAATAAAGTTGCTGTAATTACCGGAGGAACCGGAGTTTTAGGAAGTTCCATCGCGGAACATTTGGCCGCTTCAGGAGTAAAAATTGTAATCCTGGGACGAAATCAGGAAACTATAAATGAAATGATTAATTCCCTGACCGGCAAAGGCTATGACGCCATAGGAATTGCAGCAAACATTCTGGATAAAGAATCCTTAGAACAGACCAGAAAAAAAATTCTCAGACAATACGGAAAAATTGATATTTTACTCAATGCTGCCGGCGGAAATATGCCCGGAGCAACCATTGCAACAAATCAAACTATTTTTGATCTATCTATGGATGCTTTTCAAACCGTTACCGATTTAAATTTAAACGGCACCGTACTTCCTTCTATAGTTTTTGGAGAAATTATGGCACAACAAAAAGAAGGCATCATTATTAACTTTTCTTCGATGACTGTAGAAAGAGCCGTTACCCGCGTGGTGGGCTATTCGGCTTCAAAAGCGGCTATGGAAAATTTTACCCGTTGGATGGCCGTAGAAATGGCAACAAAATTCAGTAATAAAATTCGCGTGAATGCCATTGCTCCCGGTTTTTTTATTGGTAACCAAAACCGCAATTTACTCACTAACGAAGACGGTTCTTATACAGAAAGGGGCAAAAACATCATCAACAACACTCCTATGAAACGTTTTGGAGAAGCCGACGAACTACTTGGAGCCATTCACTTTCTATGCAGTGAAGCTTCGCAATTTGTTACCGGGATTGTACTTCCCATAGACGGTGGTTTTAGTGCTTTTAGCGGCGTATAAAATAAAAAAACCTGTGAACGTGCCTTCACAGGTTTTCAAACACTAAACTTATTATAAAACTAACTCAATAAAAAAACAATTTTCTAACCAAAAAAATTATTCTATTCCTCAGACACAATCGGTCTTTTATCAACGTCAACAGCTACATTCATTAAATAAGCCACACCTTTATCGTTAATCATTGTCATATTAAGCGTGTCCAGCATAGCCAGTTTGCGACTCACCAATCCGCTGAACTTATTGTAAGAAATATTCATTTCCTTTAAATTATTCAAGTTTTCAATAGACAATGGAACCTGACCGGAAAAATTATTTTCAAATAAACTGAAATTTGCCAATTCAGTCAAATTAGCAATATCAGCGCTTACCGTTCCGCTTAATTTATTACTGTTCAACAAAACCGTTTTCAATGCTTTCATTTGATAAAATGAAGCCGGAATTCCGCCTTGAATTTGATTATTAAAAACCGCTAAAGTTTGCAGATTTTGCAAATTTCCAATAGTAGAAGGCAATTCACCTGTAAGTTGGTTCATGTATAATTCTAACGTTTTCAGATTCGTCAGATTACAAATGGAAGCCGGAATAGCTTCTGACAAACTATTAAATGATAAATCTAAAACTCTCAATGCTGACAAATTCCCCAAACTTGCCGGAATACTTCCCGAAAGATGATTTTTATGCAAATTTAACTCTTGTAAATTTTTCAAATCTCCCAATTCACTTGGAATTTGCCCTTCCAGATTATTATCCTGCAAATCTAAAGCAACCACCTGATTATTTACCACTTTCACTCCTGCCCAGGAAGTCATTGGCTGAGACAAATCCCATTTCAATTTCCACTGAGCTCCATGAGTAGCCTCATATAATTTTACCAAAATTTCTTTGTCCGAAAGTGCCACATTAGCCATCATAGAAAATGATGTCAATAATATTAAGAATGAAGTAAAAATATTTTTCATAACTCCCGCATTTGATTTACAGGATTAAAAATAATAAAAAATTCGATAAAAAGACAAAAATAATCGACGAAATGCATTTTTTAATTATTTATTAAACAAATATTCTTACAAAAAAGAAATCGAAGCAGTAATTATTTTTTAGTTATATTTGAATTTCTAACCAAAACCAAAACAACATGGAAATCAACTTTTTAGCTCTTATTGTAGCTGCCCTGTCCACATTAGTAATTGGATTTATCTGGTACAACCCAAAAGTTTTCGGAACCGCCTGGATGAAAGAATCCGGATTAACCGAAGAAAAGATGAAAGGAGCCAATATGGCGGCTATTTTTATCATGGCAGTTTTCTTTGCTTTTTTAATTGCACTGATTTTACAGTCTTTAACCATTCACCAAACTGGTGCTTACAGCATGATTGGCGGCGGTGGAGCAGTGGACATCAAACCTTCTTACACTGCCTTTATGGCTGATTACGGAACCGCTTTCCGAACCTTCAAGCACGGTGCTTTACACGGTTTTCTTACCGGTATTTTCTTTGCGTTCCCTATGATTGCTACCAATGCTTTATTTGAAAGAAAAAGTTGGAAATATACTTTTATCAACAGCGGTTATTGGACTGTTTGTTTTATGATTATGGGCGGAATTATCTGTGTCTGGCAATAAAAAAAAACACCTCTCTTAAAATGATTTTAAGAGAGGTATTTTTACGATAATTTATCAATAGCCTTAGCCAAATCAAAATCTTTAAACGTTACTCCATTAGCATCATGGGTTGACAATCGGAGCGTAACTTTATTGTACACATTAAAAAGTTCAGGATGATGATTGTGTTTCTCAGCCAATAAACCTACCTGAACCATAAAAGCCAGTGCCTGATTAAAGTTCTTAAACTCAAAATTTTTCTCAATGCCATCTTTTAGAAAAACCCAGTTTTTCAATTCCTGCAAAAGAGATTCAGCTGTTTGTTCATTATACGTTTCCATAATTTTTTTTATATAAAATTAGTTATTTTGAATCTTTTAACATGCTATTCCGGTTAAAATAGTACCTTCGCTATCGATTAATCCCTTACCAATTTGGAATCAGGCTTTTCTTTTAAAATATACTACAGGAGTGAGGACCTTCCTGAAGAATGGGATCATCTTGCCCGGAAAAATATTTTTCTTTCGCGCAGTTACCTGAAAATTTTAGAGACAGCTGCTCCTGAAAATATGAGCTGTCGGTTTATTGCTTTATTCCATCAAAAAGAACTCATTGGTATTGCCGTTTCACAATTTTTAGATTTAAGTCAGATTCCTTCTTTTGGCGAAAGAGACCATTGTTTACGAACTAAAATCAGAAATTTTGTTTTCAAAAAATTTGGCTCCAGAGTTTTAATCATTGGTAACAATATGCTTACAGGACAAAATGGTATTGCTTTCAATAAACATATTTCCAAAAAAACAGCCTTAAGCGTATTAAAAAAAGCGACAAGTACTTTAGAACATTACTATCAAAAACAAGGAAAACAACCTCATTTGACTATTTTCAAAGATTTTTCGACAAGCCAAATTCAGCATTTTGAGCTTCCTGAATTCAGTTCCTTTTATCGTTTTTCAACTCAGCCTAACATGATATTTGACATTCGGGATTCTTGGCATTCATTTGACGATTATTTGGCCAATTTGAACAAAAAATACAGAGATCACTACAAAAGAGCCCGAAAAAAAGCTTCCGGATTACACAAACAAAAGATGAGCCTGGAAGAAATTCAAAAACATCAGAAACGCATTCACGAACTCTATATGAATGTGGCTCAAAAAGCGCCATTTAACACCTTTTATCTGGGCGAGAATCATTTTGAAATTTTCAAAAAGAACCTGAAAGATCACTTTCTTTTTTACGGCTATTTTCACAACAACGAATTAATTGGCTTCAATACCCTGATTAAAAACGGAGCGGATATTGACACTTATTTTTTGGGTTATGACGAAAAGTACCAAAAAGAAACCCTGTTGTATTTAAACATGTTGTACGACATGATTGGCTATTCGGTAAACAAAAAATACAAGCGAATCATTTTGGCCCGAACAGCCTTAGAAATCAAAAGTTCGGTAGGTGCCAAAGCCGTGGATATGTTTGGACTCATCCGGCACAACAATCCGTTTTTAAATTTATTTGTTGCCAAAACTTTTCATTATTTCGAACCCAAACTGGAATGGCAGGAAAGAAATCCTTTTAAAGAAAATTAAACCCGAGCAACTGCAATTTTCAATTTTTTGGAAGAAATACGCACATCCAAATTATCTTCTTTTCCACAAAATTCACCGTCAATTTGAAAACTTACCGAACGGTCAATTGAAATTTGTGCCTTATCCGTTGAAACAATCACAACGTCCTGTGTAATGGTTTGAATTTTTCCCATTACAATTTTGCAAAAAATATAAAACGTTATTCGTTTTAAAATCACCAATTCTAATTTTCCGTCACTCATAATTCCGATAGGATTAATCGTTACTCCTGTACCGTATTTCTGGGAATTCGCAATTACAATCATTCGGGCTCTGGTTTCTATCAACTCCTGATTGGTTTTAATGCGTACCAAAAACGATTTTTCGGCATGCCATAAAGTATTAAAAACCTGTAAAGCATAGCCTAATTTACCTCTTATCGCGCTCTTATCATAATTTTTAATCAGTTCGGCATTCAAACCCAAATCACTCAGATGCAAACACATTAGGTCGTTAATAGTAATATAATCGATACTTACATGATGATTTTGAAAAGCAATCGCAATATATTCTTCTTCAGACAACATCAACCCCAAATCTGTTGCTAATCCATTGGCTGAACCTACGGGCAAAATCCCAAAGACCACTTCTTTGTCTTCCAGTGCTTCGGCTACCAATTTAATGGTTCCATCGCCACCGGCAATTAGAACTCTTTCCGGGCGATGCAAAGTATAAAATTCCCGAATTGCCTGTAAATCATTGATTCCGGAGGTTTCATAACAATACAACGTAAGCTTTAAAAACCGGGCATAATGCGACACCTGCTCTATTAAAGCCGCTTTATCAATCCCGCCGGAAACAGGATTCACCACCAGTATCACATTATTTTTGAGCATTTTACTTCATATTTATTTTAAAATTAGTTAAATTTAGAATACGCTACAAAAGAAAATCTACCTATGAAACCTATTATAAAATTGTATCGGGGTTATGCCAATGAGCAGGAATTGATTGTAATGGGACATGTTTTTTTGCCAACCAAAAAAGTAGAATACGATTTTCAGGATAAAAACTTTAAAAATGCGAGTTCCATTATTGGGATGTACCGCATGAAAACCTGGGCAAATGCTGATATTTATTTAAAACACCACCAAAAAACCATTCACACCCGAACCTTAAATGACGGCTATTTTAAATTCTGTATTCCGTTAAATCAGGACAATTACGGCTGGGTGGAATATGAAGTAAGTTTAAATTACAATGGTAAAACGATTACTTCCAAAGAACATTATATCCGTCCTAAAATAGATCATTTAGGCATCATTTCGGATATTGATGACACTTTTTTGGTTTCTTATACTTTAAATCCCTTAAGAAAGTTGTATCATCTTTTATTTCGTAACGTTAACCGACGCAAGATTTTCGATGATGTCACTATACATTATCAGGCTTTGAGTCAATCCGGTCGTGAAGATCACAAGGAACTGAATACTTTTTTTTATGTTTCCAGCAGCGAATGGAATCTGTACCGTTTTATTGTCAAGTTTACCGAAATCCATCAGTTGCCTAAAGCGGTTTTATTACTAAAAGACATTAAAACCAGTTTATCGCAATTTTTCTGGACTGGCAGGGGCGGACACAATCATAAGTTTGAAAAGATCAAACACATTTTGGAATTTTATCCTAATTTAAAATATGTCCTTATTGGTGATGATTCACAAGAAGATCCTTTATTGTACGAAGCCATTGCTAAAATTTTCCCGTTGACGATTCAGGCGATTTATATTCGACAAACTACCAAAGAGAAAAAAAACAAAGTGATTAAAACACTCCAAAATTTAGAAAGTCTTTCGGTGGAAGTTTGCTATTTTAAAAAAAGTAAAGAAGCGATTGCGCATTCTAAAAAAATTGGGTTGATTAGTTAATCTTTATTTTTTAAAATATTGCACGCAGATTTTTGCAGATTTTTGCAGATTACAAAATAAATTAGATTCTAAAAATTTTTAGGCAAAACAGATCTTTAAAAGAAAAAATATAAAATCACAAACCTTCCAGGTTTTCAAAACCTGGAAGGTCTATTGAAATAACTACAAATTATCTATCTCTTCCTGAACCAATTCCCAATCAATTAGTAATTGATCCAAATCTTCTTTCTTTTTGTTGTAAGCTTTGAAAAAAGCAGCATCTTCGATATGTTTATCATAATTAGAAGCTAACATTTTATCGTCGTTTTGAATGTCTTTTTCCAACTGTGAAATTTGACTTTCTATTTTACTCAAACGGTTTTGCAGGGTTTTGCCTTTTTTCTGGTCTTCGTAAGATACCTTTTTGTTTTCCTTAGGAGCAGCGGTTTTCACTACTTCTTTTTTCTCTACTTCACGCATGTTTTCCATATTGCGTTGTTCCAGGAAAAAGTTGATATCACCTAAATATTCTTTTATTTTTTGATCTTTGAATTCGTAAACAATATTAGACATGCCCTGAAGGAAATCCCTGTCGTGCGAAACCAACAATAAGGTTCCGCCAAATTTTTGCAAAGCAGCTTTCAACACATTTTTAGACTTAATATCCAAGTGATTGGTAGGCTCATCCATCAGCAAGACATTGATCGGCTGCAACAACAATTTACACAAAGCCAAACGGTTTCTTTCCCCTCCGGAAAGCACTTTTACCTTTTTCTCCACATCGTCTCCGCGGAATAAAAACGAACCTAACATATCACGCACTTTAGAACGATTGGTGTCGGTTGCGGCATCTTCCATCGTTTGTAACAAAGTAATTTCACCGTCCAGATATTCGGCCTGATTTTGGGCAAAATAACCCAACTGTACATTATGCCCTAATTTAATCGTTCCTTCATAATCAAATTCGTTTACCAAAGCCTTGATAAACGTCGATTTCCCCTGACCATTTTGTCCCACAAAAGCAATCTTGCTACCGCGTTCTACTAACAGCGAAATATCTTTTAAAATGGTTTTATCACCATAAGCTTTGGTTACATTTTGAGCTTCAATAACAACTTTTCCGGGCTCTTTAGAAACCGGAAAAGAAATATTCATCACCGAATTATCATCTTCATCGACTTCTATTCGCTCTACCTTATCCAATTTTTTGATTAAAGACTGCGCCATCGAAGATTTGGTCGCACTATAACGAAATCTGTCAATCAATTTCTGAGTTTCTTCAATTTTTTTGGCTTGATTTTTTTGAGTTGCTAATTGCTTTTCACGCAGCTCCTGACGCAATTCTAAATATTGAGAATAAGGTTTATTGAAATCGTAAGCCTTTCCTAGTGAAATTTCAATAGTTCTGTTCGTCACATTATCCAAAAACATTTTATCGTGCGAAACAATCACTACCACTCCCGGATAATTACGCAGGAAGTTCTCCAGCCAAATAATACTTTCAATATCCAGGTGGTTGGTAGGCTCATCCAGTAATAGAACATCATTATTTTGCAATAATAATTTAGCCAACTCGATACGCATACGCCAACCTCCCGAAAAAGTCTCCGTTTGATTATTAAAAACTTCTCTTTTGAAACCTAATCCTAAAAGAATTTTTTCGGTATCTCCTACATAATTATAACCTCCTAATAATTCGAAACGATGGGTATAATCCGACAAATCCTCAATAATTTTAGTGTACTCCTCACTTTCATAGTCAGTTCGGGTCACCAATTGATGATTGATTTCTTCCAGTTTTTTCTCTACAATTTTAATTTCGGTAAAAGCTTCGTAGGCTTCTTCAAGAACGGTTCTTCCTCTTTCAAAATCAATATCCTGACGCAGAAAGCCCATTTTAATATCTTTTTCCTGAGAAATCACTCCCGAATCCGGAGCAAAATCTCCGGCTAACATTTTAAGCATGGTGGACTTTCCTGCACCATTTTTTCCAACTAAACCGACTCTGTCTCCGGCACCTAAACGAAAAGTAACTTCTTCAAACAAATAAGTACCTCCAAATGAAACCGATAAATTGTGTATATTAAGCATATTTTGTGACTAATGTTACAATGGTAATTTCCTAAAAAATGTACCTTTGATAAAATTTTTTGCAAATGTTAAAAAAAGGATCCAAACTAAATAGTATTTTAACAGGAACTTGCCCAAAATGTCAAAAGGAAAGCATGTATTTGGACAAAAATCCCTACCATCTGTCTAATGTTTTAAAAATGCATGAAAAATGTTCGCATTGTGGTCTAACCTATCAAATTGAACCTTCGTTTTTTTACGGCGCCATGTATGTAAGCTATGGTGTAAATGTAGCTATTGGAATAGCCGCTTTTATTATTTCTTATGTGTTTTGCGGAGCTTCTATGAAAACAGCTTTCATAGCTATTGTAGCCACACTTATTATTTTAGGCCCAATGGTTTTAAGATGGTCCAGAAATATCTACATCAACATGTTCGTGCATTACGACCCCAATTTCAAAGCATAAATTATTTTTTTCGCTTTTGAAAACGAAGTATATCAATTTCTTTATCCAAAGGAATTCCTTTTTCGATATTTTCAAACAAGGCTTTAGCCATTGCCGGTCCTAACATCACACCTCTGGTTCCTAAACCATTTAAAATATGAATCGAGCCGCTATCAGGGTGCGTACCAACAATTGGTCGACGATCACGAACAGTGGGGCGCACTCCGGCAAAATGAGAGACAATTTCGAATTCACAGTTAATAATTTCTTTGATGCGTTCGACTAATTCCTGTTTTCCTTCTTCGGTAGGCAAATCGGTTTTGTCTTTCCAATTGTAAGTTGCACCTACTTTATACAAATCATTCCCCAAAGGAAGAATAAAAACGGAGGTATTTACAATGACATCTAAATCTAAATCGGGTGCTTTGATAATGAAAAGCTCTCCTTTGGTTCCGTCTAAGGGCAAATGTTTGAAAAAAGGATTCGCGTGCATGCCAAAACCTTCCGCGAAGATGATATTTCTGACTTCGGCATTTTTGTATCGAATGCTGTTTCCTGAAACTTCCAGGGCATCATAATCGAAAGTTTCCTGCAACAACAGCTTTTCAGCCAGAAGATAATTTTTATACTGCTCCAATAAAGACGCTGTATCCACATAACCGGTATGCAATACTTCGCCATAATTAAAAGGAGAATCGATACCGGCGTATTTTTTGGTGATAATAGTTGTTGATAAAAATGGCGCTAAAGCAGGTTTATCAGAAGCGGAAAACCAATTATTTTGCTCTTCAATCGAAAAGAATTTACGAAGAATAGTTTTTTTAAAATCGACCTTAACCGCTATTTTTTGTTCCAAATTAGTATAAAAAGCATTCATCAGCTCCAATTGTTCTTTTGCCTGCCAAACTTCACTAAAACGCTTTAAAATAACCGGATTGTATAAGCCTCCGGCTATTTTAGAAGAATTCTGAGATTCATCATTTACCACCAAAATACTTTTTTGATTAGCCAAAGCAATTTCGGAAAACGAAATTCCGGCCAATCCGCAACCCACAATTAGATAATCAATCATACAATTTGAATAAAGTACAAAAATAGAAAAAAGCCAGCCAGACTTTGGGAAAATTTACCGCAAATTATATCTTTAGGATCAAATCAAACTGTATCAATAATTATAATCCCAATATGATAAGGCTAAGCAAAAGATTATATCAAAATTTGCGAATTTGCGGTTTTAAAAACTTTTAACATTCTTGTAAACAAAAAACTCCTACCATACGGTAAGAGTTTTTATAAATTTTATTTGTGTTACTATTAGTAATTCCACATATCGGATTCGAAATCACGAATTTTTTCCTTCACACGCTCTGCTTCCAATAACTGGCTTTGGGCATTGTCTTTCATATATTCCTGAATTTCCCTGTCGCCATATACATTTTCTTCTCTGTATATTACGCTATTAAAACGTCTGGAATTAAGAATCTGGTCGAAGGAAATAGGCATTGCTGAATTTTTTTCATTAAAAGCTTTCGCTTCGTGCAACACTTCTCGGGCATCCGGGAAGAAAATCCAGAATAATTCGATATAATCTTTCTCATCACTATTCATCGTGTACACATCAGGTGTCACAGGACAAATAGCCAGCAAACGATATTTTAATTCGCTTTGACGTTTATCAAAATACCAGAAACCTTTGATTTTGTATTGTGTAACATCCTGAGCTGTTAAATCAGAACGCAAAATATATTCATCAGAAACTCTTTGACCAGCATTAATTTGCTCTCTACCGACATCGGTAGTATCAATACGGCTTAAAGAAGCCTGAATGTCTTTATACGTTTTCTTCGTATTAAAATAACTATCCGAATATACTTCTGTGATTTCGCCGCTTTTTATCGCTCTGGTCAAAACATCATACAATGAACGTCTGTCAGAACCGATATTCGCAGTATCAATTGGGAAATAAAGTGGAAAATTAATTTTCTCACTCAAGTCAATAATTTCCCACACCATTCTACCCATCAATACATCTCTGTCATGAACATAACCATAAGCTAATGGTTTGTCATTGTCTGAAATAAGTTGAGCAGGAGTTTTAAGTCCTATTTCCTCCGGAATTTTAGCATTCAACAAATTAGACTGAGCATAAGAAGCTACTCCTCCAATTAAAGCGATTGCCAGTATCAAAAAATTTCTCATATTCTTCATAGTATCATTAATAAGAATCGATGTAAACTTCTGGGTAAAATGTATTTATTATTGAATTTCAAAAATAACCGGTGCTGTTCTAGGCAATAAATAATTACCTGCTCCAACTAATTTTGTTTTGATTTCAGAAATCGTTACCTGATCTCCTCTTCCTGCTTTAGAAAGCACTGATTTACATTGCGCATTCAATCTGTCCCCTTGTACCACTACAGTTGGTTGTCCGGTAACTTTCAAATTAAATCCTACAACATTCAGATTAACATCAAAATCAAAATCTACTAATTTTGCTCCAATAGTTGCAATTTCAAGGTTCGATTTAGGTCCTTTTACAACACCCATTTCTCCTCTGATAGTACCTGTTGGCCCTGGAATTCCTTTAATACGAAACACTTTTCTATCTGAAACCGTTTGTCCGTTTGGTAATTTACCTGAAACATTAATAGTCACTTCATTTCCTCCTTGCGGACTCATCACATATTTTCCGTTTCCTACTTTAGATAATCCCGGAGCAGAAACTGAAACATCTTTATCTGAAATTCCTGCAAATGAAACAGAAATTGGATTAGAAACCCCTCTGTACACTACATTCATTTTATCAGCCGAAATAGTAGCTGAATTTGGTTTAGGAACAACTACATATTTTCCTGAGAATTTCAAAGGAATTGTTTTTCCGTCTTCCGTAAATGTAAACTGACCTCCGATTGTTTGCTCTCCAATACCACCGGCTGTTAAAGAGATAACAGCTTGTCCGTTTACGATTTTACCTGGTCCTTGAAAACCTGTTGGTTTTGTATTTTCGTCATAACGACCTAAAACTACTTTACCGGTAACTTGTTCTCCTTGGAAATAAGCATTTTTATCCAAAACTACAATCGCTTGGTAATTACTGTAAGAAGCTGCTTCAACAGCTGCTTTCCCTAAAGCGATGCTATACACATCCGATTCTACTTTGTTAATATCATTTTGCCAGGATGACAACTTTGCTATAGTTGCAATAGCCGGAAAACCTTTAAAATGATACGATAAATATTTATCTTTTAAACCTTCTTTGTTTTCTACATCAGCAAGATTGAATTTCTCTTCAACTTCTTTGATGATACCTGAATATTTTTTTTCAGTCCCTAAAGTCGATTTGATATCTGCTTTATATTGCTCAATAGTAGCAATAATTTCTTTTCCTTTTTTAGAATACCCTTCTCCGGTAAACCAGTCATCAACATTATCACCTTTATCCATATCTTCGTATGGTAGTTTTCCTGTTTCCGGATTCACTTCATAACCTTTAGTTGCCTGCTCCTTTAAGGTATTGATATAATTGTAAAAATTATCCGTAATTGTTTTAACTTTATGAGCAGTTTGAGCTGCCACAGCAAACTCTCCTTTAGCTTCAGCTGCTTTAGTATCCAAAGCAGTTAACATTTGATCATTGGTTTGTTTTGAACTTGCATTTGAACTTTCAAATTTTTCGTTCATCAATCCAAAACCTGATATTACTTCTTTCGAAACATTCATTGCCAACATAGCGATGAAAACCAAATACATCAGGTTAATCATCTTCTGTCTAGGGGTTAGTTTTCCTCCTGCCATATTTTCTAATAATTAGTTGGGGTAGTTTTTTTTTATAATCTCTTCGAACTTAATTATTATCCTTTATTACTCATTGCAGAAAGCATACCTCCGTAAACATTGTTCAATGAAGAAATGTTAGCTGTCATCGATTGCATTTGCTCTTTCAATTTAGCTGCATTTTCAGCAATTTCTTTGTTAGCTTCTGCATTTCTTGAAGCACTTTCTAATTGAACTTTATACAAACTGTTTAAAGCTTCCATTTGAGCAGCTGCCATAGACAATTCGTCGCTGTATTTTTTGGTAGCAGCAATTCCATCAGCAGCAGGAGCAATTCCTTTAGCAGCTGATTCGAAATTTTTGATACTATTTCCTAAGCTTGCCATCAATTCACCATCAATTTTAGCTTCTTTCAACATCGTATCTAATTTTTGAGATAATAATCCCTGAGCTTCTGAAGCTGATTCCGCTTTTGGTTTTCTGTTAGCGTTTGGTGTTCCATTGGCTAATTCCGGATAAACCAATGTCCAGTCTAATTCATTTTCTACCGGTTCGAATGCTGAAAGCGCAAAGATGAAAGCCTCTGTCAATAATCCAATAGACAACATCAAAGTACCTGTTAACGGTCCGATTTCAAAGTGGGTAATTTTAAAAAGAGCTCCAACAATTACAACTGCCGCTCCCATTCCGTACGCAAAATTCATTGCTTTTTTACCTAATAATGCCATAATCTTTAAGTTTTTTAATAGTTAGTGTAGGTTTTTTTATTTGTTAATTTATTTAAGGGTCTTTTTTATCTTCCTCGGTTAGCTCTTCCTGTTCCGTTGGCAGTTGTTTGTACTCCCATGTAATCCTGAACGGTTCTGAAACCAATATAACTTCTGGCAGAATCGGCATATTCATAATCTCTGGTACTTACCTGAAGGAAATAAGCAACATCTTTCCAGGAACCACCTCTTACCACTTTTCGTTTATTCGATGCATCTAAAACATTTGGGTTCATTGTAGACACATATTCGTAAGCATTTGGATCATAAGAAGAGTCTGTCCACTCCGAAACATTTCCAGCCATATTGTAAAGGTTGTAACCATTTGGCTCGTATGATTTGGCTTCAACAGTGTACAAAGCCTCATCGGCAGCATAATCTCCACGGTTAGGTTTGAAATTCGCTAAGAAACAACCTCTGTCACTTTTCGTGTAAGGCCCTCCCCAAGGATAAGTAGCTGATTCCAGACCACCTCTGGCTGCATATTCCCATTCTGCCTCTGTTGGCAATCGGAATGAGTTAATCAAATCACGACCAGATTTTTTAGATTTGATATAAGTATTTTTGTTTAACGTTCTCCACGCACAAAAAGCTTTTGCCTGAGTCCATTTTACCCCCACAACCGGATAATCCCCATAGGCTTTATGCCAGAAATAATCATTATGCATTGGTTCATTGTAAGAATAAGCAAAATCTTTAATCCAAACTGTAGTATCCGGATACACTTTTACTTCTTCGTTTCTAATAAAATCTTTTCTTTTTCCAACTTTTGCTTTAGCGGCAGCCTGAATATCCATCCAGGAATAACGGAATTTCAATTTCTCAACATCAATAGTACGCAATCCGTTGTATGCTTCCTCGATTGGAATATACATCGAATCCATAACCTCTGTATAATATTCATCTGGATATAATTTTGGATCCTTAATTAATTTTATTTTTCTGTTTAATTTTCTTCCTGCATAAGGATCTTCGGCTGTACCAATACTATAATAGTTGTCGTACATATATTTATCATAAGCCGTCATTTTCTCAGGATCAGCATCATTAAAGGCAAAATCACCAATACTTCCGGAATTTTTTCCTTTTCCTTTACCATCACTTCCTGGTTTTGTTCCGGTTTCATCAGCCAAAATAGCCAACTTCATTCTGATTGTAGAATCTTTAACCCATTCCACAAACTGGCGGTACTCACTATTTGTAATTTCTGTTTCATCCATATAGAAAGAACGCACCGTTACAGTTTTAGTTTGAGCATCCTGTACACCCGCTACATCTTCATCTGCTTTTCCCATAATAAAAGCACCTCCGGGAACTAAAGCCATTCCATACGGTTTTTCCGGATGCCATTTAGCTCCTTTAACACCGACCAACTCGCCTTTATCACTTGATTTTCCACAGCTTGCTAAAAGTGACAAAATTGTCATAAACGTAATGAACTTCTTCATACAAATTCGGGTTATATATTCTTTACTTTTTTCGTTTGTAAACCTATTTATTATTTAGCAATAAAACAATATTTTTTTCTTCTTATTAAACACACACCCAAATGTAGAGTTAAATAAATTATAAAAAAAATATTTTATCGACAAAAAGCATAAAAACACGATTAAAAACATGTTTTTTTAATAAAAATAAGCTTTAGATTACAAAAATACAGAGAAAGAAATTAACAAATTAACTCTTTTTATTTATAAAAAAACGCAGTTATAACACATTTTTTCTTTGCGCTTTCCACCATCTTTCCGGTAATTCCTGATTACAGGCTCCCAAATACTCTTCATAAGAACATGGTAACAACGTATTTCGCTTTAATTTATTGTTCCCATTAGCAACAAAAGGTATTTCTATCCACCAGCGATCCGTTTTATCACTTTTATAAAACACCAAAGTCTCTTCTTCAATAGGAACACTGTATTTGATGTAATTTTCACGACTTCCAAAAGGGTATTCCTTAGAGCGATAATGAAACCCTTCTATAAAATACCACAAAATCTGAGCAATTAAAACAGATTCCTTACTAGAATTATAATGATTAAAAACACCAAAGACAGAAACCTTATCGCTAATTCCTGCATAACGGGCTAAGGCACAAATCTCTTTTCCGTTAAAACCATTAGGCTCAAATGAAAAGAAATTACCCGAATCGGATGATTTCACAGCTGTTAAATCCATACTCACAAGATCGGCATCTCTAAAAACCGGTTCGGCAATGGCAATATTATTAGAAACTTCACCCAAACGATAACCATCAAAAAATAGCTTTTCAATCAAATCAATTTCTTCCTGAGAATTATAATACGTTTGATAACCGATATTGCAAAAATTAAACAGATTGTTCGGTTCATCAACAATAATTTGACTCAAATAGGAATTAGCCGACATCAGTTCCTCTTCTTTACCAAAATCAAATTTACTGTCAATGGCAACTAAATTCACCATTTGCTCTAATTCGTCATAAGCACGATAAAGACTGTAAGTCAAATCCTGCGAACCACCAATAACAACCGGAATTACCCCTTTTTTAATCAAATCAGAGACAACTTTGCGCAAAGCAAAATAAGTATCTTCTTTCGAATTTCCAGGCAAAATATCGCCCAAATCAGCAATTGTCGCATCCCAGTTTCCCGGAAACAAACGATACAACTCCTGTCGAATTAGTGATAAATCCTCTGCTTCATCTATTAGAATGTCGCTACCGCGATTTTCCAAAACTCCAATCAAGGCAATTTTTACCTTATCCAAGTCCGGAAACTCTTCTTTGGTATGAAAAACCACCTTACTCCCCAACTGTTGAGAGCTTAACGATTTCAACATTTTTAAGACTTCATCATTTATTGGCTCCAGAAAATCTAATCCCATCATAATTATTTATTCTCTTTATTTATTTCCCAAGAATAAAAGGAAAAACGTTTTATTTCTTTTTAGTTGTCGTTTTTTTGGCAACTGTTTTTTTAGCTGGCGCTTTCTTGGCTGGCGCTTTTTGAGCAATCATTTCCTGAACTTCCGCCAATGTCAATTTAGAAGCATCAACATCTTTACTCAGTTCAATTTTAATTTTCCCTTTTAAAATCACCGAACGCCCCCATCTGGCTTTTTCAACTACAATCCCTTCTTCTTCCCAATTATGAATGACCTTATCGATATTCTTCTGAAGTTTTTCCTCAATCAGGGTTTCAATATCATCCTGTGACAAATTATCAAAATCATATTTCTTACTCACATTGATAAAAATGCCATCCCATTTGATAAATGGCCCAAAACGCCCCGTTCCTTTTTGAACCGGTTCTCCTTTATAAGTAGCAATTGGAGCATCGGCTTTTATTTTTTCATCAATTAATTCCTGTGCTCTTTCTTTAGTAACCGCCAATGGATCTTCGCCTTTTGGCAAAGAAATAAAAACACTTCCATGACGCACGTAAGGGCCAAAACGCCCGTTATTTACCTCTACTTCTTCATTTTTATAAGTTCCTAAAGCTTTTGGCAACAAGAATAAATTCAGAGCTTCTTCCAGTGTGATGTTTCCAATATTTTGCTCTTTCATCAAACTGGCAAATTTCTTATCCTCATCTTCCGCATCACCAATTTGAGCCATTGGACCAAATTTACCTAAACGAACCGAAACCTGTTTTCCAGTTGCCGGATCAACACCTAAAATTCGTTCTCCGCTTTCTCTGTCGGCATTCGCTTCCACATCTTTTACCGTAGGGTGAAATTGATCGTAAAACTCCTGCATCATCTTCGCCCACTCAATATTTCCTTCGGCGATTTCGTCAAAATCCTGTTCTACTTTTGCAGTGAAATTATAATCCAGAATGTTTCCAAAATTTTTCACCAAAAAGTCGGTTACAATAGTTCCAATATCTGTTGGTACTAATTTTCCTTTATCCGAACCGGTGTTTTCCTTCAACAATTTCTCTCCAACTTTTCCGGATTGCAAAGTCAATTGCGTATAATTCCGCTCCTGACCTTCTAAATTTCCTTTCTCTACATAATTTCTGTTGATAATTGTAGAAATTGTTGGTGCATAAGTCGAAGGACGACCAATTCCTAATTCTTCTAATTTTTTCACCAAAGAAGCTTCGGTATATCTCGCTGCCGGACGGGAATAGCGCTCTGTTGCAGTTATGTAATTGTTTTGTAAATTTTCATTCACTTTCAAGGCTGGCAACATTCCTTCCTGTTCTTCCTCATCATCGTCGTGCCCTTCCAAATATACTTTTAAGAAACCTTCAAAAAGCAGCACTTCTCCCGAAGCAGTGAACAATTCATTGTGATTATTCGCAGCTATTTTAACATTAGTACGCTCTAATTGCGCATCACTCATTTGTGAAGCCAAAGTTCTTTTCCAAATCAAATCATACAAACGCGCCTGATCCCGGTCGATATTTACCGTATGACGCGACATGTCCGTCGGACGGATTGCCTCGTGTGCTTCCTGAGCGCCTTTGCTTTTATTAGCAAAAGTTCTTGGATTTGAAAACTCCTTACCATACGATTTAATAATTTCAGCCTGCGCTGCATCCATCGCTTCTTTAGACAGGTTCACACTATCCGTTCTCATATAAGTAATCAACCCCGCCTCATACAAACGTTGTGCTAACTGCATTGTAATCCCAACCGGCAAATACAATTTACGCGCGGCTTCCTGTTGCAAAGTCGAAGTAGTAAATGGCGCTGTTGGTGATTTTTTGGTTGGTTTTGTTTCTAAATCCGAAACCTTATAAGCAGAACCGATATTTTTATTTAAAAAATCTTCGGCTTCTTTTTTAGTATTGAAATTTTTAGGCAATTTGGCTTTGAAAGCTTTTCCGGCTTCATTAGTAAATTCGGCGACAACCGAATAAGCAGCAACGGCTTTAAAATCCTGAATTTCGCGTTCACGTTCTACAATCAAACGAACAGAAACCGACTGAACACGACCAGCCGACAATCCGCCTTTAATTTTTCTCCATAAAACCGGTGACAATTCATAACCCACCAAACGATCCAGTACACGACGCGCCTGCTGCGCATTTACTAAATTATAATCAATCTCACGCGGATTATCAATTGCTTTTAAAATAGCATTTTTGGTAATCTCATGAAAAACAATTCTTTTGGTTTTCTTTTTATCTAATTTTAATTCTTCCGCCAAGTGCCATGAAATAGCCTCTCCCTCGCGGTCCTCATCACTGGCTAACCAAACCGTTTCGGCATTTTTAGATAAGGTTTTCAGCTTACTAACCAAGGCTTTTTTATCAGGAGAAACTTCATATTTAGGTTTAAATCCCTGTTCCACATCTACTCCTATTTCCTTAGAAGGCAAGTCGGCAATATGCCCGTAACTTGACTCCACCTGGAAATCACTTCCTAAAAATTTCTCTATCGTTTTCGCCTTTGCAGGTGACTCAACTATTACTAAATTCTTTGCCATTGCTTAATTTTTCTCAGACAAAAGTATCTATTTTTTTTAAATACAAAGACTTTCGCATTTTTTTTTGAAAAGATTTGACGCAATGTTTATCAGAGAATAAGTTTCCTTTTTCCCTTCATTTATTACAAATTCTTCTCCTTAATTATAATCGTACACAAACATTTTCAACCAACTACATCCAAATTCCATCCCCTAAAAACAATCCAAAAACAAAATCAAAAAATACTGTTAATTCTTCATCTGACATCTTGTCACATCTATTTGATTTCACTTATCTTTGTACTCTGAAACAACTTAGAATGGAAAAGATTATAGAAGAGAGCAAACAAGGCGAAAGTCTTGTCTTGGAAAACAAACCTGAAAACAATAAAAAACTTTATATAGAAAGTTATGGTTGCGCAATGAATTTTTCGGATAGCGAAATTGTTGCCTCCATTTTATCCACTAACGGATATAACACCACACAAGTTTTGGAAGAAGCCGACTTGGTTTTGGTAAACACCTGCTCCATCCGAGATAAAGCAGAACAAACCATCCGTAAACGTTTGGAAAAATACAATGCTGTAAAACGCAAAAACACCAAAATGAAAGTGGGTGTTTTAGGCTGCATGGCCGAACGTTTAAAAAGTCAGTTTTTAGAACAGGAAAAAATCGTTGACTTGGTTGTAGGGCCGGATGCATATAAAGATTTACCAAATCTTTTAACCGAAGTAGAAGAAGGTCGTGACGCCATTAACGTTATTTTATCTAAAGAAGAAACCTATGGTGATATTTCACCAGTTCGATTAATGAGTAACGGAATCACCGCTTTGGTTTCCATCACCCGTGGTTGTGACAATATGTGTACTTTTTGTGTAGTTCCATTTACCAGAGGTCGCGAAAGAAGTCGTGAACCACAAAGTATCATGGCTGAGATTCAGGATTTATACGAAAAAGGCTTTAAAGAAGTTACTCTTCTGGGTCAAAACGTAGATAGTTATTTATGGTATGGAGGAGGATTGAAAAAAGATTTCGAAAAAGCTTCAGAAATCCAAAAAGCGACTGCCGTAAATTTTGACCAATTATTAGAAATGACTGCGCAGGCTTTCCCGAAAATGAGAATTCGTTTTTCGACTTCCAATCCGCAAGATATGCACGAAAGTGTTTTACACGTTATTGCTAGATATCCTAATATTTGCAAACATATTCACTTGCCAGTTCAGTCCGGAAGCGACCGAATTTTAAAAGAGATGAACCGTTTGCATACCCGTGAGGAATACATGCAATTAGTTGACAAGATATACAACATCATTCCTGGTTGTGCCATTACACAAGATATGATTACCGGTTTTCCAACAGAAACGGAAGAAGATCATCAGGATACTTTAAGCTTAATGGAATATGTAAAATACAACTTCGGTTATATGTTTGCTTATTCAGAAAGACCTGGAACTTTAGCCGAGAGAAAAATGGAAGATGATGTTCCGGAAGAAACAAAACTAAGACGTCTTCAGGAAATTGTAGACTTGCAGCAAAAACATTCCTTAATAACATGCCAGGAATTTATAGGAAAAACAGTTGAAGTTTTAGTTGACAAAATTTCAAAAAAATCAGCCAATGAGTTTTCAGGAAGAAATTCACAAAACATGACGGTTGTTTTCCCTAAAGAAAACTATCAAATCGGTGATTTTGTAAATGTAAAAATTACGTCCTGCACCAGCGGAACATTAATTGGTGAAGCTGTTGGTTTGAGCGATATGAATTAGTTTTTGTTTAGCCACAGATTAAAAAGATTTAAAGGATTTTATTTTCTTATTCAAAAATCATGGAAGTATATCGAGAAGAAGAAACATACAAAATCATTGGAATATGTATGGAAGTTCATAGAAATCTTGGCCCAGGTTTATTAGAAATAGTTTATAAAGATGCTCTAGAAATTGAATTTAAAGAAAATAATATTCCTTTTATTATGGAAAAAGAATTTTCGATTGAATATAAAGGCAAAATTTTACCTCATAAATTTTATGCTGATTTTATTGTAAATGAAGATATCATCCTTGAAGTAAAAGCTGTAAAAGAATTTACAACCGAACATACGGCACAAATATTAAATTATTTAAAACTGGCTAATTCTGAAATTGGATTATTAATTAATTTTCAAACCAAATCACTACAGTACAAAAGATTCACTTTATAAAAAATAAATCTGTGTTAATCTTTCTAATCTGTGGCAAAAAACTATGACAAAAAAACAACTATATATTGCAATAGCGACTTTTCTACTTGGTTTTGGAGTAACATTCTATGTAATTAGAACTTACTTTCCAAAACACAAAGTTGAAAACAGCAATACCGCGTCAAAGACACTTTGACAAACAAATAAAGAGTAATTCTGCGAATATACGTTTAACAATAATGAGATTGCTTCGTGCCTCGCAATGAAACCATGGAAAC
Organism: Flavobacterium daejeonense DSM 17708; assembly: GCF_000425425.1. Classification (GTDB taxonomy): domain Bacteria; phylum Bacteroidota; class Bacteroidia; order Flavobacteriales; family Flavobacteriaceae; genus Flavobacterium; species Flavobacterium daejeonense. The sequence continues at coordinate 97,814 of NZ_AUDK01000001.1, forward strand.
AGTTCAAAACATAAAACAACGATTTGAGATTATTGGGAATGACCCAAAGCTCAATCGAGCCATAGAAAAAGCTATTCAGGTTGCTCCTACTGATATTTCGGTGTTGGTAACCGGAGAAAGTGGTGTAGGTAAAGAAAATATTCCCAAAATCATCCATTCGCTTTCACACCGAAAACACGGCAAATACATTGCTGTAAACTGTGGTGCCATTCCGGAAGGAACCATAGACAGTGAGCTTTTTGGACACGAAAAAGGAGCTTTTACCGGAGCCACCAGCACTCGTGAAGGTTATTTTGAAGTAGCCAACGGCGGAACTATTTTTCTGGATGAAGTAGGTGAATTACCCTTAACCACACAGGTTCGTTTATTAAGAATCTTGGAAAACGGTGAATTCCTAAAAGTAGGTTCGTCTCAGGTTCAAAAAACCGACGTACGAATTGTAGCCGCAACCAATGTCAATTTGTTCAATGCTATCGAAAAAGGAAAATTTCGTGAGGATTTATATTATCGTCTAAGCACGGTAGAAATTGCCTTACCTCCATTGAGAGACCGCAAAGATGACATTCATTTATTGTTTCGAAAATTTGCTGCTGATTTTGCACATAAATACAAAATGCCTCCGCTAAAACTAGACGAAGGCACTGTTCAATTATTGCAAAAATACCGTTGGAGCGGAAACATTCGTCAGTTACGAAATGTTGCCGAACAAATTTCGGTTCTGGAAACTAACAGAGATATTTCGGCAGCTACTTTGCAAACTTACCTACCACCAACAGAAGGCAGCAATCTTCCTTCGGTAATTAACAGTGGTAAAAACGAAAGCGATTTTAGTACGGAAAGGGACATTTTATACAAAGTACTTTTTGACATGAAAAGTGATTTGAATGATTTAAAAAAACTCACTTTGGAACTCATGAAAAGTGGCGCCGCCAAAGCTCAGGATATCAATCCGAATTTGATTCAGAAAATATATGACTCTAAAGAAGACAGTGAAATTGAATTTGAAGAGCAACCTGTGACCGCTGTTGTGACACCAACGCACACCGAAAATTACAGCAATCCTGACGACAATTATCTTTTTGCCGAAACAATCGAAGAGGAAGAGGTTTTACGCTTGGAACAAAAGGAAATCGAAATGATTAAAAAATCATTAGAAAAAAACAAAGGAAAAAGAAAAGCGGCAGCTGACGAATTAGGAATTTCAGAAAGAACGCTGTATCGAAAAATCAAACAATTCGATTTATAAAAAAATAAAAACTTAAATTCCAATTATTATATTTGGACACAATTGGAATTTAATACCGAAATTTCAGGATTGGAATTTTGCCAATAAACAATATGAAAAAAACACTTTCTTTTTTTGCTTTAATTAGTCTCTTTATGTTGAGCAGTTGTGGGATTTACAATTTTACCGGAACCGGAAAAATTGATGCTAAAACCTTTCAAGTGAATTTTTTTGCAAATAATGCCGATTTAGTAGAACCTGGACTCGACAGAAAATTCACCCTTGCCTTACAGGATATTCTTCAAAACCAAACCAATTTGAATTTGGTTAAAAATGGTGCCGACCTAACTTACGAAGGAGAAATTGTAGATTACCGAATCAGCCCGATGACTGCTACTGCCGATCAGCAGGCAGCACAAAACCGATTAAAAATAAGAATCAATGTCCGATTTTTTAATAAAAACAAAGAAACAGACGATTTTGAAAAACCATTCGAGTTTTATTACGATTATCCGGCAACCACACAATTACAAGGCGCTGTTTTAGACACCGCATTAAAAGAAATTTTTGACCGAATCACTCAGGATATTTTCAATGAATCTTTGGCAAAATGGTAAATTGAAGTTTATTTGATTAACCGTTTATCTGTTTAACCGATTAACAAATAAACGATTCCACGATTAAACAAAAAAAAACAATGAACGTAACCGATTATACTTATTTAATCAATCATCCGAACACAATTACTAACAGGCAAACCCTTGCATTGGAGAACGTATTGGAGGAGTTTCCGTATTTTCAAAGTGCCAGAGCTTTACGCCTTAAAGGGCTCTACAATGAAAATAGTTTTAAGTACAATTCGGCTTTAAAAGTTACAGCGGCACATACTACTGACAGAGCTGTTTTGTTTGATTTTATTAGTTCAGATGATTTCAATGCGATTCAAAAAGAATTATTTGAAAAGAAAAAAAGTGAATTACTTTCCATAAAAGTAATAGACAGTATAGAAGTAATTGCCAAAAAAGAAATTGAAGAGACTATTTCAAATTTTGAATCACTAAACAACAAAGTTGAAGAAGAAACAATTCCCCAAACCACAGAGGAAAAACTGGAATTGGGAAAACCTTTGGAATTTTCAAAAAACGAAACCCATTCTTTCCAGGAATGGCTGCAACTTTCCAGAATCCAACCAATTGTTCGGGAATCAGAAATAAAAGAAGACACTATTTCTTCAAGTCCTGAAGAGGATTCGAAAAAGAAAAAAGAAGCAATTATTGATAAATTTATTCAGAACAACCCAAAGATTCCGTCAATCAAACCGGGAACTTCATCAAACTTTAGTATCGACATTAATAAAGACGACACTACTTCGCTAATGACCGAAACGCTAGCCAAGGTCTATTTGGAACAAAAAAAATATCAAAAAGCAATTCAAGCTTATGAAATATTAATTTTGAAATATCCAGAAAAAAGTAGTTTCTTTGCAGACCGCATAGCGGATATTAAGATTTTACAACAAAACAATAATTAAGTAATAATGAGCACATTTTCAATTTTTTTAGTTTTAATCACTATAGTTTGTTTTCTACTAATTGTAGTAATCATGGTTCAAAATCCTAAAGGTGGTGGTTTATCGTCTTCAATCGGTGGTTCTCAAATGCTGGGTGGTGTACAAAAAACGACTGACTTTTTAGATAAGAGTACCTGGACTTTAGCTATCGTTTTAATCGCCTTGATTATCTTATCAAGCTTAAGCTTCACAGGAGCTGTCAGCGACACCAATTCTAAAATTATTGACAATACGGAAGCTGCGGTTCCTGCAACACCTGCTGCTAGTCAGCCAGCTGCACCAGCAACTCCTGCTCCTGCAAAATAATTCATTATTTTGAATACACATAAAAAAATGCCAGCTTGTCAAAGCTGGCATTTTTCATAAGAAAAAATGGCAGTAAAATTTGACTGGCATAATTTCTGAATAGCAAAAAGCAACTTTTAATTTAATATAAAACATAAAAAATCATGACATTAAACATTAAACCACTTTCAGACCGTGTTCTGATTGAACCAGTTGCAGCCGAAACTAAGACAGCGTCAGGGATTTTTATTCCAGATACTGCCAAAGAAAAACCACAAAAAGGAACTGTTGTAGCCGTAGGAAATGGCACAAAAGATCATGAAATGACCGTAAAAGTGGGAGACACTGTACTTTACGGAAAATATGCAGGAACCGAATTAAAATTAGAAGGTACCGATTATTTGATTATGAGAGAAGATGATATTCTTGCAATAATCTAAAAAAAAGAGTATTAAGAATTAAGTACAAAGTATTCAAATTTTTAAAACACAATATTAAAAAATAGAAAATAAAAATGGCAAAAGACATTAAATTCGATATTGAAGCACGTGACGGATTAAAACGTGGAGTTGACGCATTAGCTAATGCAGTAAAAGTAACTTTAGGACCTAAAGGTCGTAATGTAATCATTGGAAAAACTTTTGGAGGACCTACAGTAACCAAAGATGGTGTTTCTGTTGCCAAAGAAGTAGAATTGAAAGACCCATTAGAAAACATGGGAGCTCAAATGGTGAAAGAAGTAGCTTCTAAAACCAATGATTTAGCTGGCGACGGAACCACTACTGCAACCGTTTTAGCGCAGGCTATCGTAAAAGAAGGTTTGAAAAACGTAGCTGCCGGAGCCAATCCAATGGACTTAAAACGTGGTATCGATAAAGCTGTTGACGCTATCGTTACTGATCTTGCAAAACAATCTCAGGTTGTAGGAAGCGACTCAGACAAAATCAAACAAATTGCTTCTATCTCTGCCAATAATGACGAAGTTATCGGTGAATTAATCGCTACTGCTTTCGCAAAAGTAGGAAAAGAAGGTGTTATCACTGTGGAAGAAGCTAAAGGCACTGATACATTTGTTGATGTAGTTGAAGGAATGCAATTTGACAGAGGATATCTTTCTCCATATTTCGTTACTAATTCTGAAAAAATGGAAGTGGAATTAGACAGCCCTTACATTTTATTATACGACAAAAAAGTATCTTCATTAAAAGAATTATTACCGGTTCTTGAGCCAGTGGCGCAATCAGGAAAACCATTATTAATTATTGCTGAAGATGTAGATGGAGAAGCACTTTCCACTTTGGTAGTAAACAAATTGCGTGGTGCCTTAAAAATTGCTGCTGTAAAAGCACCTGGTTTTGGTGACAGAAGAAAAGCTATGTTGGAAGATATCGCCATCTTAACAGGTGGAACAGTAATCTCTGAAGAAAGAGGATACACGCTTGAAAACACTACTATCGAAATGTTAGGAAATGCTAAAAGAGTAGCTATCGATAAAGACAATACAACTATCGTAAGTGGTTCTGGTGATGCTGAAATGATCAAAAACCGTGTGAACCAAATCAAAGGTCAAATGGAAGTTACCACTTCTGATTATGACAAAGAAAAACTTCAAGAGCGTTTGGCTAAATTAGCCGGAGGCGTGGCAGTTCTTTATGTAGGAGCCGCTTCAGAAGTAGAAATGAAAGAGAAAAAAGACCGTGTGGATGATGCCCTTCACGCAACTCGTGCTGCTGTTGAAGAAGGAATCGTTGCCGGAGGTGGTGTAGCTTTATTAAGAGCCAAAACAGTTTTAAGTGGTTTAACTGCTGACAACGCTGATGAAGCTACCGGAATCCAAATCGTTGCTCGTGCCATCGAAGCTCCATTGAGAACTATCGTTGAAAATGCTGGTCTTGAAGGTTCAGTAGTTGTTGCAAAAGTAGCAGAAGGCACAGGTGATTTTGGATACAATGCTAAAACTAACGAATATGTGGATATGCTTAAAGCAGGTATCATCGATCCTAAAAAAGTAACTCGTGTAGCATTAGAAAATGCAGCTTCAGTTTCCGGAATGATTTTAACAACTGAATGTGCTTTAATCGACATTAAAGAAGAAAATGCCGGTGGCGGAATGCCAATGGGTGGCGGAATGCCGGGAATGATGTAATTTCCACATTAAATAATAAAAAAATCCGTTCCGATATGAACGGATTTTTTTATGCTGTATTTTTTATAAAACTATTCCTCGTCGGAAGTAGTTACTTTTTTAGTTAACTTAAGAATAACCGGAGATAGAGTAACTACTACTAATCCGATCACGATAACTTCAATATGCTCTTTTAAATCTATTCCGAATTTTTCAAGTAAAAAACCATACAGATAATGACCGGAAAAAATCAATGTAAACGACCACAAAAAAGAACTCACCACATTAAAAAACATGAATTTCTTCTTATCCATGGTAACAATTCCGGCAACTATTGGCGCAAAGGTTCTGAAAATAGGCAGGAATCTGGCAAAAATAATGGCTCTCCCTCCATGTCTTTCAAAAAAATCTTTAGACTGAATAAGATAATTTTTCTTAAACCAAAAACTATCCTCACGATTATACAAATAATAACCACTCTTAGCTCCAAACCAATACCCAATCATATTACCTAAAATACCGGCAAGAGCTACCATAGTAGACAATAATGTCACATTGATAAAATCACTATCAATGAACAAAATATTCTCTATTAATTCTCTGTTGTAGATTCCGGCAAGAAAAAGCAAACTATCACCCGGCAAAAAGAAACCGGCAAACAAACCTGTCTCCGCAAAAACAATAAACAATACGATATAGATTCCTAATTTTATTCCATTTATATCAAAATGAATATAAAAAAGTGGGTCTATTAAATTCTTCCAATCAAAGCTATTCATTCTCCCGGATTTTATTCAAAATATTTTTGAGCGTGAAAGTAAGAATAAATTATATCAACCACAATTTATTCATTCCATTTAAAGTTTAATTAACGATAAAAAACAGCCTTTCAAACAAGTAGACAACTTTTTCATCAAATTAAAATTTAAATTCCTGCCCCATCAGCGGAACCGAACAATTAAATCCGTAATGTTCTCTTATTTTGATACGCAATTCGTCGGCCGCCGCAGGTTCACCATGAACTAAAAATACTCGGTGCGGTTTTTGTTCTAAATCGGATAACCAATCCAATAAATCAGCCTGATCACCATGAGCCGAAAGTCCGTTTATCTCTACAACTTTAGCTCTTACGGTATAATAAGTTCCAAATATCTTTATCGCCTTTGCCCCTTCAATCAACTTACGTCCGCGGGTTCCTTCAGCCTGATAACCCACAATTAGGATTGTTGTTTCAGGAAGTCCGATGTAATTTTCTAAATAACCTAAAACCCTTCCTCCGGTAATCATGCCACTCGCCGCAATTACCACTTTCGGACCTTTATGATTGATGGCTGTCAAGGTTTCTTCATAATCAGAATTAATCACAAACATTTTACTCATGGTCTGACAATCGACAAAATTTAATTTGTGCCATTTGGTATTATTAAAAAAGACTTCAAAAGCGCCTACTCCCATTGGAGAATCAACGATATAAGGAATATTTGGAATGCGACCTTCTTTTTTTAATTCCCACAATAAAAACATAATACTCTGAGCGCGTTCTACAGCAAAACTCGGAATAATTACTGTCCCGCCTTTTTTAAAAGCTTCATTAATATATTCCTCTAATTCTAATTTTGGATCAGTATCGGGATGCAAACGATCACCATAAGTACTTTCGAGAAATACTAAATTGGCATTTTTAGGTTTTATAGGCGGATACAACAACACATCATTATCTCTACCGATATCTCCTGAAAAAACTAAAGTTTTACCTTCTAAATTCACAACAATACTACAAGCACCAATAATATGTCCCGCCAGAAAAAAACTAGCTTCAATACCCTCTCCTAACACAATTGGAGTCTCCGGTTGAACAACAGTGAGCAACGGAAAAACATTTTCTGCTTCTTTAACTGTATACAAAGGTTCGGCTATTTCGTGTTTCGAGCTATTTTCCTGATTGGCTTTCAAGGCATCTTCTTCCTGAATTTTAGCACTATCTACCAAAATCAGCTTAGTAATTTCCTTCGTAGGACCGGTACAATAAATTTTACCCGTAAACCCCTGACTTACCAATCTGGGCAACCAGCCACAATGATCCAAATGTCCGTGCGTCAATAACACAAAATCGATGGTGGAGGCTAAAACCGGCAAAGGTTCCCAATTTAACTCCCGCAAGGATTTTACCCCCTGAAATAATCCGCAATCCACTAAAAAACGAACATTATTACTATCAATCAATGTTTTAGAACCCGTTACTGTCCCTGCCGCTCCGATAAATTTAATTTTCATAATATCGTAATATTAGTAACACTTACACAATTCATTAACTTCTTTCAAAACATTTTTAATCCGATGCGTACTAATTCCTATTTCCTTCAAATCAACTCTGTTGTCTTTTAGTTCTTTTACTAAAATCACATCCAGCAGTAATAATTTTTCTTTTTCCGCCTTAGTCAAAGTTGTCAAACAGGTTACCGGATACAAACAATCGTGATTGTTTCTGGATTTCAGACTTCTTTTTTCAGGATAATCCCAACTCAGTAAATGAATACCAGAACATTCTGCAAAAGCAATAGCATCGGCTGTAAAACGAGTATTAGTTACAATCCAGCAATTATTAATTTGCTCTTTATTCGAAAAAAGAGTGTAATTATTCTCCCTTAAATCGTTGAATCGGGAATAAACATACAAAGGCACTTTTACATCCGAAGCCGCTTCCCGCCCACCGTGGAACTTACATTCCACCATCGAAATCACATTGTTTTTTTTCAGTAAAATATCTACTTCGTGCATGACACAGTTCCCCTGCAAAACAACATTAGTCTTAGTTTCATATTTTTCAGCTTCAAAAAGACGGGCGATATATTTTTCAAAATAAAATCCTTCCGGTCCTAACATTTCAATAGCCGCACGTAAATTGTAGCGGGCAGCATGAGAATGCGTATGTTTTTTCAATAATACAAAAGCTTTTTTGTAGATATTTTTAGTTGAAATTCCCTCGTAGATTTCATGAGTAATTTCCTTTAGGATAGATTCAGCGGTATGGGCATCAGCTCCCGAATTCAGTAAGGATTCAGTAAGTTTTTCGGGATTAAAATTAACGACTGCACCGGAATGTTTTACAATTTTCATAGCAATTTAATTAGGTATCATCAACTGAAACAGCCTTTTAAAGTTACATAAAAAATCTTAGGAATTTCGTTTTTGAAAATAAAATGCAGGAATAAACAGCAAAACAAATAGTGGCTGAATGAGAAATCTCCGAATATAAAAAAGTAAAAAATTATTATGAACACCACAAAAATGAATGACCATAAAAAAAGAAATCAGTAAGACCACAAATGCTGTCAAATAAAGAAAAAAAGCAAATTTAATCATCTTCCAATCACGAAAAATCACATAAATCATCGCTAACGAAAGTAACATATTCAAGCCATAACGAAAATACAAATTTAAAATTAGTCGGAAATTATCAAATTCCGGCAAAGGCATGTGGTTAAAATCGTCTTTAAAATAACTCAAAAAGGGGTCGTAAAACAAGACATCTTCATTATAACGAATCAACACAAAACCAAATAGCAACAATAAAAAAAGTAGTATTTTTAACGACCGTGGGTAGTTTTTATCTGACATCTAATGAAAATTTATTAACCCAAATTACCCATAAAACAAACACTACTCCGTAAATAAACAAAGGAAAAACAATTTCATGCAGCAAGGCTTCCTGATTGGGAAACCAGTACAAAGCCGAACATAACAAAGCTATTCGAACTACATTTAAAACATAAATAAAAAAACTGCCTGCCAAAATAAAAATTAAAGTCGTTCTCTTTTTTCCTGAAAATGCTACAATAAAAGCCGCAAACAAAATAATGACACTAATCGCATTACAACCTTCTATCATTCGGGCAACAGCTTGCTGATTGTAAAACAATGTGATAAAACCAGTTTGAAAAACCTCTTTTAACCTAAAATCAACTCCAAATAGATGAAGCAATTGCTTGGTATTTTCAGCAACAAAACGAGTTATAGTATCCACTGAACTTTCATCAAAACGCGACAAGTACCCCTGATAAATTAAAGTCAAAACTGCATAAGTCAGGAAAAACTTAGCCAGAAAAACTAAAAAAGGGCGATATAGAATTAAGTATTTCTTCAAACTTTGATTTTTATCAAATTTATATAAATTATTATCAATTCTGATTCATTCAAAAAAACGAAATAAAACTAACTTATTAAATACAAAATTCACAACTCCACAACTAAACATAATACCGTAAAAAAAACAAACAAAAACACCACTTAATAAATTCTATATAAAACCTCATATTCAAATTATCTAAAACCATAAAAAACAAATTAACCATAATATTTAAAAAATGATATGAGATTAAAATTACTTATAACAATCACAAAAAAAAACGCTAACAAAAGATAATATTTGTTAATTTTATGTTAACATTTCTTTTTAAGAAAACAAAAAAATTGTTTCTAAAAAAAACATTACAAACTAATTTATAAATAGATACAAAGTAAAAGAAAGAAAAACAAATGTTAATATTTTCTTAAAAAAAACTACCATAGCAATTTTCTTAAATAAACTACCGAAATTTGTAATCTTAAAATTATATTTTCTTAAGTTAATACATGGGAATTATATAAACTCAAATGAAACTTTTTTAAACTTTTACCTTTTAACTTTGTTTTTAAATTAGACTCAAATCTTACAAAAATTAACTAAATATTAAAATCATGAAAAAAACAATCGCGACATTGTCAATCATCATGTTATCTTTTGCAGCAAACGCACAAGATGCTGCTGTAAATTCATCAACCGACATAAATTCATATGACAAATGGTCTATTGAATTAGGAGCAGGTGTAAACAAACCTTTTAGAACATTAACTCCTGGTTACTTCACAAGCACACCAAGCTTTTGGAATGCAGATTTAGGAGTACGTTACATGTTCAACCCTAAATTCGGTTTAAAATTAGATTTTGGATACAACAAATTTCAAGAAGATGATGACTCTTCTAAATTCGACACCAATTACTGGAGAACTGATTTACAAGGGGTGGTAAACCTTGGACGTGTTTTAAATTTTGAAACTTGGACAAACACTATCGGTTTATTAGCTCATGGAGGTGTGGGTGTTTCTATGATGACATCTGATGGCTTCAATGGAGACGACTACATGGCAAATGGAATTATTGGATTGACAGGACAAATTAAATTAAGCAATTCAATTGTTTTAACCGGAGATATCTCTGGAATTACTAATGGTAAACAAAACCATAATTTTGACGGAATGTCTGCTGCAAACACAGGATTTTTTGACGGTGGAATTCTAAACGGCTCTGTTGGACTTACTTTCTACTTAGGTAAAAACGAAAAACATGCTGACTGGGTTGCTGAAGCTGACAAATACGACAACTTAGACAACCGTTTAACTCAATTAGAAACAGGTTTAATTGATTCAGACAAAGACGGTGTTGCTGATATGTATGATTTAGAGCCTAACACTGTTTCCGGTGTAGCTGTAAACACTAAAGGACAATCTATTGACAACAATAAAAATGGTGTTCCAGACGAATTAGAAAGCTACTTATCTGACAAATTCGGACAAAATAACACTACAACTTCAGGTACTACTGTTGAACAATTAATCAATGATGGATATGTAAATGTTTATTTTGATTTCAATTCATCTAAACCAACAAACTCTTCATTAGCTGGTATTGATTTCTTAGTGAAATATTTAAAAAACAACCCTTCTGCTTCTGCTCAGGTTATTGGTTATGCTGACGAAATTGGAAATTCAGATTACAACCAAAAATTATCAACAAAACGTGCTGAAACAGTTAAAACTATTATAACTAACTCTGGAATTAATGCTTCAAGACTATCAGTTGTTGGTAATGGAGAAGATGCTTCTGTAAACAAAAATTCAGCTACAGCTCGTCAAATTGTACGCAGAGTTACATTTAAAGTAAAAAACTAGTTAGTTTTTTTAATTACAATTTAGTACAATAAAAAGGCTGCCAGATTTTGGCAGCCTTTTTTATTTCATTTGAGAAACATCTTTAATTTTTTCTCTAAATCAGCCACATCATAAGTTTTGAGAAAAATTCAACAAAATCCACTAACGTAATATAAAACTGTCATCTATTTCGTTATATTTGAAAAAAAATAACCAAATATGAAAATCAACCTATTAACCAACGTATTACTTTTAACTTCAATTACTATATCGGCACAAATCATAGAACCAACTCGATATAATTTGGATTCTTTAGGATATCCAACCAATAAAAAAGAGTATAAATACATCCGTATCGTAGAGAATTACAACAACCAGCCTAATATTTTTATTTTCACAGAATACTACAAAAAATCAGGAAAAATAAAAATGAAAGCCATTTCAACTAACAAAGATGAACCCCGATTTGAGGGTCCAAGAATTGATTATTACGAAAACGGGAACAAACAACGTGAAACGCAATACAGTAAAAATCTAATCAACGGAAAACAAACGGAGTGGTATGAAAATCAAAATAAAAAAATTGAAAAAATAATTCACACTGACCCTAAAACCTTAGAATCTTACACTCAAATTATACAATATTGGAACGAAAATAACGAACAAAAAGTAGTTGACGGTAACGGATTCTATGAAGAAACAATTGGCGGAACAATCGAAAAAGGAGAAATCAAAAACAGCCGAAAACAAGGAATTTGGAACGGAAAGAACAGCAAAACAAAAACCTCTTTCACAGAAAACTATGAAAACGGAGCATTAATTTCCGGAGTAAGTATTGACGCTAATAATGTTGAACATCCATACAAGGTACTTTTTAAAAAACCAGAATACAAAGAAGGCATGATGGCTTTTTACCAATTCATAGGAAAAAATTACAGAGTCCCATACGGGCTACAAACCAAACCGGGAGAAAAACCAAAACTATATGCTGTGTTTAATGTTGATATTGATGGAAAACTAACAGATATCAAAATCGTAAAAGATCTTGGATTAGGCACAGGAGAGGAAGCGATAAGAGTATTGAAAAAATCTCCAAATTGGATTCCGGGAACACACAGAGGGATTATTTCTAAAGTTTCTTTTATATTACCCATCAGCATTCAAAGCCCTGCTAATTAACCATAAAAATTTATCAATATGAAAACAAATTATATACTAATATATTTATTATTCTTATCAATAATTATATCTGCTCAAACATCAAAAAATGACAAGATAATTTTTCTTGATTCACTGCACATTACTACTACTGACAAAAATTATGCCTACATCAGAATAGTCGAAGATTATAAAAACGATAAGGATTTATACTCTGTTTCCGAATATACTAAATTAGGAAAACTAAACATGAAAGCTTTTACTAAGGACAAAGACATCCTAAAATTAGAAGGACTCCGCATTGATTTTTACGAAAACGGAAACAAAAAACAAGAATCCAACTATATTGATAACCGCTTAAATGGAAAACAAGCCCAATGGTATGAAAACGGCGAAAAAAAAACAGAAAAAGAAATAACTTGGGATTCTGAAAACAAAACTTCCACAATTAAAATATCGCAGTTTTGGAACAAAGATGGACAACACACTGTAATTGACGGAAATGGGTTTTACGAAGAGACATCCGAAAAACATTCTGATACAGGTAATATAAAAAACGGTCTTAAAGATGGCGTATGGAAAGGAAAATACAACAAAAACTGCAAATACACCGAAGAGTACAAAAAAGGAAAACTAATTTCAGGAACAAGCACAGACAAAGACAACAATGAATACCATTATGATGTACCGGAAAGCAAACCAGAACCAATAAAAGGAATGCAAGACTTTTATCAATACATTGGCAGAAACTTTAAAATTCCAAATGAATACAAATCACTAAACGGAAAAATATTCATAAGGTTTATAGTTGATAAAGAAGGCAAAATAACAGAACCAAAAACTATAAAATCCTTGAACGAGACTTTAGATAATGAAGCAATAAGGGTTATTACCAATTATGAAAAATGGATTCCCGCAAAACAAAGAGGACAATACGTTAAAGTTTTATACTCTATCCCTATTACATTAAGAGGTAGCAAATAAAGAATCAAAACATTTGAATTGCATTGCCAATTCAAAATAAAGTATTACTTTTGCTGCCGTCTTACAATAACTGTAAGGCATACATAAAAATCATTTAAAAAAATATTAGCATGTATTTAACTAAAGAAGGAAAAGCGGAAATTTTCGCTCAACACGGAGGAAAAGCAGAAAACACTGGTTCTGCAGAAGGACAAATCGCTTTGTTCTCTTTCAGAATCAACCACTTGACTGAGCACTTAAAAAGAAATCGTCACGATTACAACACTGAGCGTTCACTAGTGAAATTAGTAGGTAAAAGAAGATCTTTACTTGACTATTTGAAAAAGAAAGATATCAACAGATATCGTGAAATCATCAAAGTATTGGGTATCAGAAAATAATCAATACAAAAAAGAGGTGCGCAAGTACCTCTTTTTTAATTTAAAATTATTTGAACCATTAAGAAATTAAGAAAAGTTAAGAGCGAAACTTAATGAAACTAAACTCCTTAATGGTTAAATTATAAAAACCTTATTCTTAAGGTTTAAATACAATAAAAAAAAGTTTGGTTTTTCATTGGACACACAACAACTACAACAACACAACAAAGTCCGTAGTATAACCAAAACAAAAGGAAATTTATGATTCCACAAGTAAAACAAGAAATTATCGATTTAGGAGATGGAAGAAGCATCTCAATCGAAACTGGTAAATTAGCCAAACAAGCTGACGGTTCGGTAGTCGTTCGTTTAGGAAACTGTATGCTTTTAGCAACAGCAGTATCTGCAAGAACTTCAAACCCAGGCGTAGACTTTTTACCATTAACGGTAGATTACCGTGAAAAATTTGCCGCTGCAGGTCGTTTCCCTGGAGGTTTCTTCAAGAGAGAAGCTCGTCCAAGTGACAGCGAAGTATTAACCATGCGTTTAGTTGACCGTGTATTACGTCCGCTTTTCCCGGATGATTACCACGCTGAAACTCAGGTTATGATTCAGTTAATGTCTCATGATGACGATGTGATGCCGGATGCATTAGCTGGTTTAGCTGCATCAGCAGCTTTAGCAGTATCTGACATTCCTTTTTACAATCTAATTTCTGAAGTTCGTGTAGCACGTATCGACGGAAAATTAGTTATCAACCCAAGCAGAGAAGAATTAGAACAATCAGACATCGACATGATGATTGGAGCTTCTATGGATTCAGTTGCGATGGTGGAAGGTGAGATGAAAGAAATCTCAGAAGCTGAAATGATCGAAGCAATCAAATTTGCTCACGAAGCTATTAAAGTTCAAATTCAGGCACAACAACGCTTAAGAGCGGCTGTTGGAAATCCTGAATACAGAACATACGAAGGCGAAGTGGAAGACGAAGCGGTTTACGCAAAAGTTAAAGCTGCTGCTTACGACAAATGTTATGCCATTGCTGCAGAAGCATCTGGAAAAAGCGAAAGAGGTGAAAAATTTGCTGCTGTAAAAGAAGAAGCAAAAGCTTTATTTACAGAAGAAGAATATGCTGAAAATGCTGACTTAGCCGGATTAGTTGGAAAATATTTCTACAAAACCAATAAAGAAGCCGTTCGTAATGTAATCTTAGAACAAGGAATTCGTTTGGATGGAAGAAAAACAACTGAAATCAGACCTATTTGGAGCGAAATAGATTACTTACCGTCTGTTCACGGTTCATCTATTTTTACACGCGGAGAAACTCAGGCTTTGGCTACTGTAACTTTGGGAACTTCAAGAGAAGCTAACCAAATCGATTCTCCATCAGAACAAGGTGAAGAAAAATTCTACTTACACTATAACTTCCCTCCTTTCTCTACCGGAGAAGCCAAACCTCTAAGAGGAACTTCAAGAAGAGAGGTTGGTCACGGAAACTTAGCACAACGTGCTTTGAAAAACATGATTCCTGCTGATTGTCCTTATACAATTCGTGTGGTTTCTGAAGTATTAGAATCAAATGGTTCTTCTTCTATGGCTACTGTTTGTGCCGGAACAATGGCATTAATGGATGCAGGAGTTAAAATGACAAAACCCGTTTCCGGAATTGCCATGGGATTAATTACTGACGGAGAAAAATTTGCTGTACTTTCAGATATTTTAGGTGACGAAGACCACTTAGGAGACATGGACTTTAAAGTAACAGGAACTGCTGACGGAATCACTGCTTGTCAAATGGACATCAAAATCGAAGGATTACGTTATGACATCATGGAACAAGCCTTATCTCAGGCTCGTGACGGACGTATGCATATTTTAGGAAAATTAACCGAAACAATTGCTACTCCTAGAGAAGACGTTAAAGCTCACGCTCCTAAAATCATCACCAGAACTATTCCTGGAAACTTCATTGGTGCTTTAATCGGTCCTGGTGGAAAAGTAATTCAGGATTTACAAAAAGCTACCGGAACTACTATCGTTATCAACGAGGTGGACGAACAAGGGGTTGTTGAAATTTTAGGAACTGATCCTGACGGAATCAAAGCAGTATTAGCTAAAATTGACGCTATCACTTTCAAACCACAAGTTGGAGAAGCTTATCAAGTAAAAGTAATTAAAATGCTGGATTTTGGTGCTGTAGTAGAATATACTGCTGCTCCTGGAAACGAAGTTTTATTACACGTATCTGAATTAGCCTGGGAACGCACAGAAAACGTAGCCGATGTAGTAAAAATGGGAGATGTTTTCCAAGTAAAATACTTAGGAGTTGACCCTAAAACTAAAAAAGAGAAAGTATCTAAAAAAGCACTTATCGCCCGCCCTCCGCGTGAGGCTAAACAAGAGTAATCCAATCTTAGTTTACTAAAGGTTTATTATAAAAAATCCTGTCTCGTTTCAGAACAAGACGGGATTTTTGTTTAGATACTGAAAGATTGAATTACAAAAAACTGACAACTATTTATCCAAATAAATTTTATTCCCATTTTTATTGATGTAATACTTACCTCCTTTAGGACCGGTATATACTTTATGTCCGTTATAAGACCCTGTTACTTTATCTTTTGCTACCGAGGCTTTTTCTTTCACACGAGCTTCTTTCTCCATGGCATTATCCTTAGCCACCTGAGCTTTATTGGCCGACATGTTAGTTCCCGCTTCTTTCTTAGCCTTCATTTCCTTTTTAGCCTTAGCCGTTATTTCATCTTTTCTAACCATCGCAGCCTCTTTTTTTGCCTTAGCTTCATCGGTTTTCATCATAGCCTCATCAGCCATTTTCTTTTTCTTATCCGCAGCCATAGCTGCCTTGTCCTTAGCCTCCTTATCGGCTTTTTTCTTTTCAGCAGCCATTTTTTCTTTCATAACACCACCAGCAGTAGCTTCCTGAGCATAAAATTGAGTTGAAAAAACCAACATCAAACAAAATAAAAATACTTTTTTCATAACATTTCAGTTTTAAGATTAACACTTAAATTTAGTAAACTTTAAAATACAAAAATTAGTATTTACAAATAATTAACTCAATAAAAAAACAACTAATCCATTACAAATCAATAAAATAAAACCTTACAAAATACTCGTATTGAAATAATATAAATTATTTTCAATTTTTTGTAACTTTTTTCAACTTCTAAACGTATAATCATTTGTACACTTAAAATTGGGACAACAAAATCATGAGACAACTTAAAATTACCAAGCAGGTTACCAATCGTGAAACCGCTTCCTTAGACAAATATTTACAAGAAATTGGTAAAGTTGACCTTATTACCGCTGACGAAGAGGTAGAATTAGCACAACGCATCAAAGCCGGTGACCAAAGAGCACTTGAAAAACTAACAAAAGCCAACTTGCGTTTCGTTGTTTCGGTAGCTAAACAATATCAAAATCAGGGATTAACCCTTCCCGATTTGATCAACGAAGGAAATTTAGGACTGATTAAAGCCGCACAACGTTTTGATGAAACCCGTGGTTTCAAATTCATTTCGTATGCTGTTTGGTGGATTCGTCAGTCTATTTTACAGGCATTAGCCGAGCAATCCCGTATTGTTCGTTTGCCATTAAATAAAATCGGTTCTATCAACAAAATCAACAAGATGTATGCCCTATTAGAGCAATCTAATGAACGTCCGCCATCTGCAGAAGAAATAGCAAAAGAATTAGACATGACGGTAAATGATGTAAAAGAGTCCATGAAAAACTCCGGTCGTCACTTATCCATGGATGCGCCACTTGTAGAAGGAGAAGATTCTAATCTTTATGACGTATTGCGTTCCGGTGAGTCTCCAAATCCTGACAGAGAATTAATCCACGAATCATTACGCACTGAAATCGAGCGTTCATTAGAAACTTTAACTCCTCGTGAGGCTGATGTAGTTCGTTTGTACTTTGGATTAGGCGATCAGCACCCAATGACTTTAGAAGAAATCGGAGAAACTTTCGACTTAACTCGTGAGCGAGTTCGTCAAATTAAAGAAAAAGCCATCCGTAGATTGAAACACACTTCAAGAAGTAAAATTTTAAAAACATACTTAGGATAATTTTCCCATAATTAATTATTTCTAGTAGAAAACTCCGGCACAACACCGGAGTTTTTTATTATCCAATCTTCTCAAAAACAAAGCATAAAGCGACTTGTATAAAAAACATTTGATTTTGTACCTTTGCAAAAATTTCAACACAACCACAATGAAAAACACACTTATTGCTCCTTCTGTATTAGCCGCTGATTTTGCCAATCTGCAACGTGATATAGAAATGATTAATACCAGCGAGGCCGATTGGTTTCATATCGACATCATGGATGGCGTTTTTGTTCCTAATATTTCTTTTGGAATGCCGGTTTTAGAAGCTATTAAAAGACATGCTACTAAAACCATCGACGTACATTTGATGATTGTTGATCCTGACAGATATATTTCTACTTTTAAAAAATTGGGAGCTGATATCCTTACGGTACATTTAGAAGCCTGCCCGCATTTACACCGAACTATTCAGGCAATCAAAGCCGAAGGCATGAAAGCCGGAGTTTCTTTAAATCCACACACCAGCGTTGATTTATTAGAAGATGTAATCAACGACATTGATATGGTTTTAATTATGAGTGTAAATCCAGGTTTCGGAGGACAATCGTTCATTGAAAACACTTATGATAAAGTTAGAAAACTAAAGGCTTTAATCGACAGAAAAGGCGCTTCAACCATTATCGAAATTGACGGTGGTGTAACCAACAAAAACGCTAAACAATTAGCAGAAGCCGGGGCCGATGTTTTGGTAGCCGGAAGCTATGTTTTTGGTTCCGCTGACCCAATTGCTACCGTGGCTGATTTGAAAAAAATCACTACTCTATAAAGTAAAATTTTAAAAATATAATTCACTCCAAAAGTAATATTCTTTTGGAGTGTTTTTTTTTAAGCAAAATACTCTTCTTTGATATTGATCATTTCAGCAACAATCGTAAAAAGCTCAGGATACTCCTGCTTGAATTTCAAAGGCGTTTCAAAGAAATGTTCCAAAACCACAGCTACAAATTCAGCCTGATTGGTATAAGCGTAAATTCGAAAATAATTTGACGCAATAAGCCCGTTTAAAACATCAGGACGCTTGAGATAAGCAATAATCTTATCATAAGAATCCGCAAAAACCACACTACTCTGATCCCGCCCTTTTAATCCATGAAAATACAAGGCATGTGAAAACTCATGTAATCCTAAATTTAAGTTATCATTTTCGCAACGCAAACCTTCTTCAAAATCTTTCCAGGAAAACACCAAGGCTTTTAAAGCCGGATTAAATTCGCCTTTGTGGTATTGTTTGGTTATAACCGAATAATAGCTTTCGGCATAAATGATAATTTTATTAAAATTATTGATCCGATAATGGCGCATTCCAAAAGTAAGCATCACATAAGTTGCCGCAAGAAGCAATTTTACCTCCTCAGTTACTATAAAACCAGCCTGACCAATAAATTGATATTTAGCCACAAAAGCAGCCACGCGATGATTAAAGTACTTCTTTTTTTGCAGAGATAATTTTTTATAAAAAGAAAAATGGCGTTCCAAGAAATCACTTTGAACTACATCTAATTTTCGAACCGGAAAATAGTAGTGAATATAAACCGGCTTATTATAAAAAAGAACATAAACAGGTTCTATTATAATTTTAAAAACAAAAACAACAAACAGAACTACCATCAACAACGTAGTGAGTACTTGAAAAACAGTAGCCATAAATTAAGTTTAAGAGATTTGGATTGCTAAATATATTCTTTAAAAAGCAAAAAAGCAATAGAAAAGAAATAACTTCTTTTTTGTTACTTTTTTAGTAACTGCTAAATTAGCATGTCCAGATTGCTTATTTCAAGCGAAATATCTTTAGCCTCTGCAACCATTTTATCATTATAATTTACAACAAAAGAAATAGTTTCATTTAATGTAATAGTAATGATCAATTTATTGTCCGGAGATTTAACTTCGTAATTTTGAGCAGTTAAACTTAGGTTAATTGCAATTGTGGCAATTAATAAAAATAGATTTTTCATGTTTATGTTTTTATTTTATATACAACTAAGTAATAGTTTCTACATACTTAGAAATACTAAACTTTCATAAATTCTTTTATTGTTTCCTTATCCAATTCCGGATTAGCTCCTTCGTTTCCGGCAACTAATGCTCCAACGGCACAGGCATAATTTAAAGCTTTTTGGGGTGATTTTCCTTTAAGCAATCTCGTAATCAAAGTTGCAAGAAAAGAATCACCTGCTCCTACTGTATCCACCACTTTTATAAAATACCCGCTGTTATAATAAAACTTTCCATTGCTGAATAAAACCGCCCCAAAAGCACCTTTGGTCACACATATTTGTGAGGTATTGGTTTTCTCAGCTATAAATTTGATATTCTGCTCAAAAGAATTAAAAGGAGATTCCAGCTCTTTGCTAATTTCGAATAATTCCTCGTCATTAAGTTTAATAAAATCAGCCTTCATCATCAAATCGGTAAGTGTCTCCGTTGTATAGTAGGGCGCCCTGAGATTTGCATCCAGAACTTTATATTTTGCTTTTGCTAAAAGATGATTTAAGGTTAATCTCGACACTTCATCCCTGCACACCAAACTTCCAAAAACAAATGCATCTGCTTTTGACACAACAGTATCCATTGACTTTGTCTGTTCAATTTTATCCCAGGCGGAAGGATATGAAATATCATAAGAAGCATTTCCTTTTTCATTAACCATAACATTAACAACTCCCGTTTTATATTTTTCGGTTATTTGAACAAAATCAGTACTAACATTATGCTGATTTAAAAAAGACAGGATATCTTCCCCATTTTCATCTTTCCCCACACAACTAATCATAGCTGTTTTAACTCCCAAAGCATTCATCCTGAGAGCAACATTTAAAGGTGCTCCACCTATTTTTTTATGTGTTGGAAATAAATCCCAAAGTACTTCCCCAAAACAAACAGCTTTTAAAGCATCTTTTTTATTCATAATCACAATATTTAAAAATTAAGGACAGGTATAAAACCTGCCCTCAATCACATTAAATAACCAAACACATTTTTATTAACAATTAATATCCAGGATTTTGCGTATACAATCCTCCTGTAAAATCTATCTCTCTTTGCGGTATCGGATAATATTCATCTCTACCTGCTGTAAAATGAGCACTTGACAAGAACCCTTTTTTAGTTTTCTCAACTGCAAGATAAGCATTTAAAACCGGTTCTGCGATTCCCCATCGTACCAAATCAAAGAATCGAGGGCCTTCCATACCAAACTCCAATCTTCTTTCAAACATCAATGCTTTCATAGCATAATCTTTTGAAGAAAAAGAATCATACGTACCAACATTATAAACATTTGAAGCACCTGCTGCTAATGGCATTGCTGTACTGGCCGCTGCTCTTTCTCTTATTCGGTTGATAATTAGTCGTGCTTCTTCTATTCTGTTCAATTGAATTAATGCTTCTGCTTTAAACAACAATACATCGGCATATCTAATAAAATCAACATTTTTTGAAGTCCCTATAAATGGCCCGTTTTTCACATAACAAGAACAGTCAGGGGATTGTTGCTCTTTCATATTTCCAAAATAACCATAAACTCCCGGATCTCTCGCCCAACTAAAATTGTAAACCATATCTCCAGCTGTTTTCAAGGTATTTTTATATTTGAATGGTCTGCCAGGGACTCCTACCGTATGATCAATTCTTGGATCAAGTGTTACACCGGTAGTCAAAGTTGATTTTCCATTTGCATCTACAGTATTATAGATATCCGAATCATTAAAAGTATCCAATAATGGTAAACCATCAGCATCCGTTTTAAAGGCATTCACCATGTTTTGACTAGCTAAATGAAAACCGCAACATCCGTAAAGCGGTGAACCATGTGGCGAATTCAATCCGGTAACAAAACTAACCCTTCCGGTATTAGTTCCATCATTGATAGAAAACTGAACTGCCCAGATAGATTCCTGACCGTTATCATGACCATCCAAGAAATTGAAACCAAAATCAATCTCTAAGTCTCCAATTACTTCATCAGCATAATCAATCACTTCCTGTAATCTTGTTGCGTTAATGTTTATTACAGCATGAGTAGTAGGATTTTGTTCATAAGCCTGATACAATCTTAATTTAGCCAAATATGCAGAAGCAGCATTTTTATCTGCTCTACCTACTTCATCTTGTGAAGGTGGCAAATTATCATGAGCAAAAATAAAATCTTCAGCAATTTTATCCCACAATTGATCAGAAGTCAAATCATTTGATGTTTCTAAAATTTCCTCTTTAGTAAGATCTTCAGTAATAAACGGAACTTTATTAAACAACAATTTCAACATAAAATGAGAATGCGCTCTTAAAAAACGAAGCTCTGCCTGTCTTTGTTTTTGAAGCGGATACTCCGTCTCTGACAAAGAATTAATTACTGACAAGGCAAAATTAGCTCTGGAAATAGCCTTATAGTGATTCGTCCAGGTTCTTGGAAGCATCCAGTCTCCATAATCAGGAATAGTTGTATTGTACTGCTCATAAGTATCAATTACATCCACATCTGAGCGTCCACCACCACCTTTGTAAGCATCATCAGAACGCACACTTCCATAGACCCACTGGTTGGTTATTGGACCTACCATTTCGTCATTTCCTATTGCGGCATAAGCCGCATTTACAAGAGCATCTGCATTTTCAGCTGTTGCTACATTCTCCGAAGACAATACGCCTTTAGGTTCATAATCTAAAAAATCTGAGCTACATGATGCCAAAAATAAAATTGACAAGAAGCTGATAACTATTTTATTATATTTTTTCATGAGATTTAATTAAAAGTTTAAGTTTACTCCTAAAGAGAAAGTCGTTGGTACAGGTATTCTATTTACATCTGTACGTTCCGGATCAGAACCTATGTAGCCTTTTGGAGTAAACCAAAATAAGTTCTCTCCCTGAGCATAAATTCTGCAATGTGTCAAGAACCCAGTTTTATTAACAAATGCTTCCGGTAATGTATAACCTAATTGAATATTTCTCATTTTGAAATACGAATTGTTTCTTAAAAAATATTCCGACATCTGAGTATCATTATGCGCTAAAGAAAGTGATGGAACATCTGTATTCGTATTCGTAGGAGTCCAGGCATTTAAAGTTCCAGGCCCTGCATTTTCTCTTCCCTGAACAAAATTATTCCAATAGATATAAGGATCTACCCCTTTTCTTCCTGTAACCCCCGAACCAAAAATGGACATATCAATATTTTTATAACTCAAACTAATATTAATACCATATTCTAATTTAGGTTGTGTTGAACCAATAAAAGTTCTGTCATTAGAATTAATAACTCCATCATTATTGATATCCACATATTTAATACCTCCTAATCTGGCAGCCACCTGAGTTGCATGTGAATCAATATCATCCTGTGACTGGAACAATCCATCAGTTTTATATCCGAAAATTTCAAACTGTGAATGACCAACAATTGAATTTGCCGCCGTACCCGGATATGCCGATCTTACCTCTTCAGGTAATTGAGTAATTTTATTTTTTGTTGCACCAAAATTGGTAGTTACATTAAAAGTCAATCCGTTCTCTAAAGTATCTGAATAACCTAAAACTAATTCCCATCCTTTATTTTCAGTAGATGCTCCATTTACAAAACGTTGTTGGCCTTCACCAACAACCGAAGCAACTGGTGGTTTAATTAATATTCCATCCGTTTTTCTTGCGAAATAATCAAACGATCCTGATAATTTATTATCTAAAAAAGCAAAGTCCAATCCTACGTTTATCTCTTTAGTTGACTCCCATTTCAATCCCGAGTTAGCCGCTTGAATGGAAACAAAACCTGATGGTAAATTCCCTGTATTATTACCATTCAAATCATAAGCTGTTCCAACATTGTAATAAATATTAAAAAACCATGGGTCAAATACATTTTGATTAGGACCGTATCTCGTTTCGTACAAACCAAAACGGGCATTATCTCCAATAGACTGATTCCCAACCTCTCCATAACCAGCACGAAATTTTAATAACGAAATTGCTTCAACATTTTTCAGGAAATTTTCATTACTCATCTTCCAACCTACTGTGGCAGCAGGGAAAATACCATATCTGTTATCTGCTCCAAATCGCGAAGAACCATCACGTCTTATCGTAAAAGTTGCCAAATATTTATCTGAAAACGAATAATTTAACTTACCAAACTGAGAAAGCAATCTGCTTCCTGTAGAAAGCCCGTTTGATGTCCTAGCTCCCGTGGCAGCCGATAAAACAAAATAATCTTCTGTTTCAACTGCAAATCCTTCCCCACGGGCATATATACTATTCAAATCCGTTTTAACTGATTCAGTACCAACAATTACACCTATTTTATGATCTTCTAATTTTACATTATAATTCAACGTATTAGAAATAGTTAAACTGGAATATTTATTTGTATCAAGAGTCAGACTATTATTATCTCTGTTAACTGATCCATTACTAACCTTTGGCTCAATATCTTTTTTGTTGTAATCATTAAAATCAATACCTATACTGTTTCTATAAGTAAGATTTTTAACCACATCAATTTCTGTGAAAACATTAGCAAACAAAGACATTCTTCTGGTATTATCCCATCGGTTCAAATACTGCATCAACAAAGGGTTATTTCTGTCAGAATATCCAGAACCTAAAGCCCCTCCATATCCCCCGGAATTTGTATAAACAGGAATAGTTGGCGCTAATGAAATAGCCAGAGCAGGAACCGGAGAATTCCCAACATCAGCAGCCGCTAATGTCTCATTAGACTGAGTAAACTGAGAATTAATTCCAAATCGCACTTTGTCATTAAACAATTTAAAATTAGCATTCAATCTTGCCGTGTACCTTTCATAACCAGTATACTTCAACATACCTGTATTATCTAAATACCCTAAATTCAACATTGCATTCGATTTATCACTTCCTCCCGAAACTGACAAATCATTATTAACAACAAATCCCGTTTTATACAATACATCCTGCCAATCAGTATCTCCTGCAGGCATATTAGTATCCCCTCCAACAAAAGGCTGAACCGTTACCCCATTTAAAACAGGATTAGCCAAATTATTATTCCAGTCAAAATTGTAAATTTCGCCATAACCGTCTTCAGGAAATGCACCATCATTAACAGACGCCTGCCACAATACCTTACCTCTGTCGACTGCATTCAACATTTTATACCTTTGCTTTTTCTCTGACATAGCAGAAATACTGGTACTGTAAGACACATTCATTCTTTCTCCTTTGAAAGCATTTTTAGTTGTTACTACAATAACACCATTGGCTGCTCTGGAACCATAAATAGAAGAAGCAGAAGCATCTTTTAACACCTGAACAGATTCTATAACACTTGGATTTAAACTGGCAAAAACTTCCGGTCTTACAGTAGGAACTCCGTCAATTACATACAACGGATCAGTATTTCCTAAAGTACTAACCCCTCTGATTAAAATCTTGCTGCTGGTTCCGCTCGGATCTCCGGACTTTTCTACTGACAAACCGGCAACCCTTCCCTGCATAGCCTGCATGGCATTACCGGAACTCATACTTTGTCCCTCAATAGGCTTCATCTCAACTACAACAACAGATCCTGTAACGTCTACCTTACGTTCTTTTGAATATCCCGTTACAATAACTTCGGTCAATTGTTGTGATTCTCCTTTCAAAGCAACATTAATTGTTTCCTGACCGTTTACCTGTACTGTTTGGTTTGTAAAACCTACATAACTAAAAACCAAAGAGGCTTTAGCGTCTACATTTTTAAGCTCATATTTACCATCAAGATCAGTTGTAGTTCCCTTATTTGTCCCCGAGACTAGAACTGACACACCTGGTAATGACATTCCATCTTCAGAAGATGTTACTGTCCCTTTTATTCCTATATTTTGAGCCGACAAAGAAAAAAAGGAGCCCATTAAAATTAAATAGAGAATGATTTTTCGTTTCATAATTTAAATAGTTTTAGTTAAAATTTAGTTGGTTAATAATTAGATTTTCAATAGCGTAGTCAAAATTCCCTTTGTTAACCGAGAATGTTTCCATAGGTTTTTCAGAAAAAAATATCTCGGTCATAACTGTTTTTCCTTTGTCGTAAAATACCTCAATTGATGTTTTATCAATTACAACCCTTACATCCATTTTATTAAAATCCTTTGTAAAAGCTACTTTTGAAATTTGTTTTGCAAAATCATCCGAGAAAGAAATCACTCCTGATTTTTTTCTGTCAACAAAAAAGAACTTGTCCTTTTTATTAATTCCAAATTCAATTGTATTACCTAAAGCATTTGACAAGGAGAATGTATAGATATCGTTTTTAAGGTTACATACATTAAATCGGATATCTGTTTTGGATAAATCAACGAATGATTTGTCAGTTAAAACCGTTTTTTTGTTTATTTTAAGAGTTTCTTTTTTAATTGTTTTTGACACATAATTTTGTAATTCCCTCACTGGCTGAAAAGAAACTTTATAATGTCCGTCATCTTTAACAAGTGCTAATTCCCTTGGCAGAGTCATGCTGCTTCTCCATTTTTGAGTAGGCACTTTTTGAGCATAATTCCAGTTTGACATCCATCCTACAAATAATTTTCTTCCATCCACTTCAGAAATATTTGACCATGTAACTCCTGCATAATTGTCTCTGCCGTAATCAATCCAAAGCGATTTTTTTTCTTTTAAATCCTGAGAAAAAGATTCGTCAAGAGTGAAATTTTTACCATCAAAATCACCTACAAAATATTGTGTTGCCGAACCTCCGTTAGGTCCTCCGGGATTTATACTTACCAAAAGCACCCATTTATAATCATCAGACCCTTCAATTAACATTGGAAATAAATCCGGACACTCCCAAACTCCGCCATGCGCCCCTATATTTTTTCCAAAATCAGAAAGTAATTCCCAGTTTTTTAAATCTTTAGAGCCATAGAAAAAAATACTGTCCCCTGCGGCTAAGACCATTAACCATTGTTTGTGAATATTATCCCAGATCATTTTAGGATCCCTGAAATCTTTAAGGTTCGGATTTTTAATAACCGGATTTGCCTCATACTTTGTCCAGGTCAAACCTTCATTTAATGAATATGCAATCCCCTGCGATTGAGTATCTACAGCTCCGGATTTTTCTTTTACCGGATCATGATAGGTAAACATTGCCACAATAGGCGGATTCTTTAAACTACCAAAACCAGAAGTATTGTTTAAATCTACAACCGCACTACCCGAAAAAATATACCCCTTGGCATCCGGATAAAGAGCTATAGGTTTTTCTGTCCAGGTAATCAAATCGGTACTTATAGCATGGCCCCAGTGCATTGGTCCCCAAATATTTGAATCGGGGTAATGTTGGTAAAAAAGATGGTAATATCCATTGTAATAAAACAATCCATTAGGATCATTCATCCAACCTTTTTTAGGTGTAAAATGAAAATTAGGTCTGTAGAGTTCCTCTTCAGTATATTTTTCCCCATCCGAATCTCCAGCTTCTTTACAGGAAAACAAACCCGAAAAAATTACCAGACTGCTTATTAGTCCTAACCATTTCTTAATTCTTATTCTGTTCATGTTATTAATTTTTAATTAATTTTTTACTTAACTCTTCTAAAGAAATCCCTTTGGTTTCAGGCATTAAAAAGGCAACAAAAAGTAGTTGGAATACCATCATTATGGCAAAAAACAAAAACACAACCCCCGGACCAATCGTAGAAAATAAAAAAGGAATCAATGATGGAATGATTGCAGCTAAAACCCAATGTGTCGTGCTACCAAAAGCCTGTCCTGAAGCTCTGAGATGATTAGGAAAAATCTCGGATATAAAAACCCAGATTACTGCTCCCTGACCTATTGCATGTGCAGCAATGAATAAGAATAAAAATACCGGAACCATAATCCCCTGCCAATGAAGGAAAAATGCCATAGCTACTAAAGTAAGCGAAATGATATAACCTACTGACCCTATATACATTAGAATTTTCCGTCCTAACTTATCTATCAGGAAAACACCAATCAAAGTAAAAACTAAGTTTACCACTCCAATTCCAATACTACTCAACAAAGCAGTACTTTCTCCTAAACCGGCTTCCTGAAAAATTCTATTAGAATAATACAGAAAAGCATTAATTCCTGATAATTGGTTGAAAAAAGCAATCAAAAACGCTAATATCAATGGGGTTCTGTATTTTTTTAAAAAGATGCTGTCATTAGCAAGAGCTGCATTAGCGTTATCCGCATCAATCTCTTTTTTCATTTCTTCAAAATCAGCTTCCAATCCCATTCGCTCCAGAACACTTTTAGCTTCTTCATCTCTGTTCTTTGATAATAACCATCTTGGACTTTTAGGAATAGAAAAAATTAATACTGAATAAATGAAAGAAGGAAATGCCTGTACCCCCATCATCCATCTCCATGAATTTTCACCTACGTTTCGTAACAGATAATTAGAAAGAAAGGCGATAAGAATTCCCAGTACAATATTAAACTGGTAAAATGCCACCAATTTCCCTCTGTCTTTTGCCGGTGCGATTTCTGAAATATAAGCCGGTGCCGCTATAGTAGAAGCTCCAACCCCCAATCCGCCAACAAATCTAAAAGCGGCAAATACATAAGGTCCGTTTGCTAAAGCAGAACCTATAGCAGAGAAGAAAAATAATATTCCAATCCACAATAAAGTATTTTTTCTACCCAATTTGTTAGTTGGTATCCCTCCAAAAATGGCTCCTATTACAGTTCCCCACAAAGCCATGCCCATTACAACTGTACCGTGAAAAGCATCCGATGAATTCCAAATCGACTGTAACTTTTTATCAGCTCCGGAAATCACAACAGTATCAAAACCAAAAAGGAATCCTGCAAGTGATGCTACTAACGCCCAAATAAATATTTTTCTCATTATCTGTAACTTTAAATTCAATTGCTAAGGTATCTGCTTAATAGGCTCACCTATTTTAGCAATGTTACAATTGTGTTTGTAAATGTTAAAAGAATGTAAAAATCAAATAATCCCTTATTTTACAAGGATTTATTACCAAGAGACAAATGGCTCTAATAGGCCTAAAGAAAAGGTTATAGTATACTAATGTTACGCAATCTACAACCTTGTTACATGATTCAATAAGGAAATAATCAATTTATTAACCGTAAAATTTCACTTCCTGCTTTTTTTATACTTTTAAATTATATTTTACATAAAAAACAAACTGAAAAAGCTTCAAAATATCTAAAATATTTCACAAAAAAAGAATCCTTTTCTTTATAATTAATAATTAAAAAACGAACCATTAAAACAAAAAACACCAATTGTAATAACATTCTATTTAAAAGACATTAACCTGGAAAACATTTAGTTTGAATTGTGCATTTTCACTTCTTATCATCAGTTTCTTTTGAATTTTCAATCCTTTATATTCATCTACAGCAGGTGAAAAATAAAATTTGAACAATAATCAGCGACCATTAAACAGAAAAACAAACATTCATTAAAACAACAACTCAACTTAAATTTACCGCATAAAAAAATGCAATTGATTTTAAACCAGCTGCATTTTCAACTTAAACAGAAAAAATTCCCTAATGCCTAGAGCATACTTTTATAAATCATTATTTTACCTGGGTTATTTCTAATATAACACTCGTACGTTTTAGGGTAACATTTGGATTTATCCCTACTGTCATCAAAAAGTTACCTGAATAAACATTTCCTGCATTAATCATAGATTTTGTATCGGGATACAGGTTTATTTCTTTAACAGTGTATTTACTATCCGGATCCAATCCCGCCAACACAATTGGTCTTTCAGTAGCCGTGATTTTATATCGGTTATTAACCAGATAATTAAAAACAACAGCTTTATTTTTTTCTTTATTCACATACATTAAAGACGAAATATCATTTTCATGCGGATTCAACAAACGATACAAATCGCCATGCCATACAATATCTTTAAACGAATTATAATTTGAAATTGCCTGCTTACAAAACACTTTATCGTTTTCACTTAAATGGCTTTCAACAATATCAAATCCTAATTTCCCCATACTCGCAACATCAACCCTAAACTTTAACGGTTGTTTTCCCCAATCAGTCACATGATTATCGGTAGTTATCGAAGGAAAAAAATACGAATAATTCCATTGAATAAATATTCTTTCAATAGGATCAGTATCATCACTAGGCCAAAATTCAGTAAAATATTTCAAGAACCCATAATCAGCCCTACCACCTCCTCCAGAGCACAACATCATAGGAACTTTAGGATATTTTGCCCTGATTCTTTCTAAAACCTTATACAACCCATGAATATAATCTACATATAAATTAGACTGAGGAATTCCTTTTTTAGAGAGAAAAGCAGAATAAGCATTATAGATTACCGCATTACAATCCCATTTAATAAAAGCCAAATCAGAGTTTTTAACAAACAAATTATCTACTATCCCAAAAACAAAATCCTGCACTTCGGGATTTGACAAATCCAAAACCAACTGATTTCTATAATAAATCTCAGGTCTTTCCGGCTGACGAATAACCCAGTCCAGATGTTTTTCATACAATTCGCTTCTTGGGTTAACCATTTCAGGTTCTATCCAGATACCAAATTTAACCCCTTCTTTTTGGGCTTCTTTCACCAAATAACCCAATCCATTAGGCAATTTTTTCTTATTTTCCTTCCAATCCCCTAAACCTGCATCATCATTATTTCGGGGATATTTATTTCCAAACCAGCCATCATCTAACAAAAACATATCAACACCCAATGATTTAGCACCTTTAAATAAATCTTTAATCTTAGCCTCATCAAAATCAAAATAAGTAGCTTCCCAATTATTCAACAAAGTCAAACGTTCACCCTCACCATCTAAAACCCTGTATTTTCTGGCCCATTCATGAAGATTACGGCTAGCCTCTCCGGTACCCTCATTAGACAATGCATAAATTAAAGACGGAGTTTTAAAAACCCTGTTAGGCACCAAAGAATATTCGGAAGCACAAGGATTAATTCCGGCAATCAAACGAAGATTTTTATACGAATCGATTTCGAAATCAAGTTTAAAATTACCACTCCAGGCAAGCTGCCCCAACATAACCAAACCCTCATTTTCTGAAGCAGGCTGACCAAATGAAACCATAAAATTTGGAGTTTGCAAAAGCATTGCCCTTGTCCCCAGTTTTGAATCAATCACTCTGATTCCCTGTTCCAATTTAGTTTCGACAGGCTGCATTTCCTTAAGATACTCCCCTTGAAAACTGGTCAGATAAAAATTCTTATTGGTAAAATACATATTAGCCGAAGCATATTTTTGCAATAAAACAGCCTTTTCCTCCTGATGTTTTATCTCAGTCCACTGCTCGATAACATTTTTAGCAGCCCATACTTTATAAAACAAAGTTACCTCAAACGGATAAACAGGATCTTTAAGAACGATACTGATTAAAGTAACATCAACATCAATCTTCTGATATTTATGACTAACATATTTAAGTTCCAGAGAGGTATTGCCATCAGCATGTTTTACCTGCAAGGCCGGCTCCGACAAATTAGAAGTCCCCGAAGGAGTATAAGCGATATTATAAATTCCTGCATTTGCATCATTAAAATCAAAACTCTTAGCTATAATATCATATTCCGCCTTGTTTTTTAGTGGTTTGCCAAAATAAATATTTCGCAATCGTTTATCATTATCTGTTTGCAATACTAAAGCATGGTCTTTAGTCTCTATCGGAATTGTAATATTTTGTGCATAAGAACTTAGCAAACCGTAAAAGAAAACAACAACAAATTTGAAATCACCTTTTAACAAAGAGAAAACGAGATCCTTTTTCATAATTAATAGTGGTTTATTTTTTTTGAATTAATAGCAATATGTAAGTATGTATCGATGTGCAAATGATTAAATCCAAATCTATTTCTACAACCAAACCCTGCTAATTTCATATTAAAAATCATAATTACATTCTCAATATGTTTCAATTGGCACAATTTCAAAAAAAGCACATAAACATCACTACAAAGCCTTTAAAAACAAAGCCTGACAGCGAAAACCAATTATAAAATCTATCCTAAAAGAATACTCATGTTACATGATTTACAATTACGTAACATAAATACAATGAAAAAAGAAGACAATTAAACCTTCAAAACCTATTTTACTCCTTTATATTCCGTTGGTGTTACACCAAATTTATTTTTAAAAGAAGTCGAAAAATAATTAGGCGATGAAAAACCTACGGCATAAGCTATTTCCGAAATATTCTGATTCGTTTTCTTAAGCAGTATTTTAGATTTCTCCAATCGAAGGTTAAGGAGATGATCACTTACACTAATTCCTAATATCGCCTTTACTTTTCGATACAATTGTACTCTGGAAATATTTAAATCATGCGCTAAATCTTCTATCAGATAAGCCGAATTCTCCATGTTTTTTTCAATTAACGAATTGAGTTTTCGTAAAAAATTCTGTTCGGAAAAACCAAAACCACTATCGTCAATTTTTAAAATATTATTAGTGTAATAAAACCGTAATTTTTCTCTATTATACAAAAGCCCTTTAATAGACTGAGATAAAACTTTTAAGTCAAAAGGTTTGGTTAGGAAGATATCTGCACCGCTTTCTAATGCTTTCAAATAAGAATCCTGATCTTCTGATGCTGTTAATATAATAATAGGAATATGAGACGTTCTCAGGTCTTTCTTTAAAATTTTACAAATTTCAAAGCCATTTTTATCATGCAAATTCAAATCACAAATAATAACATCCGGAATTAACTCCAAAGCGCGTTCTATAGCATCAGTACCGTCTGAGGTATAAATAGTGTACTGTGTCGAAAATTTATTGGTTATAAAATCCAATAAATCAACATTATCCTCAATATAAAAAATAGAATACTTATCCTCATTAATCATTGGCTCACTCACTTGGATATCCGAATCCAAATAATCCGATTGGTATATTAAATCAAGGACCTGATCTTCTATTATTGATTTGGCATCCAGATGCTCTTTGCCCAATGGTAAGCTAATAATAAATTCAGTCCCGTTTTTAGAATTAATCGCTACCTTACCTTTATGCAAATCAATAAAATTCTTTGACAAATGTAACCCTATGCCCGAACTGTTGCTTCTATAATTATTTGATCCTTGATAAAAAGCTTTAAAAACCTCCTCTATTTCATTTTCAGGAATTCCAATACCTGAATCTTTAAAAGAAATCCTAACAACATTATTAATTTTATCTTCATTGATTGCAACAGCAATCTTACCACTCTCAGGAGTAAATTTAAAGGCGTTGGATAACAAATTAAAGTAAACTTTATCCATCAAATTTCGGTCAATATAAACCTCCAAATCCGGATTATTGCTCGTCAGCGTAAAATCAATAAGCTTTCTCTTTGCTTCTTTTTCGAAATCACAAACTATACTTTTCGAAAAATCTAAAATATTTGTTTTTGATGCTTTGAGCACAAATTTTTTATCTTCTATTTTTCGGTAATCCAAAAGCTGATTAATTAACCTTAATAATCTTCTCGAATTATTATACATCAAATTAATCTCAGTATTAACCGCAATTCCTTTATTCCTGAATTCATTTTTCAAAGACTCCACCGAACTCAAAATCAAGGTCAAAGGTGTTTTAAACTCATGAGAAAGACCTGTAAAAAATAAAAGTCTTCCCTCATTACTCTTTTTCAATTCCTTTGCAAATTGCTTGATTTCATTTCTTTGGATCACTATTTTTTTGTTCTTTTCTTCTAATTCATTCTTCTTACGACTAATTGTTATTCGGGAATAAATACTATATATGGCCAACCCGAAGACAATGACAAACAAAATGATTAATAATTTGAGAAGATTACTCTGGCTGGCATATTTCTCTTCCTGATTTTTAATAATATGTTGCTGTTCCTCAATATCCGACTGCTGAATAGTGATTTTATCAAACTGATTACTCATAATTTCAGCATTAAGAGAATCAATCAAAACGGTATTAAGATTATTCTTTTTGGGAACAATTTCATTATTAATCACCTTTAGAGCCAATTTAACGGCCTCACTTCCTCCCGTAGGATATAATACTGTGGCTTTTAAAATCCCGTCCTTTACTAATTGGATTCCGCCATAAGGACCATTAATACCATCAACACCTATTATTTTAATCTTTTTTTCAAGCTTTTTGCTTTTGGCAACAAGGTATGCCTGATAAGCAATTACATCGTTATAAGCAAAAACATAATCTACATCCCGATTCTCAGTTAAAGCTTTTAAAAAAGCCTCCTTAGGTAATTCATCTTTATAAGCATCCAACCTGACCACCTTTATACCTGGATATTGCTCCACAATCCCTTTAAAACCCAAACTTCTCTCCAAGCCGGGCGAAGTATAATAGGCCCCTCTGACTTCAATCACTTTTGCCTTCCCTTTTGACAATGATACAATATGCCTGCCCGCAATTCTTCCTACCTCGACATTATCTGCCCCTATATAAGCCGTATAATTTGAAGTATTTACTTTTCTGTCAACTATAACAACAGGAATCCCTTTAGAATTTGCTTTTTCTATTACCGGAATAATTGAATCTGATTCAAATGGAGAGACTATAATAGCATCTACTTTCTCTTCAATAAACCGCTCTATATCCTTTATTTGTCTTTTAGACTTTCGATTAGCATTATAGATTTTCAATTTCACATTAGGATGTAAGGCTGCCTCAATTTCCATAGTATGTTCCATTGATTTCCTCCATATATCATGGTCGATACTTTGAGAAAAACCAATTAAAATTCCATCCTTATCTTCTTCATTTTTACATGAATTTAGCATCAATACCAATAAGAACACAAAACAAATCTTTCTGAACATACCATTAATTTATTTAAGGAAATATACTATTTAGTAAAATTGAAAAAATGGAATACTATTTAAAGCTAACCTGAAGTAAGCAGTCAATTCTCATCGCTGCTTTAGAGATGGAAAGTTATGATTTTCTTAACATTTAACCTAATATTTTTTGCATAATAAAAATAAATCCTGTTTTTCAAAACAAAACATTCCTAAGCTTTTTTTGAATTACCAAAAACTAAAAAAGCGTGATAATTACACAAAACTTGTATAATCATCACGCCATTAAAAATTTGTCTTTGTGACTGCGGAGGGGTTCGAACCCCCAACCCTCAGAGCCGAAATCTGATATTCTATCCAGTTGAACTACGCAGCCATTTTTATATAAATACCAATCTTAAAAAAACTCAAATTCCAAAACTAAAAAAATTGAAATTTGGAATTTCTTTTGGGGAATTTAAACTTTTAAACTAACAATTTCTTAACAATACCAGAAACTACTTTTCCTTCTGCAGCTCCGCCCAATTGCGAAGTTGCCAATCCCATTACTTTACCCATAGATGCAATTCCGGAAGCACCAGTTTCGGCAATAATTTTCGCAATTACAGCTTCGATTTCAGCTTCACTTAATTGTGCCGGTAAAAACTTCTCGATAACTGCAACCTGCGCTAATTCCGGCTCAGCCAAATCAGGACGGTTTTGCTCAGTATAAATTCGGGCACTTTCTTTACGCGTTTTTACTAAACGTTGTAACAATTTTATTTCTTCATCTTCTGAAATCTCCTCTTTAGAACCTGAAGAAGTTTGCGCTAATAACAATTCTGATTTTATAGCTCTTAAAGCTTCTAATGCTACGGTATCTTTTGCTTTCATGGCTGTTTTCATTTCATCCATGATTTTTACTGATAAACTCATTGTTGTATTTTATTAACAAGCAGTACTGCTTTATTCGACATTAGTTTTTAAAAAAAGTTGTAACAAAAACACCTCCAAAGAAACATTTGCTAAACTTTAATGCTGCGCGAAGGTAAAAAAAATAACCCGAAAATTAAATGTAATCTTCGGGTTATTATCTATGAATTAAGCCAACTAATCTACATTATCATGCAAATAAGAGTTATTAGAACGCAATTGTAAATCGTTATTACTATCGGTTCCAACTGATATTCTTGAATTTGCATTATTCGTTTGATTGTTTGAAATATCGATACCTAATCTTT
This sequence comes from Flavobacterium daejeonense DSM 17708, assembly GCF_000425425.1. Lineage (GTDB taxonomy): Bacteria > Bacteroidota > Bacteroidia > Flavobacteriales > Flavobacteriaceae > Flavobacterium > Flavobacterium daejeonense. Next base: position 133,624 of record NZ_AUDK01000001.1, read on the forward strand.
TATAAGCAGGTTCTTTTTCATACTCATCAATACGGGAAACATTATTATGAAACTTGTAATTGAATTCTTTTAATTTCTTTCTTCTCTCATCAGCTCTTAAACGCAATGTTTCTTCAATTGTCATTTCGATTGGCGAAATATCCTCAGCTTTAGAAAAATCATCCTGAGCCAATTCTACTTTTTTCATCGTAATGTTCAATTCCTCCGGAATCACTTCCTCTACTACTTTCGCAGCAGGTTTGGCAGCTGTTAATTCGTTTTCAGCATCCATATATTCCTCTAAAGAATATTTGATAACTCCTTTTTCAGAAACCTCCGTTACAGGCACAAACTGAACTGCTTCTTTCACCTTAATTTCTTTAGTTTCATTCGTCAATTCAAATAAAACTCTTTCTTCTTTTGGTTGTTCCTGAACAGGTTCTGGCTGTGCAGGTTCTGATTTAAAAAGAGGCAAATCAAAAGAAAATGAAGTTTGCTCTTGTTTTTCTACTGCTTTTGGTCCTTCAACAACCGGCTGGTTTACTTCTTCTACTTTTGGAGCCGAAAAAGTAAATTCTTCTTCTTTGATCGGAGAAACAATCTCAAAAGTAACATCGATATTTTTAATAAATTCTGACATCGCCATCAAGTCCTCGTTTCCCGGAACCGGAACTACCGTTTCCTGAACCTGAGGAGCAGCCGCAACTACTTCTTCTTCTTCTTCAATCAATTCAAAAACCACTTTGTTTTCCGGAGCAGCTACCGGTTTATCTATATTCAAATCAAAATTAGCAACCGGAGCATTACTTAGATTATGAACAATTTTTTGCTCATCTTCTAAAGTATGAATGATTTTTTTAGGCTCTGTATTTACAATTCCGCTTTGTTGTTCAATATCAAATCCGGTAGCAATAATAGTTACCGCTACTGCATCTCCTAATGTGTCGTCTTCACCAACCCCCATAATGATATTGGCATTATAACCAGCTTCGCTTTGAATATGGTCATTGATTTCTCCAATTTCATCTAAAGTAATTTCATTAGATCCAGAAACGATGAGCAACAATACGTTTTTGGCACCTGTAATTTTGTTATCATTCAATAATGGAGAATCTAAAGCTGCAATAATAGCTTCTTTCGCTCTGTTTTCACCTGCAGCCACAGCCGACCCCATAATAGCCGTTCCGCTGTTAGCCAATACCGTCTTAGCATCACGTAAGTCGATATTTTGAGTATAGTGATGAGTAATAACTTCAGCAATTCCTCTTGAGGCTGTTGCTAAAACTTCATCCGCTTTAGAGAATCCGGCTTTAAAACCAAGATTTCCATAAACTTCTCTTAATTTGTTATTATTAATAACAATTAAAGAATCTACCTGTTTACGTAATTTTTCAATTCCGATAAGCGCTTGCTCCTGACGCACCTTTCCTTCAAAAGTAAACGGCAAAGTCACAATACCTACAGTCAGAATTTCTCTTTCCTTAGCCAGTTGAGCAATTACAGGCGCAGCACCGGTTCCGGTACCCCCACCCATTCCGGCAGTAATAAAAACCATCTTTGTATTGCGATCTAACATCTTTTCGATATCTGCAATACTTTCAATAGCCGACTGTTGTCCTACATCCGGGTTTGCTCCGGCTCCAAGACCTTCTGTTAAGTTTACTCCTAACTGAATTTTGTTAGGCACAGCACTGTTTTGTAAAGCTTGCGAATCGGTATTACAAACAATAAAATCAACACCTTTAATTCCCTGTCTAAACATGTGGTTGATCGCGTTACTACCGCCACCTCCTACACCAATTACTTTGATAACATTTGATTGATTTTTAGGCAAATCAAATGAAATACTTCCAAATTCTGAGTTGCTCGTCATATTATTTGGTATTTGATATTAATATATTTTGTCTTTATTCTTCTCTTTCTCCCTGTTACTCAGCGTTATCTAAAAAATCTTTGATTTTATCTACATAGCGATCAAAGAAAGAACGCTTAATCTTATCCCCTGTAGATTCTTCTTTTTTAGAATAGACTTCTGTTTCCACTTCTTCTACCTGTTGCTGAACTCTTTCCACAGGTTCGGCTACCGGTTCGCGGTAAAAAACATTTCTTTGCTGAACTACTTCTTCTTTTCTAACAGCACTTTGCGTATTATTCGCAATACTGTTCATCACTAATCCAACAGCTGTAGCATATAACGGACTTGAAAATTCCTCATCTGAATTACCAGCCAAATGCTCATTTGGATATCCAATTCTGGTATCCATTCCTGTTATGTACTCCACTAATTGTTTAATGTGTTTCAATTGAGCGCCACCACCGGTAAGTACAATTCCGGCAATTAGTTTTTTTCTTGGATCTTCGTGTCCGTAAGCTTTCACTTCGTTAAAAACCTGCTCAATGATTTCAACCACACGGGCATGAATAATTTTGGATAAATTTTTAAGCGAAATTTCCTTTGGCTCTCTGCCTCTTAACCCCGGAATTGAAACAATTTCATTGTCTTTATTTTCTCCCGGCCAGGCAGATCCAAATTTCACCTTTAATAATTCAGCCTGTTTTTCTATAATAGAGCAACCTTCTTTGATATCATCTGTGATTACATTCCCTCCAAAAGGAATCACAGCGGTATGACGAATAATTCCGTCTTTAAAAATTGCCAAGTCAGTTGTTCCACCACCAATATCAATCAAAGCCACTCCGGCTTCTTTTTCTTCCTGACTCAAAACAGCATCTGAAGAAGCTAACGGCTCCAATGTTAATCCTGACAACTCAATTCCGGAACTCTGAATACAACGGCCCACATTACGAATTGAAGAAGCCTGACCTACCACCACATGAAAGCTGGATTCTAAGCGCCCTCCATACATCCCGATAGGTTCTTTAATTTCAGATTGTCCGTCAATTTTAAATTCCTGAGGCAATACGTGAATAATTTCCTCTCCCGGTAACATTGCTAATTTGTTCACCTGATCAATCAACAACTGAATATCAGCACCACCAATTACCTCCTCAGGATTGCTACGACTAATGTAATCTGTATGTTGAATACTGCGAATATGCTGACCCGCAATTCCTACTACAACATCTTTAATTTTATAACCTGAATTTACTTCCGCATCATTTATTGCCTGCTGGATAGACTGAATGGTTTGTGTAATGTTATTTACCACACCTCTGGCCACGCCTAAGCTCTTGGATTTTCCAACCCCCAAAATTTCTAACTTTCCATACTCATTTTTCTTGCCAATCATGGCTACGATTTTGGTTGTCCCTATATCTAGACCTACTGCAATATTCTCTTTTTCCATTTTCTATTATTTAGTGCAAACTACTTGTTTTGTAAACCTCAGGTCAATTTTTTTGTATTTATACAATGTACTATCTAAAACCGCTTTTTGAAAAAAGGCTTTATAGTTCTTAAATTTTGTTTCAAAATTCCTCATACTACCAAAATCAATCTGGTAATTATAATTCCTGTTGAACATTTTTAAGCTCGCATTCGGCATAATTTGAATTGCAATGATGTTTTTTTTCAAAAAATCATCCTCATAAATCACACGAAACAAACACGCCAATTTCTCTTCATTCTTACTGTTTATATCTCCGGACACCAGCGGAACTCTGGCTGTAAAATTATCCGAAAGCGGCATCTTACCACCTTTATAATCAACATAAAAAGATTCAAATTCACTGACCACTCTGGCTACAGGAGTCTTTTGCTTTACAACCGCTTTCAAAACACCATCGATACTTACAAACACATCCGATTCGTCAATCATCGCATTTGAATCTAGTATTTTCTCTAGCTTATTCAAAGCTAATTTATCTTTTTCAATAGCTAAACGGTTGTTCATATTTTCTATTAACAATTTATTAACCGCTTCTTCTTTGATAAAAAGATTGTTTTCTCCTACAAAAACCACATTGATTTTAGCCAGTTTTCGCTTCTCATTTCGCTTTGATGTGAACGAAAAAAGAAACAACACCAAAGCAAACATTAAAATTAATCTGAGATTAGTCCAGTTAAATATTTTTTTCATTCAATGCATTTTTAATTTCCCCTACCATTTCTCCAATATCACCTGCACCAATAGTCACATAAACGGATGCATTATTTTCTACCATCATCGGAATTAATGCTTCTTTAGAAACAATTTTCTTGTTTGGGTTATCGATTTTAGATAACAACCACTCCGATGTTATTCCTTCCATAGGCAATTCTCTTGCCGGATAAATATCCATTAAAAACACTTCATCAAACTGCGAAAGACTTTTAGCAAAATCATCCGCAAAATCTCTGGTTCGACTAAAAAGATGCGGCTGAAAAACAGCCAACACTTTTTTACCCGGATACAGCTCTCTCACAGCCTGATGCACTGCATTAATTTCAGTAGGATGATGTGCATAATCATCGATATAAACCAAATTTTCCAATTTTATTTGATACGAAAAACGTCTTCGTATTCCTTTGAATGAAGCTAAGGCTCTTCCAATGGCATCGGTTGGGGTGCCGAAATTTACTGCCATTGCAAGAGCCATTAAAGCATTCATCAAATTGTGTCGTCCTGGTAATCCAAAACGAAAATCTTTCAAAATCCCATTTGGAGTTTCTACATCAAAAACATAACTACCATCTTCAATTCTAATATTACAAGCATTGTAACCCGCTTTTTCATTAACACCAACAGTAACACCCGAAAGTGGTAATTGCGTGGTTACAAACAATTTATTTTTATCCTGAACTTTATCTGCAAATTCTGTAAACGATTCTTTAATAGCTTCATCAGTCCCATAAATATCCAAGTGATCAGCATCCATAGAAGTCACGCAGGCAATATTGGGATGCAAATGCAAAAAGGAACGGTCAAATTCATCAGCTTCAACTACAGTTACCGTTTTTCCGCTGCCTATTAAATTGGAATTATAATTCTCCACAATCCCGCCAATAAAAGCCGTAACATCAGCTCCACTTTCGTGTAAAATATGCCCTAAAATACTGGAAGTAGTTGTCTTTCCGTGTGTTCCGGCAACAGCAAAACAAAAGGTATCTTTAGTAATAATTCCTAAAACTTCGGCACGTTTTTTAACCTGATAATTACGTTCTAAGAAATAATTCCATTGTGAATGATTTTTAGGCACTGCAGGAGTAATAATTACCAAAGTATTTTCAACAAAATAATTTTTAGGAATTAAATTAATATCATCTTCAAAATGAATATCAATTCCGCTTTCAATCAACTCATTGGTTAAAATTGTAGGCGTTTTATCATAACCAGAAACTTCTTTTCCAATGTACTTAAAATAACGCGCCAAAGCACTCATACCAATACCACCGACACCGATAAAATAGACGTTTTGTATTTGATTTAAGTTCATAATGATTATATTTATTTCTGATTATTTCTTTCTAATTAATTTCACTACTTCATCGGCAATTTGTTTTGTTGCCTCAGGCAAAGCCAATTCTTTTATGTTTTCACTCAGCTGTTTTTGCTTTTCAGGATCTTTTAATAAAGCTTCGAAAACCAAACTGAATTCAGCATCCAATTGGGATTCCTTAAGCAAAATAGCTCCTTTTTTATCCACAATTGCTTTGGCATTTTTAGTTTGATGATCTTCGGCAACATTTGGCGACGGAATAAAAATGACCGGTTTCCCTACAATACATAATTCCGACACCGAAGAAGCCCCAGCCCTGGAAATAACAATATCAGCGGCTGCATAAACCAAGTCCATTCTTTCGATAAAAGCTGCGACCTGAACATTTTCAGAATTATATTTTTGATATTCTTCAAAATACAATTTTCCGCATTGCCAGATAATCTGAACATTTTGAGCCAAAATATTTTTCAGCTCTTTTTCAATTAACTGATTCATTCGTCTGGCACCTAAACTTCCGCCAAGCACTAAAAGTGTTTTTTTATTGGCACCCAATTTAAAATGAGCAATCGCCTCAGCTCTTTTATCAGCAATAGCAATCAAATCCTGACGCACCGGATTCCCCGTTAAAATCATTTTTTCTTTTGGAAAAAAGCGTTCCAGATTCTCATAAGCCACACAAATTTTGTTCGCTTTTTTACTCAACAATTTATTAGTAATTCCCGGGAAAGAATTTTGTTCCTGAATTAATGTTGGCACTCCTAACATATTTGCCATTTGCAATAATGGTCCGCTGGCAAAACCACCAGTCCCGATTACCACATCCGGTTTAAATGCTTTTATAATTTTTTGGGATTTCCACAAACTGCTGATGAGTTTTAAAGGAAACATGGCATTTTGCAAAGTCAACTTTCGCTGCAATCCCGCAATCCACAAACCTTCAATAGCATAACCTGCCTGAGGCACTTTTTGCATTTCCATTTTATCCTGGGCTCCCACAAAAAGAAACTCCGCATCAGGAAATCTTGATTTTAATTCATTAGCAATTGCCACCGCAGGATAAATATGCCCTCCGGTTCCTCCGCCACTTAATATAAATTTATACTGTCCCATTGCTATAAAAATCTATTTCTATTGGTTTCGAATATTACTTATTCAAAACAGCATTCATCGGATTATTTGTTTTATCTTCAATCGAAAAAGATTGATTTTGATTTTGTTCATCTTCAGCTGCCAGTTGGGCATCAATCAATCGCTGTAAAGCTTCTTCTCTTCGGGCAGCTTCTTTTTGTTCCTGCTCGATTTCCTCTTCTTTTTTGGTTACCCCAATAATAATTCCCAAAGAAATACAAGTCATCCAAATAGAAGTTCCTCCGCTACTGATAAGCGGCAAAGTTTGTCCGGTAACCGGCAATAATTCCACTGCCACAGCCATATTAATCATCGCCTGAAAAATCATTGGAAAACCCAGTCCGATAACGACCAATTTCCCAAAAAGCGTATTCGCTTTATGCGAAGCAACCACAAAACGAAATAACAACAATAAATACAAAGCCAACACTCCCAGTCCGCCAATCAAACCATATTCTTCCACAATAATGGCATAAATAAAATCGGAAGAAGATTGCGGCAAAAAGTTTTTTTGCACACTTTTTCCAGGTCCTAAACCGTAAATTTTTCCGGAAGCAATTGCAATTTTAGCTTTCTCTATCTGATAATCGTCTTCGTCGGGTTTATTGGTACTGAAATTTTCAATTCGGCTTTCCCAGGTTCTTACCCTCGAAAACAATTTGGCATCCGGAAAAGCTTTAGATAACACCCAGAAAAAGGACAAGAAAACAATTCCCGAGCCCACAATAATTCCGATATATTTCAAAGGATATTTCCCAACAAAAACCAGCATTAACACCATTGAAAAAATCAATGCCGTAGTCGAAAAGTTAGCCGGAAGAATAAATATCAAAGTAATAAAGACCGGCAACCAAAGTTCCCTTAAAGACTGTACAAATTCGATAGGTTCGGTACGGGTTTTAGATAAATACCGCGCCACAAAAACATACAAAATCAAAGCCGCTAAAGCCGAAGGCTGAAACGAAATCCCTACAAAAGGTATCTGAATCCAACGACTGGCATTGGCTCCACCAATTACGGTTCCTTTAATCATGGTTATGGCTAAAATAACCCAAACCACAGGCAAAGCAATTTTAGAAATGGATCTGAAATAATGATACGGGACTTTGTGTACGTAATAAATAATAGCAAAACCGCAGGCAACATGCGCCAAATGTTTCACTAAATAACCCAAAGTATTTCCGGTACCATGCCCTAAATAAGCCAGATTACTACTGGCACTAAAAACAGGCATAAAGGAAAACAAGGCCAATAAGGCCACAAAAGACCAAATCCCTTTATCTCCGTTTAATCTGTTTATTAGTTTTTTCATTCTTTTTTTAGTTATGAGTTATGAGTTATGGGTTGTGGGTTATAAGTAACTTGTATATACTCCTGACTCCCTTCTCCTAACTTCTGACTCTATTTTTATAAATTATGCACTGCCGCTTTAAACTGACGACCTCTGTCTTCGTAGTTTTCAAATAAATCAAAACTCGCACAGGCTGGCGATAATAAAACCGTATCTCCTTTTTCGGTAATACGTTGCGCCATTTTTACAGCATCGTTCATATTATTTACCTCCACCATAATATCAACCACATTTCCAAAAGCATCGATAATTTTTCTGTTATCCACACCTAAACAAATAATCGCTTTTACTTTTTCACGTACTAAAGCCATCAATTCGTTATAATCATTTCCTTTGTCTACTCCTCCAACAATCCAAACCGTTGGTGTCGTCATACTGTCCAATGCAAAGAAAGTTGCGTTTACATTGGTTGCTTTAGAATCATTAATGTATTGTACATTTTGAATTTTCAATACTTTTTCAAGACGGTGTTCTACACCCTGGAAATTAGATAAACTCTCACGAATTGTTGCTTTTCTAATTTGCATCAATTTGGCTACAGAAGTCGCTGCCATGGCATTCTTTAAATTATGTTTTCCTTCTAAGGCAATTGATTCTGTTTCCATTTTAAATTCTTCCTGATTAATGATTGCTTCCATTGTATTATTTTTTATAAAGGCTCCTTCTTCAAAAGTTTTTGTCAATGAAAAAGGAATTAATTTCGCTCTTGTTTTGTTCTTCTTCAACCAATCCGAAATGGCTTCGTCATCTGCATCATAAATGAGATAATCCTCTTCGGTTTGATTCATCGTTATTCTAAATTTCGAATCAATATAATTCTCGTATTTATAATCGTATCGGTCTAAATGATCCGGACTGATATTGGTTATAATCGCAATATGTGGTTTGTAATTTATAATTCCGTCCAATTGAAAACTACTCAACTCCAACACATAGCTATCGTACTTATCTTCGGCAACCTGTTCGGCAAAACTTTTTCCGATATTTCCCGCCAGTCCTACATTCAATCCTGCCGATTTCAACAAATGATACGTTAGCATCGTAGTGGTTGTTTTTCCATTACTTCCCGTAATCCCAATGGTAACCGCTTTTGTAAAAGGAGCCGCAAATTCTATTTCAGAAATCACCGGAATTCCTTTTTCAATCAGCTTTTTAACAATCGGCGCTTTTTCAGGAATACCGGGACTTTTCATCACCACATCGGCATTCAGAATTAAGGATTCAGTATGTTTTTCATCCTCCCAGGCAATCGCATTTTGGATAAGAACTTCTTTGTAACTTTCTTTTATTTTTCCAAAATCAGACACAAAAACATCGTATCCTTTTTGTTTCCCTAAAATGGCTGTTCCCACGCCGCTTTCGCCACCGCCTAATACAACTAATCTCATATTATCTTAGTTTTAAGGTAACAATGGAAAGTATGGCCAGCATGATGGCTACAATCCAAAATCGGGTTACAATTTTACTTTCGTGATAACCTTTCTTCTGATAATGATGATGCAAAGGCGACATCAGGAAAATTCTCCGGCCTTCGCCAAAACGTTTCTTGGTATATTTAAAATAACTTACCTGTAGAACGACTGAGAAATTTTCGACTAAAAATATTCCGCACAATAATGGAATCAATAATTCTTTTCGAACGGCAATCGCTAAAACTGCAATAACTCCACCAATAGTTAAACTTCCTGTATCTCCCATAAATACTGAAGCGGGATATGAATTGTACCATAAAAATCCAATTAACGCCCCAACAAAAGCGGCAATAAAAACCGTCATTTCTCCCGAATTAGGGATGTACATAATGTTGAGATAATTGGAGAAAATAATATTTCCCGAAACGAAGGTAAAAATAGCCAGCGCCAAGACCGAAATCGCTGAAGTTCCCGCTGCGAGCCCATCGATTCCATCGGTTAAATTCGCTCCGTTTGAAACTGCCGTGATAATAAAAATCACAACCGGAATAAAGATAATCCAGGCCCATTTTTGATAACCATCACCCGTCCAAGCTAATAATTCAGCATAATCAAACTCATTATTTTTGAAAAAAGGAATGGTCGTTGCTGTAGATTTTTCTTCAACAGGAGCCGGCATCACCACAGTTTCCGTAGGAACCTTAAAAACGTCAGTTTTTCCGGTATCCGTTCTAACCGTTACATGAGGATTAAAATACAATACACTACCTACAATTAACCCTAATCCTACCTGACCCACAACTTTAAAAATTCCTTTTAAACCCTGTTTGTCTTTTTTGAAAATCTTGATATAATCGTCAATAAAACCAATGGTCCCCATCCACAAAGTCGTAACAATAAGTAAAACGATGTAAATATTATGCAACTTAGCAAAAAGTAATACTGGTATCAGCGTAGCAAAAATGATAATCAAACCTCCCATTGTTGGAGTTCCTGCTTTTTCATTTTGACCTTGCAAACCTAACTCACGAATAGTTTCACCCACCTGCTGTTTTTGCAAAAACTTAATAACTCTTTTACCATAAATAGTTGACAACAAAAGCGAAAGAATAAATGCCAATGAAGATCTGAAGGTAATGTATTGAAAAACTCCCGTCCCGGAAAGATTTAATACTTTGTTGAAATAATCAAATAAATAATACAGCATATCTTTTGGTCTATTTGTTTAATATTTAATTGTGTAATCGTTGTGTTTTTTATTTTTTAATCAGTTTGACGATTAGACTATTATTTGCCCAGTTCTTCTAAAATTTCTTTAACAATTTTCATATCGTCAAAATCAGTACGCACACCCTTGATTTCCTGATAGGTTTCATGTCCTTTTCCGGCAATTAAAATAATATCATTTGGCTGTGCCAATTGACAGGCAATTTTAATCGCTTGTTTTCTGTCGGTTACAGCAAAAACTTTTTTATGATTTTGAGGCGGCACTCCTTTTTCCATCTCAGCAATAATCACTTCCGGATCTTCGTCTCGCGGATTATCTGAAGTTAAAATGGTTTTATTGCTCAATTCAGAAGCAATACCAGCCATAATTGGTCGTTTCGCCTTATCTCTGTTTCCACCACAACCTACAATTGTGATTAATTGTTCATTTTTAGTACGTACTTCATTAATGGTTTTCAATACATTTTCAAGTGCATCAGGAGTATGCGCATAATCTACAATCGCAGTAACATTTGAATTAGAAACAATATATTGAAAACGACCAGAAACACTTTCTAATTCGGACAACAAACGAAGAGTTTCCAAATTATCCAATCTTAATTCGATAGCCGTTGCATAAATTGCCAACAAATTATAAGCATTGAAAACCCCAATTAGTTTTACCCAAACTTCATTACCTTCGATTTTCAACAATAAACCTGATAATAAATTTTCTAAAATTTGCGCTTTATAATCAGCATAGGATTTTAGTGCATAAGTACGTTTTTTAGCAACGGTATTTTGCAACATCATGGCTCCGTTTTTATCATCTATATTCGAAATGGCAAAAGCTGTTTTTGGCAAATGATCGAAAAAAGATTTTTTAACATCACGGTATTCCGCAAAAGTGGGATGATAATCCAAATGATCATGCGACAAATTGGTAAAAACACCTCCGGCAAAATGTAAGGCTTCGGTACGTTTTTGGTGAATTCCATGCGAACTCACTTCCATAAAACAATATTCAACACCGGCATTAACCATTTCTTTTAAATAATGATTAATGGTAATCGAGTCCGGAGTGGTATGCGTTGCTTTATACTCAACATCATCTGCCAAAATTTTAACGGTAGAAAGCAAACCAACTTTAAAACCCGCTTTTTTGAATAATTGATACAACAACGAAGCAATCGTAGTTTTTCCGTTGGTACCGGTAATCCCAACTAATTTTAATTTTTCAGATGGATTTCCAAAATAATTAGCCGCCATAAAAGCCATGGCTTTATTGGTATCATCTACTTTTACATAAGTTACTTCAGCGGCAAACTGCTCCGGAAAAGTATCACAGATGACAGCTTTAGCACCTGAGTCAATTGCTTTTTGGATATAATCATGTCCGTCTGAAATCGTACCGCGAATAGCCACAAACACATCATTAGCTTCAATTTTTCGGGAATCAAAATCCAATTTGTGGATAGCAATATCTGTCGAACCGTGAACGGCGTCGATTGCTACTCGGTATAATATGTCTTTTAATTTAATCACAATAATTCTAAGGTTATAGTTGTGTTTTTTCTAATATTTTGTCCTGCCTGCAAGGATTGACTTTTTACTTTTCCAATTCCTTTTGCTCTTACTTGTAATCCTAAATTTTCCAATAAAGCAATGGCATCCATTCCCGGCATTCCTTTTACATTAGGCATTAATTGCTGGTTTTTCTGAAGCTTCGCAAAATATTCGTTGTAACTTTGTTCCTGCTTAGGTACTTTTCTGTCTAATTTTTTAATTTCATTTGTCGAAGGCACCTCAGTAAAAATTTTTTGTGCAATACGCTTGAAAACAGGTCCCGCCACATCGGCTCCGTAATAATTGTTATTAGCCGTATTAGGTTTATGAACTACCACAATACAGGAATATTTTGGTGCATCAGCCGGAAAATATCCAACAAATGATGATGCATAATACAAACCGGAACCGTCACGTTTTCCATAATTTACCTGAGCTGTTCCTGTTTTTCCGGCCATTGGAAAATCTTTAGAATATAATTTAGAAGCCGTTCCTTTTTTAACTACATTTTTCAAAACCGCTTTTAATTTTGAAAGTGTTTCATCCGAACAAATTTTAGAATTAATCACCTGAGTCTCCATCTTTTTGATGGTTTTGTTCCATTCTTTGATTTCTGAAACAAAATAAGGTTTGACCATTATACCATCATTGGCAACTGCATTATAATAGGCTAAAGTTTGCATTGGAGTAACCGAAACACCGTATCCAAAAGCCATCCAAGGCAGAGAAATATTCGACCAGTTTTTATCTGTTGGCTGTGGAATAAAAGGACGTCCTTCGCCTTTAAAATCCATGTGTAAGCGTTTGTTCAAACCATAAGAATTCACATGATTTACAAACTTGGATGGATTGTTTTTGTAATTTTCATAAACCGCCTGAACCAAAACCGTATTAGAAGACAATTCGAAACCTCTGGCCAAAGAAATCTTCCCATAACCTCCTTTGTGAGAATCTCTTACTGCTTTTCCGGAATAACGAATTTCTCCGCCGTGTGTATCATAAACCGTACTGGTATCAGCTACTTTGTCTTCAAGAATTGTCATCAAGTCCACCAATTTAAAGGTAGAACCCGGTTCGTGGGATTCGGCAACAGCATAATTAGTCGTTTCATAATAGGTTCCGTCATTGGCTCTTCCTAAATTAGCAATAGCTCTAACTTTTCCGGTATGCGTTTCCATCACCACCACACAACCATGATCAGCCTCATAATCTTCTAATTGTTTCAACAAAGCATGATGCGCAATGTCCTGAATATAAACATCGATGGTTGAAATCACATCATAGCCGTCTAACGGATCTACTTCGTTCTGGTCGCGAATAGGTTTCCACTGTCCTTTGGCAATTTTTTGTTTTAAAATTCGGCCGTCTTTACCATTCAAATAATCTTTGTAAGCCCATTCGATTCCTTTTCCGTCTGAATGTCCCGCATCGTATGTTCTTTCGTAACCAATGGTTCTTTCGGCAATTTTCCCAATCGGATGCTCACGAACGGTTTTCTGATCAACTATAATTCCTCCTTTGTAGGAACCTAATTCGAACAAAGGAAAACTTTTAATCTTCATATAATCGGTATAACTTAAATCACGTGCGATTAAAAAATAACGATTGTTATTAGCTCTGGCCTTTCTTAATTCATTTTGATAATAATAGGACGACTTACCTAAAATTGTTGCTAAGGAATCCGATAATGCTCTGACATTATTTTCAAAATCTTCTTTTTTAGGCGCTAAAGCATCAAAACGAATAATATATTTAGGTATCGAAGTAGCTAACAAACTTCCGTCAGAAGAATAAATATTTCCTTTATTAGCCGGAATTACAAAATTCTTCACCGTTCTTTCCTTAGCCAATTCGCGATAATAATCTCCTTCAACCCACTGAATATTTGTCAACTTTACAGCAACCGCTAATGCCATCAAAAAAATAGCACAAGCAACCAGATAAATTCGGTACGATATGTATTTATCTTCTACTGCCATAATTTCTTAAGGAAACTTTTATCTTCTTCTTTATTTACTTTTATCTTCACCGGCGGAACTGTCGATGGAAAAATTTGTCTTTCTTCCATTTTCTCAGAAACGGTCGATTCCATTCTCAGTTTCATTAATTCCGAACGCCTGTCCACAAATTCCGAGCGTAACTCTTTTACTTCTGATGCTAATTCGGCAATTTTAAAAACCTTTTGTTCGTAACGCTGTGTATTTGCAATCATAATAATTGCCAGAACAATCAAAAAAACAATAAAACGCCAATTTTTTATCGCATCTTCATCGATTAAAAACCTTGCTTTTAACAGATTGTAAATACTCATCTTCATCCTCTAAATCTTTTCTGCAATTCTTAATTTAGCACTTCGGGCTCTGTTGTTTATTTTTATTTCTTCCTCATTGGGAATTATCAGCTTTCCTATTAATTTAAACGGCACAGAATAATTCCCAAAAAAGTCCCGTTCCGGTTCGCCTTCAAACATTCCGTTTTTCATAAAACGCTTTACCAAACGATCTTCGAGAGAATGATAGGAAATCACGCTCAATCTTCCTCCCGGATTTAATATTTCTAAGGATTGCTCTAAAAACTCTTTCAAAACATCCATTTCCTGGTTTACTTCAATCCGAATCGCCTGATAAATTTGTGCCAACACTTTATTTCTAACTTTCTCTGGCAAATATTTCGCTAAAGCATCTTTCAGTTCGTCAGTAGTTTTTATTGGTCGGTGTAAGCGGGCTTCTATTATCGTTCTTGATAAAGCCGGTGCATTTTTTAATTCACCATAATCATAAAAAACACGTCTTAAACTGGCATCATCATATTCATTTACCACTTTATAAGCATCTAAGTCATTTTTTTGACTCATTCTCATATCTAATTCCGCATCAAATCGGGTAGAAAAACCTCTTTCCGGCACATCAAACTGATGTGAAGAAACACCTAAATCCCCCAAGATTCCATCCACACTTCGCACTCCGTGAAAACGTAAAAAACGTTTGATATATCTAAAATTCTCATTAATCAAAACAAATCGTTCGTCTGCAAGTGCGTTAGCCAAAGCATCTTCATCCTGGTCAAAAGCGAATAATTTTCCATTTGGACCTAATCGTCTTAAAATCTCTTTCGAATGACCACCACCGCCAAAAGTCACATCCACATACACACCATCCGGCTTGATATTCAAACCGTCAACCGTCTCTTTAAGCAAAACCGGATTATGATATTCCATTTTCGTCGTCATTTATATTACCCATTACTTCTTCAGCCAAATCTGCGAAATCAACTCCGTCATCTATAGACTGCTCATACAAATCTTTATCCCAGATTTCCACAATATTTACCGCCGATGAAAACACAACATCTTTAGTAATATTGGCAAAATTCACTAAATCCTTTGGAACCAATAAACGGCCTAAAGCATCAATCTCTACCACTTTTACTCCGGCAGTAAATTTTCGGATAAAATCATTGTTCTTCTTTACAAACCGATTGAGTTTGTTGATTTTTTGCATCATCAAATTCCATTCTTCCATTGGATACAATTCCAAACAGGACTGAAATACCGAGCGCTTCAAGACAAATCCGTCCTGAAGCGATGCAGCCAATTGCTTTTTCAAAGGAGCAGGCAACAACACCCTCCCTTTAGCATCAACTTTACACTCGTATGTCCCTACAATTGTATTCAAAAAACAGTTCTTAAATGATATAGAGCAAAAATATAAAAAAATTTACCACCTTTTACCACTTTCTACCACTTTGTTGATAAGTTTACCCACTTTCAACACAAAACCCTTAATTTTTAGACTATCAGAATATTAGCCCAATTCTCTTTTCTAACAAGCAACAGAATTTTATACAAAAAAATCCCCCCAAAAAACCACCAATTTAACATTAGAAAAAACACAATATTTTCACAAAAAAACACAAGAGTCTCAACAACATAACAAACAACACCAAGCAAAAAGCCCTAAAAATTCAAAATATTATCCCCAAAAAGTGTTTTCAAAAACTTTTTTAACTGATTAAATCCTATATTTGTCAAAATTGAAATTCGCATTCAAAAGCATGGAGAAAAACTATAAAAAAGAAGGCAAATACAGCTATTATGAAGCAGGAGAAGGCACCCCGATTGTTATCTTACACGGATTGATGGGCGGCCTAAGCAACTTTGATGGCGTAGCACGTTACTTCTCTGACAAAGGATACAAAATTGTAATTCCGGATTTACCCATATACACCCAAAGCCTTCTAAAAACTAACGTAAAAGCCTTTGCCAAATACGTAAAGGACTTTATCACTTTTAAGGGTTTTGACCGCGTAATTCTTTTAGGTAATTCATTAGGCGGTCACATAGCATTGTACCATACCAAAATGTATCCCGAAAAAGTTGCCGGACTGGTAATTACAGGTAGTTCAGGACTTTATGAAAGCGCCATGGGCGACAGTTACCCAAAACGTGGCGATTATGAATACATCAAGAAAAAAGCAGAAGATGTCTTTTATGACCCTAAAATTGCTACTCCGGAATTAATTGACGAAGTGTATGCAACCGTAAACGATCGCATTAAGTTAATCAAAACTTTAACCATCGCTAAGAGTGCTATTCGTCACAACATGGCTAAAGATTTACCAAAAATGCACGTACAAACCTGTATTATTTGGGGAAAAAATGACAAGGTTACTCCTCCTGAAGTAGCCACAGAATTCAACAAATTATTACCAAATTCAAGTTTGTACTGGATTGACAAATGCGGACACGCTGCCATGATGGAACATCCGGACGAATTCAACAATTTATTAGAAGAATGGCTTAAAAAAACCAATTTATAAGCCTTTTTTAAACAAAATATAAAATGAAAATCAATACCGCCGAATTTATAATTAGCAACTCTGATGTAAGCAAATGTCCTAAGGATTTTTTGCCCGAATATGCTTTTATAGGCAGGTCAAACGTTGGGAAGTCATCATTAATCAACATGCTGACCAACAACAAAAATTTAGCTAAAACCTCTGGAAAACCAGGAAAAACACAGCTAATTAATCATTTTTTAATCAACAAAAACTGGTTTTTAGTAGATTTACCAGGTTATGGTTATGCCAAAGTTTCTAAGAAAACTAAATCGGTTTTTCAACAATTCATTACCGATTATTTTGAAAGAAGAGAACAGCTGGCCTGCGCTTTTGTACTAATCGACATCCGTCATGAAGCTCAGAAGATTGATATTGAATTTATGAGCTTTATGGGCGAAAGCGAAATTCCGTTTTGCATCATTTTTACCAAAGCCGATAAAATCAGCAAAACTAAAATTGATTCGCATATTGCCGCTTACCGCAAACAAATGTTTGCCAATAACTGGGCCGAAATGCCGCCTTACTTTGTAACCTCATCAAGCGAAGGAACCGGAAAAGAACAACTCCTAAATTATATAGACGAAGTCAATCAGGAAATTTTCAATAACAACGGATTTTAAATTTTAAATTCCAATTTTAGAAATTCCAAATTCCAAATTCCAAATTCCAAATTCCAAAAAATAAAATCGAAAAAATCCCAAATTCCATTTGCTAAAAGCTTGGAATTTGGGATTTTTTACAAGATTTTTTCATCCCGAAACTTTGAGATTATTTTGTCAACTCTAATTTTTCAGCAAAATATTCGCAGAAATCTTTCATCGTTGCCGACATTTTTTCGTCTCCGGTGGCACGCTGAAAAGTATCCGACATCGCCACTAAAGTCTGATGAAAGAAAACTTTCATCTCATCCACCGGCATATCTTTGGTCCACAAATCAATGCGCATGCTTTCTTTAGCTTTACTATCCCAAACCGATAACATAATAGCTTTGGATTCCTCCATTTCTACTCCGCCGTCTTTTGCCGTCCAGTATAATTTTTCAGGAATTCGGTTTTCATCTAATTCTACCAGAAAATTAATTTCCGATTTATGTGCGTTTGACATTATTTCTTAGGTTTATAATTTGACTTTTCAAAAATTTCTTTAGCAGAAACCCGCATTAACTCCGGCAAAGATACTTCATTATTTTTCATATACGAACGAACAATTTGCCATCCTATCCAGGCACCTACTTTTCCAGGCGATTCATTATCAATTTCCAGATAAAATTTAGAAAATGGCGCCGGACTGATAAATCGGGAAACTAATTTCGGATTATCATCATACAACAATTGCCCATCAATAAAATAACGCCAAATATAACTTTCATTTTCCTGACACCACAACAGCTGTTCCGGAGTGTAACCTATTTTATCTTCATCTTTATATTCATCTTCCGGCAACAACATATCTTTTAAATACAACTCTTTTCCAGCCTGAACCATCGCCGCCAAATAACTTTTATCCCTTTCGGACATCATTTTCCTTTTAGCAAAACTTTCCACCACATCCGGCATCATTTGCTTAGGCTCAAAATTTTGCTTGATGTAATTTGGAAACTGATAAAACTTATGTTCTTTTCCCAAATACATTTCGAGAGAAACAATCAATAAACTATCGGCATAGATTACCTTATTATTATAATCCATCTCCGAAATAACTGTGAAAATTTTCTTTGGTGTTTGAACTTTTGGAAAATGATACTTGATGCGTTTAAAAACACCTTCAATCTCCAATTTATAAGGATCAAAGTCTGAAAACTTCTTTTGAACTTCACCGTATAATTCTCTCCAAAGCGGATGCTGCATTTTCTCCAACCAAACCGCATCGTCATTTCCGGCAGGGAAGAAAAAGGGAAATTCCTTTTTAATTTTAGGCAAATCTTTAGGTTCCGTTTCAAAAAATATTTTATCAAATCGGATCACTTGCAAATCTACAGAAATAGCTTCAACTGCCTTTTCTGTCTTATTTTTAGTATTACAAGAGAAAAAAAAGAACAAGAGAACTAAGAAATTTACATACGTTTTCATTTTATTTTAATTAAATTTGCAGCATTGCGTCAGGATAACCAGCAGATTAACCGAAAAATCATGCACAAAGATACATTCCTGACAACTAAAATTGGAACAATTATGACTAAAAAAAGCAGTATTAAAGTTGAAGAAGTAAACGCTCACATTGTTAACTGGCTCAAATCATACGCAGAAACCACAAAAGTAAATGGTTTTGTAGTGGGAATTTCCGGAGGTGTAGATTCGGCTGTAACCTCAACTTTATGTGCTCAAACCGGACTTCAGGTTTTATGCGTTGAAATGCCCATTCACCAACACAAAAGCCATGTTAGCCGTGCTAAAGAACATATTGAACAATTAAAAAAACGTTTCCCAAACGTTAGCAGTATTCAAAGTGATTTAACGGCTGTTTTTGAAGCTTTCAAAAAAGAAGTTCCTACAAACTTTGAAGAACACAAACTCAACCTAACTCTTGCCAACTCACGCGCCCGTTTAAGAATGACAACCTTATATTACTATGCAGGAGTTCACAGCCTTTTGGTTGCCGGTACCGGAAATAAAGTAGAAGATTTCGGAGTTGGTTTCTATACTAAATACGGCGATGGCGGTGTCGATTTAAGTCCAATTGCCGATTTAATGAAATCGGACGTATTTGCTCTGGCTGCTTATTTAAAAGTCCCTGAATCTATTTTGACGGCTCAGCCATCCGACGGTTTGTTTGGAGATGAAAAAACAGACGAACAACAATTAGGTGCAAGTTACGACGAATTAGAATGGGCTATGATGGAAGACCAAAACAACAGTCCTTCAGATAATTATACCGAAAGAGAAAAAGAGGTGTTTAAAATCTACAAAAAACTCAACACCATCAACCAACACAAGATGAATCCAATACCTGTTTGTGTAATTAATCGGAATTAATACGATTTTATCCATTAAAAATAAAATTATTCCATTTTTTTTCCTAATTTTATACATACAATTCATATAAAAAAAAACAACCCTAAAAAATAAAAATCATGATTAAAGTTTGTCTGGCCGATAATTTTCCGGTAGTGCATTTCGGAGTAAAATCTTACTTCAAAGACCATTCTGAAATCTCAATTTCTGCCAATGTTGGTAGTTTTTCGATGATTCGGGATATTCTTTCAACAAAAGAAATTGACGTCTTAATTTTAGACTTAGAATTGGAGGGACTCTCCAGTATTTTTGAAGTAAAATCGCTTTTAAAGGATTTTCCAAAAACCAAAATTATTATTTTCAGTGGTCTATCTGAACAAATTTATGCACCAAACGCTATCAAAGCAGGTGTTGCCGGATATGTACACAAAAAAGAAAAATTGGAAACTTTAGGACAATCTATAGTCAAAGTTCATCAAGGTAAAATTATCATGAACGAAACGGTTAAGAAAAACCTGGCTTTAATAGCGAAACAAAGCAAAAGCGAACGTCTATACCGTAAACTTTCTAACCGTGAGGTAGAGGTTTTACGTTATTTAAGCGGAGGAAAGAAAAACCACGAGATTGCTGAAATCTTAGGTCTTAACGAAAAAACAATTAGTACTTACAAACTACGTTTATTAACTAAATTAAACGTAACTAACTTAGTTGACTTAGTAAATAAGGCTAAAAGTTTAGAGATTGTTTAATCTAAAAACGAGACATAACTCGACCGAGTTTTTTTGAAAAAGCACGAGTCAATTCGTTATAGTCTCTAATCATCATTAAAGACTCCATATTATCCTGATCAGGTGATATGGAGTTTTTTAATTCCTCTATAATTCGCCCAACCAGATACCATCGCATCGTTAAAATAGTTTCGGAAACATTTTGAGCTACGGTTTCCTGCTTTGTCTTAGGAAAAATATTTTGACCTTCCCAATTGTGCATGACCAAACGTTCATCTTCCATCAAAATATCGGTTACTTCCTGCGCATATTCAGAAGGTAATTGCATTAAATAGTGCTCCAAACTGAATTTTTCATTTTGAAGGTAATAATTAATCAAATCGTTAAAAATCCCACGAAACATCGGATTAGCTAATTCGACTTCATCTTCCTGCAAACTCAGATAGATACGTTGAAAAACTTTATAGGATTTCATATGGCTCACATTTACAATTTCGCCATCCTCATTGGTCTTCATTAAAATATCTTCAAACTCTTCCGTTTTATCTCCGTACAAAAGTAAAATCTCAATTATTTTTCGCTCTAAGCGATACAAGACATCTACTTTTTCCGAAGGCTCACTGGAATATCCCGGTTCTCCCGGATAATCCTCTGGTGGCCCGGTTCTGGGATCTTCCGGATCTCCTCCAGAAAAACCTGTATTTGCAGGGTTTTGGTTTCTATGGACTTGAAATGGTCTCAGCTCCTGCTTTTGCTTTTTAGCAACTTCGGCAATATCTTTTTGAATGAGCTGCGCCAAAGTACTAATAAGCACCTGCTCCGAAATATCCATGATTCGGGAACACTCCTGAATATAAACTTCGCGTTGAATACGATCCGGAATTTTAGAAATACTTCCTACCATATCGCGAATTAAGTCAGCTTTTTTGATAGGATCGTTCTTGGCCTCATCCATCAAAAGGGAAGCTTTGAACTGAATAAAATCCTTCGCATTCGTTTCTAAATAGGCAACTAAGTCATCATAAGGTGTTTTTTTGGCAAAACTGTCCGGATCTTCTCCATCGGGAAAAGCACAAACTTTAACATTCATTCCTTCTTCCAAAATCAAATCGATTCCTCGGATAGAAGCGCGAAGTCCGGCTGCATCACCATCAAAAAGCACCGTGATATTTCGAGTCAATCGGTTTATCAATCGAATCTGATCCGGCGTCAATGCAGTTCCTGAAGAAGCCACAACATTCTCTATTCCAGCCTGATTAAACTGAATCACATCGGTATAACCTTCCACTAAAAAACAGTTATTCAGCTTAGCAATAGACTGCTTTGCCTGAAAAATTCCGTATAAAACCTTACTCTTATGATAAATTTCACTCTCCGGCGAATTCAGATATTTTGCAGCTTTTTTATCATTCGTTAAAATTCGGCCACCAAAACCTAAAATTCGCCCTGACATACTCTGAATCGGGAACATCACCCTACCTTTGAAGCGGTCAAAAGGTCTGTCTTCTCTTGGAATTGTCAATCCGGTACTTTCCAAAAATTCGAGTTTATACCCTTTGCCCAAAGCCTCTTTCGTCAAAGCATCCCATGTTTCAGGTGAATATCCTAAACTGAATTTTTTAATCGTTTCGGTAGTAAATCCTCTTTCTTTAAAATACGAAAGTCCGATAGCTTGTCCTTCTTCGGTATTAAGAAGCGTTTTATGAAAATAATCTTTTGCAAATTCAGAAACCAAATACATACTTTCCCGCGCATCCATATTGGCTTTTTCGGCATCCGTTTGTTCGGTTTCTTCAATTTCGATATTATATTTTTTAGCCAGATACCGAATGGCCTCAGGATAGGTAAAATGCGAGTGTTCCATCAAAAAAGCTACCGCATTACCTCCTTTTCCCGAGCTAAAATCCTTCCAGATTCCTTTTGCAGGCGATACCATAAACGATGGCGATCGCTCATCAGAAAACGGACTCAGCCCTTTGAAATTACTTCCTGCACGTTTTAACTGTACAAAATCACCAATAACTTCCTCAACTCGGGCAGTTTCGAAAACAGTATCTATGGTAGCTTTTGAAATCAATTTTTTAAAGATAAAGTTGGAAAGGTCAAAGATACAATATCAATGGCAATGCCAATAGCATTTTTCAATTTCAATTTCAAAAAACAACATCAATTAAAATCAAATCGCAACCCTAAAGAGACATTATTTTGCTTTACCACATTATCTCTAAACAAAGGATTTAAATCGTATTTCAAATATAAACTGGTTGCTTTATAACCAACATAAGTACTTAAACCGCAGATAAAATTATTAACATTAAAATCACCTCGTGTTTTTTCAACAGTATAATCTCCATCTAAATTATACTTAAGAATTTGTTTAGACTTTAAATTGACTCCAAAAAAACCACCTAAACCTAACCTAAAACTATCATGTGATTTAAAATACGTTTTATCGTTTTTAGTTGTTGGTTCAGTGAAATCAAACTCCAAATGCAATGGCACCACTAAGTTTACATTTCTAAAACGGGAATCTTTTACAGCAACCGGATGAACAATAAGATCCGTTTGATTCCCATTAACCTCAAAAGAACGATTATCTGTTGGTTTTAAATCATTGTACATTAAAGACAAACCGTATTTGGCATGTAATAAATTGTCATTTTTAAATATTCGAGTATTGTAAGTCAAGCCCCATTCGTAAAACCGAGATTGCGCATATTTAAAATCAGAATTAGCAACAGAACCATTTGTTACTAAATTATTGGCTCCTGTGGTAAAAACAATCTGACTTGTTGTTCTTTTTATATGACGTTTTAACTTATCTTCTTCTCCATTGTAAACTTTCATTGAAGCAATATTAATCTCTCTACTGTTATCAAAAGAGCCATTATTACTTCCTAAAATTAATGTACCACCTTTCTTTTTCGAATCAACTTCTTCACCTAGCTTTCCATCAACTTTATCCTGAACTAATTGATTTAGCTTTTCTTGCTCAACAGCTACTCTTGTTTCAATACTATCCGCATGCACCTTAGCTTTTTTTAATTTAAGCTCTTCCGCTTCTTCTTTAGAAATCATTCCTTTCTCTACTTCTGTATCTAGCTCATTTACTTCAGTTTTTAAAGCATTCTTTTCATAGTCTGTTATCATTTTAATTCGATCAGCTATTGCTTTTGCTCTTTTTTCAAATGGAATTACTCTATGCTCTCTTCCTTTAGTCAAACCCGTTTCAGGAACAATATCATCAACAATTTCGAGCTTTACATCTTTAAACCAAATCTGACCTGTTCCATCTAATAAAACCCCATAAGAAATTGATGCAGATTCTGCTGGAACAAATAAAACAATTTCATATTTTTTCCAATCCTTTGTTCCTTTAATAGGTCTTTTTTGCATATTATCAAAAGCGAGAACAGCCGTAGTATAATGATCTACTCGCATCCAAAGTCCAGCCCAGGATTTTACGTTTTCACTTTTTACATAAGCAGTCATTTTAACTGTTTTACCTAAATATAATTCAGACTTGATTGTATTCATAAGGGTACCAAAACCACTAATTTTACTTTCAATCGATTTGATCTTTAAAATATTTTGATTTCTAAACTCAGCCGTTTTATCAGGTCCCATTTCATAACTATTAGGCATAGACCCTCTGTTATACCATTCTGACGTATTTTTTATTGAATCTAATTTTTGTGCGTTTAATTTGGTTATCATAGCAACCAATACTATTATTGAAAACAATATTATTTTTTTCATAATCTCCTATTATTTGATTGACAATTGATTTTTATTCCTCGTAATTTCTATTGGCCAGAACTGTTTTTATAGTCTTAAATTTTTTATTAAACCTGTCCAATGCAGATTCTTTAAAAGACTGATTCAATTCATTTTCAGCATTTGACAATAAAAGCTGTGGATTTACAGAAACTGTTTTAGTCGTATTTTTAATAGTTTCATCAGTAGATTCAAATTTTGTATTACTGATTTCTGCTAATAATTTTTCCGCCGAAACGTATCTATTCTTAACTGTTGATTGATAATTTTCTTTTTCAGATAAAACAACACTTACTTCATTGTCCGCTTTTTCTTTGATTATAACTTTAGCATCTAAATTCATCGTTTTTTCAGATTGTTCTTTTAGTTTACTTTGAACAACAGCCTTATTTGCTTTTATTGGCAGAACAATTTCATTAATATTTTTTTCTTCTTTCAGAATATCAACCTCAATTTTTGGCTTTACAACTATTGGATTTTCTTTATGAACTTTTAAATTTTCAACATTTAAGAAAACAGTGCAAAACAACGAAACACCAACAAAACTAGCAGCCACATACAACCAAGGGAATTTAGCTTCTGGTTTTTCCGCTTCCAAAAGCATGGCATCCAGTTTTTCCCAAGCTATTTCCGAAGGTTTGATTTCACGGGAATTTAATTGTTCCCTGAACTGCTTTTCTAATTTATTCGGTTCCATACTCGTAATTCTTTAGGGTTGTAATCTGCTTTTGCAAAAGCTTTCTGGCATGCGATAATTGCGATTTTGAAGTTCCTTCATTAATTTGTAACATCTTGGCAATTTCCTGATGTTTATAACCTTCAATAGCATACAAGTTGAAAACAAGCTTGTAACCATCCGGCAAACTGTCAATCAAAAACTGAATATCAGCTACCGAAAATTGACTTTCAATAAAATCAAAACTTTCCTCATCGCGTCCAATGACGAAATCATCTTCGATATACTTCAATTTTTTATGAACCCTGATAAATGAAATACATTCGTTTACCATAATTCGCCTGATCCAGCCTTCAAAACTTCCTTTGTGTTGAAAATTCTTCAAATTAGTAAACACTTTCATAAAAGCGGTAATCATGATATCTTCGGCCTGATGAATGTCTTTTATGTATTGTCGGCAAACGGATAACATTTTTGGAGAAAATCTGGAATAAATCTGCTGTTGTGCTGATCGATTATTTTCGACTGCTAACCGGATTATTTCTTTTTCCTCCTGATGTAAGTGGATTACTTTCAATTTTTATAAAGTGTTTCTATTAGCATAGACGATTTATAATATGAAAAGGTTGCATGAGGAAGAAAAAAATCAATAAAAATGGCAATAGTAATGACAATTTACAATTGCAATTGAAAAAATTAATAAGCTTTTGAAATTGAAATTGTTATTACTTATTTCTTTCTTTCAATCACGTAGTTCACCATGATGGTCAAGGCCGTTTTAAAATCAGAATCGGGGTAACACTCTAATAACTGTAAGGCTTCCTGCTGAAATTCGACCATTTTTTGTTCGGCATAAGCTAAACCGTTATTATTTTTCACAAAAGCAATCACTTCTTTAACGCGTTTTTTGTCTTTATTGTGATTTTTAATCGAATTGATTAACCAGGATTTTTCTTTTGGTGAGCAATGATTGAGAACATAAATCAGCGGCAGCGTCATTTTTTGTTCTTTGATGTCGATTCCGGTTGGTTTCCCAATCGCATCATCGGTATAATCAAACAAATCGTCTTTGATTTGGAAAGCCATTCCAATCAATTCTCCAAACTTTCGCATATTCTCCACCTGCGCTACATCTTCCGAAACCGATTTGGCTCCCAAAGCGCAACAGGCAGCAATAAGTGTAGCGGTTTTTTTTCGGATAATTTCGTAATAAACGGATTCTGTGATGTCCAATCTTCTGGCTTTTTCGATCTGCAATAATTCGCCTTCGCTCATTTCGCGCACAGCGACAGAAATAATTTGAAGTAAATCAAAATCGCCGTTATCAATAGAAAGTAACAAACCTTTGGACAACAAATAATCACCAACTAAAACAGCAATCTTGTTTTTCCACAAAGCATTTATAGAAAAAAATCCGCGACGACGATTACTATCATCCACCACATCGTCATGCACCAAAGTAGCCGTATGAATCAATTCAATAACCGAAGCACCACGATAAGTTCGCTCATTAACCGTTCCACCGGAAATCATCTTAGCCGTAAGAAACACAAACATCGGTCGCATTTGTTTTCCTTTACGATTGACAATGTAATAAGTAATTCGGTTTAACAACGCCACTTGTGAAGACATCGATTCATAGAACTTTTTTTCAAAAAGTTCCATTTCCTTGAATATGGGCTGTTTTATTTGAGAAGTAACATTCATTTGGTTTTCAAAGATACTATTTTATATAAAAAAGACATTCTTTTTTTAAAACTCTTAGTATTATTATCAATAGATTTATACTATAAAACTAAAAATTGCGTTTAATGTAAAAAAAATTGGCTCATTAAACCAATAAAAGATTTTAATGTCTTACCTAAAACCAAAAAACCGAAGCATTATGAAAACAAAATTTTTAATAATTGGATTTTTTGCCGCTCTCACTTTTTTCAGTTGTAGTTCTAATGACACTACTGCCGACAGCACCGCCGTTTCTTCCAATGATGTAGCCTTAACGGCAAAAATTGACAGCTCGTTAGAAGACATTGACGCCATTACCGAAGATCAGTTTAGTGCTCAACAAAGCCTCACAACCCGAATTGACGGTTACCGAAAAAGCATTTTACCAAGTTGTGCTACCATTACCACAGTGTTAACCGATAATGTATGGACTCGAACCATCGATTTTGGAGCAGAAGGTTGTACGCTGGCAAACGGAAATACCATCAAAGGAAAAATCAGTATCAGTTTCACCAATGATTTCAGTACCAATACTCTCGCAATCAATACTACTTTTGAAGGATTTTATCATAACGGCAAACTTATCCAAGGAAGTAAAAGCATCACTTACACCAAAGAATCTACTGCTTTACAGGAAGAAATCCATCCGGTGTTAAGCCATACCATCGATCTTTCTATCACTTTTGACGACGGAAAAACGTATGAAATAGCAGGTAACCGAATTCGTGAAATGGTTGAAGGCTACAGTACTCCTTTAGAATGGAACGACAATATTTTTATGATTTCAGGAGACAGCAGCATCACTAAAAAAGACGGAACGGTAATTACTTGTGAAATCACTAATCCGTTGCGCTACGAAATGAGTTGTAATTCGCCATTTCCGGTTGCCGGAACCAAAATAATCACAAAGAATGATACTACAGCCACTTTAGATTTTGGAACCGGAGAATGTAATAATCTGGCATCGCTTACTCTTGATGGTGTGACTACCGAAATTACCTTAAAAAAATAAAATCCTAAAAACGAAAAAGCATTCGGTTATTGATAATTTACTTCAATAATCGAATGCTTTTTTTATTTTATTGCAAAAAAAATTAAGCTTCTTTGTTTGCCAATTGCCCACAGGCAGCATCGATATCTTTCCCCCGGCTTCTGCGTACTTTTACCACAACTCCAATAGATTCCAGTCCTTTAATATAAGCATTAATTGCTTCTTCCGAAGCCTGCTGAAATTCTCCGTCGTCAATTGGATTGTATTCAATTAAATTGACTTTACAGGGAACATATTTGCAAAAACGAACCAAAGCATCTACCGAAGCTTTGTTGTCATTTATTCCTTTCCAAACCACATATTCGTACGAAACCTTACTTTTGGTTTTTTTATACCAATATTCTAAAGCTTCACGCAAATCAGCCAACGGAAAATTTTTAGAAAAAGGCATTATTCGGGCTCTGATTTCGTCAATAGCCGAATGCAGAGAAACCGCCAGCTTGAATTTCACCTCATCATCAGCCATTTTTTTAATCATCTTTGGAATTCCCGAAGTTGAAACCACAATACGTTTGGGCGACATTCCTAATCCTTCTTCCGAAGTAATCATATCAATCGCTTTCATCACATTATTGTAATTCATCAGAGGTTCGCCCATTCCCATAAAAACAATATTGGACAAAGGATGATTAAAATACAACCGACTTTCCCGGTCAATAGCCAACACCTGATCATAAATTTCGGCCGGTTCCAGGTTACGCATTCGTTTTAATCGGGCAGTGGCGCAAAAATTACAATCCAAACTGCAACCCACCTGACTCGAAACACAGGCAGTAGTTCGGGTTTCAGTAGGAATCAAAACCGATTCCACCACCAAACCATCATGCAAACGAACTGCATTTTTTACCGTTCCGTCATCCGAACGCTGCATCGTATCTACTTTGATATGATTGATTACAAAATGTTCCTCAAGCATGTTACGGGTTGCTTTTGAGATATTGGTCATATCCTCAAAACTGTGCGCGCCCTTGCTCCACAACCATTCGTAAACCTGATTTCCGCGAAAGGCTTTATCTTTATTTGCCACAAAAAATTGACGTAAATCTTCTTTAGATAAGGCTCGTATGTCTTTTTTCTCAATCATGGTGCAAAGTTAGCAAGTATTTACAAAATCGACTCTAATCTAAAGAAACTTTAAAATTGATTTTTGAGTACAAAAAAAATAAAATTCCCTCACCATAAAACCACCAATAATCGTTTAAAAAATTGAAAAAACGTATAACTTCTGGAAATTTTTCTATAGCTTTTTTATATTAAAGAGACCTAACTAATATTTTTACTGTCGTGACAATATAACCCCTTTGCAGTTAAAAGGCTCGTTCAGAAACATTAAATCCTTTACCTCACTATAATCAATTTGTAATACAGAAGCTGTCAGGTTTGAAATTTTACCTTCAAATGGAGAGGAACAACTGTTACCAGTAATCGTTTTCGCTTTGCTATCTAAGAAAAAGGAACCACAACCAACATTGTTGATATTAATACAATCTGCTTGATACACAAAATTGAAAATAACATAATTACTATTTATTTGAATATAATCTCTCTTAGATGTACAAATATTATTATGTTCAACAATACTCCCATCTGATTTGATAACACTTTTGATATACCAAATCCCAGAAAGATTATAATTATTTATCTCTAATTGTTTCTCCACTCCAGTCTCGTCCTCTGTCTTGCTACATGCAAATGAAATTAGTACCATAACTACACTCGCAATTAATTTTATTTTTCTCATACTTTTTAGATACACGTATTTTATCAACAATAATTACAGGATTTAAATTACAAATATAACAACATGTTTGACAAATTAATCTATTTCAAAAAAATCACATTGAACTACATTTCAAAAAAACAAAAAAATGAATTCATTGATTAATACAACAAATAAACATATTATTAAATTTTGTAATTTTGTATCTAAATCCTTAACTATGGGACTTCCAGAATTAAAACGAAAAATTCAAATGCAAATTGAAAATGCGGACGAACGTTTATTACGTATCGTTTCATCAGTTTTTGATAATTATCTGAATGACACCACAACTGATGATTCCGTTTCAAATTCAATGAGTTTCTCTGAAAAAAAAGCAATAGAAGAAGCACTCATTCAAGTCAAGGAACATCAAACTATTCCTCATGAAATGGTAATGGAAGAAACCAAAGAAAAATATTCCAAATATTTCAAGAATGAAAATTGAATGGACTTTGCTATCCAAAAATGATTATTGGAAAAACATCGAATATCTGGAAATTCATTGGACAGAAAAAGAAGTTCTAAATTTCATAAAAGAAGTAGATTATTCTCTTAATTTATTAGCAAAAGGGAATATTATTTTCACACCATCTGATTATACCAATGTTTACAAAATGGTTATTATCAAACAAATCACCATTTATTACACCATCAAAGACAAAACCGTTTACCTATTACGATTTTGGAACAACCATCAAGACTTAAGTAATTTTAAACTAAAATAATGCATTTTATTTCCCAAGAATTAGAAGACTACATAGAACAACATTCTGAAAAAGAGCCCGAATTATTAGCCGCTTTAAACAAAGAAACCTATCAAAAAGTTCTTTTACCGAGAATGCTTAGCGGACATTTTCAGGGACGTGTTTTAAGTATGTTATCCAAATTAATTCGTCCGGAAAATATTTTGGAAATCGGAACTTACACTGGTTATTCTGCCTTATGTTTATGTGAAGGAATGCGCGAAAACGGCGTTTTGCACACCATTGACATCAAAGAAGAATTGGTTGATTTTCAAAGAAAACATTTTGACAAATCACCTTGGGGAAAACAAATTGTACAGCATTTAGGCGAGGCTGTTGACATTATTCCAACGCTTGATTTAAAGTTTGATTTGGTTTTTATAGATGCCGACAAGGAAAATTACCTAAATTATTTTGAATTAATTGTTCCGAAAATGAATAAAGGAGGTATTATTCTTTCTGACAATGTGCTTTGGAGCGGAAAAGTTTTAGAACCTTTAAACCCAAAAGATATCAGTACCAAAGTTTTACTCGAATACAATCAGTTATTAAAAGAAGATCCAAGAGTAGAAACGGTTTTACTTCCTATTCGCGACGGATTAACCGTGAGCAGAGTACTTTAAAAAAGCAAAAAACGCACATTCTGAAAATTTTGAAGTGCGTTTTTGTTTATTGTCTTTCCACAAAAAATTAAAGCGGAAAATATTTTATTTGCGTAAATTGATAAATCCTGAAAACAAATAAACCGCTAAGCATCCCAAAAAGATAACCACATAAAATATCGATTGGATAATGCAATCCCAAATAAATACGACTGTAAGCAAAAATTAACGGCCATAAAAAAAGGAAAAAAACATATTTAAAGTAAGGCTTAAGCAACAAATAAATAAACATAGCTGCCGCCATACTGTTAGCCGCATGACCGGAGAAAAAACTAAAGGAAGAACGGGATTGTACAATTCTTATGACACCCTTTATATCCGGATTATTGCAAGGTCGCAACCTTTGCACCGTGTACTTAAATAAATTAGTACATTGATCGGTAATTAGAATTAAAAGCGCAATAAACAACAAAACATATAAAGTTTGTCTCTTTCCTATTTTTTTATAAATAATATAAAACAGTAACAAAAAAAACGGAATCCAATTGATTTGCTTCGTAATAAAAAGCCACAAACCATCATAGGAATCTGAACCTAAGCCGTTCAAATAAACAAATAACTGTGTATCTAAAGAAAGGAGTTTTTCTAACATTACAGACTGCGTTTTACCGGACCGGTGATATCTTCAATATCCTCTTTAACTTTATTAGCCTGAACTACGGTATCTCCTAAAAGATCTTCAGAAACTTTATTAATTTGAGAATTAATTCCGCCGGTCATTTCGGATAAGGATTTAGCATCCAAACCGTTTTCTTCGGCTCCTTTTTGAATTTCATTCTTTATATCATTGGTCGCATTTTTTAATTGCGCCATAGCTTTACCCATAGTACGAGCCACTTCGGGTATTTTATCTGAACCAAAAAGCAACAATACCACAAACATTATAAAGACTAATTCTCCTCCTCCAATACCAAACATATGCTGTTATTTTTTTTGGCAAATATACCAAATTTAAAAAGTTCTATTTTTAATTTTTTCATAAAATAAGCCTCTTAACTAATTAACTTAAGGACTTTTTTACGAACTAATTTTTATCTGTATTGTGTGATTTTTTTATACTCTTCGTTCTTTGTAATTAAAAAATCCATCAGTCTGAATTCCTCACTTGGCTGCATGAATACTCTTGATTTCGAATCATTTTCACAATAAATTAAAAACAGTTTAATTTCATCATCCTTTAAATGCAAAGTGTTTGAAAAAAACGAATAATTCACCTTATTCATCACTACTTCCGAAAAACTGGTTTCTTTATAAAAATCGGTTTTCTGAGGATTTTTTGCCCGCAAAACCCCTAAAACATCCTTATAAATTCGCACAAAATCCATTCCGTTTTCTATAGTCCCGTTTGGCGGCATCAATCGGTTTTTAGGCGAAGATTTTTCGTCATCAAAATATTTCAAATCCACATATTTCTGAGTATTTCCCTGAATAGGATTCAGCTCTTTTTTAGCCCGAATAAGAACTTCTGCCAGCTCATTTGTAAAAACATCTAACTTGACAATTAATTTTGCCCCTATAAAATCACCTTCACTAAGCACTATTTTTTTAGACTTAAATGCCAGACTGGAAAAAACCAATGTATCGTTGACTTTAGCCAAAACACTAAACGAACCATAAGGATCAACCACCGTTCCTACATTAGAATTAACATTAAAGACAATCACATTTTCCACAGGCACCAAATCATTCCTAACCTGTCCTTCAATGATTTTCCGGGCGCCAATTTGACCAAAAGAAAATTGCATTAAAAAAAGAAAAAACAAAACGGTTACTTTAGTTTTCATAAGCGGTTATTTTATTGTAATCTTTCGCCAAAGAAAGAATATAAAATTTAGATAATGTTTTATTTTTCTCCTTAAGTGAAGTTACAAAATCATTATTTTCAATACAAAACAACTGAAAATCTCTTATATAATCTTTCCGAATTTTTAAAGTTTCGGTATAAAAATGTTCTTCAAAAAGATATTCCATCTTAGCCATCAACTGCTCTTTTTCGGAAACCGCCAATTCTTTTTTCAATCGGGCAGTTTTTCCCGACATCCAATTCAAAGGACGATCCAGTAAACCAGACCTGGCAGTGTACAATCTTCTCTCGGCAACCGTATATTTTTTTGCAGGCTTGGAAATAATCCCCAAATTTTCGGCGGTAATTCGGGTTTCTTCCTTAACCACAACTTCTTTCAACGGAATACTTTCGGTTTGCAATTGAATTTTCAACACTGATGATTCTAAATCGGCCGAAACTATCTTTTTACGTAAAGTTACAAGATTTACCGCAGAAAAAACCAAAACATCGCCTTCTTTTAGCACAAGAACGAAGTTCCCGCTTCGGTCACTTGAAGTTGCTTTTTGAGTGTTTTCGTTCAACACATTCACTCCTTCAACAAAAGTGGAATCGACACGAATGATTCCGTGAATTTCTTTTCTGTTTTTATTTTGACAAAATACCATCTGACAAAATAAAAAAAGGAGTAAAAAATAGCTGTTATTCATTTTCACAAGCAATTATCCCTTTGTATTTTTCGGCTAATTCTCCTAACAAAAATGCAATGGTAGTCTTGTTTTTTGTATCTAATATTTTGGTAAATTGTTTATTATCCACCGCATAAAATTCGAAGCCTTTTACATATTCCAAAGGTAATTGTAAAGTTTTTACAAAATGTTCCTGATCAAACATTTTTTCCAACATGGCCATATAAGCTTCTTTCTTCTCTACTTCGATTTCCTTTTTTAGCATCGCTGTTCGTCCGGAAATAAGATTCAATATCGGATCCAGTCCCTGCGGATTCATTTTGTACGAAGCCGCCGTTGCATATTTTCGTTCGGCAGGCGTGTATTTTTTTTGATTCAAAGGAATAATTCCTAATGATTCAGCAGTAATGCTATTATAATTTCTAATCACAACTTCATTCAATTGATGCGCAACCGCAACCAAATGCACATTTAGTATTTTGTCTTCAAAATCTTCTTGTCCCAGAACAATTTCTTTTCGTTTAAATTGTAATCCTGAAAACACCAAAGTATCGCCAACCTTAGCCTGAATAACAAAATCTCCGTTTTCATCGGTTAAAACCAGATGTTCGGTTCTCGTATCAATAACCGTGACTCCTTCTAAATTGACCACATAAGCATTCACCTTCCCTTTTACAACAAGAGCATCAGCACTTTGCCCAAAAGAAGCAACAGCAAATAACATCAAAAAAGAAAGGAATATTTTTTTCATCTCACTGTATTTCAAAAGATAAAATTAGAATAGGCAACTCCCAATTAATTACTAAGAGGCTGATAAAAATTTGTTAATTAAACCTCTTCAATAAAACAGCTATTAATACCTTTGCTCAAAAAATATTCAGAATGAAAAACATACTTTTAGCAAGCACCTCAACCTTATACGGCAGTGGTTATCTGGAATATTTATTACCGGAATTAAAAACACACTTTGCCAACTGCAAATCGATTTTATTCATTCCTTATGCCAGACCAGGCGGAATTACGCATGAAGAATATACTCAAAAAGCCGTTTTGACTTTCGCCCAAATTAACATTGAAGTCAAAGGAATTCATGAATTTGAAAACCCGGCATTAGCTATTCAGGAAGCAAAAGGCATTTTTACCGGTGGCGGAAACACTTTTTTATTGGTAAAAGAATTATACCATAACAAAATTATGACCACCCTAAAAGAAACTCTGGAAAAAGGAACACCTTATTTAGGAACCAGCGCCGGAAGCAATATAGCAGGTCTAAGCATGCAAACCACAAACGACATGCCTATTGTATATCCACCAAGTTTTCAAACTTTAGGACTAATTCCTTTCAACTTAAATGTACATTATTTAGACAAAGAGGAACAATCTACACACATGGGAGAATCACGCGAAACCCGAATTAACGAGTTTCATCAATTTAATAATTTTCCGGTTTTAGGTTTAAAAGAAGGAAGTTGGCTAAAAATAAAAGAAGGCAAAATCTTTTTAAAAGGAGCTTTATCAGCCAAATTATTCCGAAAAAACCAACCTCCAATTGAGATAACACCAGAAACCGAATTGAGTTTCCAATAAAAAAGCCCCGATTTGAGTCGGGACTTTTTTTGAACTTAACAAAAAACCTGTTTAAAACAAAAAAGCCTCAAACAAAAAATTTAAGGCTTTACAGAGCGGAAGACGAGGCTCGAACTCGCGACAACCAGCTTGGAAGGCTGGAGCTCTACCAACTGAGCTACTTCCGCATTTCGGGTGCAAATATAATTATTATTTGCTAACCAACAAATTTTATTTCAATAAACCAATAACTCTTGGTTTTAACCAGAGCGGAAGACGAGGCTCGAACTCGCGACAACCAGCTTGGAAGGCTGGAGCTCTACCAACTGAGCTACTTCCGCATTGCGGGTGCAAATATAAAGAATAAGTTAAGTTTAAAACAAATTTTTTTAGCAGATTTTTTATTTAAATCTATAATTAACTTATAACCTTTTTAAAATTAAATTGTTAGATTTTTATTTTTTTAAACAAATCTAAATCAGAAAATACTTTTTAAGCAAAATTCAATCAAATTATACTTGAAAAATATTTATAAGAGTCGGAAGGATAATAAATAAACAGACAGCTTTTATCCTTTATCGTACGGATTAACTCGTCTGTAACAGCAAGCGGAACCGCTGGACAACCCAAACTCCTGCCTAAACGCTGATTATTTTTTATAAAAATATCCGAAACATAACTGGCACCATGAACTACAACCGCTCGATTGCGCGCATTATCATTAATTCCTTTTTCCAAACCATCTAATCGCAATGATTTCCCATGCTTACCATTATAAATTTCTCCGGTTACATAAAAACCCAAACTGCTTTTATACGATTCTGCTTTATTGGAAAAACTACTTGCAAACTCCTCACCTGTATTTTTGCCGTGCGCCACAAGTGAATGAATTAAAATACTATCTGAATCCAAGTCAATCACCCAAAGTCTTTTAGTATTTGACGACAAACTAAAATCAATTAAGGTAACAATATTTTTAGTCACTAATCCCTGAGCTTTAAGTTTATAAAAACCTTCCAAAGCTTCTTTAAAACTTTCTAATTTAGGCAAACTAAAACCAGACGTATGCAACTTACTATAAATTTCTTCAATACCTGACCCCTCACCTTCCTTCAACACCTTTCTTTTTAAAACAATCTTTTTTTCAGCCGTCTTTGGCAAAAAAGCAGTAGCAGACATTAACAAAAAAGACAATCCCAAAAAAAACAAAACCCTCTTACAAACCATTGATTACTATTTATTTAGATTAATTTTATTGATGCCAAAAATATAAAAAAAGATCACAAAAAAAAATCTTAAACCTCACTATAAGAATGTTTTAACTTTACAGTAGTTTTTTAATTACAAAAAACGATGTTAAAAAATTGTTAATCTGACTAATTTTAGTATTTTTGCTTGACTATTATCTCATTATATGGCGTCATTTCGTTTACCCATTTATTGTTTTTTCGCCTTACTAAACCTAAGTGTTTTTGCTCAAAAAAAAACACTATTAGCTAAACCAAAGGACGGAAACATAAATATTGATGGTAGAATAGACGAAACCGAATGGCAAAAAAACAATGAAATTGCTTCTAATTTCATCATGTATACTCCGGACAACGGTAAAAACATTGATAAAGAAAAAGAAACTCAGGTACGGATTCTTTATGACAATGATGCTATCTATATTTCTGCGACTTTAAACGACAACGAACCCGAAAAAATTCAGCGCGAACTTACCGAAAGAGACGTTTTTGGTATAGCAGATAATTTTGCTGTTTTTATCAATGGTTTTAATGACGGCCAACAAGATTATCGTTTTTATGTAAGTGCCGCAGGAACTCAGATGGATTGTTTAGCCACTGAAGATAACGAGGATTTTAGCTGGGATGCTATTTGGCAAAGTAATGCAAGAATCACAAATAAAGGATGGGAAGTAGAAATAAAGATTCCTTATGCCGCTATTCGTTTTCCAAAAAATGAAAAACAAGTTTGGGGGATTAACTTTGTTCGCGAAATCAAAAGGACTACGCAAAAATTCTCCTGGAATCCTATTAACGCAGAAATCAAAAATGTTTTAACCCAATGCGGGCAATTAAAAGGCATAGAAAACATAAGTCCGTCTACCCGACTTTTCTTTATTCCCTACACCTCAGCCTATTACCAAAAAGATGATTTCAACTCTGACAAAACCATAAAAGCAGGTTTAGATATCAAATACCGAATTAATGATGCTTTCACGCTAGACGCTATATTGGTCCCTGATTTTGGGCAAACAAAATTTGACAATGCTATTCTAAATTTAGAGCCTTTTGAACAAAAACTAAACGAAAACAGACCGTTTTTTACCGAAGGAACAAATTTATTCAATATTGGAAATATATTTTACTCCCGAAGAATCGGTGGAAGCCCAACTGTGAGTCAATCAAAAGTAGAATCAAATCTTCCCACTAATGAAAGCGTCACAAAATACCCAAACAATGTTAACCTAATCAACGCTATAAAAATTTCCGGAAGAACCAAAAATGGTCTTGGAATAGGTTTTTTGAATGGAATTACTGAAAAAACATTTGCAACTATAACAAATTCCGAGACAAACGAAACAAGAAAAAAAGTAATTGAACCACTTGCTAATTACAACATATTAGTATTTGATCAACGTTTCAGACAAAATTCTTCTGTTTCTATCATCAACACTAACACTACCAGAAACGGAAATTATAGAGACGCAAACGTTACCGCTTTAGTTTTCGACTTAAACACCAAAGCAAACTCTTATAATCTCTCCGGAGACTTTAGATACAGCACCATCAATGACACCGAAGACTATGACGGATTCAAAACCTCTTTAAATTTTGCTAAAACCAGTGGAAAGTACAGATACTTACTTACCGGAAAATACACATCTAAGCAATTTGATTCTAATGATCTTGGCATATTGTACTATTACAACTATTATAATGGTTATGTTAATGGAAGTTATAGAATTTTAAATCCAACCAAACTTTTTAATAGTTTTCTGATCGAGCAAGAGGCAAACTTTGACCTGGACAATTCAACTAACAAGATTCAAAACACCAGTTGGTTTCAAACTACTGTAGCTGCTACAACACATAATTTATATAATTTTGAAATGGGATTTAACATCGTTCCATTTGAAACATTTGATTTTTATCTGCCTCAAAAAGATGGCAAATACATTTACAACCCAAGGGTGATTTCTGCCTATCTAGGTATGGAATCCAACAAAAACAAAAACCTGACTTTTAACATCACTCCTTCGTTTTTAAAATTTGATGAAAAGAACAGATTTACATACAGAATTTACGCAGGACCTAAATACCGATTCAACGATAGATTTTCATTAGCATTTACAACCGATTACACTAATGAAGCTAACGCAATAGGCTGGGTAGAAACCAATGACACAAATATAATTTTTGCAAAACGAAACAGAGAAATTATTCAAGCAGATTTAACTGGAAAATATGCAATTAATAACAAAATGACATTTAATCTTAAAGTAAGATACTATTGGTCATATTCCGAAAACCATGACTATTTCACACTAAAAGACAATGGTTACTTAACCCCAAATAACAGCTACAATAATAATAAAAACAGAAATTTAAACTCCTGGAATTTAGATTTCTCATACACTTGGTGGTTTGCTCCCGGAAGTCAACTCTCGTTATTATACCGAAACTACGCTCAGGAAGAAACCAATATGGTAGAGAAAAGCCTTAACAAAAATCTCAATTCCATCTTCAATTCTAATATGACAAATATCTTCTCAATTAGTTTGCGCTATTTCATTGATTACAACTCCCTGAAAAATAAATTCTAAAGTGCATTTATTTTAATAAAAACTACCTTCGGTAAAAAAATTATCATTTTTAGTATCGCTAAATTTCCGAATACATAATAGTTATTTGATTCCTAAAGAAAATTTTAGAAATAATCTATCTTTGTCGAAAACTAAATAACAATGAACAAAAAAGTAATTTTAATGATTTTGGACGGTTGGGGAAAATCACCTGACCCAAAAGTTTCTGCAATTGATAATGCAAATGTTCCGTTTATAAACAGCCTTTACCAAAAATACCCAAGCGCACAATTACGAACTGACGGTTTACACGTAGGTTTACCGGAAGGACAAATGGGAAATTCAGAAGTTGGACACATGAATTTAGGTGCCGGCAGAATTGTTTATCAGGATTTAGCTAAAATCAATTTGGCTGTTGCCAATAAAACTTTAGCTCAGGAACAAGTACTTAAAGATGCTTTTCAATATGCAAAAGAAAACAACAAAAAAGTCCATTTCTTAGGATTAGTTTCTGACGGAGGAGTTCACTCACACACTTCTCATTTGCGTGGTTTAATCGACGCTTCTCAGGATTACGGATTAAATCAGGTTTTTGTACACGCTTTCACTGACGGAAGAGACGTTGATCCTAAATCAGGAAAAAAATACATTCAGGATTTAGAAAACTATATTGCTAATACTTCCGTAAAAATAGCTTCAGTTATCGGACGTTACTACGCTATGGATCGTGATAAACGTTGGGAAAGAGTAAAATTGGCTTACGATTTAGTGGTTCACGGAAAAGGGACTCCTACTCACAATATCGTTACTTCAATTGCTACCAGCTACGGAAACGACATCACCGATGAGTTTATTGAACCACTGGTTGCTGTAGATGCTAACGAAAAACCTTTAGCAACTATAGAAGATGAAGATGTAGTTATTTTCTTCAACTTCAGAACTGACAGAGGTCGTGAATTGACTGAAGCTCTTTCGCAACAGGATTTCCACGAACAAAACATGCACAAATTGAATTTGTACTATGTTACCTTAACTAATTATGATGAAACTTACCAAAATGTAAAAGTAGTTTACAACAAAGACAACATTACTGAAACATTAGGAGAGGTTTTAGAAAAAGCAGGCAAAAAACAAATTCGTATTGCCGAAACTGAGAAATACCCGCACGTAACTTTCTTCTTCTCCGGAGGCAGAGAAACGCCTTTTGAAGGTGAATCCCGTATTTTGAGAAATTCTCCAAAGGTTGCCACATACGACTTACAACCGGAAATGAGTGCTTACGAATTAGCTGATGCACTATGCCCGGAATTAGAAAAAGGAACAACTGATTTTGTTTGCCTTAACTTCGCTAACGGTGACATGGTAGGACACACGGGTATTATGGAAGCCGCTATCAAAGCCTGTGAAGCAGTTGACAAATGTGTCGAAAAAGTAATCACTACCGCTTTGGCAAATGGATATTCTACCATCGTAATTGCCGATCATGGAAACTGCGAAACGATGATTAACCCTGACGGAAGTCCAAATACAGCGCACACCACAAACCCGGTTCCTTTTATTTTGGTTGACAACGACCAAATAGCTATTCAGGACGGTGTTTTAGGAGATATTGCTCCAACAATTTTAGACTTGATGGGAGTAGCACAACCGGCTGCTATGTCCAGTCATTCCTTATTAACAAAATAATTTGAAAAGATAAAACAACTGAAAGCTGTCCAAATCCGGGCAGCTTTTTTTATTCCCTGCATTTGATTTTAAAAGTTACTATAAAATTGTACTTTTGCAAATCGAAAATTAAAAATATGATCATAGTAAAATCCCGTGAAGAAATAGAATTAATGCGCGAAAGTGCTTTAATCGTATCCAAAACATTAGGTATGCTGGCTTCTGAAGTCAAAGAAGGCGTAACTACTTTACATCTTGACAAATTGGCTGAAGAATTCATCCGCGATCATGGTGCCGAACCAAGTTTTCTTGGGTTATACGGTTTTCCAAATTCACTTTGCATGAGTCCTAATGCTCAGGTTGTTCACGGAATTCCAAATAATACTCCTCTTGTTAGCGGTGATATTATCTCTATCGATTGTGGGGCTTACAAAAACGGATTTCACGGCGACCATGCCTAT
The DNA here is from genome assembly GCF_000425425.1 of Flavobacterium daejeonense DSM 17708. GTDB lineage: Bacteria > Bacteroidota > Bacteroidia > Flavobacteriales > Flavobacteriaceae > Flavobacterium > Flavobacterium daejeonense. The sequence continues at coordinate 174,534 of NZ_AUDK01000001.1, forward strand.
ACTTTTGAAGTTGGAGAAGTAGCTCCGGAAACTAAAAAATTATTACAGGTTACTAAAGAATCCTTATATGTTGGAATGCGCGAATTCAAAGCAGGAAACCGCGTAGAAGACGTTGGAAATGCAATCCAAAAATATACCGAAGCACATGGATACGGAGTGGTTCGTGAATTAGTAGGCCACGGTTTAGGAAAAAAAATGCACGAAGACCCTGAAATGCCTAATTATGGTAAAAAAGGTCGCGGAAAACTTTTTGTTGAAGGAATGGTTATTGCTTTAGAGCCGATGATTAATCAGGGAACACGCAACATCAAACAATTAAAAGACGGTTGGACAATCCTTACTGCTGACGGAAAACCATCCGCTCACTTTGAACACGATGTAGCTCTAGTAGATGGAAAACCGGAATTACTTTCAACTTATGCTTACATCTACAAAGCTTTAGGTATTAAAAGTAATGAAGAAGATGAGTTCAGAAAAGTGCCTTTAGTTATCTAAACACAGATTTCACAGATTTCCACAAATTAAAAGTTATTCTAAAAAATATGGAAAATTTTTATTTAAAAGAAGAAACTTATCGAATAATTGGAATCTGCATGGAAGTCCACAAAATATTAGGAAAAGGACATAGTGAAAAAGTTTATGGTGATGCTTTGGAATATGAGTTCCAAAAAAACCAAATTCCTTATTCGCGTGAAGTAAAATACAATATCGAATATAAAGAAATCATTTTACCCACATACTATTATGCTGACTTTGTTGTTTTTGAAGAAATTATTTTGGAATTAAAAGCAATCAAAGAACTTACTAGTAGTGAAGTAAAACAAACTCTAAATTATCTGGCTGCTTCAAAAAACAAAGTTGGTTTATTAGCCAATTTCGGAGAAGACAGCTTAAAATACAAACGAATAATACTATAATTAATTTACTATCATTAAACATATCTTTTTCAAAACACAATCTGTGATAATCCGTGAAATTTGTGTTTAATTTTTTTTACAAATAATCTGTGAAATCATTATTTAAACTTATCCTAAATACCATCCCTCGCCCCTTACTTATTCGTTTAAGTTATGTGGCGCGTCCTATTATCGCATTTTCATTAAAAGGAACTAAATATACCGATCCTATCGACGGAAAAAGTTTCAAATCGATGTTGCCTTATGGTTATGAAAACCAAAGAAACAATGTACTTTCACCTAGTACACTTTCACTGGAAAGACATCGCCTACTTTGGTTATACCTAAATGAAAAAACCGATTTTTTCACAGCACCAAAAAAAGTATTACACTTTGCTCCTGAGCAGGCTTTTTACAAATTGTTCCGTAAGCAAAAAAATCTGGATTATACTACAACTGATTTATTTTCACCCTTAGCAGATATAAAAGCAGATATTTGTAATTTACCATTCAAAGACAATCAATACGATGTTATCCTTTGCAACCACGTTTTGGAACACATTCCTGACGATACTAAGGCCATGCAGGAATTGTATCGCGTGTTAAAACCAGGCGGTATGGCCATTTTACAAATTCCGCAAGATTTAAAAAGAGCAACTACTTTTGCCGATGACAGCATCACTGATCCAAAAGAGCGCGCTAAAATATTTGGACAATACGACCACGTTCGTATTTACGGCCGCGACTATTTTGACAAACTAAGAAACATTGGTTTTAAAGTAACCGAAGAGGATTACACTAACGAAATCAGTCCGGAATTAGTAGAAAAATATTGCCTCGCCAAAGGAGAAATCATTCCTGTTTGCTTCAAATAATTCACAAAAGAGAACCAGAAACGGCATAATATTCTATTGCTTATTTTGTTATATTTACACCAAGCAATCACATAATTATGCCTAAACCTTTTCTTTTTGGAATCTTATGGCTTTTCATTTTTAATACAGCAACCGCTCAAATACAAAATGAAACAGCTCCGCCTTATCATATCAAAACCATATCTTTTGTCCAAAACAGTCAAAATGTAGTTCCTATATTTGAATTAGGCAGCTCTTTCGAATTCCAGTTTGATGACCTCTATGGAAATGAAGCTAATTATTATTACGAAATCATCCATTGTGATTACAATTGGAATCCGTCAACTATTCAAAAAAACGAATACTTACAAGGTTTTGATAATCAAAGAATTCAAAACTACACGAATTCCGTTAACACTTTACAAATCTATTCGCACTATAAATTAAATTTTCCAAACCAGTTTACACAACAGTTGCGACTAAGTGGCAACTATTTGCTCAAAATCTTAAACGATGACCGCGAAGTAGTTTTTTCACGAAAATTTATGCTTTACGAAGACCACGCATCAGTTCCTTTACAAATAAAAAGAGCCCGAAACGTTAATTTAATAGAATACAAACACAACTTGGATTTCTCGATAAAATCCAACAGTATTACTTTTCAAAATCCTTTAAAAAATATCAAAGTAACATTACTTCAAAACGGCAATTTCAGCACTGCAATAAACAATATTAAACCACAATATACCGTGGGAAATGATTTAATTTACAAATACGACAGCGAAACCCAATTTTGGGCTGGTAATGAATTCCTTTATTTTGAAAACAAAGACATCCGCGTAGCCGCTAACAATGTGGCGCGAGTGGATGCCAGTACAGACATTTACAACAGCTACTTATACACCAACAACGCCCGAGCCAACTTCCCTTACACTTATTTTGAAGATATAAACGGAAATTTTTTAGTCAAAAATTCGAACGCTACGAATAATGAAACCGAAGCCGATTATGCCTGGGTTTATTTTAGCCTTTCGGCTCCCACCTTCCGACTCAACAAAAACATTTACATCGTCGGAATGTTTAACAACAATACTTTATCCCCGGAATACAAAATGGATTATGATGAAAAAAAAGGAATTTATGAAAAAGCCATCTTAATCAAACAGGGATTTACCAATTACAAATATGTCATCGCCGATAAAAATGAAAAAATTGATAACGAAAATGCCATCGACGGAAATTTCTACCAAACTGAAAATGAATATACTGTTTTAGTTTATTACAAAGAAAACACCGGACGCTATGACAGAATCATTGGAAAAGGCACCGCCAGCTCCCTAAATATCATCAACTAAAAAAAAATTAAAAATTAACAAATGCAAATGAAAATTTTGTAATTTTGCCCTTATTAAACACTGTTTTAATATATTAATCATGGTTTCTCAGATAACAAGAGGCATAAAAATCACCGTTTTGACTAGTTTTGAAGGCACTTACTTCAAGAACTACAAGATTCATTTTGCCTTTAGTTATCAAATCACCATCGAAAACCACAGCAAAGATTCTGTACAACTTACTTCCCGACACTGGGAAATTTTTGACTCTTTAAACAATATTGAAATTGTTGACGGGGAAGGTATTATTGGCAAAAAACCAGTTTTAAAACCAGGCGAAAACCACACTTACAGTTCCGGATGTTTACTTTCTTCTCCTTACGGAGCTATGAAAGGACATTTCAATATGATTAATTTTACCAATACTAAAACCTTTAAAGTAATTATCCCTACTTTTAGGTTGTGTGCTCCTTTTGCTTTAAATTAATTACTCAGTTAACATTTTAAAACTTATTTATAACTCTTTATAAAAGTTTTAAGTAATCCTTTTGTATTTTTGTTAGCATACCTTTATTCTTAGTTTTTGAATAAAATATTTCTAACCTTATCTAAAACTATTAGATAAAAAAAACAAAAAACAATGCTAAAAGGATTTTTCAATGTACCAAAAGCTGTTAACGAACCAGTAAAAAACTACGCTCCTAATTCTCCTGAAAAAGCGGCAGTATTAGCTGCTTATAAAAAGATGTGGAATGAGAAAATAGATGTTCCTTTGTACATCGGTAATGAAGAAATCAGAACCGGAAACACCAGAAACATCACTCCGCCACACGACCACAAACACATTGTAGGAACTTATCATCTTGCCGAGAAATCACATATTGAAAAAGCAATTTCGAATGCTTTAGCATCAAAGACAGCCTGGGCAAATATGGCCTGGGAACAACGCGCTGCTATTTTCTTAAAAGCTGCCGAATTGATTGCCGGACCGTACAGAGCCCGCATCAATGCTGCCACGATGATTGGTCAGTCTAAAAACATTCATCAGGCCGAAATTGACGCTTCCTGTGAATTGATTGACTTTTTGCGTTTCAACGTAGAATTCATGACTCAAATTTATAACGATCAGCCTAATTCAGATTCCAGCATTTGGAATCGCTTAGAATACCGTCCGTTAGAAGGTTTCGTTTACGCAATTACACCTTTTAACTTTACTGCTATTGCGGCTAATCTTCCTGCCAGTGCAGCAATGATGGGTAACGTAGTGGTTTGGAAACCTAGCGACAGTCAGGTTTTCTCTGCCAAAATTATCATGGATATTTTCAAAGAAGCCGGACTTCCGGAAGGCGTTATCAATGTAGTTTTTGGTGATGCCTTAATGGTTACCGAAACGGTTCTGGCCAGTCGCGACTTTGCCGGCTTGCATTTTACCGGTTCAACTCATGTATTCAAAGACCTTTGGGCTAAAATCGGAACTAACATTCATAATTATAAAACATATCCAAGAATTGTAGGCGAAACCGGAGGAAAAGATTTTGTTATGGTACACCCAAGTGCTAATGTAAAACAAGCCGTAACCGGAATTGTGCGTGGCGCTTTCGAATTTCAGGGACAAAAATGTTCAGCTGCCTCCAGAGCTTATATTCCGCAGAGTTTATGGCCTGCTATAAAAGAGCAAATGACCACAGATATTCAATCTATGAAAATGGGTTCTCCGGAAGATTTTGGCAACTTTATCACTGCCGTAATCCACGAAGGTTCTTTTGACAAATTAGTAAGCCATATTGAACAAGCCAAAAAAGACGTTGATGCCGAAATCATCATTGGTGGAAACTACGATAAATCAGTTGGTTATTTTGTTGAACCTACGGTTATCCTGACTACCAATCCAAAATATGCAACTATGGAAACCGAATTGTTTGGCCCTGTTCTTACTATTTACATATATGAAGACGCTAAATGGTCGGAAACTTTGGAATTAATCGATCAAACATCCGATTACGCGCTTACCGGAGCTATTTTCAGCAGAGACCGTTATGCTATTGAAGAAGCTACCGTGAAATTGCAAAATGCAGCCGGAAACTTTTACATCAATGACAAATGTACCGGAGCTGTTGTAGGTCAGCAACCTTTTGGTGGTGCCAGAGCTTCGGGAACGAATGACAAAGCCGGTTCGGCAATGAACTTGTTGCGCTGGGTTTCACCAAGAACTATCAAAGAAGTTTTTGTCAGCCCTGAAAATTACAGATATCCGTTTTTAGGAGAGTAAGATTTATGATTACAGATAACGATTTGTGATTTATGATTTCCCTGCACAATTTTAGATTTTTTGAAATCGTGCAGGGTTATTTTTAAAACCTTTTTTTATTTCAAATAATTTATCGAATTTAATTTTATCGTTCTTTTAACTTTTGGCAAAACATCCAACAATTCAGAACTATCTAATATTAAATTTGTAATAAAATACTCCTTTTTATCAATTGAAATTAATTTCACAAAATCATATTCGCTAGTAAGATTTTTGGAATCTTTTGTAGAAATATTAAATTCTATCATTTTTAAATTCTGATCATTAAAGACTATAGATCGATTTTCATCTCGATTTTTAATTATTATCTTATTGTTTTTAAAATCAATACTAATTTCACGTTTTTTATCATTGAAATAATATTGAAAAAACAATTTAAATACTGTTCCAAAATAATAAACCGAATATAAAGAAATTAACAAAAATCCAATTCCAACACACCCAAGTTTTAAGTTATTACTAAAAAACCCTCTAAATGCATGTACAGTTATAAAAATAAAACTTCCAAGAAGAAACAATAACAACAAATTGAACATTGTCCTCGTTATCAATTTAAAAATTGAAATCTTATAATATTTAATATCCATATTATTCTGATTCTTATAATAATTCTTAAACTACAAACTTCAATGGCAAATGCACTACTTTCTTAGTTTCAAAGAATTCATCTTCAAAGAAATCAGCTAAATCATATTGCGTAGCTTTTGGAAAATCTTTTAATTCCTCGGTTAAATCACCTCCTTTTAAGTACAGAATTCCGTTTTTCAATTCGTGTTTTTGTTGTTTCTTGATTTTGGTTTTTACCCAGGAAACAAAATCAGGCATATTCGTTACCGCACGGCTCACAATAAAATCGAAATCCCCTTTTACGTTTTCGGCACGTGTTTGCTCTGCTTTTACATTTTTAAGTCCTAAAGCATCGGCAACACCCTGTACTACTCTTATTTTTTTGGCAATAACATCTATCAGATAAAAACGGGTTTCAGGAAATAAAATCGCCAATGGAATTCCGGGAAAACCTCCTCCGGTTCCCACATCAAGTACATAAGTTCCTGGTTCGAATTTCATGATTTTAGCAATTCCTAAAGAATGCAAAACATGTTTAGTGTACAAAGAATCAATATCTTTTCGGGAAATTACATTTATTTTTTCGTTCCAATCGTGGTATAAAAAATCCAGTTTTTGGAATTGTTCTTTTTGAATATCGGTTAAATCTGGAAAATACTTCAGAATCTCATCCATGGTTTTAATTTTTTAACAAAAGTACTATTTTTAAGTTTGAAATATTTAACTGAATTTTGCCGAGTTAAAAATTATAAATAATTATCTTTGAACGCTATTTTTGAATTGTATGAATACTAACGCACCTACATTTGCTAAGCAAGACAAACTAAAGTTTTTTAGAACGCTTAACTCGCGGGTAAACAATTACTTCAAAGAAAATAACATTTCAAAAGCGGGTAATTGGAAACTGCATTTAAAAGCGGTCATCCTTTTTACTGTCTTTCTGGTTCCTTACTTTTTAATCCTAACCCTTGATATGCCTTTTTGGGCGCACCTACTTTTAACCATCGTTATGGGCATTGGTATGGCCGGATTAGGGATGAATGTGATGCACGATGGCAATCACGGTTCGTATTCCAATAAAAGTTGGGTTAACAAAATTATGGGAGGAACCATTTATGTTTTGGCCGGAAATGTCTACAACTGGCAGGTGCAGCATAATGTTCTACACCATACTTATACTAACATTCCCGGACATGATGAAGATTTAGATGCGGGTAGAATTATCCGTTTTACTAAAAGTGCCAAATGGCACCGCTTTCACCGTTTTCAACATTACTATTCTGTTTTTCTATACGGATTATTGACTTTCAATTGGGCGATTACGACTGATTTTAAGCAAATGAGAAACTACATCAAAAGAAAATTATCTTACGGCGAGCCTAAAAGTCCTAAAATTCTTTGGACAACCTTAATTATTACTAAAATAATTTATGCAGCCATTTGGATTGTATTGCCTATTGTCATTGGAATTGTTTGGTGGAAAGTACTTGTTGGATTTTTTGTAATGCATTATACAGCAGGATTAATTTTAAGTATTGTTTTCCAATTAGCTCACGTTGTAGAAGAAGCAGAAAACCCTACTCCAAATGAATTAGGAGAAATGGAGAACACCTGGGCAATTCACCAATTGTTCACCACGACCAATTTTGCTCCAAAAAACTGGTTGGTAAACTGGTATACCGGAGGTTTGAATCACCAAATTGAACATCATATTTTCCCAAATATCAGTCACATTCATTATGGTAAAATTGCAAAAATTGTTCGCGAAACCGCACAGGAATGCAACCTGCCTTATTATGAATACAAAACCTTGAGAAGTGCCGTAATTGCACATTTCAAACATTTAAAAGAATTAGGAACAAACCCTGAAATGGCGTAGCAGAAAACGTTCATTTTAGATTTATAAATAAAAACAAATAATTAATCTCCCTTATCGGGGCTATACATTTTATTAATGAGTAATCCACTTTCAGACAGAATTAACAATCTTGCTACATCACAAACATTAGCAATGGCAGCTTTGGCTAGAGAATTAAAAGCGCAAGGTAAAGACATCATCAGTTTAAGTTTAGGAGAACCTGACTTTAACACGCCAGACTTCATCAAAGAAGCTGCTAAAAAAGCGATTGACGAAAACTACAGCACTTATTCTCCGGTTGACGGATATGCTGAATTGAAAGATGCTATCTGCAGAAAATTCAAAAGAGACAACGATTTAGATTACAAACCTGCTAACATTGTAGTTTCTACAGGTGCTAAACAATCTTTATACAACATTGCTCAGGTAATGTTAAACGACGGTGACGAAGTAATTTTACCAGCTCCTTACTGGGTTTCTTATTTCGAAATCGTAAAATTATCAGGTGGAGTTCCTGTAGAAGTTCCAACTTCTGTAGAAACAGATTTCAAAATCACACCGGAACAATTAGAAGCTGCTATCACACCAAAAACTAAAATGATGTGGTTCTCTTCTCCATGTAACCCTTCAGGATCTGTTTACAACAGAGAAGAATTAACAGCTTTAGCTAAAGTTTTAGAAAAATATCCAAATATCTATGTAGTAGCTGACGAAATCTATGAGCACATTAATTTCTCAGGAACTTTCTGCAGTATTGCTTCTATCCCCGGAATGTTTGAAAAAACAATCACGGTTAACGGAGTAGCAAAAGCTTTCGCCATGACAGGATACCGAATTGGATACATTGGAGCACCGGAATTTATCGCAAAAGCCTGTACTAAAATTCAAGGTCAGGTAACTTCAGGAGCCAACTCTATCGCGCAACGTGCTACCATCACTGCGGTTGATGCTGACCCATCGGTATTAAACCACATGGTTCAGGCATTCCACAAACGTAGAGATTTAGTGGTTGGATTATTGAAAGAAATCCCAGGAATTAAAATCAACGTTCCGGAAGGAGCCTTCTACGTATTCCCGGATGTATCTTCTTTCTTTGGAAAAACATTAAGAGGAAAAGAAATTAAAGATGCTAACGATGTATCTATGTACCTTTTAGCGGAAGCTAACGTAGCCACCGTAACTGGTGATGCTTTTGGTAACCCAAACTGTATTCGTTTCTCTTATGCTACAAGCGACGATTTATTGAAAGAAGCTTTAAAAAGAATTAAAGACGCTTTGGCAGGATAGTCAGAAAATCTTAATTGATATTAAGAAGCTCCAAGGAAACTTGGGGCTTTTTTTGTTTTTTTAAAAATAAAATTTGTACTCATTTATTTATTATGCCAAACAAAAAAAAATCATACTTTTACAATCTAATTATTACAATTAAACTCAAACAACAATGTTTTTTAGGTATCTTCTCCTGATTATTCTTTTCAACCTATTTCTTTCCAATTCTGTAAACGCCCAACCCAAAAAAGGAGAATACATTAATACTTCTATTGGTTTGGGACTAAGTACTTCCTATTATGAAGAAGAAGGTACAGGAACTGGCTTTTATGCTCAGGCTGAATATGCAAAAGGAATAACAAAATGGATTGGCGTAAGATCTTACGCAGGAATTTTACTTACCTCAGGAGACAAAACTAATGAGAATGGAGATCCAACCGAATACAGAATAAGCTCTAAAGCATTTTCATTGGGTGGAAAAATTCGTGTTGCAGCACCTATTCCTTATGTTGCTCCTTTTATCGAGTCAGGAATTGGGGTATCTATTGGTTCTTTTCAAACTTACACTCCATCCACTAATCTCAAAAAAAATGGTGTTTTGATGCATATTCCATTTTCATTAGGATTAGCGGTTGGGCGTAAACATAGTGTAGATATTGCATTAAGTTATTATTTCTATCCATCCATGAAACAAATTTCAGGTGCTTTTGCCGCAGGTGTTTCAATTCCTATAAACAATTAATTTTTTGAAATAATTGAAAATGCCTCAAGGAAACTTGGGGCTTTTTTCATATGATTATTTCAATTAAAAAACAAAACACAGTTAATAAGCTTTATAATTCGATTACTTCTGTAGTGTTAAAAAACACCGAATTACATTACCAAATAAAATTAGTATATTTGAAAAAACACTGTTTTTTTGTTAAACAAAAAATAAAAGCCTTCCTGAATTCTAAGAGAAAAATCTACCTGAAAAATGAGAGTAACTACATTATTTAAAGAATTTTTCGATAGTGAAAAATCCAGTGGAATTGCCTTAATAGCCTGCACACTGGCTTCATTATTTCTGACAAATTCGAGTTTTGGAGACAGTTACCAAGATTTATTTCACATTAAAATAGGCTCACACAGTATTGGACATTGGATTAACGATGGACTAATGGCTATTTTCTTTTTACTTATTGGTTTAGAACTGGAAAGAGAAATTTACAAAGGAGAACTTTCGAGCATTAAAAATGCCTTGCTGCCTATTTTTGCGGCACTGGGCGGAATTGTTGTTCCGGCAGGACTATACCTGCTATTTAATTACGGAACTCCCACACAATCCGGAGCCGGAATTCCCATGGCAACCGATATTGCTTTTGCCTTGGGCATCCTCTCCCTTTTGGGGAACCGTGTACCTGTAACGCTAAAAATATTCCTAACCGCTCTGGCCGTTATTGATGATTTAGGAGCAATCATTATCATTGCTATATTCTATACCAAAACCCTTCATCTAAACAATTTATTTATAGCTTTAGGAATTTTTGCTTTACTCTTAGCTTTCAACCGATTAAAAGTGAGAAACCTCACCCCCTACCTGATTGGCGGTGTAGCCATGTGGTATTTTATGCTTAATTCTGGGATTCACGCTACAATTAGTGGTGTTTTATTGGCTTTTGCCATTCCGTTTGGTAACGGAGATAAAAACTCTACTTCTTATATTTTACAGGATTTTTTACACAAACCGGTGGCTTTTATCATTTTACCCATTTTTGCATTAGCCAATACAGCCATTCTTCTTAGCGGAAATATTCAGGAAACTTTAACTCAAAATTACAGCATCGGAATTCTGCTTGGTCTTATTGCGGGGAAACCATTGGGAATTTTTATTTTATCCTATGCCACAGTCAAACTGGGATTTTGTAAACTCCCATCAGGACTTAGCTGGAAAACTATTTTTGGAGTTGGTCTTTTGGCGGGAATCGGTTTTACCATGTCCATTTTCATTACTTTATTGGCATTCGAAAATGAAACAATCATTAACAACGCTAAATTGGTCATTTTAATTTCTTCCCTAATTGCAGGATTACTTGGCTTCTTCACTTTAAAGCAAACTTTAAAAAAATAAGTTTCAGATATCCCGATACATTTTTCGGTACTTAGAGGGTGACATCTGCACAAACTTATTAAACTGTCTATTGAAGAAACTCAAATTATTATACCCTACTTTATAACCTATTTCCGATGCCGTTAAATCAGTATTAATCAACATTTTGGTCGCCATACTTATTTTATATTCATTAATAAATTCAAAAAAAGACTTGCGAAAGGTTTTCTTGAAAAAACGACAAAAAGAATCCTTATTCATCGCTATTTTTTGAGCAACATCTTCCAGAGTAATCTGCCGATTGTAATATTCTTTGACATAATTGTAAATCAAATTGACCCGCTCGCTTTCTTTCACCGTCAAATTGGTCGTAAAACCTTCTCCTGCCAGACAACTATGATGAGCTTTGGTCAATTCCTGTAAGATTTGCAAAAAAGACAGCAATCGCTCAAAAGGAGGTAAATCGATTAATTCCAACATCTTTTTTTCGACCAACAGTGCCTCTTCTTTAGGAAAATGAATTCCACGTGAGGCCAATTGCATCATTTGCCTGATGTGCTGAAACTCTTCTTTTTCTAACCAAGGAGTAAGCAAATCTTCATCCCATTGAATAATAATACAGCGCACTTCTTCCTTTTGTTCTCCAACCGTTTTCCAACAATGCGGCAAATTAGAACCCACTAAAACCAAATCGCCGTATTCAAAATTGGCCATATTATCCCCCACATACCGAATCCCGCTACTCCCCAAAATATAAGTCAGTTCATACTGCGGATGAAAATGCCAGGAAGCGATAAACTCTTTTCCTTCAAAAATACTGGTTCGGAATGAACTCCCGGGCGAGGGACTAATACTTCGATATTCTGCTTTCATAGACTCTAAACGAATGTAAAACTGTAAAAATAACACTATTTTGAATCAATATAGTGTTTAAAATTGCTTTTATGGTGTAAATAGTGTTTATTTAAAAGTTGTACTATTGCAAATACTAAAACAACAACTGCATGAACTCATCTATCGCCATCAGAGACGTAAAACTATACAAAGCCTCTACCACACTTAAAAAACCAATTGCCGACGCTACCCATACGCTAACCGAAATCTCCTTTATCGTGATGAGAATCCAGTTGGAAAACGGTATTATTGGAGAGTCGTATTTATTGTCTTTCCAATATTCACCAAATGCGATTGTAGGTGCACTGAAAGATATTATTCCGGTTATCAAAGGTTATAATACCAATGAAACTTCGGCTGTTTATCAAAAATTGGACGATTTAGCCGAATATTTTGGAAACCAAGGGCTATTGCGTTGGGCACAAGCGGCTATCAATATTGCCATGTGGGATGCCTGGGGAAAAACTTTGGGACAACCTATTCATAAAATTCTGGGAACACACAAAGAAAAAGTTTCTATTTACGGAAGCGGCGGCTGGATTTCCTATTCTATTGACGAATTGATCGAAGAAGTAACCAATTATGCCAATCGCGGATTTAAAGCCGTAAAAATAAAAGTAGGTTCGCCAAAAGTGAATACTGATGTCGAGCGTTTGCGTTTAGTGCGCGAAGCCGTGAGCGACAAAGTCGATATCATGATGGATGCCAATCAGGGAATGGATTTGCCATCAGCCATGAAACTGGCTCGTGAAGCCAGAGATTTAAACATCAACTGGTTTGAAGAACCGATTCATCACCAAAATTTTCAGGGTTATGAAATCCTGAAAAACCAAACCGGAATTTCACTGGCCATGGGAGAAAGAGAATTTGATACTTTGCCGTTGAGAGAATTAGCTACCCGAAATGCTTTGGATATTTGGCAACCCGATATTTTGCGCATTGGCGGTGTCGAAGCCTGGAGAGAAAGCGCCGCTTTGGCAAAAAGTTTCCATCTGCCGGTGCTGCCACATTATTACAAAGATTATGATGTGCCGCTGTTGTGTACCATTTCTAACGGTGTGGGCGTGGAATCTTTTGACTGGGTCGATCCATTGATTGACAACCCAATGGTTATTCAGGATGGTTTTGCCAAACCGCACGATTTACCGGGCTGGGGATTCAGTTTTATCGATGACCGAATGACTGAAATTAAATTATAAAACAATTCATTTTTTTATACAAGCAGTTTAAAATTGGAAGTATCAACACTCCCTTTTTTAACTGTTTTTTTTTGGGTTCATTTATCGCCAAACTCAACTTTATTAACTTTTTCACAACCGTCACTTCGAGTGATTTTAAATCATATTGCGACAGCTATATGATTTAAAATTGTATCGAGAAGCTTTCTTCCTCTAAGGGTTCTCGATACATTTTCCTTCAAAAAAAGCTATCCCCAGCTGGCGCGAGCAAATAACTAAAACAAAGTTTCAATTCTTCAACAATCGAAAATTTGTAGGTGTCATTGTGGTGTGTTTTTTAAACAAACGCGTGAAATAAGAGTAATCCTCATAACCTAATGCAAAAGCAATTTCGTTAACCGTCCAGTTTTTATCCAATAACATACGCTTGGCTTCGAGAATAATGCGATCTACAATCACTTCGGTGGTTGTTTTTTTTAGGGTATCTCTGCAAATTCGGTTCAGATGTTTCAAACTGATATGGAGTCCGGAGGCATAAAAAGCAGCCGACTTTTGCTCTTTATAATGTTGCTCTAACAATTGTTCCAACTTTTTAATCTTTACCTGGTAGGAATGCGCTTCCTGCACATAAACTGCGTTATATTTTCGAGCCAACTCAATGTGAATACTGTCCAAAATATTCATAATCTTATCCTGTTTCCACAATTGCTCCAATTGCATCTCGACCACCAAATTTTCAAAATAAGCCAAAACCGTTTCCATTTCGGGTTTTTCCAATAGAATTTCGGGATTATTTTGAACCGAAAAATAAAAAGGATAATCATCAATTTTCTTTTTCCCAAAATACAGATTATACATTTCGGCGGTATAAAAAACAATGTAACCTTCTATATCCTCGGACAAAACCCAATGATGCATCTGTCCCGGTTGCAACACAAAAACACTTCCGGCTTTGATTTCAAATCGGTTAAAATCAATTTCATGAACGCCGCTTCCATGAGTAAAGAAAACCAACAAGTAAAAATTATGACGATGGGGTTTTTCTATAAAACTGTGGTTAATTAAATGATTCTTAAAAGTATTGACATACAAATCACTATTGACCGAATTGCAATTAAACTGTTTGATACTATAGACAGGATACTTTTTCATTATAAAAATGTCTTTTTTGTGCTAGAATAAGCGAATATAGAAAATAGCCGGCACATGGATAATAAATACCTTTGAATAAAAAATAAGAGTCATGTCAAATTCACTTCTTCACATCCTAAACAACGATTGTCCTCATTGTCATCAGGGAAAAGTTTTTAAAGAAAAATCTATCTTTTTCAAATTCAGTTTTCCTAAAATGAACGAATATTGTCCGCATTGTCATTATAAATTCAAAAAAGAACCGGGTTATTTTTTTGGTGCTATGTATATGAATTACGGGCTGACAGTTGCGCAGGCAATTACTACTTATTGTATCGCGCAGTTTTTCTTTGAAGAAACATTTGACCTGAGAATCATCCCTATCATTATGACTGTTATTATCGTTCTGGCTACTTTTAATATCCGATTGTCCCGACTATTATGGATTTATATGTTTAAGAATTATTCGAGTTAATAAAATAACAAACTATTCAGAGTTCGGTTATTGTTTTAGTAAAAAATCAATAGGAATAAACCACCCCGCCCGTCGGGCACCCCTCCCAAAGGAGGGGAATAAAAAAACCGCTTAAATGTCTTTTTGACAAATAAGCGGCCAAACAACTAACCACCAAATAAACTTTAATTCTTATTTATAAGCTTCATTTTGCGTAATCACATCCGGATTTTGATTAATTACTAAAAACGGAATTGGCAATAACAAATCATCTTCTGTCTCAATAGTGATGTTTTTGCTACTGTTTTTAATCACTGTTATAGCTCTCCCGGTTCTGATTAAATCAAACCAACGGTGAAATTCGCAGGCAAACTCCACCTGTGCTTCGTGCTCTAAAGCCAAAGCCAGGGTATTGTATTGCGCCGGATAACCTATCGCTCCATAAGCTGGCAAATTAACTCGGGCACGAACTTCGTTCAGGTATTTTGCATCATCCGTTGCTTCGGTAAGCATTAAAAGTACATCCGCATAACGCAACACAATAAAATTATTATCCGAAGCTTCTCTTAATCCGGCAACAGGCGCAGTGGCATCTTTCCATTTAATGGTGAATTTTACATCTACAAATGAATTATTAGGCGTTGTATATCCGTTTTGAATAGAAATATCACGTCTTGGATCGCCTGTTTCATAAGCATTCCATAAATCATCAGTAACCTGATTAAATCCCCCTCCCCAGGCTGTAACCACACGGTTATCTACCGGAGTAAACATAGCCCAATACAAGCTGTAAGGATTAGAAATGCCTCCTTTATACTGAATTTCAAAAATTGACGAAGCGCCATTTTTCTTTGTTTTATCCCATAAATCAGCATAAGGAACCAAACTAAATTTACCATAGACTTTCAACAAAGCTTCAGCTGCTTTTGGTTTATCTCCAATAGTTAAATACACTTTACCTAATAAAGTATTAGCCGCTTCCTGACTGGCAGCCCCAACAAAACGCTGACTTGTTTTCACGGGTAATTTAGCCGCAGCAAATTGAAGATCGGCAATAATTTGAGCATAAACCTGATCTTTTGGTGTGCGTCCTTTGGCATAAGAATCAGCCACACTTAAAGGAGTAGTAACCAACGGCACATCGCCCCAGGTACGAACCATATCAAAATAATACAAAGCGCGTAAAAACTTTGCTTCACCAATTAAAGCATCTCTGGTTGCAAAATCCAGTTTTTCAGCATTAACGATTAAATTATTTACAATGTAAATAGCTTTATAATAATTGTTCCAATAGTTGTACACCAACTCATTATCGATGGTCATGGTGTGCAATTCGAATCCTTCATAATCCTGAATCCTTCCGGCAGCATTATCACTATAAGCGTTATCCGACATCAATTCGCCGTAAAAAGAAGGCAAACTTTCCGGTCCATACAAAGTATAAAGTGAATTATAAGCCGACCACAATCCTGTTTCAATATCTTCCTTAGATTTATAAAAATTCTCTTCATTGGCATTAGAAATAGGTGCTTTATCCAAAAAATCCGAACTACATCCTAACAGGAATAAGTTACAGAATAGCAGGGTATATAGTATTTTTTTCATGTTCTTAAGTTTTAAACGTTTATCAAATTTTTAGAAACTGATATTTACTCCGGCTGTAGCTGTAAATGGATTTGGATAAGCTCCATAATCAAAACCAACCATTACACCCGATTGATACGTACTTCCTTCCGGATCATAACCTAAATAATCAGAGAACACATGTACGTTTTCCATATTTACATAGAATTTTACATTGCTTAATTTCCATTTTTCAACTAAGCTTTTTGGTAAATTATATCCTAAACGAATATTTTGAATACGAACAAACGAACCATCTTCAACCCAGTAGCTTGAACCAAAATCACGAACCGTTGTTGGCAACATACGAGGTTTTGGTGTCATTCCGTCTCCAGGATTAGCATCGGATTTCCAGTAATTATTTACCACCGAATACATATTACGGTTACCACCACCAACACCTGATTTTAAATAACGGGCATTGTGATTCAAAATTTCTCCACCTTGTGAACCACGTAATAAAACAGAAAGATCAAAACCGGCGAAAGAAAAATTATTGGTCAATCCCCATTGGAAATTAGGTTGGTAATTTCCTAAATACGTACGGTCGTTAGAATCAATTTTACCGTCCTTGTTCACATCTCTCACTCTTGGATCTCCGGCTTCACTGCCTGCCCATACCGGATAAGCCCCACTGTCTAATTCGGCTTGCGACATAATTACCCCGTCAATTACATAACCATAATACATCCCGATAGGTTTTCCAACCGCTGTACGCGATGTCATACTACTTACGTTAATATCAATTGGCGCATCATTTACGCCTAATTTCACCACTTTATTTCTATTGGCAAAAATATTAAAGTCGGTACTCCACTTGAATTTACTGTCAATATTTTGCGTAGTAAGATTTACTTCAAATCCTCTGTTTTCTAATTCTCCGATATTAGTCAAAGTTGACGAGAAACCGGAAAGAATCGGGATTGGCACATTAAGCAATAAATCTTTTGTTTTCGAATAATAAATATCTCCTGAGAATTTTACACGTCCGTTTAAAGCACTAAAATCAACACCAAAGTTGGTTTGACCAGTTTTTTCCCATTTCAAATTTTTATCAGCAAAATTGGAAGTATAAATTCCCTGATTTACTGTTCCGGAACTCACATAAGAATTATATCCTAAAACTCCGATGGAACCGTAATTTGGAATTTGATTGTTTCCTGTTGCACCATAACTCAATCTTACTTTCAAATTACTGATCCAGGCAACATCTTTCAGAAAATCTTCTTCCGAAATACGCCATGCCAACGATCCCGATGGGAAATAACCCCATCTGTTATTAGCTCCAAAACGGGAAGAACCATCCGCTCTGATTGCTGCCGATGCCAAATATTTTCCTTTATAAGAATAATTTGCACGAGCCAAATAAGAAACCAATGACCAATCTTCCGAGAAAGTATTTCCGGAATTTACCACACCGGCATTCAAAGTATGTACCAAATCATTTGGAAAATTTCCTGCGGTCATGCTGCTGGTATCCAAAGTTTGTTCCTGAGCCGAAAATCCTGCCAAAACATTTAAATTGTGATTTTCATTAAATGTTTTGTTGTAATTAAGCGTTGTTTCTGAAATCCAGTTGTTGGATTGCAAGGTTTTAAAATCAGCCTGAGCCGGAACCCATCCGGAATATCCCCAGTTTTGACCGGCATTCCAATAGAAATTATGAACGGTATTTTCGATATTAGAACTCGCAGATGTTTTTAAAGTCAAGTCTTTAATAATATCCCATTCGATATAAGAAGCAACAGTAGAAATATTAGTTGTTTTTTTAGCAGTCGCTTCTCTGGTTAAAGAATAAGGATGCCAAAGTTGGAAACCATATTTTGTAAATGTGTTCCAAATAGATGCAGGATCTTTAAACCCAAGACTTCCTGTTTCTACATAAAGCGGAAAAAAAGGATCACTTTGCAAACCTAAACTTACCACGTCACTTTTTCCTCCGGTACCATAAGGCGCTTCTTTTACACGGCTAAGACCAATATTTAGCCCCATGCGAACATTATCACTAAATTTATGTTTCAAATTGGATCTTAAATTAATTCGGTCGTAGGTATTTCTGTCAACAACACCTTCTGAGTTTATATAACCCATAGACACCATAAATTGCGTTTTTTCATTTCCTCCGGAAGCTGACAATTGCATATTACTGCTGTGAGCGGTTCTAAACATCACATCCTGCCAATCGGTTCCGTTACCGATACGCTCTAACCACACCGGATCGGAAAATTCTACAGGCACCGTTACATTATTTCCTCTTACAGCCGATGGATTGGCTGCTACAATGGTTGCCCAGGAATTATTTCTGGCAGCGGAGTTGAATGCAATAAATTCAGAAGCATTCATCATATCCGTTTTACGATTCACACGTGAAATACCCGTTTCAAAAGTGGCATTAATTTTAGTTTTCCCGGCTTTTCCCTGTTTGGTAGTAATAATCACAACCCCATTAGCCCCTCTGGAACCATAAATTGCTGCCGAAGAAGCATCTTTCAAAATATCGATAGACTCAATATCATTTGGATTAATGGAATTCAACGGGTTTCGGTTGTAACTCAAATTACTTCCTGCACTAATTCCGGTATCTGTCGAATTCGTCGTATTGTCTTCCAATGGAATTCCGTCAATTACATAAAGCGGAGTCGTTCCGGCATTAATAGAAGATGCCCCACGCACTTTAATCGTTGGCGCCATACCAGGAGCTCCCTGAGATTGTGTAATTTGCACCCCGGTTGCCTGTCCCGCAAGAGACTGAAGTACATTGCTATTCGATCTTCCTTCTAATTTTTCCGCTCCGATAGAAACTACTGAACCTGTTAAATCTTTTTTCTTAACCGATCCGTATCCCACCACAACAACTTCTTCCAGTTTAGCAGAATCTTCGTCTAATTTAATCGCAATTTTGCTTTGACCGCCTACTGCAATCTCTTTGGTTTTGAAACCAATATAAGAAACCACTAAAATGGCTTTGTCGCTTTTTACTTTTAATGAAAAATTACCATCAAAATCAGTTTGAACACCGTTTGTAGTTCCTTTTTCAACCACATTTACTCCGGGTATTGGTTGTCCGGAAGCATCGGTAACTTTTCCGCTAACTGTTTTTTGCTGAACAATAGTAACTTCAACAACTGTTTTTTCTTTAATAAAAATCGTCTTATCATCCGTCAATTCAAAATCTAAATTATAAGTTGAAAGACACTGCTGTAATAATTTAGAAACGGCAATAGTTCCTTTTTTTAAGCGAACATCCGGAATGTCTTTGAAGAATTTTCGTGGATAAACAAAATTTAAATCTGTTTGTTGTTTTATAATCTTAAAAACCTCGTAAATAGTTACCGACTGGTCTTTTTCTATAATTACATTCGACTGTGCAAATGTCCGACCTATATTAAGGCAAAAAACATTGGTACACCACAAAAAGATAAATGCTCTCAAAACAGTTCCTTTAAGCTTTTCTCCAAAAAGAGTAAAGCCCTTACGTACTTTAATTTTCATAATTTTTTGGTTTGGTTGGTTTTACAAATTGGCTAATAAAAACAGGCAGAAACTAACGCACGGGAGTTCATTAGTACTTCTCTTTCGTTTTTTACTCTAGAATTACTTGTTTGTCTTTTATTTCATAGTTTTTAATAATTTTAAAATTTTTAATACTCTTTAATATTTCGTCTAAGGATTGGTTTTTCCTTAACACTCCATCGAAAATTTCGTTTTCGATTGCTTTATTTTTGAAAGTAAAATCAAAATCATACCAACGTGATAATACTTTCATCATGTCTCTGAGGGTAATTTTCTCAAAACTAAACACACCTTCTTTCCAGGAAATCTCATTGTACACATCGATATTTTTCACCAATGCATTATTAGTTTTCAAATCGAGTTTTAATTGTTGGTTGGGCGCTAATCTTTGTTTTCCATTTTCCATATTCACATCCACCTTTCCTTCAACCAAAGTGGTGTAACTATTCGTTTCATCTTTATAAGCTTTAATATTAAATTGAGTACCAATAACATCAACTTCCTGTTTACGGCTTAAAACTTTAAAATGAGCCCCTTTATGCATCGTACTTGGCGACACATCGAAATAAGCTTCTCCGTAAACCAATTCTACTGCTCTTGTTTTTCCTTCAACAAAGGCTACCGGAAATTTCAATTGGGTCTCCGAATTCAACCAAACCCGTGTTCCATCCGATAAGGTAATGCTGAATTTTCCGCCTCGTGGAATAGTCAGATAATTATAAACCACCTTAACAGTGCTGCTTTTATTAGACGCATAAATCAAAGCTTCGCCATTGCATTTGGCATTTTGTGTTTGCAAAGAAGTTCCGTTTACCAACACAATTTGCTTTCCATTGCTTAAAGTAAGCGTCGCTTTATCCGTTCCCGGTTTTAGTGAATTAGTATTTTGTTTAACTATTGCCGGCGTAACTTCCATTTGTTTTTGAGAAACGATATCCTTGAAGAAATAAGCTGTAGTTAAGATTCCGATAAAAAGGGCTGCCGCTGCCGCATATTTTACAAAACGGGATTTCTTTTTAAAATCTAGTTCAGGTCTCTTTTTAGAAATCGCCAATATTTCATTCTTAATACGTACAGCATCTGCCTCATTCATTAATGGTTTTTCATTTAAAATAGCCAAAACCTCCTCCACAGTTGGTAGTTGATTGGAATCAGTCAAACTTTGAAAATAACGCACCACTTCATCAACCTCCTTTGGAGAGCATTGATTCAGAATGAACTTTTTTAACAAATTTTGAATGTGAATATCGTGTTGCATAATAAACGTTCTTATATATAATACAGATGAAAAATATAAAAGTACTACTCCATGTTATTATTTTTTTTGAAAAACAAAAAAAATAATAACAAAACATAAGTAATACGAAAAAATAAAAAATAAAAAAAAGAAAATAAACCCAATAATCAGGAGTCGATTATTCTAACCAACGAGAGGAAATAAGGGTAATTAAAAGCGTAACATCGCCATGAGTTTCCAAAAAATTTCTAATCTCTGCCAAAGCCTTACTCATCTGACCTTTTACAGTACTTACAGAGATATTTAATTCTTTACTAATTTCCTCGTAACTCATTTCTTGATTACGGGACATTTCAAAAATCATTCTGCGTTTAGGCGGTAATTGTTCTATTGCCTGAGTTCTTATCGCTTCATAATCTGCTTCGGCAATAGTATCCTCAATAGGACTATATGATTTTTGACTGGTATAAAACACTTCTTCTTTCAGCTTATCACTGTTCGCTACTTTACTGATAAGATTAAATGTTAGATTTCGTGTTATGGTAAACACATAAGATTTAAAAGACAAGTCCGGATTAAGGCGGTCCCGGTGCAGCCAGATATTTAAAAATACATCCTGAACGATTTCTTCAGCAAGCGCATTATTTTTAAGCATGCTCAAACTATAAGCATAAACATCATTACAAAATATATTAAAAAGCTCACTGAAGGCTTTTTCATTTCCTCCAATGAGTTCTAAAATCAACAACTTATTATTAATTCCCTTTGTTTCTGAC
This sequence comes from Flavobacterium daejeonense DSM 17708, assembly GCF_000425425.1. Taxonomy (GTDB): domain Bacteria; phylum Bacteroidota; class Bacteroidia; order Flavobacteriales; family Flavobacteriaceae; genus Flavobacterium; species Flavobacterium daejeonense. Next base: position 196,515 of record NZ_AUDK01000001.1, read on the forward strand.
ATTTTGCAACTCGCCTTTTCCATTATCAAACTACTGATTTGCTACAAATTCACTTCTTTTGAATTAGAATTCTTATTTTCAAGCTTTATCATTGCTAATATAACAATTTCAACCACATCACTAATTAAAAGAAAGTTTTAATTCCAAAAAAAACAACAAATAACAAATTTTCACAAAAAAAGTAACTATCAAATATTGCATTAACCAAATTCAAAACTATTTTCCCCTATTTAATGACTATCTTAGCAAGATTAAATTTTTAAAAAAGTAACATGCCTTTGATTATAGACAGTATTGAAAAACATGTTTTGCTCACTCCCGAAGAAAAAGAGCTTTTTGCAAGCAAACTCGAAATACAACAACACAAAGCCAAGACTATTTTGTTAAGTCCGGGCGAAATTTGTCAATATTCCTATTTTGTAAATTCGGGTGTTTTAAGAAGTTTTAACATCAACGATAATATTGTGGAACATGTATTGCAATTTGCCTGCAAAGGCTGGTGGATTGGTGACATGTACAGCCTTATTTCGCAAAAACCCGGCAATCTGTTCATTGAAGTTTTAGAAGACGCTGAATTGGTTTTACTTTCCAAAGAAAATCAGGAACAACTGTATATCGAAATTCCAAAACTGGAACGTTTTTTCAGAATTCTTATCGAAAATTCATTAGTTGCGCATCAGGAACGCCTGATGGATAATTTAAGTTTATCAGCCGAAGAACGCTTTGATAAATTTTGCAAAAGATACCCGGATTTAATGCAAAAAATTCCTCAGAAACAAATTGCTTCCTATATAGGTGTCACACCGGAATTTTTCAGTAAAATGAAATCCCGAATGCTCAAAAACAAAATCTGAATACTTTCTTAACCTAGGTTAAGCACAAAAGGCCTTCTATGGTTGTAAATTTGTAAGGTAATAATTTAACAACTAATAAAAACACATACATTATGGCAACTACAGTTTTACATAAAGCAGACACAAGAGGACACGCTAATCACGGATGGTTAAACGCTTATCATAGTTTTAGTTTTGGCAGCTGGTACAATCCCGACAGAGTACATTTTGGAGCACTTCGTGTTTTGAACGACGATACCATTGCTGCCGGAATGGGTTTTGGAACACATCCGCATGACAACATGGAAATCATCACCATCCCTTTTGAAGGCGATTTGGCTCACAAAGACAGCATGGGAAATGCCGCCACCATTAAAAGCGGTGACGTTCAGGTGATGAGTGCCGGAACCGGAATTCAACACAGCGAATTCAATCCTAATCACGACCAGCAAACCAAATTATTCCAAATTTGGCTGTTCCCAAAAATGCGCAATGTAACACCACGTTACCAACAAATTACCTTAGACAAATCTTTAGAAAAAAATGATTTTGCACAAATTTTATCTCCAAATCCAGAGGATGCCGGCGTTTGGATTCATCAGGATGCCTGGTTTTATTTAAGTGATTTTGACAAAGATTTTTCAAAAAAACTAAGCTTACAAAAAGCCGATAATGGTTTTTATATTATCAATATTGAAGGTAAAATTGAAGTAAATGGTGAAAAATTAGAAAAAAGAGATGCCATCGGTCTTTGGAAAACTCCTGAAATAGAAATCAAAGCCACTACAGCAGCTAAATTTTTAGTGATGGAAATCCCGATGAATTACTAAATAAAAGAATAATGGAAGAAGTTTTAGGTGTAGAATACAACGACAAAAAAGGCTATTTTTATGTAAAAATAAATGATAGTATTGAAGCAAAAATGACGTTTGTTTTTGCAGGACCTCACAAAATCATTATCGATCACACCGAAGTAAATCCGGGACACAACGGAAAAAACTTTGGAAAAAGAATGGTTGAAAAAGCGGTTTCATTTGCCCGTGAAAAAAACCTAAAAATTCTTCCATTGTGTCCATTTGCGAAAAAAGTTTTTGACAAAACACCTGAATACAACGATGTTTTGTAAACAGTATAAAAATTCATTTATTAAAGTTTGACATGAAGAATTTACTAGAAAAAGATATTGTTGGAAACATTGGCACACAAAAATATTTGTGTACCATTTCCTGGCGCAATGGACAACTCATCATGGATGAACCCGAAAACAATGGAGGGAAAGATTTAGGACCTGATCCATTTTCGGCACTTTTAGCTTCTTTGGCCAGTTGCACACTCGCTACTTTGCGCATGTACATTGACCGTAAAGATTGGAATATTCCAGAAATCAATGTTCGCATTAACGCTGCTCAGGAATTAGATGGTGAATTTGAAACTGTTTTTTCCAGACATATTTCTTTTTCAACTGAAATTACTCCCGAACAAAAGGAACGACTGGCAATAATTGCAGACAAATGCCCTGTTTCTAAAATATTAAAAGGAAAAGTAACTATTAATACCCAACTGTAATCATGGATCCAAAAAACATTACTAAGGAGTACACTAATGGTGAAGTGACCATTGTATGGCAATCGGCTAAATGCATCCATTCCGGAAATTGTGCCCGCAACAATCCTGACGTTTTCCAACCCAGAGAAAAACCCTGGATTAAACCCGAAGCTTCTTCTTCCGAAAAAATAATCGAAACCGTAAACAAATGCCCTTCGGGAGCTTTGACCTATTTTTTGAACAAAAAATAAATCTTTTTCAATCCTAAAAAAGCGTTACTCAAGGTGACGCTTTATTTATTTTTACCGATAAAGAAAAGATAAATACTGTTTTTGCAAATTTTTAAGAAGACAATATTTAATTTTGATTCAGAAAAAAATCATTTATGAAACTACTTATCGTTGAAGACGAACCACATCTTTTATCCATCATACGAAGAGGACTTTCGGAAAACGATAATGAAGTAAGCGTTGCTCAAAACGGAACAACTGCTTTAGAAATGATTTTAAACGAAGATTTTGATGTGGTTATTCTGGATATCATGTTACCGGACATTAACGGAATTGAAATTTGCAAAAAACTCCGTGCCGAAAAAAACTTTGTTCCCATCCTGCTTTTAACCGCTTTAGGGACTACTGAAAACATTGTGACGGGACTCAATTCGGGAGCCGATGATTATTTGGTAAAACCTTTTAAATTCACCGAATTAGAAGCCCGAATCGCTGCTTTGGCCAGAAGATCCAACCAGAAACACCAACCCAATAGTCTGATTCAGATTGACGATTTGGAAATTGACAATCGTGCTAAATCGGTAAAAAGAAATGGCGAAGTCATTCAGTTAACCGCCAAAGAATTCAAATTATTACAATATTTAGCCAATAATCCTGAAATTATTTTGTCCCGGGAACAAATTCTCGACAATGTCTGGGGCATCAGTTTTGACATGAACACGAATGTAGTTGATGTATATATCAACTATTTAAGAAATAAAATAGACAAACCCTTTCAAAACAAATTAATCCACACCATCAAAGGTTTAGGTTACATTTTAAAACCCTAATTTATGCAAATCAGAAAGAAAATAACCATTACTTATATTGCCCTTTCGGGTTTCAGTACCTTGCTGCTTTGCATTGTTATTTTTTCTCTTTTTAAGCAAAACAACCAATATTATTTCATCAAAAGACTTCAGGATCGAGCCAAAATTGCTTCATCTGCCTATTATCAGAAAAATCTTGTGCATCAGGATTATTTCAAAGATTTCAAAAAAAAGGGCTTAGAAGAACTAGTTGAAGAAAAAGATTTTGTACTGAAAGTAAGCAGTAAAAACACTTTTGAATACAACACTGATTTACATCTTCCGCCGGAATTTTACCATACTATTATGAAAAAAGGTTCCAGCTGGACTGAGGAAAATCATCGTTATTATTACGGACAAATTTTTAGCGAAGGCAACCAAAGGCACATTGTAATTGTAACTGCCATAGACCGTCGCGGAAGTACCAGTATAATTTACATTTTGCAGATATTAATTTTTGGAGGAATTGGTTTTATCATAGTCGCTTACTTTTTTGGAAAATTTTTAGCCCGAAGGGTAATCAATCCGATTGCCCGAATCACTAATGAAGTACATCGTATTAGCGCTTCTAATTTGCACAACAGACTAGCGGATGCCGAAGGTAACGACGAAATTTCAGATTTAACGAAAACCTTCAACGACATGCTCGACCGACTGGAAACTTCGTTCGAAATTCAGGCTAATTTTATCAACAATGCTTCGCATGAACTCAAAACACCAATTACGACTATTATTGCCGAAACGGAAATCATGCTTTTGAAAGAAAGAAAAACCGAAGAATACATCTATTCTTTGGAAAACATCAACAAGCAGGCTTCAAAACTGGGAAATCTTACTGAAAGTCTTTTAAAATTGACTCAAACCGGCTACGACGGAAGGAAACAGGTTTTAGATATGGGTCGGATTGACGAAATTCTTTTAGAAGTAAAAGCTTCTATCGACACTCTTTTTCCAGATAATCGCGTGAATATCAAACTAAACAACATTCCGGAAGACGACACGCTTTTGACCATTCCCTGCAACAGACCGCTGTTGGAATTGGCTTTAAATAATATCATTTCCAATGCCGTGAAATATTCGGATAACGATGAAGTTTTTGTCAATCTTTCGGTAGACAAAACGAAAATTAAAATCGCCATTACCGATATTGGAATTGGAATTCCTCCGGAAGATATTCCTTATCTTTATGAACCTTTTTTTAGAGGAAAAATTGCCTCAAAATACAACGGTTACGGATTGGGTTTACCTTTAGCTATGAAAATTATCCGCATGCATAATGGCGAACTTCAAATACAATCGGAAACCGGAAAAGGAACAGTTGTAAATATTACTTTCGAAAAAAGCAATCTTAAAAACGCTTAGAAAAGCTAATTTTCAAAAGATTACTTTATTTCTTAACCTAGATTAAGTGTTTCAATAATAGTGTCGCTGTAAATTTGTTTTATCAAATTAAAACAACAATAAAAACATATAATTATGGCAACTACAAAATGGGCAATTGACGCTACACACTCAGAAATTGGTTTTAAAGTAAAACACATGATGTTTACTAATGTTTCCGGAAAATTCAACGATTACGAAGCTACTATTTCGACAGAAGATGATAACTTCGAGAATGCCAATATTGAATTTGAAGCCAACATCGATTCGATTAGCACCAATAATACCGACAGAGACAACCACCTGAAAAGTGGTGACTTTTTTGATGCTGAAAACCATCCAAAACTGACTTTCAAAGCGACTTCATTTACTAAAAACGGTGACGATTATGAAATTGCAGGCGATTTAAGTTTGAGAGGAATAACCAAATCAGTTACACTTCCGGCTGAATTCAGCGGATTGATGAAAGATCCTTGGGGAAACACCAAAGCCGGATTGAACATTTCCGGAAAAATAAATCGTAAAAACTGGGGATTAAACTGGAATTCGGCTTTAGAAACCGGAGGCGTTTTAGTGGGAGAAGACGTTAAATTGAGCATCGAATTGCAATTGGTAAAACTATAAATTGATTTCAAACCTTATTGATTCATTCGAAAAACCACTTCACTTTTCAAAGAGTGAGGTGGTTTTCTTTTTCTCAAAATTTATGATTTTCAAAAAATCCTAAAAAAAACATTACTTTTGCATCCCGATTGACTAATTTTCAATCTTTAAATAATGTCACCCTGAGCACAGTCGAAGGGCAAATTTTTAAATTAAAAAAATATGAAAGCATACGTATTTCCGGGTCAGGGAGCTCAATTTACAGGAATGGGTAAAGACTTATATGAAAACTCTCCATTAGCTAAAGAATTGTTTGAAAAAGCAAACGAAATATTAGGTTTCCGCATCACAGACATCATGTTTGAAGGAACTGCTGAAGAATTAAAAGAAACTAAAGTTACCCAACCTGCTGTATTTTTGCACTCGGTAATCTTAGCTAAAACCTTAGAAGATTTCAATCCTGAAATGGTTGCCGGACATTCTCTTGGAGAATTTTCAGCCTTAGTTGCCAATGGCGCTTTGTCTTTTGAAGACGGATTAAAATTAGTTTCCCAAAGAGCTTTAGCCATGCAAAAAGCCTGCGAAATTACACCATCAACAATGGCTGCAGTTTTAGGATTAGCAGATAACGTTGTGGAAGAAGTTTGTGCTTCTATCGATGGAGTTGTAGTTGCTGCCAACTATAACTGTCCAGGTCAATTAGTAATTTCAGGAGAGTTTAAAGCAGTCGAATTGGCTTGCGAAAAAATGAAAGAAGCCGGAGCCAAACGTGCCTTGTTATTACCTGTAGGAGGAGCTTTCCACTCGCCAATGATGGAACCTGCAAGAGAAGAATTGGCAGCTGCTATTGAAGCGACAACTTTCTCTACTCCTATCTGTCCGGTTTACCAAAACGTAACCGCAAACGCCGTTTCGGATGCAGCTGAAATCAAGAAAAACTTAATCATCCAACTGACTGCTCCTGTAAAATGGACACAATCAGTACAACAAATGATTGCTGACGGAGCAACATTATTTACTGAAGTTGGTCCCGGAAAAGTATTAACCGGATTAATTGGAAAAATCAATAAAGAAGCGGTTACGGCCAATGCTTAAATAGTACTCAGTCATCAGTCCCGATAGTTATCGGGATTAGATTTCAGTAATTATATAGAGAATCCTCATCAACTTAGGTTTGTGAGGATTTTTATTTCATACAATTGTCTTCCAAAATTAGCTTTTGGAATTTTAGCTATCTTTGTTTTAAGAATTTCTTTTTATGATTTCAAATTTACGAACCGTAAACGTTATCCGTTACATCACACCGCTCCGGGAAGGTGGTTCCTTACCTGCCTTAGCCGAAGCTGATGACGACTTTAAATATGTATTAAAATTCAGAGGTGCCGGTCATGGCGTAAAAGCTTTAATTGCTGAATTCTTAGGTGGTCAAATCGCTAAATTTCTAGGGCTTCCGGTACCTGAATTAGTTTTTGCCGAACTGGATGAAGCTTTTGGAAGAACGGAAGCGGATGAAGAAATTCAGGATTTATTAAAATTTAGTCAGGGATTAAATTTGGGATTGCATTATTTATCAGGTGCTATTACTTATGATGCAGCGGCCAATGATTGTGAGGCGTTATTAGCTTCAAAAATTGTTTGGCTAGATGCTTTCATCACTAATGTTGACAGAACTTTCAAAAACACCAATCTTTTAATTTGGAAAAAAGAACTGTGGATCATAGACCATGGAGCTTCCTTTTATTTTCATCATTTCTGGATTAATTGGGAAAAAACAACGCAAACTCCCTTTGCCTTGATTAAAGATCATGTTTTATTGCCAAAAGCCTCCAGACTTGAAGAAGCGCATCAGGAATTTACCGCTGCATTAAACGACGCTGTTTTACAGGAAATTGTCAATCAAATTCCGGAAGACTGGTTGCACTGGGAAGATCAAATGTTAACGGCAGAAGAGATCAAAGCCGTTTATTTTCAATTTTTAAGCATGCGTTTAAAGAACGCCGAAATATTTCTAAAACAAGCTCAAGATGCACGAACAACACTTATATGAATATGCTGTCATTCGTGTAGTACCTAAAGTAGAACGCGAAGAATTTATTAATGTAGGATTGATGCTTTACTGCAAACGTCAAAAATATTTACGTATTCAGTATCAAATTCCAGCAAAAAAAATTCGTCTTTTTTGCAATGAATTTGATTTGGACCAACTCAAAACAAATTTAGATTCTTTTGTGGCTATTTGTGAAGGCAAAAAAAATGCAGGACCAATTGCACAATTAGAAAAAGACGAGCGTTTTAGATGGCTTACAGCAGTTAAAAGCTCCAGTATACAAACTTCAAGACCACATTCGGGTTTTAGTAGCAATTTGGATCAGACTTTTGAAAAATTATATTCTGAATTAGTTTTATAAGAAGAATTGTTTTTATAAATACATTCCTCGTAAGCGGAAGTTTAAGAGGATTTATTTATATTTGAAAGACAAGGTTTAAATACAAATCTCAAATATCCTACAAATGAAAAAAACAATTTTAGCAGCAGCTTGTATGCTGATTGCAATGGCTTCCTGCCAGGACAAAACAAAAGACAAAATTAAAGATGCTAAAGAGGCTGTTGGAGCTGAAGTTGAACAAAAAATAGATACTGTGAGCAAAAAAGTCGATACTGCCATTGATTCTACTCAATCAAAAACAGCTAAAATCCTTGAAAAAGGAGCAGAAAAAATGGATAAAGCTGCAGAACAATTAAAAGAAGCTTCTAAAAAATAATCCAAAAAAAATCCCAAATTACCAGTCTGGTAGTTTGGGATTTTTACTTTTATAGCTTTTTTTTACTGAGGTAATTTAAACGCCTGTCTCGCTATGAGCAACCACTTGTTTTTTTGCTTTTGCCAAACCAGTACGTTACCAATTTTGATATCTTTTTCAACACCGCTATCTTTAGTATGTGCTGCCAGATTATGTCTTACAATAGCAACATCTCCGGTAATTTGAATGCTTTGATTTTGAAATTCTATCGTCACAAAATCCGATTCTCCATTGAGTAATTTTTCAATGAAAACTTTTTGATCCTGAAGTACACCACTGGAATGTCCGTAACTTAAATCTTTTGAAGTTAGGGATTTCAAACCTTCAACAGTTGGATCGATTAAAGCTTTGCGCAAAGCTTCTACTCTGTCAGCGACCACTTTTTCTTCTTTAGCAATACTAGCATTTTGGGCCCAATTTGAAAAAGAAATCAAAAACAACGCAAAAACAAACAAGGATTTTTTCATATTTATTGATTTAAAAATTCTAAAACAGAATCAGTTATAAATTGGATTTGTTCATCGTCTAATTCCGTATGCATTGGCAACGAAATCACTTCCTGAACCAATTGATTAGTTACCGGAAAATCTTCTTCTTTGTAACGAACATCTGCATAAGCTTTTTGCGAATGCAAAGGAATTGGATAATAAATCGCACAAGGAATTCCTTTATTTAATAAATGTTGCATCAATCCGTTTCTGTCTTTACCAATAATCCTCAAAGTATATTGATGAAAAACGTGATTATTTTCATTTGCATCAAAAGAAGGAATAATAATATTTGGATGCGATCCTAAAGCCACATTGTACTTGCTTGCAGCCAATCGACGGGCAGTGTTATAATTATCCAAAAATGGTAATTTAGCATTCAAAACCGCAGCCTGAACACTGTCTAACCTTGAATTCACCCCTACCACATCATGATGGTAACGCTCGTACATTCCGTGATTGACAATTCCGCGAATAATGTGTGCCAATGCATCGTCATTCGTAAAAATTGCACCTCCATCACCGTAACAGCCTAAATTTTTAGACGGAAAAAAGGAAGTCGCACCTATATGACCAATAGTTCCTGCCTTAGTTTTTGTCCCTTTTAAAGAAACATAATCCGCACCAATAGCCTGCGCATTATCTTCGATAACATACAAATTATGCGCTGTAGCCAGTTCCATAATCTCGTCCATATTAGCTGCGCGACCGAATAAATGTACCGGAACGATCGCTTTTGTTTTAGGCGTGATCGCAGCTTTAATTTTTTCTAAAGAAATATTCATGGTATCCACATCCACATCTACCAAAACCGGTGTTAGTTGCAACAAAGCAATCACCTCCACAGTAGCTGCAAAAGTAAAATCGGCAGTAATTACCTCATCACCCGGTTTTAAACCTAATCCCATCATCGCAATTTGCAAGGCATCGGTACCATTAGCACAAGGAATCACATGTTTTACTCCTAAATAATCTTCCAAAGATTTTTGAAACTGATGCACCTGAGGACCATTAATATAAGCTGTATTATCCAAAACTTCCTGAATAGAAGTGTTAACCGTAGCAGCAATTTTATCGTATTGACTTTTTAAGTCAACCATTTGAATTTTCTTCATTTCAACTGTATTAAATAATTAGAAAGTTGTTGTTTTTACACTTATTAATCAACAACTAAACTTTCACAAAAGGGAAACAAAAATAGCTATTATTGACTTCAAACCAATGTTTTTAAGCCAAAGAAAATGTATTTTAGCCGCAAAAAAATTCCCAATGCTTTTTCTATACAATATCCTCATTACAATTACCGCACTTTTGCTAAAATTCGTTGCGCTATTCAACCCAAAAATAAAATTGTTCGTTGCCGGCAGAAAAACAGTTTTTAAGACGCTTTCGCTAAAAATAAACGGCAACGATAAAACCATCTGGTTTCACGCTGCCTCTTTAGGAGAATACGAACAAGGTTTACCGGTTATTGAAAAAATCAAAGAAAAATATCCTTCCCACAAAATTGTTTTGACTTTCTTTTCCCCTTCTGGTTATGAAGTTCGTAAAAACAATACCATTACCGATGCCACTGTTTATTTACCTTTGGACACCAAAAAAAATGCTCAAAAATTCTTAAAACTCGTTCATCCGGAAATGGCTTTCTTTATTAAATATGAATATTGGCCAAATTACCTCAACGAACTCCATAAATTAAAAACTCCCACTTATTTAATTTCGGGGATTTTTAGAGAAAACCAAGTGTTCTTTAAATGGTACGGACAATTTTACCGCAATGCATTAAACACATTTACTTTCTTTTTTGTCCAAAATGAATTATCCAAAAAACTACTAAATCAACTTAACAAAACCAATGTCATTGTTTCAGGCGATACTCGTTTTGACAGGGTTGTCACTATTTTAGAAAAAAACAACACTTTAGATTTTATTTCTACATTTAAAAACAATACAACGACTATCGTTGTTGGAAGCTCCTGGCCCAAAGACGAAGAATTACTTATTGACTACATAAACACTACTACACAAAAAGTCAAATTCATAATTGCTCCGCACAACATCAAAAGTGAGCAAATTGAAAAATTAAAAAATACCATCAACAAGAAAACAGTTCTCTTTAGCGAAAAAGAAAATAAAAATTTAGCCGATTTTGAGGTTTTTATCATTGACACCATCGGGATTTTGACCAAAATTTACAGCTATGCCAACATTGCCTACGTAGGCGGCGGTTTTGGAAACCCGGGCGTTCACAATATATTAGAACCAGCCACTTTTGGTGTTCCCATCGTTATCGGCCCTAACTATTCGCATTTTGCAGAAGCTGTCGATTTAGTAAATCTTGAAGGCTGTACAAGCATCAACAACAATCAGGAATTATCCGAAATTTTCAACAGCTTAATTACAGAGGAAACTCATTGTAAGAAAAAAGGTGGTATTTGTAAAAACTTTGTAAATAAAAATAAAGGCGCCACTTCGCTGATTTTAGAAAAAATAGCAACTCTAAATACTAAAATCGAGTTTTAAACGAACCGAAATAACTTATCCTCTTTCTATTTTTCCTTTTGAAAAAAACTTTTATAACCTTCTAACTAAATCTCAAAAATCAAGGTTTTTAATAACTGTTTTCTCAAAAAAGACATTCTTAGATTTGAAAATTCACAAAAAACGGCTTCCTAAAAGAAAACACAACCATAAAACATTTAAAATCAAAACATTAAAAAACAGCTTTTTTTAGTATTTATTAAAAAAACAAAGTGATTTAAACTGCAATATATAATCATTAAATTAGACCAATTATCCGCAAAATATAATCGAATAATATTTAAAAAAAAAAAAATGAAAAAATATTTTACATATCAAAAATTTTATATCTTTGCCTCGAATTAATAATTAACCTTTTATAATAAAGTAAGATGAAAAAAGTATTTTTAAGTTTAGCTGTAGTTGCTGTATTATCTGTTGTATCTTGTAAAAAAGCTGAAGCTCCTGCTGAGGAAGCTGCTGCTGACACAACTGCTGTAGAAGCTGTTGACACTGCTGCTGTTGCTGCTGATACTGCTGCTGTTGCTGTTGATACTGCTGCTGCTCCAGCTGCTGAAGCTCCTGCTGCTGAGTAATTACTAAACTACAGTAAAAAAAATCAAGCCGTTACAATGTAACGGCTTTTTTTATACCCATAAATTCCCAACAAAAAGAATTAGTTTAATTATTCCGGAAACACAAATCCATTATTAGCAAAATCCAATATCTCTGCCTTCGAACCGTATTTCACAATCTCATCAATCCCTTTCTGCACCATCAATTCCGTACTGTATTTTCGACTTACGGCAATCACTTTATTATCTACAACCACTCTGAAAAAAAACTTCCCTTTAGAGGTTTTAAATTTCACATAAGAACAAGTCTCCAGCACAGAAAGCAAATATTCAGCATCCGCCTCACAATCCATCCGCAACTCATAAGCATTACTCGTAAAAATAGTTTTCCCTTTTCTGGAAACAAACTCAAACTTATAATCACCGCTAAATCTTTTACTAATAACAAAAGTCCCCATATTCCTTACCCTCAGAAAAAAGAAAAACACTTATGCTTTCCTATTTTTTTAAACAAAACCAATATAAAACAAAAAAGCTTCAAACAAACGTTTGAAGCTTTCTTTGTACTCAGAGCGGGACTTGAACCCGCACGAACATTGCTGTTCACTGGATTTTAAGTCCAGCGTGTCTACCAATTTCACCATCCGAGCATGATGCAATATTGAGCGAAAAACGGGGCTCGAACCCGCGACCTCGACCTTGGCAAGGTCGCGCTCTACCAACTGAGCTATTTTCGCATTAACAATTCTTAAAAGAACCGCAACACTTATTCGGTATTGCGGATGCAAATTTAAGACCTTTTTCCGATTACACAAGAATTTTTAGAAAAAAAATCAAATCTATCAACTAAGATTTTGATTTACTTCGTTTTAAAAACAAATTTATTTTCTGCTCAGCATTCTTTTAATTTCATTCAGCTTCATTAAAGCCTCAACCGGAGTCACCGAATTGATATCGAGATTCAGAATCTCTTCTTTTATCTCTTCTAACAAAGGATCATCTAAATTAAAGAAACTCATTTGTATTTCTTCTTTTTCCGGCTTAATTCCATTCAAAGCAGCTCCTGAATGATCTTTTTCAAGCTTCTTTAGTATTTTTTGCGCCTTAGCAATCACTAATTGCGGCATTCCGGCCATCTTAGCCACATGAATACCAAAACTATGCGCGCTTCCTCCTTTAACTAATTTTCGAATAAAAAGCACATTATCTTTTAATTCCTTGACCGAAACATTGTAATTCTGAATACGATTCAAAGACTCGCTCATTTCGTTCAATTCATGATAATGTGTAGCGAATAAGGTTTTGGGTTTCGAAGGATGTTCATGCAAAAATTCGGCGATAGCCCAGGCAATCGAAATTCCGTCATACGTACTCGTACCACGACCAATTTCATCTAACAAGACCAAACTTCTCTCTGAAATATTATTCAAAATCGAAGCCGTTTCATTCATCTCGACCATAAAAGTAGATTCACCCATCGAAATATTATCACTCGCGCCTACTCTGGTAAAAATTTTATCCACCACACCCATTTTAACACTTTCTGCCGGAACAAAGCTTCCCATTTGCGCCAGCAGTACAATTAAAGCCGTTTGACGCAAAATAGCTGACTTACCCGACATATTAGGTCCGGTAATCATAATGATCTGCTGTGTTTCCCGGTCTAAGAAAACATCATTCGCAATATACGGAACACCAACAGGCAGTTGTTTTTCAATCACCGGATGACGTCCGTTTTTAATATCCAACTCAAAAGTTTCATCCAGTTCCGGACACACATATTTATTTTCAATCGCTAATTGGGTAAAAGAACACAAACAATCCAATTGTGCAACCAAATTAGCGTTCAACTGAACCGGTTTGATATAAGTTGCAATCCAGGCGACTAATTGTTCGAATAATTCGGTTTCTATTTTATGGATTTTTTCCTCAGCTCCCAGAATTTTCGCTTCATATTCCTTTAATTCTTCGGTAATATATCGCTCAGCACTAACCAAAGTCTGTTTTCTGATCCATTCGGCAGGCACTTTATCTTTATGCGTATTTCTTACTTCGATATAATATCCAAAAACATTATTGAATGATATTTTCAACGAAGAAATTCCGGTACGCTCCGATTCTCTGGCTTCAATTCCTTCCAAAAACTCTTTCCCGGAAGTTGAAATAGCACGTAATTCATCCAATTCTTCATTCACTCCTTTGGCAATTGCATTTCCTTTAGCAATCGCAACCGGCGCATCCTGATTTAAGGTTGCTTTGATTTTTTCGCGAAGCAAATCACAACTATGCAAGTTATCTCCAATAATCTTAACCGCTTCCTGCTGACTTTCCAAAGCCAAACTTTTTATTGGAATAATAGCATCCAAAGACTCTTTTAAATAAACCACTTCACGTGGAGAGACTTTTCCGGCGGCAATTTTAGAAATCAAACGCTCTAAATCAGAAATTTGCTTGATTTGATATTGCATTTTTTGCAACACTTCCTGATTCTCTTTCAAATAAGCGACCACCTCATGACGGCTTCTCACCTTATTAATATCTTTCAAAGGCAAAGCCAGCCATCGTTTTAACAAACGTCCTCCCATTGGCGAAAGCGTTTTATCAATCACATCCAAAAGCGTCACCGCATTAGGATTGTAACTGTGATACAATTCCAGATTTCGGATTGTAAATCGATCCATCCAAACGTAAGCATCTTCAGCAATACGCTGAATAGAGGTAATATGCTGCACTTTATTATGCTGTGTTTCGGACAAATAATACAAAATAGCTCCCGAAGCAATAATTCCCTCTTTCAAATCCTCAATACCAAAACCTTTTAAAGAAATAGTTTGAAAATGTTTCGTCAAAGTTTCAAAAGCATAATCTTCCTTATAAACCCAATCTTCGAGGTAAAAACAATGAAAATCTTCTCCAAAATTTCCCTTAAAATCGTTTTTATTGTTTTTTTGAATCAAAACCTCAGAAGGACTGAAATTCTGCAATAATTTATCAATGTATTCCGCATTTCCCTGAGCGGTCAAAAATTCACCCGTTGAAACATCTAAAAATGAAATCCCTATGGTTTTATTTCCAAAATAAACCGAAGCCAAAAAATTATTCACCTTTGACTGTAAAACTTCATCATTCATGGAAACTCCCGGAGTTACCAGCTCGGTTACACCACGTTTTACAATCGATTTAGTCATTTTCGGATCTTCAAGCTGATCGCAAATCGCCACACGAAGTCCGGCTTTTACTAATTTTGGCAGATAAGTATTAATCGAATGATGTGGAAATCCGGCCAAAGCCGTTTCGTTTTCTGAACCCGCCCCACGTTTAGTTAATGTTATTCCTAATATCTTGGCGGAACGAATAGCGTCATCTCCAAATGTTTCATAAAAATCACCAACCCTAAACAACAAACAGGCATCCGGATATTTTCTTTTAATCTCGTTATACTGCTTCATTAATGGAGTTTCCTTAACCGCTTTCTCTTTAGATGCCAACTTATTTTGAATTTAATTAATTAAAAAAAATGTGAAAGCGAATTTAAAAATTTTATAACGAATAACGACCACTTGAAAAATTAAAAACATTTTTAAGGAAAATTTAAGCCAATGGCATGATTTTTTCTTTAGATTTGTTGTACAAAATCTAAATTTCAAAAAAATGAAAAAAATAGTTTTACTTGCAGGATTAATTGTTTTTGGAATCACTACTACCAAAGCGCAAACTACTACTAAAAAAATCAAAGCAACAGCTACTAAAATGGCAAAAGTTAACGGAGCTGGGATGGTTTTTGAAACAGAAACTATTGATTACGGAACAATCGCTCATAATGCAGACGGAAGACGTGAATTTGTTTTTACAAATAACGGAAACAAACCACTTATCATTACAAATACTGTAGGTTCATGCGGATGTACAGTACCTTCAACGCCAAAAGAACCTATTGCTCCGGGTGCTACAGGAAAAATTAGCGTAAAATATGCTACTGACAGAGTGGGGCAATTTACAAAAACTGTTACGGTAACTTCAAATGCGGAAGGACAACCTACAAAAACTTTAACTATCAAAGGAACTGTGCTTCCTGATGATGAAAAAAAGAGCTAATTTTTAAATTACATCATACTTAAAAGAGCTTCCTTTGCTACAATTGGAAGCTTTTTTTATTCGACTAAATTCCATTATTAAAAAAATGAGAAAACTAGAAAACAGCGAATTGGAACGCAAATCCATTGAAGACTTTAAAAAATCAGAAAAAACACCTCTTATTTTAGTTTTGGATGATGTACGCAGTTTGCACAATATCGGTTCGGTTTTTAGAACCGCCGATGCTTTTTTAATCGAAAAAATCTACTTGTGCGGAATTACCGCAACACCTCCTAACAAAGAAATCCACAAAACGGCTTTAGGAGCAACCGAAACTGTTAACTGGGAACACAATGAAAATGTATTAGATACGATAGCTTCTTTAAAACAAGAAGGAATTCTCACACTAGCTATCGAGCAGGTTGAAAATGCTGTCTTTTTACAAAATTTTGAAGTCAAAGAAAATCAAAAATACGCCTTGGTTTTTGGAAATGAAGTACACGGAGTAGCTCAGGAAGCCGTAGCCGTATGCGATGGCTGTATTGAAATACCGCAATTAGGAACCAAACATTCATTAAATATTTCAGTTAGCGCCGGAATTGTAGTTTGGGATTTGTTTCAGAAAATACATTGGTCAAAATAATTATTTTCAAAAAAATAATACTTTTATAACATGAAAAACAGCTTTTTACATTTTATAATCGTAGTATTATTTTTCACAAATCAATCCTACTCTAACAACAATACATTCTTAATAGATCCTCCAACAACAATAACCGCAGAAGGAGATGCCGTCTATTGTCCACAATCCTATGTAAAAATTGCTCAAAACGTAGTTATCACTCATGATCCGTCTTATACTAGTACAGATGCTATTTATGTTCAAATTTCCTCCGGCTATGTTAACGGACAGGATTTGCTAGAACTAAATAATTTATTTGCCAGCACTCATCCTTTAATTACAAGTTATTTTAACGCCTCAGAAGGGAAATTAAAATTATTCAGTCCTACAGGAAGTTTAATCTCTTACGATGACTTTGTTGAGGCTATTGAAGCTGTTGAATTCTACAATTCATCTCCATCCCCAAGCGGAACAAGGAGTTTTTCTATCAGTATAGGAATTGGAAATCTTAGTTATCTACCCAGAAATGGACATTATTACGAATATGTTCCAGCATTAGGAATTAAATGGACTGAAGCCAGAGATGCTGCAGCTTTAAGAACTTATTATGGACTACAAGGGTATTTAGCCACTTTAACCGCCAAAGATGAGGCACAATTAGCCGGAGCTCAGGCACCGGGAACCGGATGGATAGGCGGTAGCGATGCTGAAACAGAAGGTTTATGGAAATGGGTTACCGGACCAGAAGCAGGAACTATATTTTGGAGAGGAAAAAGCAATGGAACAACCACAGCTCCTTTTAATTTTGCTAATTGGCATGCACCAAACGAACCTAATGACTCTGGAAACAATGAAGATTATGCACACATAACCTCCCCTGCTATAGGAAATCCTGGAACATGGAATGATTTACCATTAGCAGGCAACCCTATAACTACAGCTAATGGCAATTACTACCCAAGAGGTTATATTGTAGAATACGGAGGAATGCCAGGTGATCCTGTATTGCAGCTTTCAGCCAGCACTACCATCACTATGACTAAAATCACAAGCACTACTCCGGCCTCAAGATGCCAGAGTGGTTCGCTCAGCTTACAAGCTACATCATTAAAAGGAGTGGTTAATTGGTACGATTCCCCAACAGCCGGAACTCTTTTAGATACAGGAAACAGTTTCACTACACCTATTCTCTCGTCAACAACTACCTACTATGCGCAAGCAGCAGATTGTTCTTCTTCCAGAGTCGCTGTAACAGCAACAATTAACGACATTCCCACACTTAGTGTTCCTAAAACGACCATTCCTCTATGCGAAACCGGAACAGTCACTTTAAACGCAATTACAGACCTAGGTATTGTTAACTGGTATGATCAACCAAACGGTGGGAGTATTATAGCCACCGGAAATCAATTTAACACCCCACTTATTAAGCAAAACACGAGCTATTATGCCGAAGCTAACAATAACGGCTGTATTTCGACTACTAGAGAAATAATAAATATTATAGTCCACCCGCTTCCTGTTGTTAATGATGAAGAAGTAGTACTTTGCCAGGGAAGCAGCAGCGAATTAGATACCGGACTTTCAGGTATGCGTTATTTATGGTCAACAGGAGAAAATACTCAAAAAATAACTATTACGACTCCGGGAACATATACTGTTACCGTTACTAACGAAAATAATTGTAGCAGCACTAAAACCATTATCGTAACCGAACACTTGCTTCCTGAAATTGATTACATTGAAGTAAAAGAAGCCTCCGTTGTTATTTTTCCAAAACAAACACATGCTTATTTTGAATATGCTATCGACGAAGGTAATTTTCAAACTTCCAATGCTTTTTTTGATATCCCAAGTGGTTTACACACGGCTTATATCAGAGACATAACAGCATGCGGTCAGGATAGTAAAGAATTTATTGTTTTAATTCCTCCTAAGTTTTTCACTCCAAACAATGACTCTTACAACGACCGTTGGGAAATCAACGGATTAATTTATTACCCAAAAGCATCGGTACATATTTTTGACCGTTATGGTAAACTAATCAGTATTTTACATGCGCAAAATCTGAGTTGGGACGGAACTTATCATCAAACGATGCTCCCGGCAGATGATTATTGGTATGTCATGAAAATTGATGAAAACAGCCCTGAAATCCGTGGTCATTTTTCACTGAAAAGATAATTTCAGCTTTGAATTTTTTTCTGAATTTCCTCTAAAACAAAAAGATAATCCGAAGGATTATTTACAAAATCCCTTTGGGTTACATCGATAATCAAAATATTCAAATCGGTTTGTTGTTTTAGATAATCCAAATAAGCTTTATTTATTTTTTCTAAATATTCAGCCGAAATTTCCTGTTCATATTCCCTGCCTCTTTTTTTAATATTAGCTAATAAACGCTCGGGATTTTGCAGCAAATACACGTATAAATCAGGCTTTGCTACTTCTTTATAAATAATATTAAAAAGATTTCTATACAATTGATATTCGTCTTTCTCCAAAGTAACTTTGGCAAAAATCAGCGATTTAAAAACATGATAATCGGCTACCAGGAAATTATTTTGCAAATTCAATGCTGCTAAATCTTCCGAAAGTTGTTGGTATCGATCTACCAAAAAAGACAGTTCAAGCGGAAAAGCGTAACGTTCCTGATCTTTATAAAATTTCTCCAAAAAAGAATTCCCGGCAAAACGTTCAAATAGGGTTTCAGCCTTAAAATCCTGTGCTATTTTAGAGACTAAAGTTGATTTTCCGGCGCCAATATTTCCCTCAAAAGCAATGTATTTTAAATGCCTGAAAGAAAATTGCTGCAACGGACTTTCCAATTTTGCCACAGCCACACATTCACCTTCATCCGAACAAGTCTCAATTAACTCCGAAATCGTTTTATGAAAAACAGGATGAATCCAATGAGTTTCTAAATCCTGAAACGGAAACAACACAAACTTTCGATCCTGCATCAATGGATGCGGCACCTGAAGCATTTCGGTATCGATAACAGCCTCATCAAAAGCAATCACATCAATATCAATAATCCGGGACTGATAACCAGAATCATGTTTGCGAATGCGTCCCAATTTTTGTTCCACCGTCAAGGCTTTTAAAAGCACCTCGGCAGCCGGAAAATCCGTATGCAAAACCAAAGCACAGTTATAAAAAGCATCACTGTCAAATCCCCAGGCAGCGGTTTCATAAACTTTAGAAACCTTAATAACAGTACCAATTTCCTGATGTATTAATGCAATACATTTTTTTATTGCCTCGAGTCGGTTGCCCTGGTTACTCCCAATGGATAAAATAACCTGATGTTGTGCTTTCATATTAAGCACAAATTAACTAAAGAATTTTAGAAATAGCAATATCTTTGCACTTAGTGTCTGCTTCCTTTTTTTGTAAAAAACAATATTCAGATACTTTAGGTGCTAAAATCAAAGAATATATATTATGAAATTTTTAAGCAATGTCATCGCTACTGTTGTAGGTTTGTTTGTTTTTTTAATGTTGTTTTTTTTCGGAATCATTTTCATCGCTACTATGTTTAGCGGAGAAGACGAAACAGCATCAGTCAAAAACAATTCTATTCTAGAATTAAACCTCGAAGATGTAAAATATGATTATGCCGGCAAATACAAAGATCCCTGGATGAGTTTTTTTTCAGAAGAAAAAAACATTGGGCTTTCGGATGTAATAAATGCTATCGATGTGGCTTCGATTGACGACAACATCAAAGGAATTTCGATTTTAAATAATGAGTCTGAATTAGGAATGGCACAAAGCAAAGATTTGAGAAATGCATTAGAAAATTTCAAAAAATCGGGCAAATTTGTCATGGCCTACGCCAATAGTTATTCGCAAAAAGAATATTATTTAAATTCCGTAGCCAACAGTATTTACCTGAATCCTGTGGGTGAAATGGACTTTAAAGGGCTATCTTCCGAAATCATGTTCTACAAAGATTTACAGGAAAAAACCGGTGTAAAAATGGAAGTTATCCGTCACGGAAAATACAAAAGTGCCGTTGAACCATTCTTAGAAAACAAAATGAGTGAGGCTAACCGGGAACAAACCGCCGCTTTGTTACAATCCGTTTGGAATGCCGTTGCTACCGACATTTCTAAAAGCAGAAATATTCCGGTTGCCCGATTAAACCAAATTGCTAGTGGTTTATTGGCCCGAACTCCTGAAATGGCTAAAAGAGAAAAACTGATTGACTATATTGCTTATGAAGACCAATACCATGACGCTATTAAAAAAATATTACAAGTAAATCCTAAAAAGGGATACAACAAAATCTCCATTAACGATTATACCCACAAAATGATTTCGACCGCTATAATGACGGAAAGCGAAGATAAAATTGCGGTTATTTATGCGCAGGGCGAAATCCAAAGTGGTGAAGGCGATGTAAATACTATTGGCGAAGGTTCTATGCGTCGTTCGCTCCAGGAAGCCGGAAAAGACAAAAATGTTAAAGCTATTGTACTTCGAATTGACAGTCCGGGAGGAAATGCCCTGACTTCCGATTTAATCTGGAGAGAAGTCGAATTGACCAAAAAAGTCAAACCAGTTGTAGTTTCTATGGGAAATTATGCCGCTTCAGGCGGTTATTATATTGCCTGTAATGCCAACACGATTTTCGCACAAAGAAACACCATCACGGGTTCCATCGGTGTTTTTGGAATTTTACCCAACTTCAGCCAGCTGACAAAAAAAATCGGAATCAATATCGAACAGGTGAAAACGCATGAAAATGCAGCCCAATACAGCCCGTTTGTTCCAATGGACGAAAATTTCAAAGCGGTAACTTTAGAAAGCATTGAGCAGGTGTACAAAACTTTTGTGAGTCATGTTGCTCAGGGAAGAAAAATGAATTTTGCCACGGTTGATTCGATTGCTCAGGGAAGAGTTTGGTCAGGAACTGAAGCGCTCAAAATTGGTTTAGTGGATAAAATTGGCGGACTGAATGCTGCTATTGCCGAGGCTGCCCGTTTATCAAAAACTGAGAATTACAGCACCCAAAATTATCCGGAATACGAAAAAGACCTTGAGGACGTATTCTCTAAAATACCTTTTGCTAATTCGAAAGCAAGCATTATCAAAGAAGAAATTGGAAACGAAAACTACCAACTTTTACAACAAATTAAAAAGTTCCAGTCCCGAAAAGGTGTTCAGGCTTTAATGCCCTTTCAAATTAGCATTTATTAATTGATTCAAATAGACATCAAAAAAAACCGTCTCAAAACATAATTTGAGACGGTTTTTTTATCTCCAAAAACTACTGAAGAAGCTGTAAGATATTATGAAAATATTATAAACTTCTTAAGCACTATTGCATTATTTTTGTAATAGAACATCTCATATAAAATTTAAATTCCTACGCCATGTTAAAAAAAGCATTAAAAATTATCGGAATTATCCTTTTACTATTTGCCGGTTCCTTATTTGCCATTCCTTATTTCTTCAAAGATCAAATAAAAGCCAAGATTCTGGATGCCATTAATCAAAAAGTAGATGCCAGAGTGAATTTTGCCGATGCCGATTTGAGCTTATTCAAAAACTTTCCGAATGCAACTGTTTCTGTTGAAAAATTAACCATCATCAACAAAGCTCCTTTTGAAGGCGACACCTTAGTTGCATTAGGCGAATTGAATTTAAAAATGTCAGTCAAAGAATTATTCAAAGGCGATAATGAAGCCATGAATATCGACGGAATTAATTCTAAAGACGGTTTAATCAATATTATTTTTAACAAAGACGGCGTTGGAAATTATGATATTGCCCTAAAAGACGACAAAGAAACGGATAATTCCAAAAGCAAACCGCTGGCTTTAAACATTCAGCAATACAAAATTGAGAATTTCCAATTCCGTTATTTTGATGAAGCTTCCAAAATAAAAATGGTTATCGACAGCCTGAATCACGAAGGGAAAGGAGATTTTTCCGCATCCAAACTGGATTTAGATACTCATTCAACTGCTAAAATCAGTCTGGACATGGACAAGGTGAATTACATGAATAAAGTAGCCTTAACATTAGAAGCTGTTTTAGGAATCGATTTAGAAAAAAGCAAATATACTTTCAAAGAAAACAAAGCCTTAATCAACCAGTTACCGTTAGAATTTGACGGTTACATTCAATTGGTCGATGCCGGTCAGGAATACGATTTAAAATTCAAAACTCCTACTTCTTCCTTCAAAAACTTCCTTGGAGTCATTCCTGCGGCTTATGCGGCCAATTTAGACAATGTAAAAACCACCGGAGATTTTACCGTTGCGGGATTTGCCAAAGGACTGTATTCGGATACTACCGTTCCAAAATTCAATATCGAAATCGCCTCTAACAATGCTTCGTTCCAATATCCTGATTTACCAAAATCAGTTCAAAACATTGTGATTGATACTAAAATCATCAATCAAACCGGAGTTTTAAACGATACTTATGTCAATCTGGACAAACTTTCTTTCCGTATTGATCAGGATGTTTTTAATGCCAAAGCGAATATTAAAAACATCACGCAAAACGCTTTGGTAGATGCCATGCTAAAAGGAACCATCAATCTGGGCAATTTTTCAAAAGCCTATCCTGTCAAATTAGACAAACCGCTGAGTGGAATCCTGAAAGCCGATGTTACTACCAAATTTGACATGGAATCGGTAGAAAAAAGTCAATACCAAAACATCAATAATTCCGGAACGATGAGCTTATCCGGATTCAAATACACCGATGAAAACGGCAAATCGTTAAATATTAAAAATGCGGTAATTGCTTTCAATCCGTCACGTGTAAACCTGAAACAATTTGATGCTTCCACCGGAAAAAGTGATTTAAGCGTTACCGGAGTTTTAGAAAATTTCTACGGTTATATTTTCAAGAATCAAAATTTACAGGGAAATTTCAGTTTAACTTCCAACCAATTAGCCGTTGATGATTTCATGACCACAGAAGAAGCGCCTAAAACAGAAACAAAGAAAACAGAAGCGATGAAAATCCCCGCTTTCTTAGATTGTTCGCTAACAGCCGAAGCCAATACGGTTTTGTATGACAATCTTACGTTAAAAAATGTTTCAGGAAAATTAATCGTTAAAGATGAAAAACTAACTATGGAAAACGTAAAAACTTCCATTTTTGGTGGTTCGATTGGACTTTCGGGAGCGGTTTCTACCAAAGAAAAAACGCCAACTTTCGACATGGATTTAGGTTTAAATCAGGTTGATATTGCACAATCGTTCACTCAGCTGGACATGTTGAAAAAACTCGCTCCAATTGCCGGAATTGTAAATGGAAAAATCAATTCGACCATCAAATTAAATGGAAATCTGGACGCCGTAGAATTTACGCCCGACTTAAAAACCATTACCGGAGATTTATTAGGACAGTTTCTTTCTACCACAATCAATTCCAGTAATTCGACTTTATTGACGGCTCTAACTTCGAACATCAAGTTTTTAGACATGAGCAAAATCAATTTAAATGATTTAAAAGCTGCCATTACTTTCAAAGACGGAAAAGTGAGCGTGAAACCTTTTAACATCAAATATCAGGATATTCAGGCTACCATTGGCGGAACCCATGGTTTTGACCAAAGTATGAATTACAATATCAAATTGAATGTTCCTGCGAAATATTTAGGAACCGAAGCCAATGCTTTGATTTCGAAATTATCAGCTGCCGATGCAGCAAAACTCGAAAATATTCCGGTAAATGCAATACTAACAGGAAGTTTTTCCAAACCTAAAATCACCACCGATTTAAAAGCAGCAGCGACCAATTTGACCAATCAATTGATTCAACAACAAAAACAAAAATTAGTCAGCAAAGGAAATGCTGCCCTGACGGATATTATTAACAAAAATAAAAAAGCCGGAGACACCACTAAAACGGTAATTCCGACAACGAAAGAAGAAGTGCAACAAAAAGCCAAGGAAGAAGTCAAAACCAAAGCAACTGATTTGCTTAATAATCTCTTCAACAAAAAGAAAAAAGTAACTGATACAACAAAAACAAATTAGCAATACTCTTTTTTAAACGAACAATCCGTCTCAAAGTACTATTTTGAGACGGATTGTATTTTTTCAAAAGCAACAATTATAACTACCAATCTAAATAGCAAACCCGTTGGGTGAAATTAGTTTTTAATGATAATTTTTCGTCAGTTCGAGTGATTTTCTCCCGAGGCTTCGGAAGAAAATCACTCGAACTGACGTTTTTAATAATTTCACCCAATGGGGTTAAATATCAAATATTTTAAAACATAACACCAATAAATGTTTGCAAATTGAAAACTTTTATTACCTTTGTTCAATGAAAATCCTTGTAAAGAAAACTATTTTATTTTACATCAAAAAGTATCCAATTGCTGCAACTCAATTACTAATTTGGTATAATGAATTTTCAAAATTGGAATTTAAAAACTTCAACGAAGTCAAAAGAGTTTATGGAAATGCAAGCATTGTAAATAACAACCGTGTAGTTTTCAACATCAAAGGAAATGATTTTCGATTAGTCATTTCGGTTAATTTTCTACAAAGTGCCTGTTATGTAATTTGGTTTGGAACACACAAAGAATATGACAAAATAAATGTAGCAACAATTGTATTTGACACTACAATCCTAACAGATAAAAAGATTTAATTATGAACTGGAAAGTATTAAAAACAGAAGACGATTACAACAAGGCGTCAATACGAATGATGGAAATTTTCAACGCTGAACCCAATACAGCTGAAAGTGATGAATTGGATTTATTGATGGTTTTGATTAAAGATTATGACGAAAAACATTATCAATTACCTGAACTCGATGCCTTAGAAGTAATTAAATATAAAATGCAGGAAATGGGAATAAAAGCAAAAGATCTTGAACCAATAATTGGAAGCAAGGGACATGTTTCAGCAATCCTTTCGGGAAAAAGAGAAATTACTTTAAAAATGGCTCAAAAGCTAAAAAACTATTTTAGAATTCCTGCCGAAGTATTTCTGCATAACGCGAGTTAAAATTATAAACTCATAAATTTATTATTAAACCTTAATACTCACCATATATCCTTCCGAGCCGCGAACATTAAAAACAGTTCCGTCTTCAAACAACAAATACTGTCCTTTTATACCGGTTAATTTTCCCTGAAAATTTGGCATTTTATCTAAATTCAAACTCTTTACTTTCACAGGATATTGCAAAACGGGATAGTCCAGCTGATACAAATCATTTTTCTCCGAATAAAAATATTCCTGAACTTCTGTGGGAATTAAATGCTCCAATTTTATCCTTTCTGCAACCAAATCTACGGCTTCAATATCATTGGTTAACATTTTACGCCAATTGGTTTTATCCGCATAATGATCTTTCAAAGCTACCTCGGTAATTCCTGCTAAATAGCGATTCGGAACCTCCACAATTGCAATCGCCTGAGTCGCTCCCTGATCAATCCATCGTGTAGGCACCTGTGTTTTGCGCGTTACGCCTACTTTTATTTCGCTCGACAAAGCCAAATACACAATATGAGGTTGTAATTGTACTTTTTGTTCATAAACCAAATCACGGTCTTCAATTCCCAAATGCGCCGTACTCAATTCGGGTTTCATAATCCAGTCGCCCACAGCAGCACTGGAATAAAAACATTCGTAACAAAATCCTTGACGGTATATTTTTTTCTTTTTACCACAATTCAAACATTGAAAACCTTCCAGACTGATTTCGATATTTTTATCCAAAAGTTGGTTTACATTCAAAAAACTGTTCTCAAAAACCAAATAATATTGAATCGGTTTTCCGTATTCGGTTTCCATTTTAGTAAGCACGCCTTCGTATTGCATGAAGTTTGAATTTTAAAAAGTTTGCTATTTCGTAAATTTTCCTATTTTTGGTAAAGTTATTACTCCTGGAGTAAATTTCATAACCCTATTTTTTTAAAAAATGCCAAAACAATTCATCAATTCATTTGCCTCCTGGGTTTTAAAACAACGAATCCACCAGATTGAACTTTTCCTGAAATACCCCAACGAGGTTCAGGAAGAACTACTTATAAATTTGATTTCGGCTGCAAAAAATACGGAGTTAGGCAAAAAATACGATTATGCTTCGATAAATTCCTATGCTACTTTTTCCGAAAGAATTCCGATTTCTACTTACGAAGAATTGCAACCTTATATCGAAAGAAGCCGTCAGGGCGAGCAAAATGTTTTTTGGGAATCACCCATAAAATGGTTTGCCAAATCCAGCGGAACCACTAATGCTAAAAGTAAATTCATTCCGGTGAGTTATGAAGCGCTCGAAGATTGTCATTACAAAGGCAGTAAAGATTTATTGTGCCTGTACCTGAGCAACAATGAAAACTCCGAACTTTTTACCGGCAAAAGTTTACGATTAGGAGGAAGCTCCCAAATTTATGAAGACAACAATAGTTATTTTGGTGATTTATCGGCAATTTTAATTGAAAATATGCCCATGTGGGCCGAATTTAGCAGCACTCCCAGCAATAAAACTTCATTAATGAGCGAATGGGAATCTAAAATCGCGGCGATTATCAACGAAACCCAAAGAGAAAATGTTACCAGTTTTGCCGGCGTTCCTTCCTGGATGTTGGTTTTAATGAATAAAATGCTCGAAGAAACCGGCAAAGGAAATTTATTAGAAGTCTGGCCTAATCTGGAAGTTTATTTTCATGGCGGGGTAAGTTTTAATCCGTATCGCGAGCAGTACAAAAACTTATTACCTAAAAAAGATTTTAAATATTACGAAATATACAACGCTTCCGAAGGCTTTTTTGCCATTCAGGATTTAAATCATTCCTCGGATTTATTGCTGATGCTGGACTACGGCATTTTTTACGAATTTATTCCAATGGATACTTTTGGCACAACAAATCAAAAAGCCATCCGCCTGAATGATGTGGAATTAAATAAAAACTATGCGGTTGTTATTACTACAAATTCCGGCTTGTTCCGTTATTTAGTGGGCGACACCGTTCGTTTTACTTCTTTAAATCCATTTCGAATCAGAGTAACCGGCAGAACCAAACATCACATCAATGTTTTTGGTGAAGAATTGATGGTCGAAAATACCGATATGGCTTTAGACAAAGCCTGCCAACTCACCAAAGCAGAGATTAAAGATTATACCGTAGCTCCTGTATTTATGCAAGGCAAAGAAAAAGGCGCACACGAATGGATGATTGAATTCAAGAAAAAACCCGCCGACATGAATATTTTCAGAAAGGTTTTGGACGAAACTTTACAAACTTTAAATTCCGATTACGAAGCCAAACGTTACAATAATATGACACTAAATCCTTTGGTAATCAATGTTGCCAGAGAACACTTGTTTTATGATTGGCTAAAAGACAATAACAAACTAGGTGGTCAGCATAAAATTCCAAGATTGTCCAATCAAAGAGATTATCTGGAGCAGTTGAAAAGCATGCAGGAGAAAGTAATTATTTAATTATTTTAGCCACGAATTCACTAATTTATATAATATCAAAATTCCACTAAGAAAAGTAATTTTAAAATATTAGTGACATTGCAAAAGAATAGTCTCTTTTACATTTTATTCGTGAATTAGTGGCGTAAAAAACTAATTATTTTTCTAAAATCTTCTTCAAATTAGCCAAATTTTGCGTTTGTGCGTCGGTGATGAATTGCTTTCCAATAACAGACATTAAATTCATAGGATAATCGGAATGCCCATAGAATTCATTAGTAACTTTCGTTTGATTTTCGGAAATAGCCTCTACAAAAGTAGCAGCTTTAGCTTCTCCCTCCATTGGTCTGACAAAATGCAAATCGACATCCATTCGACTCTCGGTAACAGCCGTGATTTGTTGCGAACCTTCGCCCACATTATCATCTTTACTGTTCCAGGAAGCTTTAAAACCCACCGTTCCGTCAGTCCCCTCATAATTCATTACAACATTTGGATCCTGCATCACCCAAACACTGTATTTTTCCTGATTTTTAATCAATTTCACATAATCAAAAACTTCCGCTTTTGGGGCATTAATAACTGCAGAAACCGAAACCGTATAATCTTTTGGAATAAACAAAGCCACTACCAGAAGCAATACTATCAGAGCTAAAAAAACAGCTATAATTTTCTTTACTATTTTCATCCTTATTACTTTTCGTTTTTATCAAAATTCACCATCCAGTTGATCCCGAATTTATCGGTAAACATTCCAAAATAAGCACCCCAAAAAGTATCATTCATCGGCATATAAGCATTTCCTCCGGCCGACAATCCGTTAAAAATCCGATCCGCTTCTTCCTTGCTTTCCACATTAACAGATACCGAAAAATTATTTCCAAAAACCACATCTCCACTAGTCGAATTACTGTCACTACCCATTAACACCACATCACCAATAGGTAAACAAACGTGCATAATTCGATTGGCATCTTCTTCTGATAAATTTCCCGAACCGTCTCCCGCCGGCATATCTTTGAATTTCCCGATATACGGAATCTCTCCGCCAAAAACCGACTGATAAAATAAAAATGCTGCTTCGCAATTGCCATTAAAAATTAAATACGGATTAATTGTTGCCATAATTTGATGCTTTTTAATTCATAATTCTTTTTTTGTTCACACCTATAAAAGTACAACTTATTTAAAACCCGATTTTAAGTCCGCATTATTTTTTTCTTTATTCCATAAAAAAACCTTAGTTCAAAATCAGAACTAAGGTTTCCTAAATGTTATTTTTTTGTCTCCTTATATTTCGTCCATCATGTCAATATGACGATCGTGATAACCTAATAAGTACAACACTCCGTCTAATCCTAAACTCGAAATAGAAGTTGCAGCACTTTCTTTTACCGTAGGTTTAGCGTGAAAAGCGATTCCTAATCCGGCTAAATTAATCATTGGCAAATCGTTGGCACCATCACCCACCGCAATCGTTTGATTGATATGAATACCTTCTTTTTCAGCAATCGCTTTTAAATATTCGGCTTTCTTTTTACCATCTACAATTTCACCCACATAATTCCCGGTTAGTTTGCCGTCTTTGATTTCCAATTCATTAGCATGCACATAATCAATTCCTAATTCTTTTTGCAAATAATGTCCGAAATACGTAAATCCTCCGGACAAAATAGCCGTTTTATAACCGTAGTATTTCAAGGCTTTCATCAAACGGTGTGCTCCCTTGGTAATTGGCAAATTGATTGCTACGTTATGCAAAACTTCTTCGCTCAAACCTTCCAGCAATGCCATGCGTTTTTTAAAGCTTTCGCTAAAATCAATCTCACCATTCATCGCCGATTCGGTAATAGCTCTAACCTGTTCTCCTACTCCCGCTAATTCGGCCAATTCGTCAATTACTTCCGTTTGAATCAAAGTAGAATCCATATCGAAACACACCAAACGACGGTTTCTTCGGTAAATATTATCTTCCTGGAATGAAATATCCACATCTAAAGTTCTGGAAATTTCCATAAAACTGGCTGTCATTGCCGTTTTATCCACAATATCTCCGGAAACCGACAACTGCACACAGGAACGAGGATAAATTTCTGTTTCTACAATCGAAGTTCTTCCCGTTAATCTTTTGATGGAATCAATATTCAGGTTTTGATCCGACATGATTTTAGTCACCGCAGCCAATTGTCCCGCAGCCAACGTCTCTCCTAAAATATTAATGATATAACGCTGTTTAGATTGTGCTTTTACCCATTTTTCATAATCATCAATGGTAATTGGAATAAATTTCACTTTAATTCCTAATTCATAAGCTTTAAACAGTAAATCTTTCAAAACCGGAGCCGATGAAGAACCAGCCTCAATTTCGAACAAAATTCCCAACGAAAGTGTATCGTGAATATCGGCCTGACCAATGTCTAAAATAACGGCATTGTACGTCGCCAAAACCGATGTCAAACCAGCGGTTACCCCTGGTTTATCCTGACCAGAAACTTTTAATAAAATAATCTCTTTATCCTCAATTGCCATTTTTAATCTATATTGATTTTAGAAGCGACAAAAATCGACAATATATTTTTTATAAAAAAGTAGATTCTGTCTTTTTTACAAAGAGTTAATTATCCGAAAATTATAAACTAAAAAACCCGACAGCTTTTTAAAAACTGTCGGGCTCAATTATTTTAATTGTCCTAAAATTTAAGAAGCAATCTCCAATCTTTTTAATAAGTTTTTGTTCAAAGCTTCTTTAGCATAATCTAAGTCAATTTCCAAAGTTGTTTCATCCGTACTTGGCAATTCATACATCGCATCGGTTAAGATAGCTTCACAAAGTGAACGCAATCCACGGGCTCCTAATTTATATTCCAATGCTTTATCAACAATAAAGTCCAAAGCATCATTTGAAATACTAAATTCAACCTCATCCATCAAAAACAATTTCTCATATTGCTTAATCAAAGCGTTTTTAGGCTCAGTTAAGATAGATTTTAAAGTTTCTCTGTCCAAAGGATCCATGTGCGTCAACACTGGTAAACGACCAATAATTTCAGGAATTAAACCAAAATCTTTGATGTCTTTCGGAATAATATATTGCAACAAATTTTCTTTGTCTATATTATCTTCATTTTTAGAAGTTGAATAACCCACTGCCTGACGATTCAATCGTTTCGAAATAATTCTTTCGATTCCATCAAAAGCTCCTCCGGCAATAAACAGAATGTTTTGGGTATTTACCTCTACAAATTTTTGATCCGGATGCTTACGTCCTCCTTTTGGTGGTACGTTCACCACCGTTCCTTCTAATAATTTCAATAAAGCCTGTTGCACTCCTTCACCCGAAACGTCACGAGTTATAGATGGATTATCGCTCTTACGGGCAATTTTATCTATTTCGTCAATAAATACGATTCCGCGTTCGGCTTTTGCCACATCATAATCAGCTGCCTGTAAAAGACGTGTCAAAATGGTTTCGACATCTTCTCCTACATAACCTGCTTCAGTTAAAACCGTTGCATCCACAATAGCCAAAGGAACATCTAACATTTTTGCAATCGTTTTGGCTACTAATGTTTTTCCGGTTCCGGTTTGTCCCACCATGATGATGTTACTTTTTTCAATCTCCACTTCATCTTCCAATTGTTGTTGCATCAAACGTTTGTAGTGATTGTACACCGCCACCGACATTACTTTTTTAGTCTGGTCTTGCCCGATTACATATTCATCTAAGAAAGCTCTGATTTCTTTTGGTTTTTGCAAAATCAAATCACCAATTAATTTCGAACTCCCGCTCGATTTCAATTCTTCCAGAACAATTCCGTGAGCCTGTTCGATACATCTGTCGCAAATATGCGCATTAATTCCGGCAATCAACAAATTGGTTTCCGGCTTTTTCCTTCCACAAAACGAACACTCTAATACTTCTTTTGCCATTTTTTATAGTTAGAAGATGGAAGTTAGAAGATGGAAGTTAGGAGTACTCCCAACTTCCATCTTCTAACTTCCATCTAAATTATCTTATTAAAACTTCATCAATCATTCCGTACTGTTTTGCTTCTTCAGCAATCATCCAGTAATCACGCTCACTATCAGCATATACTTTATCAAATTCTTGTCCTGAATGATGCGAAATAATTCTATATAACTCATCTTTCAGTTTCAACATTTCACGTAAGTTGATTTCCATATCCGAAGCCACCCCCTGTGCTCCTCCTGATGGTTGGTGAATCATTACTCTTGAATGCGGTAAAGCCGAACGTTTTCCAGCAGCTCCTGCACATAATAAAACCGCTCCCATTGAAGCTGCCATACCTGTACAGATAGTTGCCACATCTGGCTTGATGTATTGCATGGTATCATAAATTCCTAATCCTGCATACACGCTACCTCCTGGCGAATTCAAATAAATTTGGATATCCTTAGAAGCATCAGCACTTTCTAAGAATAATAATTGTGCCTGAACAATATTTGCAATCTGATCGTCAATTCCTGTTCCCAAGAAGATAATTCTGTCCATCATCAATCTTGAGAAAACATCCAATTGCGAAATATTCAACTGACGTTCTTCAATGATATACGGAGTCATATTTGTTGGCGTCATAGCATTTACGATTTTATCGTAATACATCGCGTTTACTCCCTGGTGCTTAGTAGCAAATTTTTTAAATTCCTTACCGTAGTTCATATTTTTATTAATTATGAGTTATAGTTGTTTTTTGTATTCATCAAAGGTTATACCTCTTTGAAAACAATGCCATTCTGTCTTATAAAACCCAAAAAGCATTTAAAACAAAGAGCGCCAAAAGAAACTTCTGACGCTCAAATATAACTATTTTTTTAACTTTTGGCTAATGCCAACCGCTATTCCAGAAATTATTTATTCTCCGTAAGAAGCAGCAATAAATTCTTCGTAAGTCACTTCTTTAGTCGTTGGATTTGCTTTTTCTTTAAACAATTCCAATAATTTCTCAGCAACTACCTGATCAGAAAGTCTTTTCACTTCATCCTGGTTAGATAAAACTCTGGCAACAATTCCATCTACTTCTTCGTCAGTTGGATTTGTCTGACCAAATTGCGCCATTTGAATTCTGATATTTTTAGCTGTGAAAGCTTTTAAATCTTCAAAAGTGATTTTGATATCGTTTTGAGCCAAAGCTTTTCCTTCGATTAATTGGAAACGCAATCCTTTTTCAGAACGAGCGTATTCAACCTCAGCCTCTTCAGCAGTTAATTTTTTCTCACCTACAGTTTGCAACCATTTTTTCAAGAATTCAGCCGGTAAATCGAATTTTGTGTTTTCGATTAAGAACTCCGTTACATCCCCTAATAATTTTTGGTCAGCTTGTTGCGCAAATTGAGACTCAGCATCTTCTTTAATTTTTCC
This sequence comes from Flavobacterium daejeonense DSM 17708, assembly GCF_000425425.1. GTDB lineage: Bacteria > Bacteroidota > Bacteroidia > Flavobacteriales > Flavobacteriaceae > Flavobacterium > Flavobacterium daejeonense. The sequence continues at coordinate 229,836 of NZ_AUDK01000001.1, forward strand.
TTTCAATTCTTCTAAAGAAGCAACTTTTCCTTCTCCGAATAATTTATCGAATAATTCCTGGTTTAATTCAGCTGGTTCAGAAACAGTAATCGCTTCGATTGTAAAATCAACATCAACAGCTAAAGTATGAACCACATCATGACTTACTTTTAAGAAATCCATTAATTGGTGATCGTCTTCAAATAAACCTTGAGTGTTTACAGTAACCACATCACCTACTTTTTTACCGATGAATTTATCAGCAGTAGCTTTATCTTTAAAAACAGACAAAGAAATAGTAGTTGTATTACCAATTCCTTCTGCTTCGTTAGTAAAAATACCTTTTAAATCAGCACCTTCAACTACAGTTTCCTGAGGGATTGCAGTTCCAAATTGTTTTTGAATACGCTCTACCTGTCCGTCGATTAATTTATCGTCAGCAGTAACTACATATTTCACGATATCGTTTTTAGCATCTAAATCTAATTCGAAGTTTGGCACTAAACCAATTTCATATTCGAATACTAATTCTTCAGCATCCCAGTCTAAATTTTCGTTTTCTTTAAGAAGTGGAGTACCTAAAAGGTTCAGTCTTTCTGATTGGATATAACGCTCTAAAGCTAAGTCAACTACTTTCTTAACTTCTTCTTTCTTAATCCCTTTTCCGTATTGTTTTTCAACAAGGTCTTTTGGCACTTGTCCTTTTCTAAAACCTTTTACTTGTGCCAATGGCATTTTTTCGTTAAGTCTTTTGGCTACCTGACCTTTGTAATCCATGTGAACAACTGTCATTACAATTGTTTCATTTACAGCATCTATCGCTACTCTTTTAATATCCATCTTCTTCTTTAATTTACGTAATAAAATTGGACGGCAAAATTATAAAATTTTTACAAGTTCACCAAGCTTTTTAATACGGAACCTTCGGTATTGAAAACAAGAGTGTTATTTACGGAAAAATCAACTTACAAAATGGTTTTAAAAACATTCTGGTTTACTGAATTTCTTTCCAAAAATCATCCTTCGAAAAAATATTTTTCAAAGTATATTTTGCCGCTGCTGCTTTAGTTAATTGATGCGACCAAGAAACTCTTTTATTGACTTTCGCCCCTTTTCCTTTGTTGTTATATTCGGCATAAAAAGCAGTTTTCGTTTTATCCGGAAAACGCTCGTCTTTCCAGGGATTCCAGCCTTCCGGCAAAATATGCTTTCCTAAATTACAATTCATAAAAACCGTTTTCGCATAAGGTCGCCACGGACGTCCTAAGAAAACTTTCGTCACAGCAGCATCCGCCGTCAATTTGCAATTCATAAACACATAACCAAACTCCAGATTTTCAGGAGTAGAAGCCGCTGTGATATACGAATCTTTCGTAGAATTAATCACACAATTTTCAAAAACAGCCACCGCCGAACCAAAAATAAAATCGGTCGTTCCTTCGATATAACAATTTTCATAATATTGATAATAACCGTCTCCATCGGTCAACAAAGTATCCTGACAACCTAAAATCTTAGCATTTTGAATTACAAAACGATTTCCTTTGGCACATAAAGAAACGGCCTGCCCTTGATTGCAGGAGGAATTTTGGATAGTTATATTCGAAATTTTAACATCATCGGCGCGAACTAAAAGAGTATAGGAATCAGAAGTTCCAAAATTTCGTTTCGAATTCGGATTGGGTTTTCCGGAATAATCATCATTAGTAATAATCGTTTTTTCTTTATTTTCTCCTTTCAATTGCAATCCTTTTTTTGAAGACGGAATCACTAATTTCTCTTTATAAATTCCGTTTTTAATAAAAATTAAAACAGCTTCAGTATCCGTATTTGCCGCTTCAATGGCCTCACCAATGGTTTTAAAATCTCCGTTTCCATCCTGAGCGACAGTTATTTTTAATTGGTTTTGAGCATAAATTGAATTCAAAAACACCAAACACAATATCATTAAAATTTTCTTCATAACCCGATTCTAAAATTTTAGATTAAACACTAATAATCCTCAAAAATACAGAAAAAAACCGGTTTTTAGTAATCGATTACAATCCGCATAAAGACTTAATTATTATAAAAAAAGTCGAAACATTACATTGTAACATCCCGACTCTTTTTATACAAAATGATATTTATTTCAACTCAAGCGCTGGCAAAGCTTCAATTTCCTTTTTACTTAAAACCAAATCCCGAATTTTACTTCCTTTAAGATTTCTTAACTCTTCAGCCGCAGTTTCGGCCACCGCATTAGCTCCCGCTCTACCGGTATGGGTGTGATCTTTCGGGAAAAATTCTTTTACTTTTTCCTGCCCTAAAGCCTCATATTTTTGAGCCACTTTATCACTCAAATCAATATAATCTGCTTTTTCCTCAGCAGCCACTTCCTGAGCCCATTCCACATAAGTTTCTTTTCTTTGCTCTACTTTTCCATTAGGCCATTCATTTCTTGGCGTTAAGCTCATCACAATAGGAGTAGCTCCTTTTTCTCTGGCTTCGCGAATGTATTTTTTCATGTACCATCCAAAAGTATGCACCGTTTCCATAATACTGTCGGCACGATTTACTTGTTGTGTTTCCTCACCAATACCATTAATAGAACCTCTGAATTTTTCGCTGTCAATTTTTCCGGCATCATTGTGTCCAAATTGAATAATAACAAAGTCTCCCGGTTGAATTTCACTTTTAGTTTTATCCCAAAGTCCTTCGTAATCAAAAGTTCTGCTACTTCTTCCTCCTCGGGCTTTATTGATAATTTCCACACGGGTTGTATCAAAATAGCGAGGCACCATAGTTCCCCAACCTACTGCATTTTCATTGTTATTATTCGCCATAGTCGAATCGCCAATTAAGAAAACATTAATTTTTCTAGGCAATTTAATCACCGGATTTTCTACGATATAATTTTTCAAAGGATTAGTCGAAACTTTTAAACCATCAATAATACAGGAAGCAGCCAAAACAGCTCCTTTCGCAGAAGGGTGTGTATGGTCTTTTTGATAAAAATAATTACCGGTTACCTTAGCCTCTCCTATTTGCTCCAGTTTTTTAGCCATTCTGTCGTTCAAATCGATGAAAGTTACTTTTTCCTGGTCGGCAATTTGTTTCGCCCATAATCCATAAGAAGTGTTGTTCCTAGGTAGTTTTCCGTCTTTCCAAGTATTTCTTGGAATAGGCGACATCACCACAGGAATCGCCCCTTTTTCTTTGGCTTCTTTTACTACTTTACGAATATACCAACCATACGTATGCACTACCTCATGCTTTTTAGTAATCATATTATCAATTTCTTCTGTCTTATCCGAAATTCCTTTGATAGTTCCTCTTGCTCTGATGGTATCATTCAAAGGACCATCATCATTATGCCCCCATTGAATTAATACATAATCGCCTTTTTTCAATTTTTTATACACGGCATCCCACAAACCTAAGTTTTGATAGGTTCTTGAACTGGTACCTCCCAAGGCATGATTTTCAATTCGCACCTTAGTTGTATCTAAAAACTGACCGATATAATCGCCCCAACCCCAAAGACCTCCTGTACCATCGCCACGACCGTTTTTAACAGTTGAATCTCCTACGGTATAAATTGTAATTTTTTGTTGTGCTTCTGCCTGCCATTGCACTAAAAACAGTGCTATAAAAGCCAGAAACATGAATTTGGTTATTCTCATTTTAGTTCTACTTTTTATTTATTGAATTTTTAAATTGCTATTGCATTATGTTATTTTTCAACTCTGAAATCAAACCAAATATTCATTTGAATTCCCTCATCGCCACTCTTAATTCGGATACTTGCCGGCTGACTGTGTGGCCCATGATGTTCGATTGGTTTAAACGAACGCATAGCGGGAATTTCATACATAAACGAGATATTTCCTTCCGGGAATCTAGGTTGTGGATACGCCCCTTCAAAAGCATTTTTAGGCAAATCTGGTGTAAACAATCTTAAGAATACTTTTTCGGAAGTTGAAAACATTTTGAAACTATTATTACCTTTTGCTTTTAATGAAGCCGCATACATATTAGCATGATAGCCTTTAAATTCTGGTAAAATCATATTTTCAAAACTTTCTCCCGGAATCGTCTGATTGTATTCTTTTTCCCAAATTCCGGTTGTGGTTCCTTTAATTCTGTTTTTCCAAACGTGATAAGGACCATTACCCAGCCATTTGATACTTTCCACTCCTTCTTCAGGAAAATCAAAAGTAATACCAAAAGCATCTACTTTATCCTGAAAAAATGCTCCGTCAAAACCATTATTAGCTCCGGCGTCCTTAAGTGCCAGCATTTCCATTTTCAAACGACCATCGGCTGTGAGTGTCCATTTGATTTTTTTGATACCTCCCACATAATTCACCGTACAAACAGCAACCCCATTTTCTATAGCTGATTGCACATCCTTAACCTCGGCTTTCATACCAATTGGAGTAGGTCCATTTGTCAAAGGCACAATTCCGTTTTTATTCGAAACCGAAATAATTTTTCCTGTCTTTTTATCTAATGAAAGCTGTACATCTTTACTAATTAATACAACAGAAGCTACTTCGTCTTTTATTGAAACTTTCGCTTTGGTTTCTTTTTTCAACAAAAATTTCTCCGCGAAATAATCTCCTTTGTGAATTGGCCAGGACCAGGTATAAATTTCTCTACCATAAGGATCATGAGCGGTAATTTCAACCCAATCCCCTTCAAAAAAATTGGCATTTACAGGAATTTTAATTTTTGAAGTTTCACCCGGTTCAATACTTGGTATTTCCATTTTTCCTTTATCCAGAACTGAAATTGAATTGTTTCCATAAAAAGCATTTTTATCCCCTTTGACCACTTTGTATTCCATCGTACAACTATTCAAATTAGTATAAATATAGCTATTACTAATTAAAAATGCTCCATCAAATTTTGAAGTAATACTTAAAGGTGCAAACTGAATTGGCGCCCAAATTTCCTTAATCGCAAAGAAACTCCCTTCTTTTTCACGGTGAGGTCCTAAAACTCCATCAGCTGCCAAAGAACCTTTGGAATCAAATTGCTCTTTTCCCGTCCAATCGACTCTTTTTACGGCTTCATCACAAAAAACCCAGATAAAACCTCCGGCAAACAAAGGACTTTCTTTAAAATGATTCCAAAAATCTTCCAATCCGGCACCTCCTCCGTTGTCATAAGTCGCGTGCATAAATTCCGTAGGGAAAAATACATTTTCACCATTTACAAAGCGGTGAATTCCGGTTTGATAGGCCGGATAATGATGTGCATCCCAACCGTCAAAATCAGACCATGGATGGATTACAATCCGTTTTTGTGGATCTAAGTCTCTAAAAATCCCATCCACTTTGTAATTCCAACCACCTTCGTTTCCGTTATCCCAAATAATAACCGACGGATGATTCACATCGCGTGTCACCATTTCTTTTACCAATTTAGTTCCTGTCTCTGTATCATAGGAATTTTGCCAGCCGGCTAATTCGTCCAACACAAAAATCCCCAAGGAATCACAAACCTGTAAAAAATGACTATCTGCCGGATAATGCCCACGAACTGCATTCATATTCATATCTTTCACCAGATTCACATCCATGATACTCAAACGCTTGCTGGTACTTCTTCCGGATTCCGGCCAGATTTCATGACGGTTAATTCCTTTCATGATAATCTTTTTGCCATTGACATAAATTCCGTCCTTTTTGATAAACTCCAAAGTTCTGAAACCTATGCGTTCAGTTACACTATGAATAGTTTTTCCATTTTGCACCAATTCTAATTTTAAATGATACAAATTAGGCGACTCCGGACTCCAGGGTTTAATATTTGAAAACTGAGTACTGATATTCTTTTTCTGTTCTTTGGCATTGACATCAAAAGAATGTCTCCCAAGAACTTTATCGCTTCCATCAGCAGTAATCGAAGCAACGATAGTGCCTTTTTGTGAAATATTCTGTAAATCCAGAACCGCATTCAAGGTTCCATCCATTTTGGCATCAACCGCAATATGAGATATATTTTCTGATGGTACAATTTCCAACCAAACCGGACGATAAATTCCGCCAAAAAGCCACCAGTCAGCCTTTCTTTCGGCAGCATTTACTGAATTATTGGCTGAATGTTTCGAAACATGCGCTTCCAAAACATTCGTACCACCATAATTCAACAAAGATGAAATGTCGTATTTGAATTCGTAAAAACCACCCTGATGAATTGGCCCGGCTGATTTTCCGTTGATTTTAACTTCGGTATCTGTCATGGCGGCACCAAAGACAATATAAATCGTTTTGCCTTTATCGGCAGCATCTATCTTAAATTCGTGCTTATAAAACCCCTCTTCTTTACTTGGTTCTTTTTGATTTAACTCCTTGTACCAGCGACCATAAGTATATTCGCCAAAACCTTGTAATTCCCAGTTGGAAGGCACATTGATTTTGGACCATTGCTTACTGTTAGCACCTCCGGTACACATAAAATCCCATTGTACGGGATGTTCAAAATCTTTTCCGGAGAGAAGAACTTTTTTAGTTTCCTGCGCCATTCCATTTATTCCGCACAAAAAAGGGAAACACAAGGCAAGAGCCGCAGGTATTGATTTTTTAAAAAACATAATTTTTTGATTATTTAAGAATTAATTTCCGTCCGGTTTTACAATTTCAAAACGATTGCTCATTGGCAAGATCCAGTTGGCAAAAGCATTTGGATGATTCGGATTATACAGAGGCGTATCTTTTTTAATGAATTGTACTAATGGACTATTTAGATCACGAAGTCCTTTCAATACACAAAGCGCAATTTCATTGGCTCCAAAAGAATTAAAATGAGTATTATCTTCCAACTTTTCTTTCTGTCCCGGAAAAGTATTTGCCGGATATTGAACAAAAGCTTTTCGCGAAAGTTCGTCACCCCAACTTTCATATAATGTTGTTGTTAATTGGGTAAGATCAACTAGAGGAACATTCATTTCCTGGGCTACTTTTCGCATCGCATCAGGATAATCGCCATGGGTAGATTTCAACGTTCCGTCTTCGTTAAAAGCCCGTCTTTGCACTGGTGTGATTAAAATTGGGAAAGCACCTTTGTCTCTGGCAGCCTGCACAAATTCGCGCAATGAAGCCGAATACGATTCCCAGGGTCCTATCCCCTCTCCTTTTTCTTTTTCATCATTATGAGCATATTCGACAATTAAATAATCCCCGGGTTTAATTACAGATAAGACTTTTTTCAATCGTAAAGCCGCTTTGAACGAACGCAATGTCCCTCCCGAAACCGCATAATTGGCTACGGCTACATTTTCATCAAAATAATTAGTTATAAACTGCCCCCAGGAAGCCCAAGGCTCTAAATCCTGATCGGTAACTGTTGAATCTCCCGCCAAATAAATTGTTTTAACATCAATTGGAGTGATTTCAATACTCTGAATAGCTGTAGAACCTAAAAATTCCAAAGTCAATTTATCATCCCAATTGAGCTGACCTAAATCACGGTCTTTTAATTTGATTTCCGAATCAGCGTCTATCTTAGGCGTGCGGACATTAACAGTAAAGGTTTGGGTAAGTGTTTCTCCCTTTTTTAGCAAAAGCTGATTGACAAGCAGTCTTCGGGATTCGGCTTTAATAGTGGTGTTTGTATTTTTTTCTTTACTACCAAGAGTTACCGAAACCTGATAATTTCCTTCGGCTAATTGCACCGAAAAATAAGTAGGTTTATTAACTACAAAAGAATTCGAATTCACTTTCACATTACTTTCTGTATCAAAATCGAAACCATAAGTTGTTTTAGAATCAAATACCAAAGCCTGCGTAACGCAAACTCCTTTTTTCTTCTTTTTGGTTTTAGTACCAAAGAAAAAAGTTTTCTTTTTTTCGGAAATCACCGTTTTAGAATCAGTTGTACTCCCTTCATAAATCACCGATTCATGCCCCGAAGCAAATAACTTCGCAGTAAAAGAAAAAACTATTAAAAAGTTCAAAAACAGCAGATACTTGTTTTTTGTAGTCATAATGAGTTTTAAAATTAAAAATGCGGACTAAACTATGATTTTAATCGAAATTTAGTATCCTGTACTGTTAGGTAAGTCAGCAAAAAACTCTCCACTTTCCCAAAAAAATATTTTAAATTTTTCAAAAAAAAACTTAGCAACATCTTTCAAAGCATCCTTTTTAAAAATTAAAAAAACCTTGTAAATAAAATGATTTACAAGGTTTTTCTATTTTTTTCTAAAAAAAACTAAATCGAATTTCTATCAATAAAATTGAATGGATTTTTAATCTTTCCGGATGCTTTATTCAAAATCATATTAGCGGCAGTTACTCCCATCATTTTAAAATCGGTGGAGATTACGGTAATTCCAAGTAATTCTTTCAACGGTGTATCATTATACGAAATCACCCCAATTTCCCTTCCTAATTCAAAATCCTTATCACGGATCTGTTTCACTAAACTCACCAAATCCGATTCTTCTATCGTGATAAACAAATCGCCTTTTTTCAAAACGATATCATCATAAACCTCTCTGAGAACCTCATATTCCATCCCTGAATCCACGCAAAAACGCTTGAAACCGTTCAAAATTCTTCTTGGATAAGGATAAACCGAACTTTCAGGATAAATTAATATCAGTTTATTATATCTTGAAATTTTTTCAATACCCTGCTTTAAAGCACCGTAAATATCATTTTCATAATCCTGACAAACTTCAATTTCAGAATCTTCAATCCCTTTATTATTATCCAAGATTACCAATTTATCTTTTGGAATCTTATTGATAGCCTGTAAAACGCCTTCTCCTGAACTAAAATGAGTTAAATTATCCGTCTTAAAATGAGGCATAATTACATAATAATCATAAGCCCCTAAATACTTATCAATCAGATTTAAAAAAAGTGTTTGGTCGCAATGATAAATATGTAAATCTGTTTGAGAATTTCCTCCAATAGTATTGATAAAGGAATTATAAATTCTCATTTTATAAGAACTCAACTTATTTACTAAAAAAAGTACATTGACTTTAGAAATCAATTTGGTTCGCGTAACATAATAACCTTTTCCTCTGATAGGCGTAATTATTTTTCGCTTCTTTAAAATGTTATAGGCTTTTTCAACAGTATCTCTCGAAAGATAAAACTCTTCGCTGAGCATGTTAATAGACGGTAGTTTTTGATCTATTTGCAATTTGCCTGTAGCGATACTCTCAATTATAGAATCTACTATTTGTTTGTATTTTGGAATCCTGGAATTTTCACTCAAACTCATTGTAAATGAAACCCCTTCATCAACCATTTCTTTAGTCAAAAACTTTTCCATCTCACTGTAAATTTAATTGCTCCGCTTCCTTTAAATCCTTCTGCTACTCCATAAAAGTAAACAATATTCTCTAATAAAAATAATGTAATCGATTACCAAAAGTATAAATATTTTTATAATAAAAGACCAAAAAAGAAAAAATAAAACAAAACTCATTAATTTTCACCAAAAAACATATCATAAATGCAAAAACCAGACTGATTTAGTAAAAACTCATCAATCTGGTTTTAAAATAATTAAAGGATTATTTCAAAAAATATTTTCTTTTAATTTCATAATTGTACTTGACTTTTCTTTCCATAAAAATACCCTCAATAGTGTTAAACTTTTTGAGGGTATTGTACTTTGATTTTAAAAGAATTCGCTATTCTTTAATGATAGCTTTGATTGTGTAATATTGTCCATTTCTAACATGTAAAAAATAGATTCCTCGGTATAAATTACTCACCGATATCAATTGCATTGTATCCATTAAAGGTTCTGATTTCACTTTTCTTGATAAAACATCATAGAGTGCAAGTTCTGCTCCATCATAAACCTTATCCACTTTAACAGTTAGAAGCGTAGCAACCGGATTAGGGAAAACCGCAACATTTTCAGTGATACTATTAGCTGGATTATTATTGCAGCTTCCTAATTTGTCACCATGATTCAAATGAGCCTGAACTGCACTTGAACTGATACAAGTTTCCTGACCATTATGGCAAACCATAACTTTATCTCCTGAGTTTCCACATTGTACATCTATTGCACTAACATCAATAGAAGCTGAAGTTTGACAGCCCTTAGCATCTGTTATTATTACAGTATAACTTCCTGCTTGGGATACTGTTATGGCCTGATCCCTTTGATTAGTACTCCATGCATATGAATAAGGTGCTGTTCCGCCTGCTGGCGTCGCTTTTATATTTAAAAAACCAGCTCCATAACCTACATAAATGGTGTTTTTCTGCTGTGTATTGTTAACAGCATACACATCAGGAATTGAAGCTGTCAGCTGAATAGTATTAGTATCATCACAATCATCATTGTTTTCTACACCGCAGGCTACAGTTGGACCTGCGCCAAGACCATCGCCATCATTATCTGCATATAATAATTTATTATCGTCACAATCCGCATTATTTGTTGTATATCCTTCCGGCGCTACTGATGAACACAACATTACTATTTCTGTTGATCCAAATCCATCATGATCAGCATCAACATAATACAAAATTGGCTCGTGAACAGCATCATCATTATCATTACAATCATTGATTTTGGAATAACCATCATTATCATCGTCTATCTGACTATCTGAACAACCAGAAGCATTAACAGTTTCTCCTGTTGGCGTATTCGGACATAAATCCAAATCATCAGACACTCCATCTTTATCGGTATCTATTACATTAAAAGTAGAAGACAAATCCCCTTCTAAACTGATATAATCATACATCACATGATTCCCCCAATAAGAAGTAGAAGGCATAATTAACGTAATGGTATTTTTCCCTGCTTTTAATTTACTGTAAGGAACATCAAAAGTGGCTAATCCATATTTAGCATGATTCGATTGTCTCAAGAAAGCATTTCCTCCTCCATTGGGCGGATAATTAAGACTTGGAGTTATACGGCTTCCATTAACATAAATCCAGTTTTGCGCATGATCTGAACTTGCGTAAGCAATAGTTAATTTTGCATTTCCGGTTGCCGGAACAGTCCCTGTTAAAGTAAAATTAATGTTCCAATCCCATCTTTCAGTTGTTCCATCGGCTTTAAAATAACCCGATTGTACATAAGGAAGTACCGTACTCCAGTTTCTGTCTTCCACATTATATTCGATTGGATTAGTAAATGTACTGGCAAATTTATCCTGTACAAAACCTTCACAATAATCAAAATCACCAAACTTATATTCGGCAGCAGTTCTGTTTGGCACACCCACTTCAAAAACGATTTTGCCGTTTGCACGAGGAATTGTCCAGTTTACATTACCTAAATTGGTAGTACTCGCTGCAGTTATAACCACCGTTTCCTGACGGTATTCTCCCGTTGTTCCATCTTTATAAGCAAATAGCGTATAGGTTCCCGGACGTACATTCTTGATATTAAAATTTCCTGAAGCATCGGTTTTTACCCAATATTGATAATTTTTTTCTTCAAATTGCCAGTTCCCTCCCGAATCAGCACTCAACTGAGTCACTCCAATCCACGCATTACCTCCGTTTACTTCCGATTTCAACGGATCAGAAATCGAAAAATTCCCTGTAATATTACCTCGTCCGGCAGCCAATGGATATTCCGGAGTATTAGTTAACCAGGCAAAAGGCCATTCGGTTTCATCTTTTGCTGCCCTGGCTTTAGCATCATCCCAATTAGCCACTGCTGTGGATTTTTGATTGGCATATATTAAATAAGGACCGTATATTTTTGACCATTCTTCACCTTGAGGAATCACAAAACCTTTATCATTATAATGTACCCCATTCATACAGACATGGATAATTCCCGCTGCCGCATTCAAATCATGGTGCATTGGTCCTCCGTTAAAATATTCATGATTCGCCGTCACCGCCCAAATTCCTAAATTATTTTTATCAGAAGAATGACCATAGGCTTTTAAATCAATTAAATTTTCCGAAAACTCATATTTTCCATCATACTTTCCGGCCCGAACGCCTGAGGTAATTTTAATAATTTCAGCTATACCGGTTGCTTCCCAGCTATCTCCCGGCTGAGGCATATTCCAGGTTTTTAAATCCGTCACACAAATTTTGTCGGTAACTGCATTATTAATCCACATCACCTGTCTCCAGGAACCCAAATCAAAACTAGGATATTCAGCTTTATGTCTTAAAATCGAATAGGTATATAAACCTACATCGTCTTTTTTAAGCACATAATGAATCTCGACATCCACCGGAGTAGCATTGACTCCCGAAACATATGGCCGACTAAAAGCAACATCAATATAATCCGTCGTTTCTTCTTTGATTGAAAAAGCAGCACCACCCACCGTTTCAAATCCGGCTGAAGTGGTTAAATCGTAGTAAGTCCCTACACGTGTTGGATTAGCCGTATTAGTTTGTAATAATGTTTCTACTCCGTTAATTTTTAAAGATTGAATATTACTGGTTCCTTTTTGAATTTTAGTCTCAATTTTGCCATTTTTCAAAATAATATAGTTGGTAAATTCCTGAATCATTCTATTTGGATCCTGGGATATATTTACAGTAGTTCGGGTTCCGTTATAAACCACTGCTAATGATTGCCCGTTAGGACAGCTAATCTTTCCATTAAGAATATAATTTTCAAGTACTGATTTTTTGTCCCCTGTTACGATCAGTTGTCCAATTCCACTGATAAAAATATGACCATTCGTTCCAATATTTATGGCAGTCTTAACATCTACTGTTCCTCCGGTAATATTCAAATTCCCTGTTGGATTTGCTGTCCCGGTACCTACTTCCAGATAAGTATTGGCATAAAGAGTTCCCCCTGAAACATTTGCTGTACCACTACCTCCTGTACCATTACCAATATAAAGTGTATAATTACTATTAAAAGTTCCGGAATTCATATTCAAAATTCCTGTAGCTGCTTTACCTAAATAAGTGTATTTTCTACTATTTAAATAGGCTGAACCATTAATTGCAACAGTTCCATTTAAATTCGTTTCATTATTCGGGTAAAGTGTACCTGTTACAATAATATTCGCACCAACATTTGTGGTAAAAATTCCCGGACGTTTTGCTATAACATCATTTCCCGAATGTCCCACATTTATCGGATTGTATGGATTTCCTGCCCCAATAGTTAAATTAGCATAAGCTAAATTAGTAAAATTAATAGCAGGATTGTTCCAGTTGTTCACGTTGTAAAAATCGCTACTGACACCTCCGACCCAATTGTAAGTTTGAGCATTCGAGAAATAGGTAACTAAAAAAAATGAGACAGCGAAAAAAGCAAATCTCATTTTTACAAAAGTAAAGTTGTTCTTCATTATTTATGGTTTTTGGTTAGTTATTTCGATTTTACTTATACCATTTATCGATTTTAACACATTGTATTTTAAGTCAATATATTTAATGTATAAACAACACTTGTAAATCTTATTGCAATTAATAACAAAAAACCAACTCCTCTATCCTGCAGTAACCTGCAAAACTTCAAAATAAAAAAAAGGCCTCAGCAAAACCATTGATTTTACTGAGGCCAAGCAAGATACAAACTATATCAATTTAGCAAATATAGCTCCAAACTATTCTTTCATAAGCTGTAAAAGCACCGATTTTGGCACTTCAAAAACACTTCCGTGACGAATTCCGGGAGGAAAAGTCATCTTATTAGAAATATCTTCCCATCCAGTTCCACTTTGTTGAATGGCTCCATATTTATGATCGCGGTATTTATCAAAATACACCGTCCATTTGCCATCAATTTTGATAGCCGTTGGACCTTCTGCCCAATAATTTCCGGTTATTGGCGTACTCGCTTTTGTATAAGGTCCGGTTAAAATTTCGCTATAAGCTACCTTTAAATTCTTTTGAACCGGCAATTTCGTTTCGTCTTTCAAAAACATGATATAACCTTTGGTATCTTTCAAAATAGTAGCGTCTATCACATTAAAACCTGATTCATACAACAATTTGGTAGGCGAAAAGCTTTTAAAATCTTTGGTTGTCGTGTAATAAATTCGATGATTGTAGCCGCTGTCTTCTGTAGTTTGGGTTTCAGGAAATCTTCCCGGAATTGTACTTGCCCAATAAATCATGTATTCTTTGTTCACCTCGTCATAAGTGATTTCAGGCGCCCAGGTATTTCGTGTCTCATTTTCATGTGCCATCACCGGAATGAATTTCTGTTTGGACCAATGGATCAAATCTTTGGAAGAAGCATAACCAATTCCTTTGTCTGTCCAACTTACGGTCCAAACCATGTGATACAATCCATCGCCACCTTTAATAATGCATGGATCACGCATCAATTTATCTTTTCCAACTTCAGGGGTTAAAAACGAACTGTCGTTTTTCAAAGATTGCCATTTATAACCATCCTCGCTATAGGCCAAATGCAAACCATCTTCACCATTTCCTTTGAAATAAGAAAATAAATAAACCGATTTTTCAGTAATAATCTTATTAGCAACCAACCAATGTTCTAATGCAGCAGGCCAATCAATATTAGTTCCTTTGGTTCCAAGACCAAAACCATGTCCGCCATTCTGATACAAATGCATCTCGGCAGCCACTTTATTTTTTTTCAAAGCCAAATAATAATTGATACTATTTTCTACCGGAACTGCTCCATCATCGGTAGCATGCACTAAAAAAGTAGGTGGTGTATTTTCGTTAATTTGCTTTTCATTCGAATATTTGGAAATCAATTCATCAGAAGCGGTTTTTCCCAAAAGACTTTCTTTGGAACCATTATGTGTAATTCCTTTTTCCATAGAAATTACCGGATAAATCAACATCGAAAAATCAGGTCGTGCACTTATATCTCCTTTGTGGTCATACACTTTATCTAAATAATGAGTAGAGGCAGTTGATGCCAGATGTCCCCCGGCAGAGAACCCCATGATTCCAATTTTTGAAGGGTCAATATGCCATTTATCGGCATTTCTACGCAAGGTTCTGATAGCTTCCTGAGCATCCTGCAACGGACCTATGATTTTATCTTTCATAATTTCATCCGAAGGCAAACGGTATTTCAATACAAAAGCCGAAACCCCAATAGAATTGAACCATTCTGCTACTTTGATTCCTTCTTTGTCAATGGACAAAACCGAATAACCTCCACCAGGACAAACAATAACAGCCGGATTATTGATTCCATTATTTTGAACCAAAAAAGGCATCAAAGTAGGTTCTGTAACTTTTCTAATTCCAGTCCGATTTCCATTTGAATCCAAACGGGGTTCTTCCTTGTATGTTTCATTTTTTACCGCTCCGGGAATTTTATCCCATAAGGCAAATCCTGCATTTTCCTGTGAAAAGCAATTAAAGGACAAAGCCATCAAAAAAGCAATTCCAAAAAATAGTCTTTTGTTCTTTCTAGTCATTTTTTTCTTAATTTATTCATTATTATCTTTTTATTTTCTTTCAAAACATCCTAAATCAGGCGCTTTTCCCAGAAACGGAAATCCTATATCAATTCCGGCATCGATTAGCTTACTAGTTGGTTTTAATTTTAAAAATTTGGTTTCTGGCAAACTACCATCAGCCTGACGCGGAGAAATTAAAAAATCTTCATCAATACTCTCAAAGTCGGAAACATTAACCTTAAAATTCAAATTAAAAGAATTATTTTTCAATACGCAACGTGAAGTATCAATATCCGTCAACTCCTCTGAAAGAGCATTGAACCCCAAATTATTAATTAATTTGTGATTCCAACCCGGCCCATCGGTGCCAAAATCTGTTGGGTTCAACGCCAGACAATTCACCATATTATAGTTGCGTCTATTTTTGTAAGCCGTATTATTGTACCAAAAATTTCCTTCTAAATGATGATTCGCATAAAAACCACTTTGCTTGTTTCTTACTGCCAAACAAAAACGGATTGTATTTCTTGGTATCGGAGTATAATTTTCAACAATATCCTGATAAGGTCTTTTTCCTTTTCCATAACCGCCGGCTTTAAAACCATTACCATCAGCTCGACCTACAAATCCTTTGGAATAACCATTATAAAACGCCCAGCAATTTTCTATCAAAACCGGCTCGGCATTACTAATTAAGTCAAAACCGTCATCGCTATTAAACCAAGCTCTGCATCCTCTAAAAACATTATTGACACTTCCTTTTTGCAAATGACAACCAAAACCATCGGTATTTCCTCCTTTTCCACCTTCAGAAACAGAGTCCCAATTATCATGAGCATCACAATTTAAAATCAAATTATTGGATCCGCTCAACATATAAACTCCAATAGCCATATTATCATGCATATCTAATTGTTCCAAAGTATTGTTGCTACCTTGTACCTCAAAACATTCCGATTGGGTATGCGTTTTGATTGTAACCTGAACTCCGGTAATTTCCAATCCTTTTAGATGAATACGATTAGCACTTACCAAAAAAGCAATCACCCTTTTTCCTTGAGGCTTCACATTGGTATAATCAAAAAGTGGCTTTTCATTTTTATAAGCCAAATACGAAATTCCATCTTTACCTAACAAAGTCACATAAGCCCAAATGCGCTTTTGTTGGGAAATTTGGTCTTCACGCATCACATATTTACCCCCTCTAATAAAAACGGTATCACCCGAATTAGCTAATTCCTGAGCCTTTTGAATGGTTTCTACCGGATAATCAAAACTTCCATCATTGCTGTCTTTTCCCGAAGGAGCCACATAAAATTCCTTTGCAAAAGAAAAAATACTGTTCAAAAAAATCAGAACAACTAAAATACTGTGTCGCATAAATGTTTTATTTTTTTGGTTTCTATTAGAAATAGTCATTCACTAAAAAGGGAAGCTTCTCCAACTTCCCTTTTTTTTCTATTTTCAATTCAAAAAATACTTTTTATTTCATCTTGTAAATTTCAGATCCGGCTAACAAAAAACAACCCAATCCATAATCTTCAAAATCAGGAATTTTATCAACTGACAAAGGTTGTCCATCCTTAGGTTCTTTTCCTGTTGATTGTAAAAATCCTAAGAAACCATTTTTTTGCAAACTTTCAGTAGTCAACGCTTTCCAGGCTTTTTCCACTACCGGTAAATAGGTTTTCTTATCTAAAATTCCGCTGTTAATTCCGTAAGTAATTCCATAAACGAACAAAGCCGTTCCTGAAGCTTCTTTTCCTCCAAAATTCGTTGGATCATGCAAACTCACATTCCAAAAACCATCGGGACGCTGGATAGGCACCAATGCCTTAGCCATCGCTTTCAAATCGCTTACATATTGTGCTCTGTGAGGTGCATTTTCAGGGATAATCGTCAATACTTTTGCCAAAGCAGCAATTACCCAACCATTTCCGCGACTCCAGTAACAATCTTCTCCGTTTGGTTCTTTATACGGCGGATCAAAATCGGCATCACGCCACCATAAACCATCTTTAGGATTAAACAATCCGTGGTCTCCATGTTGATTTCTGGAGTACATATACATCTCGTACATTTTCTCAAAATAACGATTATCCTTGTCCAAAACTCCCAATTTGGCAAATACCGGCATTCCCATTTGAATCGCATCAATCCATGACCAATCGTCTAATTGAGGCGTATTCAACAACATATTAATACATTGTCTGGTATTTTTTAACTTTTTAGCATCCGGCTCGATATTGTACAAATCAATATACGTTTGCGCTGCACAATAATCATCGGCATTTCTGTTGGCATTTCCGTTTCTAAATCCCCAACCGTGAAACTCTGACCAGGAATACGCATAATCATAATAGACCTGTTTTGGCAAAATTTCATGCAAAGCCATTAATCCTTCATAATACACGCCGCGTGTCCAAATATTACTCGGACGTTCCCTGTTGGTCACAATTGTTTTTCCGGTATCCGGCCATTTATCCATAAAATATTTATTAGCCAATTCCATCTGAGCCAAAACTTCTTTTTTATTGAAAGGATTTTGCGCTTTCGAAACCGAATGAACAGCTAAAAATGAGATAAAAATTAAACACAGTTTCTTCATTATATAAACTTTTTGGGATTACTATTTCTTTTAAATTGGTTTTGAATTTCAAAAGCAATCGGGTAAAATTAGGATGAATTACAATACTTTCTATCCTGTAGCATCCTGCTAAATTAAAATTAATATTTAATTTTGTTTAGAAAAATACTCCCTAACAAAGAATTTAAAGCATTCTTTAAGTCAATACTTTTATATGAAATTAAAAACATCAACCTTACTGGCTAGCATAAGTATCCTTTTATTAGCCTGTAATTCCAACAAAAAACTCAGCAACGCAACTAAAAAAAGCCAAATCCCTACTCAGGAACAAGTGGGTGTTAAAAACTTAACTGATGAAATTGCACCGGTAAAAGCGCCTTTTGCTACCATCCGTTTTACAAAACCGGTTTTTCCTGATGCCAAAGTCATTTTAGATTTAACGGCAACAGCATTAAACACAAATCGTATTCAAAAAGCCATCGATGAACTCAGCACTAAAGGAGGCGGAACGATTATTATACCCAACGGAATTTGGAAAACCGGCAGAATTCAACTCAAAGACAATATTAATCTGCATTTAGAAGATAATGCCCAATTAGTTTTTAGCGGTGAAATCAAAGATTTTCTTCCGGTAGTTTTCACCCGAATTGAAGGCATCGAAGTGATGTCGCTGGGTGCTTGCATTTATGCCAATGGCGCAACTAATATTGCCATAACCGGAAACGGAAAACTTGTGGGTCCGCAAAAGGGTTCTATCCGAAATAACATTTTAACTAAAGATGTGATTGAGAATGTGATTGATGCCAAAACTCCCGTAGCCGAACGCATTGTGGACGGAAGTAAACAAGACTGGATTTTTCCTCCCATGTTTATTTCGCCTGTCAACTGTAAAAAAGTCTATATCGAAGGCGTGTCTTTGTCCAATACTGCTTTTTGGAACATTGTTCCCATTTATTGCGACAATGTGATTATTCGCGGGGTAACAGTAAACTCGGTTGGAACGCCTCGTGGCGACGGAATTGATATTGATTCCAGCAAAAATGTATTGATTGAATATTGCAACTTAAGTACCGGTGACGATTGTTTTACGATGAAAGCGGGCCGCGCAGAAGATGGAATCAGAGTGAACAAAGCAACCGAAAATGTAGTGGTACGCTATTGCCTGGCTCTCAAAGGCCACGGCGGAATTACCTGCGGAAGCGAAACTGCCGGAATGATTCGCAACCTTTATGTTCACGACTGTGTATTTATTGATTCGGGGGTGGGAATCCGCTTTAAAACCCGCAGAAACCGTGGTGGCGGAGGCGAAAACCTGACTTACGAACGCATCCGAATGAATTTAGATCAAACAGCCATCAAATGGGATATGCTCGGTTCCTCGGGAAGTGTTGGCGATTTAGCCGACCGTTTGCCTGCCAGAGCCATCACTCCTTTGACTCCTAAATTTGAAAAAATTACCATTAAAGATATTATCATCGAAAATTGCAGCAATTTCATCAAAGTTTTCGGAATTCCGGAATCGCCGGTTAATCATTTAACTATTGAAAATGCAACCGTCAATTGTGGCGAATTATTTAATGCACATGATCTTCGCAACGCTGTTTTCAGAAATAGTACAATTACTTCCAAAGATTCGACCTTGTTTTTATTAGATTCAAAAAATGTATTGTTTGACCAAATTGATTTCCAAACCAAAAATCCGGTACAATTAGACATCAAAGGTTCGCTCTCCGATTCGATTATCGTTCGTTCCGGAAAGAACATCAAAAACACCAAATGGTTTGCCCAAAAACAATAAAAAAATCCCGGGAGTCCAAAATTCCCGGGATTTTTTTATCAAATTAAACGACCATTATTTCATTTGATTTTTCAAAGGAGTGATAGTCACTGGTCCTAACAAACCAGACGGCATTGGCGCCCATTTTGTCGCATCAAATTTATTATAATCCTTATCCACCATATTGATTTCATAGAAAATTTTCCATTCTTTTCCTTTCATTTCTAAATCACGAACGCGGTTAGCCGAAAGATTCGTCACTTCAATTTTCAATTCGTTTTTCTCTTTCTTTAGTTGTCCCAAATTGATTTGAAAAGGAACTGACCAAGTCGCTCCAATGTATTTTCCATTCAACCAAATTTTAGCACTTTCTCTCACATCACCTAAATTCAACTGCCAGTTATCGGCAGCGATTTTTGGAGCATCAAATTGCAAGGTATAAGCTGCTGTTCCTGAAAAAGCTTCAGCATCTGCACTAATTTTAGTCCAGGATTCTAAAGAATTTACTTTAGCCGGAGCAGGTAATTTTGGCCCGCCTTTTTCAAAAGCAATTTGCCAGTCTCCTTTTAAAGCGATTGGCTCTGCCAAACTATCATAATATTGCCAAGGTTTTTCTGAAGCGGTATTTTCAGTTTTCAACAACAATGATTTTCCGGATTCTATACGAAGTTTTACCAAAGTAGTCTGTCCATTTTTTTGAACCATCGCATTACCCACATTTCGAGTCAACGGATCTAAAATCAGCACTTCTTTATTGGCAATTGCCAAAGGAATATAACCTTCAATTACTTTAGAAGTATGATTTACCAAATAATAAATCTTTTCTCCGTTCAAATCTCTTCTGATAAATTTCAATCCGGTTTTTACCAAAGTTTCCGGCTGTTCCTTAGCCTCTGATAAAGCTGCAAATAAATCATTTACTGGATTTACCAAAGTTTTATTGGAAGCAATCAAAGCTTCCATTTTTTGATTTTGATTTTCATAATCTTTCAATCCCGGAACAGATTTTGGCAAACCTTCAAAAATTATAGCAGCTCCATCTTTTTTCAAAGCAATCAGTTTTTCTAAAGTAGCCAATGGCATTTTATCACAATTTGGCACTACCAATGATTTGTAACTACCGCCCGGCAAAACAACTAATCCGTTTTCAACCTTTGCCTGAGCAATAAAATTATCCGATACAAAATCGACTCCGTAACCGTTTTCCATCAGTTTTTTAGTCGTTTCATAAAAAGGAGTTCCGTGCAACCATTCTTTCAAAGAGTGAATTTTAAACTGAAAAAACAAATTTCCTTCTAAAGTTTTCCCCCAGGTGTCGTAAACAGGATAATACAACAGCGTTTCATTGTCCGGTTTTCCTGCCTGCAACAGCGATTGACAATTAGCAATATAATCGAATAATCCCGGAGCATCTTCCCAAATCGAATTATTAACATTAAAATTTACCGAAGCATAAAATTTCCAACCCGGCCATTCGGCTCTTTTAGGTGAATAGGTAGAACCATGTAAGAACACATGATTGATTCCGTTAAGCATTAAATCCTCAACCTCCGGTTTACATTGCGACAAAGCCGTTTTAAAATGATCTCTTAACCAGGTAAATGTTTCCGAGGAAGTCAACGGTTTTCCGGCAATATGTGCAGCCGAAGAAGAAAATTTCAACATTACCGGATCGGCATCTCCTTCGCGGATATCTTCTTTTTCACGTCGGAAACCCGGAATATCATAAGGCATCGAACCAAAAGTTTCACATTCCGGAATATCCGCTGAGGCATACAAATCAATCAGATTTCCCGGAGAACCATGCGCCTGCAACTTGGTTTTAAACTGTTTAGCGTTGGCCCATTGCGTCCACGGAATATCAAATTTGTTTAATAATAAATCCGAAATGGTTTCGCGATAATCGCTTTTTACACGATTGCCAATTTCAGTATCTTCCTTACTCAACAATTGCGGCAGGTATTTTTTCAAATCATAACCGCGACGTTTTTCAAATTCCTGTAAAAATTTAGGCGTAAAATCGGTTCCGTAAACTTCGTAACTATCATTAAAAATTGCTCTTAATTTCCCTTCTAAACCTGTCAAAGCCTTATCAAAAGGAACCACATACGCATTTAGCGCTTCCTGAGAATAATGATCCAAAGTATAACCTTTTCCTCCCGGTGCTGCTCGTTTTACCTGTTGCCCTGTTTTCCCTTCAAAAACGGCATACAGCGTAAAATTAGTTTTCTTAGCTTTCCAATCTAAGCGATCGCCTTTTAACTGGCTCGTCAAATCCTGATAAGAACCATCGGCGCCATAAGCCACAACGGCCAATAATTTCCCCGGGATTTTTTCTTTTGCCGCATCGGTTTTGATTTCTTTGTTGAATTGTTCGTTTTTTTGAATTTCATATTTTTCAACAATTAGCTTTGTTGCTGCATTTTCTACCGAGACCTGTGACCCTCCGTAAGGCCAGCCTGTTCCCAGTACCATATCGACCTGCATTCCTAAACTGTCGGCTGTTTTTACGGTATAAGTCAACATCTCCATGTATTTTGGAGACAAATAATCGATAAAGTTTTTCTCCTCACCTTTTACCCCATAAATCGGAGTGATTTCCACCCCGCCAATTCCTACTTTTTGAAAATCGATTAAACTGGATTTTAAATTAGGTTTGTCAACGGCATTTCCCATCCACCACCAGCGCGCCCAGGGCTTATTGACATTTTTAATTTCCGGCCAGGAACTTTGCCCTGAAGCATTTAAAGAGAATAGCATTCCCAGAAAAACCGGAAAGCAATGGTATTTTATTTTCATGTATTGTTGATTAAAATTAGCTAAGTTGAAATAAATAAACAGATACTTCTTTTTAAATAAAGCCCCTAAAATTAGTGAACTCTAATTTTTATTGCATCCTGCTCCGTCCTGCCCACAACAACAATACCAAATTCAGTATTTAGCTGCTTATATTAATTTTTATGAATTTCAACAGCATAAATTTGAGTAGTACCTTCAAAATTGGCTCTGAAAATGATATACTTTCCGTCCGGCGAAAAATGAACATTTGGTTCTAAATGGTAATCGTGATTTTTCATGTTTACCAATTTTTCTGAAACCAAACTATCTCCTTTAGGTACAAAATGATACAACCACATCCCGTCTTTGGCATGAGCTACCTGACCAGCATCACCTCCATCACCTGCAAAGGATTTCATATCCGGTGCAATATTATAATGTATCGACCATTCGTCTCTTTTTAAGGCATATCTGGTTTCGATACCCGTTTCCAGATTTTTCCCCGCTAAATAAAACGTTTCACTACGAGGAATTTGCAAATCAAACCAAATCGTTTTTCCATCGGGACTAAAAAATTCATGACCAGCAATTTCTCTTTCTACGGTTCTTTTATGAATCAAAGTTGGTTTTGGATTTCGAATATCAATATTCCAAATACGATCTACTTTATGCCAGGGTCCTTCATGACAATACATAAATAAATTTGAATCAACAGGCGAAAATTGTTCGTGATTCAACCAGGCGTTTTCAGAGTATAATTGCGTCAATTTTCCCGTTGCAACATCAACTGTGATTAATGTTCGTTTCAACTTTGCTTCATAAATTTTATTGAAATAATCACTTTTTTGCGGATTATTTCTAAAAATCTCCCGCTCCTCATTAGAAGATAAAACACCTCCCAAAAGTGTTTCATCCGCATTTAAAGTCGCTACCGAACCCGGAACTCCTTCAGGAAATTTAAACACAAACTCAGTTTTATGCGTATCAATATGAGTCGAAAAAATACTGTCTTTCATTCTGTAAAACACTTTTCGGGTTTTTCGCCCAAGAATTTCCCCTCCTTTACTCCCAGATTTATCGGTTATTTGAATGATTTTCTTTGAAGCTAAATCAATCGAAAAAAGCTGAATCCCATTTTTAGTACTTCCATAAAACAACATCAGCCAACTTTTGCCATCCGCCGATTTCACAAAAGGATTATTATGAAAATAAAAACTGGAATTAGTTCCTTCTCTTTGGACTAATTTTTCCACCTTATGTCCCGTTTCGTCATCAACCCAAAGTCCTAAAAACGAACTTTCTTTAGAGGTTTTCATCACAGGAATCGTCTTTTTTGGAATTTCAACACTCAAATTTGACTGGGCTTTAGAAGAAAAAAACACCACAAGAAACCCAAAAAGCAAATAAATTGATTTATTCATAATATTTTTATTTATTTTTTTTAATAAGAATAAAAATAATTCATTTTTTTTAATAAAAACAACAGAAAAACAATAATTCATTAAAATTAAATACACAAACAGTCTATTTAACATTATAATTACTCAAATCAAACCCAAAACAAAAACAAATCAAAGACCTGAAAAACAACAACTTACAAAAAATAAAAAACCAACTACAGCACAGTAAAGGACAGTTAGACTGTCTTAATCATTAAATTTGGGTTAATTTTTTAACCTTAATCACAACTAATTATGAAAAAAAAAGTTAACCACTTTTTGTGCTTAGTTCTGACCTTATCTATAAGCGTCTTATCTTATGCTCAAGAAAAAGTTATTAAAGGAAAAGTAAGTGACGAATCAGGACTACCAATCCCCGGAGCTTCTTTACTTATTAAAGGGACCACCAAAGGAAACACCACCGACATGGAAGGAAATTATTCGATTTCCGCCAAATCGGGAGACATTATCATTTTTTCCTACTTAGGCTACACTTCAATCGAACAAAAAGTAGGTTCCGCCAGTACTTACAACATTTCTTTACAACCCAGCAAATCAGAACTTGAAGAAGTTGTCGTAGTAGGATACGGAACACAAAAGAAAAAATTAGCAACAGGTTCCATGTCGTCAATCAAAACAGAAAACTTTACAGAAAGACCTATCTCAAGAGTAGATCAAGGACTCGTAGGTCAAATTGCAGGTGTAAGAGTTAAACAAACATCCGGACTACCAGGACAACCATTTAGTATTAACATCCGTGGTACAGGTTCTATTTCTGCCGGTAACGAACCATTATATGTAATTGACGGCTTTCCTATCCATACCGAGGGAACAAGCAGTAGTGGAGGCTTTTCAAACGGAAGTCCGTTAGACAACATGAACCCTAATGATATTGCCTCAATTGAAGTTTTAAAAGATGCAGCTGCAGCTGCAATTTATGGTTCCAGAGCATCTAACGGAGTTGTCTTAATTACCACAAAAAAAGGTAAAGCAGGCAAACCTAAATTTACTTTTAACACCTATTCCGGAATTTCAAAAGAAGTAAAAAGAGTAGATATGCTTAATGCTGAACAATGGATAGACCGAGCCAAAATTATGATTGACTATCAATGGGTTAACTCCGGAATCGTTGGTGCATCAGCCAATCAAACGGTAGACGAAAGAAGAACAACTTATAATGCCGGTAATGCTGCCAGTGCTGCTGATCTTGGACCTACTGAATTCAACACCAGCTACATGTATGATCCAAGATGGGACGAACCAGGACATCCGGGATTAGATTATATCAATTGGCAGGATGTTATTTTCCGCACAGGAATGTTTAACAATTACCAACTTTCTGCTTCTGGAGCAACAGAAATGGTTAATTATTATGTATCGGGTAATTACCAAAAAAACAAAGGGTACATAATAGGAACTGATTACAGTTTATATTCTGCAAGAGCAAATGTAGATGTAAAATTTTCAGACCATTTAAAAATGGGAATAAACATCGCTCCTTCTTACTCTATAAAAAATGACCCAGGGGTTGAAGGAAAAGACAGTACTATACATAAGGCCTTGGGCGCAACTCCGGTTTTTGAAAGCTCTCCAAATGCTGAAGGTGAAAAATACACTACCCGATATGCCTGGGGTAGCAGCACCACAAGTATGTTACCCCTTTTACAAAGAACAGGAAGAAATTCGATGTTTAGAAACATGTTATCTGGTTACATTGACTATGAAATCATAAGCAACTTACATGCTAAAAGTACCATTAACTTTGACAATGCCGACAATACTTTTGAAGGATACACTCCAAATGATGTTTTAGCAAGTATCAGAGGAAGTTATAACACCTACAGAAGACAAAACATTGTAAACGAAAACACCTTAACTTACAGCGGTACAATCAAAGACAATCACAATTTTACTTTACTTGCCGGACAATCATATAATTCATATCAAATTACAAAATCAAGCCTTTCATCTGGCAACCTATACAATAGTTTCACCATTGAGACTCTTCCTTCAGGTTCAACAGGAAGTACCAATTCCGAAAAAAATGTTCAAATCTCATATTTCGGAAGACTACAATATGACTTCAAAGAGAAATACATTCTTTCTGCCAGCATCAGACGTGATGGATCTTCAAAATTTGGATTCGAACAAAGATGGGGAACTTTCCCTTCTCTATCTTTAGGCTGGATTGTTACAGAAGAGAATTTTATGAAAAACATAGACTGGCTTAGCTCATTAAAACTAAGAGCCAGTTCCGGATTAAACGGAAACAACAATATTGGTAACTATGCCGCATTTTCCACATTAGGCTCTTACAATTATGCTCTAGGCGGAGGGACTGGTTTAGGTCAAGGAGTTTCAAGTATCCCAAACCCTTATTTGCACTGGGAAAAATCAAGATCTAATGATTTCGGTTTTGACTTTGGCTTATTAAAAGGCAAAATATCCGGAACCTTTGATTATTACACTAAAACAAATAGTGATTTATTATTAAACGTACCTATTTTAGCCGCATCAGGTTTTACCAGCTTCTTAACCAATGTTGGAAAAGTACGAAACAATGGATGGGAATTCGAACTAAACACAACAAATATTACCACTAAAGATTTCCAATGGAGAACATCAGCTAATATTAGCTACAACACTAACAAAGTATTAGCATTAGGACAAGATCAGGACAAAATTGAAATCGATTCAGAGTACGGTGCTGGTGTTCCTTTTTACAAATTAGAAGTTGGAAAACCAATGTACACCATCTTTGCCATCAAACAAGATGGAGTTATTACTCAGGAAGACATTGATAACGGCGGAACTACCTGGGGAGGGAATCCTCTTGTATTAGGAGACCCAAAATATGTAGATCAAAACGGAGATAAAAAAATCACCACAGAAGACAGGGTTGATGTTGGAAATCCAAATCCAAAATACATTTGGGGTATCACCAATACCTTTAAATACAAAGATTTTGATTTAAACATCTTAGTACAAGGTCAAAATGGCGGTTATATTTACAGCTTATTAAGCCGCGGAATCAACCGTACAGGCCAAGGAGCTGTCGAGAATACACTTGATGTTAATCCAGCAACCAGAGGAAACTGGAAAACCACTTTTGGTTTTGTTCCAAATACCGATTGGCTATACAAATCAGATTACATCAGCATTAGAAACATCACTTTAGGATATAATCTTTCAAATGCTTTAAAATCCCTAAGCAGAATTGACAATGCCCGAATTTATCTAAGTGCCGAAAACTGGTTCTACAAAGACAAATACAAAGGAGGATTCAACCCTGAAGCCACAAATACCTCAGGTAGCAGCAACAGCAGCTTCCCTGTTCCGGCGGATTACGGTGGAGCTCCAATGGCCAAATCACTTGTTTTAGGACTTAATATTAATTTTAACTAAACCAAAAATGAAAAAACATATTTATATAATAGCAAATTTCCTTGCCATTTTTGCTTTGACATCATGCGAAAGTGAACTCAATCAAATTCCATTGTCGCAAGGGACTACAGAAAATTTTTATTCTACTGCAAACGACTTTATTCAAGCCAGAAACGCTACTTACTCATATGCTTTTCATGGTGCAAACGAGTACGGTTATGCAAACAGAATATTGAATTTAAGCGAAGTTAGATCCGATAACTTCTATGCCACAACGCAAGCATCCAGAAACTGGGAAGGAATCAATAACTTCACCACTGCTTTAAGTACTAATCCATTAATAAAAGAAGCTTACTTAAGCAATTACAACGCTATTTACAAAGCCAATCAATTATTAGAAAAACTGGAAAGTAATGGTACTGTAATCACTTCTGAAACAGACCGCACAACGATGAAAGCCGAAGCTAGTTTTTTAAGAGCATTTTGCTATTTTGATTTAATTCGTTGGTTTGGTAAAGTTCCTTTAATAAAAAATACTTTAACTGCGGAAGAAGTTGCAAAAATAGGACGAACTCCAATTACTGAAATTTACGACTTGATCTTGTCTGATTTACAATTTGCCGTAGACAATCTTCCACCTTCTTATGACCCTGCTAATTTTGGGAGAGTAACAAAATACGGAGCAAAAGGAATATTAGCACAGGTATATATGACTCGATCTTCTCCAAATTACGGTATCGATGGTGCCATGTTAGGACTGAACGAATGGAACAAAGCTTACCAACAACTGAATGACATCAAAACAAGCAATCTTTTTGTTTTTGATACTAATTACGCTAACATTTTTAAAACCGAAGGAGCTGCAAATAAAGAAAACGTATTAGTCATTCCTTATTCTCAAAACACCGGAAACGGAGTTGGGGGCAATTTCCAAATAGAATTAGGATACCAACCATACTTTGCTTCGTTAAATTTATCCGATCAAGGTTCTTTAGAATACAAACCTATCTCCACATCATTCTTAGCAATGTTTGACACAAATGACAGCCGAAGAGCAGTTACACTTGCTGAAAGCTATACCGTAGCATCAGGAACTTACAAAGGGACTTACACCTCTAATCCTTTAGTAAAAAAATATATCGATGCCTCAAGATATGGTAACGGAAGAACCGATTGGGGTGTTGACTTTATCGTAATCAGATACACCGATGTTTTACTGTTAATGGCCGAATGCACGCTTCATGGCGGTGGCGGAACACAAGCTGATGTTGATGATATTGTTAACGACATTAGAGAAAGAGGCGGACTATCCAGAGATGCAGTAAATGTAAACTTAGACCGATTATTTAACGAAAGAAGAATGGAATTTTTTGGAGAAGGAACCAGATGGTTTGATTTAATCAGATCAGGGAATGCAGTGACTATTATGAACAATTGGAAAACCTCAGAAGACACCTCTGGCAAACTTGGAACAATTGATAAAAATTCATTACTTTATCCATTACCACTTTCAGAATTTTTAGCAGCTCCAGGGTTATATACACAAAATCCGGGATATGACAACTAAATAAAAACATCTATTTAATATCAAAAGCGTTATGACTAAAAATCATAACGCTTTTTTTATAATTTAAAAATTATCACTAATAAAAACAAAAAAAGCTTCTCGATTGAGAAGCTTTCTGTGCGGATAATAGGACTCGAACCTACACGCCTTGCGGCACCAGATCCTAAGTCTGGCACGTCTACCAATTTCGCCATATCCGCGATTGTGGGTGCAAATATAAGGATAAGTTCCAATATTCAAAGTAAAAAATTAAAAAAATTTTCACTCTGTTTTTTGTATTTTTGAAAGTATCAAAAACAACCCATAATAAATGGAAAACATTAAAACCTATATTCAAGAAAACAAGAATCGATTTATAAACGAATTAATCGAATTACTCAAAATCCCTTCCGTAAGTGCCGACTCCGCTTACTCTCAAGATGTTATCGACACTTCCGAAGCTGTAAAAGCAAGTCTTGAAAAAGTAGGTTGCGACCGTGTTGAAATTTGCGAAACCGACGGTTACCCAATTGTTTACGGAGAAAAAATAATTGATCCCAATTTACCAACAGTCTTAGTTTACGGCCACTATGATGTACAGCCCCCTGACCCGATGGAGTTGTGGACTTCTCCTCCATTTGAACCCGTTATTAAAAAAACAGAAATTCATCCTGAAGGAGCCATTTTTGCCCGTGGTGCCTGTGATGACAAGGGACAAATGTACATGCACGTCAAGGCTGTGGAATACATGATTACCAACAGCTGTCTGCCTTGCAACGTCAAATTCATGATTGAAGGCGAAGAAGAAGTAGGCAGCGTGAACCTAAAAACTTTTGTTGAAAACAATACCGAAAAACTTAAAAACGATGTCATTCTGATTTCAGACACCGGAATGATTTCTAATCAGCAGCCATCCATAACCACCGGTTTACGTGGATTGAGTTATGTGGAAGTAGAAATTACAGGTCCTAACCGCGATTTACATTCCGGTTTATATGGAGGAGCCGTTGCCAATCCTATTAATATCCTGAGTAAAATGATCGCTTCCCTACACGATGAAAACAATCGTATTACGATTCCCGGATTTTATGACAAAGTAGAAGAATTATCGTTGGAAGAAAGAACCGAGATGGCCAAAGCACCGTTTGATATCGAAGATTACAAAAAAGCACTGGATCTGAACGATGTTTATGGCGAAGAAGGTTATGTTACTAACGAAAGAAACGCCATCCGACCTACCTTAGATGTCAACGGAATCTGGGGCGGTTACACTGGCCAGGGCGCTAAAACAGTGATTCCAAGCAAGGCTTTCGCTAAAATTTCGATGCGACTAGTTCCTAATCAGGACTGGGAGGAAATCACCGAATTGTTCACCAAGCATTTTACCAATATTGCTCCCGCAGCCGTTACGGTAAAAATAACTCCGCATCACGGCGGTCAGGGATATGTAACCCCTATTGACAGCATAGGGTACAAAGCCGCCAATATGGCGTACACCGAAACCTTTGGCATTCCTGCCATTCCGGTACGCTCCGGCGGAAGTATTCCTATTGTAGCCTTATTCGAAAAAGAACTCAAAAGCAAAACTATTCTAATGGGATTTGGTCTCGACAGCGATGCCATCCACTCGCCTAATGAGCATTTCGGGATTTTTAATTACCTAAAAGGGATTGAGACCATTCCGTTGTTTTATAAGTATTTTGTGGAGCTTTCGAAATAGTTTTACCGCAGAATGAGAGCTAAGCTTTTCAAAAAGTTCCCCAAGCTAAAAGAAACAAAATCCGTTTATCTTTTTTAAGACTAAACGGATTTTTTATTTCTTCGAAAAACATTTTATGTTGATTTATTTGTTAAAATTGCAATTCTTAAATCAATTAAAACTTCAACCATGAGAACAGGCAAACATCTCTTAAAAATCTTTTTTGTATTCACAATCTTGCTAAGTTCTAAGAACACAATTGCACAATCTGACGATGCAGACGATGCATTATACAGTACTACCGGAATAGAAGTAAAACCAACCTTCCCAGGCGGCATAAACGAATTCTACCAATTCATTGGTAAAAATTTCCAAACACCTAAAGTTGAAGGATTAAAAGGAAAAATATACATAACATTTGTTATAGAAAAAGATGGTTCAGTAATGGACATAAAAATTTTAAGAGACATTGGATATGGTACTGGTGAAGAAGCAGTACGAGTACTAAAAGAATGCCCAAAATGGAATCCTGGTATACAAAATGGAAAAGTAGTTAGAGTCTTATATTCCTTACCTATAAATATAAACACTGTAAAAGAACAATCAACTTCCGAACCTATTTACAGTAAAGCCGGTATCGAATCACCACCTAATTTTATTGGAGGCGAGAAAAAACTAAATGAATACGTTAAACAAAATTTCAAAGTACCAGCAGGCTGCCCTGAAGGCAAAATACCAGTCAGTTTTGTCGTTGAAAAAGACGGTGTTTTATCAGAAATCAAAATCTTAACTACTCTTTTTGGACATGACGCAGATGAAGAAGCCATTCGCGTTCTTAAAAACAGCCCTAAATGGAATCCCGGATTAAAAAACAATCAAGCAGTCAGAGTACTATATACTTTACTAATTTCTGTAAAAGGATCAACAACAACAACAACAACAATCTTTTAACAAACCAAATCCGTTCAGTAATGAGCGGATTTTATTTTTAGAAATTATTATCAACTATACTTATACCCCAAATAAGGCATCGGCTTTTCTTTGAAGTGAATACCATATTGTTCCAATTCCTTCAATACGGGTACGTAGACTTCTTTGCGAATGGGGATTTGAACTCCCGGAGTTTTTATTTTTCCGTTCAGGATTAATAAGGTTGCCATAGCAACGGGCAATCCAACAGTTTTGGCCATAGCAGTATAAGTCTGATCCTGACCGATGCAAACCATTTGGGAATCCATTTGGACTTTTTTGCTATTGAGTTCGTATCCAAATTTATGATACATCACAATCATGTCTTTGTCATTAGGCTCTAATGTCCAACTATCGCTGAGAATTTTCTCCAGAATATGGGCGGGAGTAGCATTCTTCAATCCGACTATTTTATTATCGTTGAACAAATCCAATTCCAGCAATTTGTCCCACATAATGTCGTCCTGATCAATTTTGAGTAATAATCGGGTTTTTATTTCCACTGAATCCGTGGGATGATACGGCAAAAAAGAATTCATAAACTGGCGGTAACTCATGTTTTCGGAATCTTCCATAACATAAGAATCATCAGTCATACCGAGTTGCACAAACATATTCCAGGCTTTGGAAAAGCCCACCTTACGAATCGTACCCCGATACAAAGTAAGAATATCTTCTAAACCGTAAATGCTTCGGTATTTTAAAGAATCCCTGTTGGAATAAGCTTCAAATTTCCCATAACCATCCACTTCTAAAAACTCCGTGCGACGAAACAAACTAGTGTACGGAATGTATTTATAGGTTCCCTCCTGAATAAATTTGGCCACACCACCCTGACCCGCCAGCACTACATTACGCGGCGCCCAGGTGAATTTGTAATTCCAAAGATTATTGTCGGATTCTGGCGCTACAAGTCCGCCACAAAAGGATTCAAACAATAACATTTTCCCGCCATTTTCCCTGATTTCGTCAATGCCTTTCATGGCACTCATGTGGTCAATTCCGGGATCTAAACCCATTTCGTTCATAAAAATAAGTCCGTTTTTTTTCACCTCAGCATCCAATTCCTGCATCGCATCACTGATATAAGAAGCCGTTACCAGATTTTTACTGAACAGCACACAGTCTTTTGCAATTTCAATATGCAAATGTGCCGGCAACATCGAAATCACAATATCCGACTTTTGAATAGCGGCTTTTCTTTGGGTTTCATTAAAAATATCCAGAGCAATTGCGGTAGCGTTAGGATGTTTATTGGTTTTCTTTTGTGCCAGTTCTAAGGATAAATCGGCTATCACAAGATGCAATTGCTCTTCCTGTGATTTATCCAAAAGATATTGAATCAGCGAAGAAGCCGACCTTCCGGCACCAATAATTAAAATAGTTCGCATAGCTGGAAAATATAATTCAAAATTAGGGAATAGTTTATCAGAAGACAAATAACATCACAAAATACAACCGCAGATTCGCAGATTTTGTCAACAAATTATTTTCCTAAAAATTAGTACAAATCTTTTTTCAAATCAAAAGAAATAAGATTATTAAATAATCTGCGAATCTGCGGTCAAAAAACAGAGCTAGTTTTCAAAATAAAAATTCACAAAACTTTAGCATAATACCAGCTAAACTATCCTCTGGAAAGCTTTCGGGTTCCTTCGTTTTCAAATACTTTTGTAAGGAACTTAAACAAATTAAAAATGGATAAAAAAACAATTTCAACAGCGGCTTTACTTGGAATGATTGCCATCATCTTAGGTGCCTTTGGTGCTCATGCACTAAAAAAAGTATTGAGTGTAGAACAATTAGCAACCTTTGAAACGGGAGTACGCTACCAGATGTATCATGCTTTATTTTTACTATTAATTGGAAACCTTGATAAGCTTTCTGAAAAAGCCAAAAACACCATTTATTATCTGGTGATTTCAGGAATATTGTTATTCTCCGGTTCAATCTATTTATTGGCAACCAATGAACTTACACCATTTTTGGACTTCAAAACTATTGGATTTGTAACACCTATTGGTGGACTGCTATTAATTAGTGCCTGGGCTGTTTTGTTCTATAATATCACAAAAAAGTCAGATAAAAATTAGGTATTCAAAAGTGGAACTCAAATTTATGTTTTATCTTTAATGTAGAAACCTAAGAACTACTAAACAAGCTTTCTTATGAATGATACACGCCCTTTTTCTTTAGAAAACATCGGAATTAAAAACGCCAACATACATTACCAGTTAAGTCCCGAAAAACTGCACGATTTGACGCTGCAACGCCGGGAAGGCACTGAAACATCCACCGGAGCTTTAGCCATCAATACGGGGAAATTTTCAGGTCGTTCACCTCAGGATCGTTTTATTGTCAAAGATGCCATTACTGAAAATGAAGTTTGGTGGAGTGATATCAATATTCCTTTTGAACCTGTAAAATTTGATGCGCTATATACCAAACTAACCGACTATTTATCCAATAAAGAACTCTTTGCCAGAGATACTTATGTGTGTGCCGACCCGAATTACCGATTAAATGTTCGCGTAATTACCGAAACACCCTGGGAAAATCTCTTTGCTTACAATATGTTTCTGAGACCAACGACAGAGGAATTGGCTAATTTTTCACCCGATTGGACTTTAATTTGTGCACCCAGTTTTCAAGCTGATCCTAAAACCGACGGAACCCGTCAGGGGAATTTTGCCATTTTAAATTTCACCCGAAAAACCATCATCATTGGCGGAACAGCTTATACAGGCGAAATGAAAAAAGGTGTTTTCTCGGCTTTGAATTTTATACTCCCTGTTTTTAAAAATACCTTATCGATGCATTGCAGTGCCAATGTGGGTAAAAATGGAGAGACAGCAATTTTCTTTGGCCTTTCGGGAACCGGAAAAACGACTCTTTCGGCCGACCCCAACCGAAAATTAATTGGCGACGACGAACACGGCTGGACCAGCGAAAATACCGTTTTTAATTTTGAAGGCGGCTGTTATGCTAAAGTAGTTAACTTAAGTGAAGAAAATGAACCCGATATTTTTAATGCAATAAAAAGAGGCGCATTGTTAGAAAATATTATTTTCAAAAAAGGCACTAATGAAGTAGATTATACCGATATTTCCATTACTCCAAATACACGGGTAAGCTATCCTATTGACCACATCCACAACATTCAACCGGGTTCTATTGGCAGCAATCCTAAAAATATCTTTTTCCTGACGGCAGATTCTTTTGGAATCCTGCCTCCTATTGCCCGATTAACTCCCGGTCAGGCGGCTTACCATTTCATTTCGGGTTATACCGCAAAAATTGCAGGTACTGAAGCCGGTATCAACGAACCTCAACCAAATTTCTCAGCTTGTTTTGGTGCGCCGTTTATGCCGTTACACCCAACCAGATACGCCGAAATGCTAAGCCAAAAAATGAAAGATGCCGATGTAAAAGTGTGGCTTATCAATACCGGATGGACTGGCGGCGCTTATGGCACCGGAAGCCGAATGAAATTAAAATACACCCGCGCCATGATTACAGCCGCTTTGAATGGCGAGTTAGATAATGCGAAGTATCAAAATCACAGTATTTTTAAAATGGCAATTCCTGAGAGTTGCCCTAATGTTCCCAGCGAAATTTTAAACCCCAGAAACACCTGGGAAGATCCAGAATTATATGACACTAAAGCAATTGAATTAGCTCAAAAATTCAAAGCTAATTTTATAAAATTTGAATCTTTTGCCAATGCCGAAATTATGGCCGGAGCTCCAGAAGTCTAAAATAACCCTTTTGATGAAATTATCGAAAATTAATTTTCTTTTTTGCTTGATTAAAAAGGAAGCAAAAAAATATTCATGCGTTCTTACTGTTTTTCGGTATTCATGAATCTTCGATTTCAAGTCTTACACTTCCTCGTCGGTCAAATTAGTTTTCGAATGCTAAAAGAAAAGAACTCGTCCCGAAATGTCGGGACTCAAACAGCTTTTCTTTTTACGCATTCTTCAAACATTTGACACTCGACTGCGGGAAGTTAAGGACACACGAAAAATTATCATCAAAAACGATAAAAGCTGTTCAAAAACGAATAGCTTTTTTTATCCCAAAAAAACATAACCAAATACATATCAATTATTTACACCAAAATTCATTTTTTGGTGTTAAATTTGTATTCGCTACTCTCTAAAAATGAACCAGTTAATCAATCAAAACAGCAATCATGTTAAAATCATTTTTTATACTCTGTTCCGGAGCCGACAAGAACCTTATCGAAGGCTGCTCTGAAGGGGAACAAACAAAATATGTAGGTATTGGCGCTACGGTTTTCTTTACCGCAATCATGGCTTTTTTAGCCAGTACTTATGCCCTGTTTACAGTATTTGACCGTATTTATCCCGCTATTGCTTTTGGTATCATTTGGGCGTTACTAATTTTCAATCTGGATCGTTTTATTGTATCTACCATTCGAAAAAGAGACCATTTCAGAAGTGAATTACTCCAAGCGAGCCCCCGATTTCTTTTAGCCGTTATTATTGCTATTGTTATTTCAAAACCTTTGGAAATTAAAATCTTCGAAAAGGAAATCAACACCGTTTTATTGAAAGAGAAAAACCAGATGGAACTGGCTAATAAAAACCAAATCAGCACCTATTTTAAAACAGATTTGGGAAAAAATAAAACAGAAATTGACAGTCTTAAATCGGAAATTACCAAAAAAGAGAAAGAAGTCAATACTTTATACGAAACCTATATTGCCGAAGCCGAAGGAACCAAAGGCACGATGAAACTGGGAAAAGGCCCTGTTTTTAAAGAAAAAATTGCCAAACATAATTTGGCTTCCGCCGAATTGGACACCATCAGAAAGATCAATCTGGCAAAAATTGCCGAAAAAGAAAGTCAGAACAAGCAACTCCAAGCCGATTTAGATAAAAAAGTAACCGAAACCCAGCCTATTATTGATGGTTTTGACGGACTTATGGCACGAATTAATGCGTTAAACAAATTGCCTTGGCTGCCTTCTTTTTTTATCATGTTATTGTTTCTCGCCATTGAAACTTCCCCGATTATTGCCAAACTATTATCTCCGAAAGGCGAGTATGATTTTAAACTGGAAGATTTAGAAACTGCATTAAAAGCCACATTGGAACAAGACAAATACCAACGAAGTTTGCTTGTAAAAACCAGTGCTGCTATGCATGATAAAGTATATCAAGATATTGCAGAAGACAAAAAATTATATGATTTACAACGAAAAAATACAACTGATTTACTGGAACTGCAATCCAATAATTTCTTAGAAAAACAGAAGAAGACTTTATAAAACACAAAACCCGATAACTGAAAAGTTTCGGGTTTCATGTTTTTTAGCTGAATACTTGTTTCATCATCAGTAAGTTAAGCTTTTTGTCGTCACTTCGAGTGATTTTAAACAATAATGCGGTAGCTTTATTATTTAAAATTGTATCGAGAAGTCTTGTTTAAACTAGAGTTCTCGATACTGGCTTACGATTTTCTATCGCAAATTGTAAGCCAACTCGAACAGACGTATCCTTAACTTAATGACATTGTTCGTGCGGCAGCGGGTGTTAGCGGTAGTCATTCCTTATTTAAATTCGTTGGTAGAATATACGTAATATGGTCTTTCGAACTCGTTCAGCACTGAATTTAAATAATTAATACAATTTAATTCAAAGTATTTTTCTAATTCTTCGGTCTTTAATTTTTTACAATTATCAATATCACTTTGCTTTATTCCGACAAATAACTTTCCCATAACTTCGATTTCAGTTATACTGTCAAGTTGAACAATAGTTAGGTTTTTAGACACTTCCTTAACTGTTGTTTTTGCAGTAATTATAGCGTTATATTCGGGTAAATCATAACAAAATGAAAATGATTTTTCATTCCTATTTTCTTCATAATTATGTCTAAAATCTGATTTTTTAAATATAGCATCCTTACTCAGAGAGATTTCGTATTTTTTATTTGATTTAATTTTTAGATTTATGCTTTCTCGCGGATTCGAATCGGCCACAAAAATGAACATACTTAGAATTCCTATTAGTGAATCTAAAATAATTTTTGGATTTTCTTTTTCAATAAGTTTTCTTTTGAAATATTGATATGAAAAAGGCAAAACTATTAGGGCAATTAAGTCAGTTTTGTCAACTGTTCTGTAAAAAGCAATATTTGAAAAAAATGAAATCCAGTCAATGAAAGGTTGAGATATTTCAAATTTCCAAAAAGTAAAAAATATCGCAGTTAGTAAATAAATTTTGTTTGCATTTTTTTCAAAAAATATTGAAATAAAATAAGGAAAAATGAAAAGACCTGAAAAGTCCGATAATTTGCCTGTTATAACATTTGGAAAAGAATATTTAAGATAAAAGTCATTAAGTATTAATATTAAAATGCCAATTAAGAATAAGTTCTTTTTTAGTAAATATAATTTTGGTGATTTTGTCATTTATTCTTCTGTTGTTTATGATTACCGCTAACTAGTTATAGATCTGACAAGCATCAGACTTTATTTTTTCAAACATACAAATAAATCTTACAAAAAAATAAAGCTTTTTTCAATTGCGTCTGGCTTTGGCCAGATAATTATAATTTACAAAACAAAAAGGCTTTAGCCAAATCCTTATTTAGATTTTGGCTAAAGCCTTTTGGTAATTGTAATTTTAAAATGGCTTAAAAGCCATTTCTATTGATTTTTATACAAGCGGATATCCTCTTTTGTTTGCTTTATGCTACCAATCTATTCTATTTTACTAAAAAACTAGTGTTAAACACTAATACTATTGGTTCTTTACACCAATACTATTAGTGTAAAGAACCAATAGAGTAGGTACGAACTAGGTAGTTTTAAAAGCAACAAAAAAAACGCCTCTTTTATTGCTAAAAGAGGCGATTGTAGATTTGGCTAAAGCCTTTTCCTGTAAAGTCTTTTTCTTGATCTTGTAGATATTTAAATTATAGAAACAGACCTACAAGGTTTTAAAAACCTTGCAGGAGTTCAAAAGATAAAACAACTTACTTTTTAGCCTGATCGATCACAAGGATTAAAAAATTTCAAACAACACAAAAAATAATCTGTGCTAATCTGTATAATCTGCGTTTAAAAACTAATTCACTTCTTAGCTTTATCAATTAGCTGCTGAATACTATCCCAACTGTAATAATGAAAAGTTCTGCCGTTACTCATCGCTACAAAAAGTCCGTTTTTATAGTTCCCGCCTAAGTTTACACTGGTCACATCGGCTCCATCGCATTCTATGGTCGAAGTTGGAATTTCGGCTAATAATGGATATTCATTCGGGTTGCCCTTGGATCCTTCTCTTGGATAGACCATAAAGGTATTGGCTTGCTGATTGGAAACTAAGATATAACCTTCTGTCGCTGATTTTTTGTAAATCGCAATTCCTTCGTTATCGGCTTTAAAATCTTTTTGACCAAAAAGTGCTAATTCATTATCATTTTTAGTCTCCGGATCAGCCACATATTTTCTGATTCCGAATTGCTCATCGCAATAATAAACCGTTCCTGATTCGTTATCTACCACAATGGCTTCAATTTCTTTTTTACCGCTGTAGTTTCCAAATTTACGTACCACTGTTGCACCCGCTTTTCCGTTTCCGGCATCGGTCAATTCGTATTGCCATAAGTAACTTCCGGAAGTACCTTCTTTTCTGCCTACCACAGCAAAAATTTTCTTGTCACTTGAACGGGTGTACAATGCAATTCCCATGGGAGCACGTAGTTCTTCGCCTTCAAAAACGGGAATTCCGCCATTGTCTATTGGTTCTAAATCAGGCAGACTAAAAATACGAATACTGTTTGTTTCACGCTCCGTTGTTACAGCAACGTCAACTTTTTTTCCGTTTATTATTAATCCATAAGCAATATCAACATTATTAGGTCTTTGTAAGGGAATGGATTTTTTTAAAATTTTTCCCTGCAAATCAAACGCATACAATCCGCCATCAGAATCTTTGTCTGTTCCTACAATGATACTTTTTGTAGCGTCATTTGGATTGATCCAGATAGAAGGATCATCGGTATCATGTGGTAAAGCTTGTGTAACGGTTACTGGTTTTAAAGCATCTTTTCGAACAGGCGCTAAAGAACTTCCACAGGAATTTAATGTCAATGCTGCTGTTACAGCTACAATGGTATGTATAGTTTTCATTTTATTTCTTTTAAACGAAAAAGTGACAGGAAAAATTACCCTGTCAACTTTATCTCAGATTATTTATTTGTTATCCGTTGGGTATAATTAGTTTTTGATGATAATTTTTCGTCAGTTCGAGTGATTTTCTCCCGAAGCCTCGGGAAGAAAATCGTATCGAGAACAAGAAAAATTTCATTAAAAACGGTTCTCAAACTGACGTTTTTAATAATTACATCCAATGTGTTATTTGTTTCTAAAAGTCAAATTTTAAACCAAAGTTAAAACGTGCCTGATAGTATTCTACTTGTTTGGTGTTAGATTCAATTCCCTGATAATAACGCAATGGTTGGTTTGTTAAATTATTCGCTTCGGCAAAAAGACGAATGTTTGGCGTGATTTTGTAAGCCGCATTAGCATCTAAGAAAAATTGTTTGTCATAATAGCTGTCCTGATAGCTATCTGCACCTAATTCATCTAAATAATCGGCCGCAAAATTCGTAGAAACTCTGGCAGAAAAACGTTTATTTTCCCAAGACAAGGAACCGTTAAACATGTGAGGTGCAGTACCTGGAAGACTTACATTATCTCTTTCGTTTCCATCTTCATCAGCTATTCCCTTCGCTTTCGATTTGGTATAAGTATAATTTAAATAGATTCCGAAACCTTTTAAGAATTTACCAGGTAAGAAATCCAACTGACGTTGTAAAGCGACTTCAAATCCGTAAACGTCTACACTTTTTCCGTTTCTCGATTGTACAAATGACCAATTTTCACCTGTTGGAATTGGGTTAACCTGATTAGGAAAATCAGCAGCAAACTTAGCTGTTGTATATTGGTTGTCACTGTAATTATAGATAAAATCATTTAATCTTTTGTAGAAAACACCTCCTGAAATCAAACCAACAGATTTGAAATAATTCTCAGCCATAAAATCATAATTATACGAATAAGTAACATCCAAATCCGGATTTCCGGCAGTAATTTCTTTATCCGAAGCAATATTGTTTACATAAGGTGCTAAGGCATAATAATTAGGTCTTGCCAAAGCAGTTGTTGCTGCCGCCCTTAAAACCAAATTGTCAGTAGCATTGTATTGCAATGAGATACTTGGCAAAACATTCGTATAGGTATTTTTTGTACTGATTTCTCCTTCTAATTCTTCTTCGTCTAAAACGCGATTTCCGGTGTAATCGATGCGTGTAGTTTCTGAACGGAAACCCAAAACCATCGATAATTTATCATTAAAATCCTGATCCCATCTTACATAAACGGCATAGATTTTTTCTTTGGCTTTATAATTCACCGCTAAATATTCGGCTGAATCAGCTTCTTTGTCAAATAAGGTTGGATTGTTCAAATCCAAATTCCCTAAGAAGTTAGCCGAAGCAAAAGTTCCCGGCACATATTTGTCTCCCGGATTAAATCCTTTTCCATCAAAAAAACTCGTTGGAACATCTGACAATAAAGCCATATCATCGTTAACCGGTTCAAAAGTATAGAAAATATTGTTTCTCATTTTTTCTTTCATACGCAACCTAAGACCAGTTCTTAACCTTCCTTTTTCAGTTGGAATAATAGTAAAAGGAATACGAATATTTACTTTAGCACCAAATTCACTTTCTGAAGTATCATCGGTATTTTCAGTAACCGAATCAAATTTTAATTCATCTAATGACTCACCGGCTGAAGTTACCAAAGGAAATTTGTTTTCTGAAAAATCCTGAAAAATATCCAGTCCTTTTTGACGGTACTCGATATAACGCTCTCCCGGACGGTATTCTCTGGCTTTCGAATAATTAGCTGACCAATCTAAATCTAATTTGGAATTAATTAAATGTTCTCCACGAAGGGAATAATTTTGAACACGCTGATCTTCTAATCTTCTTCCTTTGTTTCGGTTATTATCTACTCCACCTTTAGTCTGACGCTTTACACGACCTTCAAAGCCAATAATATCTTCCCCATCATAAATAGCTTCGATATCATCATAAGTAGTTCTGAAACGATTTTCTCTATCATCTCTCCAATTGTAAATCGCATTGGCAAAAATGGTATTGTTTGCATCAAATTTATAGTCCAAAGCAACCGAAGCACTACGACGAATACGTTGTACATCATACTTTCTGATTTCGGCAGCCTGTAAAAACTCGTTTCCAAATTCGTCTTTTGTCCATTCGTTTTCTACATTATCCGAACCATAATCCACATTATTATAGGAACCACTTACCACAGCTCCGAATTTATCATTGAAAAAACGATTTCCATATACAAATCCGGCAGTGTAAGAAGCTTTATCACGAACAGGCAAATAACCTCCTGCTAGCGTAGCAGAAATTCTTTCGCCATTTGGAGTAGCTCTGGTAATTAAATTTACTGAACCTCCAATCGCATCGGCATCCATATCAGAAGTCAGCGTTTTATTGACTTCGATAGTCGAAATCATATCCGACGGAATTAGATCCATTTGTACATTACGGTTATCTCCTTCAGCCGATGGAATTCGGTCTCCGTTTAAAGTCACCGAATTTAATGAAGGCGCCAAACCTCTGATAATAATATTTCTGGCTTCCCCCTGATCATTTTGCATCGTAACACCCGGAACGCGCTTTAAAGCATCTCCGATATTCGCATCCGGAAAACGTCCTACCTGATCAGATGAAATTACGTTACTGATATTTTTATTGTGTTTTTGCTGGCTTAAAGCTTTGGCCTGACCTTTTAAAACATCACCAACCACTACTTCGTTCAATTCGGTTCCCGAAGTATGTAGATTAAAATTCACCACAGTGTTTTTTCCGGCTACCACCGTCACATTATTTTTTGCCGGCGAATATCCAATGTATCGGATTTCAATTTCGTAAGAACCCGCAGCTACGTTTAAAAATTCGTACCGTCCGTTTCCATCCGAAATGGTATATTTATTTTGTCCTGCAATCTGAATCATCGCTCCGGGTAAAGGAAATTTATCCGCAGCGTCTAAAATTTTTCCTGAAACAACCCCTTTTTGTGCAAACGTTGTTAAAGTCAGCAAAAAAAGAAATACAACTAAATAATTTTTTCTCATCGTTTAAATTTTTAATGAGGCAAAATTATATATCAATAGTTAACTTAAATTCTGAAAAAAATTAAGCTATTGTTACGATTCACAACTGTAAGATTTTTATTGTTTACAATAAAATAACATTTCGTCACCAACCAAAAATTGATTTTGAAGTAAAAATTAAATCATGCAACAATCTAAAGAAAGGAAATCTAAATAAAGGAGATCAAAAAAATCAAAACACAAAAGATAAATTTTTGTTCCAAGATTAATTTTCCTGAAACTGGCTGGAGTAAAACCATAGAACGATTTAAAAGCTGCCGAAAAATGCGACACATCTTTATAACCGCATTTATAGGCAATTTCACCAACATTAGACCTTTCATTTTTAAATAAAACTTTAGCATATTCCATCCGGAGTTGGGTTACATAACTTTTTACAGTCGTTTTAAAACAAGCTTTGAAACCTTTTTTTAATTTAAACTCATTGAGAGATATCAGTCTGGAAAGCTCCGGAAGTGAAGGCGCATTAGTAAAATTTTCTTCTAAAATTAATTTGGCTTTCAAAAGTTTGTTTAAATCTTCCTCATCTACTTCCTTATTTCTTTCTGGCTTATGCAGTAATGAATC
Source organism: Flavobacterium daejeonense DSM 17708 (assembly GCF_000425425.1). Classification (GTDB taxonomy): domain Bacteria; phylum Bacteroidota; class Bacteroidia; order Flavobacteriales; family Flavobacteriaceae; genus Flavobacterium; species Flavobacterium daejeonense. Next base: position 273,120 of record NZ_AUDK01000001.1, read on the forward strand.
CAATTGAAAAAGAAGAAGCTCTTTAATTTTGGTTTCCAAATACATTTTTTTAATTGAACCTTCAAATTTGCAATTTCTTATTTCGTGAATGACCCACTGAATCCCCGAATTAAAAGGAAGATATTCAGGTGTTAAATACCCTGTTTTCTTTTGAGTAATATTTTCAGAAAAATTTTTATGAAGCATCCTGTCTTCATTAATTAATTTAAAATAAAAATGTGGCGACAAAACAACAGCAAAACAATTAATTTCTTCCAAAGCAGGAATTTTAAATGTGCCGTTAAAATTTTCAGCATATAGAATATTATGAGTATTTTCTATAGAAAGAGGCTCCCTTTCCAATGGTTCAACATGAGTTTCTAAATTACTCGAACAAACAAAATTCATCACTATGGATTCCCCGGTAATTTGAGTTAAAATAGTTTTCGGCTTTGAAAAATACATTTGACTATCCAAAATTAAAATTCCATCCGCACGCTGATTACTGACCATAATTTCATCATGTTCCCCATTATTTACAACAATTTTTTCTTCTGCAAGAGAACTCTTCGAATTATAATAATCCTCCGTTTCTATAGAAATAAATGCTTGCTGCTGCCCTAAAATTGTAGATGTTAGTTTCAAAATATAATCCGCTTTTACAAAGTAATAATCCGTTTTAGCCTATTCTATTCTTGTATTCCAATAGTATTTTTGCGACAAATTTATTTATATTAAATCTAATTAAGAATAATTTTCTAAGAAAAAACACAAAATTTTTAAAATGACACCTCACCAACTTTATATGCTGTTGTTTCTTTTACTATCGATTTCAGCCTTTTCACAACAGGATGAAACAGCCGAAAAAGTAAGCGACCCCGCTAAAATTCAGCCTGCAGAAAATAAAGGAAAAACAACAAAAAAGACTGAAGACTTAAAAACCGTAAGCATTAAAGGAAAATCAAAAAAACAAAAAGCAGAAACTTCGGGTTTTGCAGTGGCTATTATAGAAACGAAAGAAGCTTCTCTGAGAAACCTTACCACTAATGAATTGTTAGACCGATCAGTTGGGGTTCGTGTTAGACAAAATGGCGGAATCGGATCTAATGTAGAGTACAATCTCAACGGTATGTCTGGAAGCACTATTGGAATTTTTATAGATGGAATTGAAGCTTCTACTTTCGGTCAGTCTTTCAACCTCAACAACATTCCTCCATCCATGATTGAGCGAATCGAAGTTTATAAAGGAATTTTGCCTTCACATTTAACTGGTGATTATGTTGGTGGTGCAATTAATGTAGTCTTGAAAAAAAATGTATCCAAAAATACTGTATCTGCGGCTGTCTCTTACGGTTCTTTCAACACTTTTCAAGCCGATTTAGGGACAAGCTACCGCGATAAAAAAACAGGACTTTCCTTCAGAGGATCAGGTTTTTATACCTATACCGACAATAGTTATACAACTTGGGGAAATTCAACTACTTATGTTAATGAATTGGGACAAATAACCAAACCGTATAAGGCCAAACGATTTAATAATACTTATAAATCTGTGGGAGGTCGTATTGAAGTTGGCTTTACCGATACCAAATGGGCAGATCAGTTTTTCATTGGTTACAATGGATCAAGTAACTATACCGAAATACCTCATGGAATTACTATGGCAGTTCCATATGTAGGCCGATTTAATGAAACAGAAGCCCATGTCTTATTGCTCAATTATAGCAAGAAAAATTTCCTGATAAAAAATTTAGCATTAAATATTAATACTGTGCGAAGCGAACGCAGTACCTACTTACAGGACACCGTTAGTTATGCCTACAACTGGGATGGTACAATAAGAGAAATCATTGAATTTGGAGAAAAAGTTCCACTACGAACAGGAGGAGGACAACAAGGCCCAAAAATCATGACCAATACAGATAGAAAAATTACCAATTCCCGTTCTAATTTGGGATATATGATTACTCCAGAGCATCGTTTATCGCTAAATCATAAATATGAGGCAACAACTAGAAAGGATAAAGATTTACTCAATCCGGCATCGCAAGATTTAGCCACTAAAAGTTTAGTCACTAAACATATCCTATCGATGAATTATGAGGCTGAAAGCTTTGACCGAAAACTACGAACAAATATTTTAGGAAAGTACACAACCAATCGCAACAATCAAACAAAATCAGAAATTGTAACCGTGGATGGTGTCAACTCGATTGTAAAAAAAGACACCATCACTTCTAACCATAATTTTGGATATGGTGCTACTGCTTCTTTCAATATAATTTCAGCTCTATTCATTATTACTTCCACAGAGAACTCTTACATTATGCCCACAGAAATGCAATTGTATGGAGCTCCTGAAAATAATATTCTGCCTAATCTTGGATTAGAACCTGAGAAAAACATTAACTACAATCTGGGTTTCCGCTACGGTGCATTAGACTTTGACAAGCACAGAGTCTCTTTTTATGCCAACGCTTTTTGGAGAAATGGCTATAAAAAAATCACGCAACAAGCGGTAGATGTAACTGAAATTGAGGAAGAATCGGATGCGGATATCCAAACAACCCGATACGTCAATTTGGGAAGAACTCAAGCCCGAGGTATCGAAGCCGAAATTATTTACATCTACAGCAACCGATTTAATGCAGCTTTCAATTTTTCCCAATTCAATAATGTTTTCAAACAAAAATTTGACAATAATGGTAATCCTCACACCTTTTATGGACAACAGGTAGTAAACGAACCTTATTTTACCTTTAATGCTAATTTTCAGTACCGATTTAATAACATTTTCCAAAAAAAATCTATCCTAAACGCCTATTACAATACCGGATATGTCAAAGAATATTATACCGTTTGGGGACAACCTGACTGGTCAAAGACTCCAAGCCAATTTACCCATGATTTGGGATTTAGTTACCGTTTCCCTTCTAAAAAACTAGTCGCAAGTATAGATGTAAAAAACCTGACAAATGCAGAAGTTTACGATAATTTCAGAATACAAAAACCCGGCAGAAGCATCTACTTCAAATTAAATTACACTTTTAATAATTTTTTATAATCAAATAATAAGTAACATGAAAAAAAATCTATTTAGAATAGTATTATTTAGTACCATTACAGCATTTACATTAGGAAGCTGTAGTAATGATGACAATAACGATTCCGGAGACAATTCCGGAAATGACGGTACACGCTGGATTACATTAACGGGCTCTTTCCCTGATGCCAATGGTACTGCTGGTAATGGAGGTACTCGTGCCTATGCCATTACTCCGGAAAATGCCGCCAATCCAAACTATGAAGTTGATTTATTTAAAATGAACGGAGCCGAATATGTAGAAGGTTTTGCTTTAAAATCAAGTCGTACTGCGCGTGTACAAGCCTCTGCTGATGGTAAATTTTTATACAACATTCAATACACCGGAACAGAAGGCGGCGTGTTCAACAAATATAGTGTTTCGGGTGCCGGAAAATTTGAAGAAGTAGGTTATGAATTGAATACTGCAGTAATTTTAGGCACTTCCCCACGCTGGGTTAAAGCAGCTGAAGGTATTGGTGTAGGTGTATCTTTTGGAGATGCCTTAGATCCTTATACTGGAACTGCGCCTAATTATGTTTACCGCCATCCAAAAGGAATCATAAAAATTGCCAATATTGACCTAAATAACACCGCTATCACAAATACAGGATCCATTAATGTGGATTTAGGAACAGAATTAGAATCAGAAGGATACCATGTGTGGAGAGCTGACGTTCCGGTTTTAAATCAAGCTAAAGACAAACTTTACATTGGTTTAGGAATCAGAAGACATGATATCAATGGTACAGTAACTACAAATGCAACATCCGGTGCTATTAATGGCTGGGCAAGGACTAACGAAAGAGACTTAGGAACAGTAACTTATGTGGTAGATTATCCTTCTTTAAGAAATCCTAAAATTATTACTTCTGAAAACACCATGACAGATAATCTTGGCTACCGTACTATGACGCAATATGTAGGTACTGATGGTCATATATACCAAGCCACTGCTACTTCTGGTCCGGATATCTTACGCATCAGTAAAACAACTAATGATTATGATCAAACCTACCACTTTAATCTTAACACAGCCTTAGGAATTACCGGTACAAGTATTAAAGCCTGGAGATATGTTAAAGATGGTGTAGCTGTAGTGATATATACAACTACAAGCGCAGCAGGTGGATATATTGCTTTGATTAATCTAAATGATAAAACAGCTGTTAAATTGGCCACAGACATTGAAACTGATGCCGCATTATCAACCACTTTAGGTCAATTCCAAAACATAGGCCTTGTAGGAGACAATATCTACGTTCCATTAACTCCTGCCGGAAAAGACGGTAACATTTATATTGTAAACACAAAAACTAAGGAAATCAAAAAAGGAGCTAAATTAAAGGCTGCTTCCGGAAGTTTCTATCTTGGTGCTTACTAAAACGATACTACTATTTTAAAAGAACAGTAGCTGGATTGGGGAAACAGCTGCTTAATTAGTAAACAAATCGAAATTATTTTTAGATACAATCTATTTCTAATTTCTCCCTATTCATTTACCATAACACTAGACCCCAACAAATTCAAAACTTGTTGGGGTTTTAAAATTTATATCTAAAAAACATTTAAAACTACATCAAACTCAAAATTTCTTTCTTCAAGGCATCATATTCACCTTGCAAAATCAATCCGTTATCTAACAGCTTTTTATAGTTCTGTAATTTTTCAAATAATTCGTCCTGAGACAATCCGGCTAAACCGCTTTCTTTGGCAGCTGGAATTGGATTATGAAATTCCTCTTTTTCCATTGTAAAATCAGGAACTGATGCTGGAATGATTTCAGCAAAATTGCTTACTTCTTCTGTTTCCATTTCTTCTATTTCTTCGGTAAGTGCTTCCGGTGCAGCCACATTGGAATTATTGTTATTCTTTAAAAGATCCAATTGTTCTTTGGCAAACGTATAAATCTTTCTGGCCTGAATCTTTGGAATATAATCTATAGAAACAGTCATATCGGTTTTGGTTGAAAAAGAAAATTCTGAACCCAGAATATTTTCTTTAACAAAAGTACCTTCAATCTGATCCCAGGTATAATCGGTAAAATCCATCGAAAGTCCTAAATTTTTAGGCTGACAAATAATAATTCGTTTATTAGTCAAAACAATACTGTCGGGAAAAACAGTAATTGCTGGTTTTTTTTGCACTCCGATATAGCCTATTTCTTCATTTTTCATCAATAAATCATTCAGTTTAGAAGTGATTTTTTCAATGGCTTTCGGATCTTGTTCCTCGTTTAAAAATTTTTTAATTTGATCTTTCATGAGTTCCTCATTTATCTGGACACGGATTAAATAGTATTTTTTCTGTTACAAAAGTAAGCGCTAATTTCCTAAATAGAAGTTAATTATTGCTGTTTTTATAACTTTTGCTTTGGAACAAAAGTACACAAAAAAGCCTTAGTTGTTCCTGCGATACAACCAAGGCTTTTTACAAAATGAATTATGAAAATAAATTAAATAAGTCCTTTTCTTTTTTTCTCCAAATAACCATAATACGTCAGGTTATTTGGCACTTCTTCTTTAGGGAAAAAGTAGCTGGCAATCCAGCCCACACAAAACAATACAATATGGCTGTAAACTCCTAACATGTATTTATGCTGGGTATAATTGAAATCTCCCATATCCAGAATAAGGTGTTTGGCCTCTCCGGTTCCTATTTTAGTAGAAGTCAGCAACGCAAAACCGGTAAACAAAATACAGGCAACAATCCCCACATTCAAACCTTTTCTGTTGGCTCTGTTGACAAAAAGTCCTAACAATAACATTCCGGCAATTCCACCTGAGAAAATAGCGTACAACATAAACACAGTTGACAAAATTCCTTCATCTTCTCCATAATACACATAAACGCTGGCTACTAAAATTGCGGCTAAACCTGCTGCAACTACTAAGATTTTCCCCATTCTAAGATGTTGTAAACCGGAAGCTCCCGGTTTTAATCTTTTGTAATAATCATCAACACCTACTGCGGCCAAACAATTCAAATCGGCATCCAGACTCGAAATTGCCGCTGCAATCAATGCCGACAAAATTAAACCAATCAGTCCCGGAGGCAATTGAGTGGTAATGAAATAAGGGAAAACGGCATCAGAAGCAATTCCTTCCGGTAAATGCAATTGCGGATTCAACGCATAAAAAGAAAACAAAGCCGTTCCAATAAACATAAAAACGGTCCAAACCGGCACAGTAATCGCAATCCCTAAAACCGAAGCTTTAATCGCATCTTTATCAGTTTTAGCGGTAAGATAACGTTGTACAATCGTTTGATCTGCTCCATATTTTTGAATAGCATAAAAAATACCATTGATTACCATTACCCAAAAAGTAAGGTTAACAAAGTCAAAATCATAAGGTCCGAAACCTATTTTGTCGTGATCAACAGCATAATTTACTATTGCTCCAAGACCTCCATCGGTTTTAAACAGAATAACTGCGATAGCCAGAATTCCTCCTAAAATCAGTAAAAATCCCTGAATCACATCCAGCCAGATTACGGCTTCCATTCCACCAAAAAGAGTGATAAAAATAATGGCAATACCAATAATCCAAATAACGGTTAAAGCATCAACTCCGGTCATCGATGATAAAGCCAAAGCCAAAAGAAATAATACCGAACCCATTTTAGAAAAATGGGCAAAAATAAAGCCTAAAGAACCATAAACCCGAGCCAGATAGCCAAATCGTTTTTCGAAATATTCATAAGCACTCAAACCAATAACATTGCGATATAATGGCACAATAAAACGGATGGAAAAAAGCAAAACAACAGGAACCATAAATCCCTGAACCAGCAAAATCCAGTTGGATTTATAACCTTCACCCGGATAAGCCAAAAAAGTCACACTACTGATTAAAGTGGCAAAAATAGACATTCCTACTGCCCAGGCCGGAATACTGCCTCCGGCTGCAAAATATTGCTCTGTATTGGTATTCTTTTTAGAGAACTTGACTCCCACCCAAAAGGTCAATACCAAAGACAAAACAATAATTAAATAATCGATAAAATGTAACGAGGCTCCACTCATAATTTAAATAAAATTAAAATTTCCAGACAGATTCATTCCACTGATAACTTCCTGGTTTTAGGGTTAAATGCATTTCTTTTTTTTCTTCTATTTTCATTCTGATTACCCCCTGAGCAAATTCCTGCTCCGGGTAAAACTTTTTGTATTCCAAATGTTCAATAATAGCATAAGCTGTTGCACCACCTTCTATCAATAATTCATCCAAATTTACTTTTTCAAGCACTTTTTTCACCACTGTGGCAAATATTTCCTTTATGCGGCAGGAAAGTTCTTCCGTTTCCTTGCATTCCAAAGTATCAACAGCAATAATTACCTTGTCTTTTTGTTCAATTGCAGCTGTGACAGCATCAATCCACTGCGTAATATTCTCTTCAAAATTATCCGCACACAAAATAGATTTCGGCATGTACAATACACTTCCTCCGGTTTCTTTTACTTGGCGGACTACTTCTCTGCTTGGCAAATGATTGCTTCCGCAAACGTACAATGCTTTTTTACCAAAAGAGAATTCCTTTTTCAAAGTTGACTCTTCCTTTTTAAGCGTTCTTAAAATAGCATTAAAAAAACTCGCTCCACCGGCAGGCAGCATCGTATCATCAATAATTTTGGCCCAGCCCATCAAATCTTCATTTGTTGGCGTATTTCCAATAATGAATCCTTCTTTCGGTATTTTTTGTCCCAAGGAAACCGAGAAAGCCTGGTCTCTGTATTCGTCTCCAATCATATCCAAGACATTGGAAGTTGCCCTTCTTTCAAACTCATCTCCGGAAAAATCAGATTCCATCAGAGGAATTTTATTCAAATAATAAATTCCGTCCACAATCGTGCGGTTCATTGCCGGATTAGCCGGAACTAACAGCACTTTTTTCTTTCCGGAAACCGTTAACTGTACCTCAAGCTCCTCCCCGATTTTGCCTCTCAACAAAGAATCGGTTTTTTTATAAATAAAATCGGGCTTCAATTTAAGCAATTCTTCCGTTACTTCCCTGATTTGTTTTTGAGCCTCAACTGTACACAAAGACCTCGTATTTGTTGCAATTACCAAAATATCACAGTCGTAATTTGCGTTTACACTAGTATCTATGGTAACGCTGTAACCATTGCGCAAGGCAATTCCGCCTACTTCGGCAGCCCCTGTAAAATCATCTGAAATAACCGCTATCATCTTCCTACTGCTTGTCTTTTTTATTTTTATGTAATCTTGCTGCGTATTCAACAGCAAGCACCATGGCATCCGGACTGGCAATACCTCTTCCGGCAATTTCCATAGCCGTACCGTGATCTACAGAAGTTCGAATAATAGGAAGCCCTAAAGTAATATTTACACCTCTAACGCTTTTCATTTGTCCTTTGGACTGATCCCAATTAAACCCAACGGCTTTAAACGGAATATGTCCCTGATCGTGGTACATAGCCACACAACCATCATAAACACCTCCAATAGCTTTTGGAAACAAAGTATCGGCAGGAATTGGACCTTCTACATTATAGCCTTTTGCTAAAGCTTCATTGACTGCCGGAATAATTTCCTGCTCTTCTTCCCAACCAAAAAGTCCTCCGTCACTGGCATGCGGATTCAATCCGGCTACGCCGATTTTAGGATTTTGAACACCCAGTTTTTTACAGGCATCATTGATAAGGTAAATAGTATCTAATATTCGGTCTTTTTTAACCAAATCACAAGCCTGTCTTAAGGAAACGTGCGTAGAAACGTGAATTACTCTTAAATTCTCCTCAACCAATAACATTCCGTATTTCTTGGTATTGGTATAATGTGCATAAATTTCGGTGTGTCCGGCAAAAATATGTCCCGCTTTTTGAATGGACTCTTTGTTGATTGGACCTGTTACCGTTCCGTCAATTTCTCCGGCTAAGGCCAATTCGATATTTTTAACCACTGTTCTAAAAGCTACATCTCCGGCTTCGGCAGTGATTTCGCCCATTTTTAAATCGGCAATATTCATATAATTCAAATCAAAAACATCAGCGGTTCCTTTTTCAAATTTAGCATCCGCAATTTTTGAAATACGATTTACTTTTAAATCCAAACCACAAAAAGCAATAGCCTGCTCAAAAACATCTGCTTCTCCCACCAAAACAGGATTACAGACTTCATATACTTTTGGATCTAACAAAGCTTTTACAGCTACTTCAGGTCCTATACTGGCGGGATCTCCCATAGTTATCCCTAATATTGGCTTTCTATTCTCCATTATTCAATACTGTTTATGCTTTTTAAATCGTTTCCGTAATTTTTAATTTTTTCCAATGCTGTTTTTTCATCTGCTTCACTCACAGCAATCATTGGCAATAAAACGGCTTTAGTACAAAGCTTATAATTTGCCAATAAAAATTTCAGAATAGGAATAGCATTGCATAAAATTTGGTTTTCCTGATAAATTTTAGAAATCGCATCACTTTTTTCCTGAGCTTTTTGAGCCGCTGTATTATTTCCGGCCAAAACACTTTCATAAATTGTGCTGTACAATTGCGGTGTTAAATTTCCGGTACTCGGCACTAATCCGTCTGCACCCAGCAACATTCCTTCATAGGATTTTGCCGCCCAACCCAACAGATAAGCGAAATCCTCACGGTCTTTCCACAGTCCGATGGCTTTTGCCATACGTTCTTCGCCTCTTTCCGATTCTTTATAGCCAACAATGTTTGGATGTTTACTCAACTCATCAGCAGTTTCTAAATCAATTGACATGTTAGTAGTCATTGGCATATTATAAATAATCAATGGCAATACGACTGCCGAAGCCAATTGATTAAAATAATTCAAAATATGATTTTGACTCAACGGATAATAAAACGGCACATGAGCCACTAAAACATCCACTCCTAAATCGGTATACATTTTAGCCTGATCCACCGATTCCTGAAAACAGTTCCCAGAAATTCCGGCATAAACCACCCCTTTTCCTTTAGCAACTTCAACGGTTTTTTTGACCAAAGCAATTTTGCTTTCCAAAGAAATCGAGCTGGATTCGCCCGTAGTTCCTAACACAAAAGGATGGCATCCTCCTTCGATTAAATGATTAACCAAAACACCAGCCGCATCCAAATCGATACTCAAATCGGCACGCAATGGCGTAACCATTGGTACCACAACTCCATTATATTTTTTAATTTTCTTCATTTTATGTATCTAAAAAGCCGATTGATAAATCGCTACAGCATCTTCTACGGCAATTTCTCTAATATTATTTTTCAACAAACGTTGTACTTTTATGGCTCCTTCGGCCAATTGAGGAATCGATTCTTCTTTCACCCCTGCCTCACTCAAAGTAAGTGGTAATCCACAATCAGCAATTAATTGCTTCATAATTTTCACACCTTCCAAAGCCGTTTCTTTAGAAGTCGCTTTCTTTTCTGCTCCTAAAACCTCAGCGATACGCTCGTATTTACTCGCATCGGTTTCAATATTATATTCCATCACATAAGGTAACAACAAAGCATTTGATAATCCGTGCGGAATATGATATTCTACTCCCAACGGATAAGACAAAGCGTGTACAGCAGCCGTATTTACAGGCCCCAGACACATACCGCCATACATACTTCCTAAGGCAACCTGCGCTCTGGCTTCTAAATCCGAACCATTATCACAGGCTCTTTTTAAATATTTAGCAATCAGTCGAACCCCTTCTAAAGCATACAAATCCACAAAAGGATGCGCAAATTTATTAGTATACGCTTCTAAACAATGCGTTAAAGCATCAATTCCGGTAGCAGCAGTGATACTTTTTGGCAAAGAAACTGTCAAAACCGGATCAATATAAGCCGCATCGGGCACTAAAAACGGACTAATAATCCCTACTTTTTCTCCTAATTCATTCACAAAAATAGCATTTGGCGAAACCTCACTTCCCGTTCCTGAAGTCGTTGGGATACAAGCCACATAAATTTGTCTTTCCTTAAGATTTCCGATTCCTTTTATTTCGTCTAAAGTTTGCGTGTTTTTTAACTGAGCAGCCACTAATTTAGCCACATCCAAAACACTTCCACCCCCAATTCCCACTACACTATCGGCATTAAAGGCAATGGCTTTTTCTAATGTTTTATTAAAATCATCAAATGTTGGCTCTCCTACAATTGATTCATCAATAACAATTTCAACTCCTTGTGATGTTAATGTATTTAAAAAAGGAACCAACGCATGACTAAGTTCAGTAATACTCAACAAAAATAAACGTTTAAAACCTTTTTCTACAAAATCACCCACAAATCGCTGCATACTTCCCTCCCCGAAAACAACACGATTAGGATTTAAAATTACAATTTCTTTCATTCTTTCTCTTTTAACATAAAGCTCTATACAACAACTTTTTAACACTAAAAAACCTTTTAAATTCAAAAATGTAAACGTTTACATTTTTAAACCAAAAAAAACTACTCAATTCGAGTAGTCGATTTTCTGAGCATTAACTCCGTTTTCAAAATAACATTTTCTTTCTTTTTCCCTGGATTTGCAATCCTTTCATAAAGCATCTCTGCTGCTTTTCTTCCCATATCAAATCCGGGCTGACGCACTGCTGTCAATGGCGGATTCAACGAAATAGACCAAGGCATATCATCAAAACCAATGATAGAAATTTCTTCAGGAATTTTAATATTTTCAGCATGTATCGCTTCCAGCGCACCTAAAGTCAACAAGTTATTCCCAGAAAAAATAGCGGTTGGTCTTTCTTCCAATTCTAAAATTTTCTGAGCTATTTCAAATCCACTTTTATAATCGGTATTTCGGGCAAAAACCAAACTTTCATCAAAAGCAACACCATGTTTTTCCAAAGCTTTTTTATAACCCGACATACGTTCGATATAGGTTGGAATCTTAAAATTCCCCGAAATAAAAGCAATTCTTTTATGCCCCATATTCAATAAATGATCAATAGCATTGAAAGCCCCTAACTCATTATCTACTTTTACCACATCTACATCAATCTCTGTCAAACCTCTGTCAATACACACCACCGGAATATTCTTTTTAACCAAATTCTCAATTCCCTTGTCTTTTCCGTGAATTGGTGCCACGATTAATCCGTCAATATTCTCCGATTGAAAAATATCCAAGTACAATTTTTCCTTTTTCTCATCCTGACCAAAATTCCCAATCATAACGGCAAAATTGTTCTGATAAGCATAATCTTCAACACCTCTTACCACATCAACAAAAAAGGGATTTTGAATATCGGGAATAATCAGTCCTAACAATTTTGTTTTACTGTTAGAACTTCTCAAACGTTGTGCAACACGGTTAGGTTTGAATTCTAAAGCCGCAATCGAAGCCTGAACTTTAAGCACAGTTTCACGACTTACCTTAGGATCATTATTGATAACCCTAGATACCGTGGCTATAGAAACCTTAGAATGTTCCGCTACTGCTTTTAGATTTGACAATTTGATAAATGTAAACGTTTACATTACAAATGTGGAAAAAATTTTTTAGAAAAACAAATTTTACTCACTTTTGTTTTTATTAAGATAAATAAATTTTGAACACACACTCAATCCTTCAATTCTGACTGGAGTTTTTTAGGCAAACTGGCAAAGACTAATTCGTAAGAACAATCAATCATTTCTTTCAATAAAAAATCCGAAACATCCTTGTTAATCGCAACCGTATTCCAATGTTTTTTATTCATGTGAAAACCCGGCTGCACCGCTTCAAACTGTAACCGCCACTCTTTAGCCTGATCAGGATCACATTTTAAATTCACCGACGGCTGCCCCAACTCCCATTGCTTTAAAGACGAAAGCGCAAACATCTTTTCGCCTACTTTAAAAACCAAAGTATCCTGATCGAAAGGAAAATGTTCCGTCACTCCCTTTTTGGAAAGACAATATTCGTAATATTCTTCTAAATTCATCACACAACTTTTTCCATTAATTTTTCCGGATGAGCTAAAGGCTTAAATCCAAATTTTTCATATAAAAAATGCGCATCTGTCGTGGCTAATCGCCAAATTTTAATTTGCTGTAAAGCAGGTTCCTTCATCATAGCATCAATTAAAATCGAAGCATAACCTTTCCCTCGGTGCTTTTCATCGATAAAAACATCCATCAAATAAGCAAAAACTACATAATCGGTAATCACTCGTGCAAAACCAATTTGTTGCTCATTCAGATAAATCCCAAAACAAAAAGAATGTTCAATTGTTATTTGCACTTCCTCTATTGTACGACCTGCTGCCCAATAGATATCCTTCAAAAAATTTTGAATAAAAGCAACGTCTAATTTTTCTTTATCAGTAGAAATATTAATCATATTTATATAAAATGGGTTTACTGGGACTGGCATCATTTTCAAAAGAAGCAATTTGCAAATTCAATAAATAATTGCCGTCCGGAACTTCATCCGACACATAAATCATTTCGGTAATCGTAGCATTCCGTCGGGCATCCGTATTCAAATTATTCACATCTTTCACATTCCAAAATGCCTTATGGGCTAATAATTTCCCGTCATCCTGTTCTTTATCTACACTGGGTAAATCAATTAAAAGATGCTGAATTCCGCTTTCGCGAATAAAAATAGCTGCTTCTTCAGACAAATAAGGCGGATTCGTATTCGAATAATTTTGATGCTTTTTATGTTCGGGGTTTGGTAAAGTTCGAATGATTAAAGCTTCTTTTGGCTCGCCCAATTTTAATGTCACATCGAGTGCAGTCGCTATATTTTCTAAACTAATCACTAAATCTTCTCCCTGAATTTCTGGTTCAACCGAAATCAATTCAGCCACAAAGAAAAATTGTTTCAAACATTGATTGATACTATAAAAATCTTTGGTAATATGCCCCACACATTCCGTATGCGTGCCATGAGCATGCGGATTAAAAACAATGGTATTAAAATTAGTCGAAGCACCAGCTTTCACACTTCCTGTCCAGTATCCAAAAACAACAGGTTTTATTTCCGGTTTACTCAAATACCAGGCAATCGGATTCGCATCCGTATTCGTTAACGGAATGGAAATATCAATGGGTTTTGATAAATCGACTTCGAAATTATTGATTCTTGCTAACATATTTCACTATTTTTTTACCGCAAAGAACTCTATAAAAAAACAAAAAAAGCTTTGTGAACCTTGCGAAAACCTTTGTGACCTTTGCGTTTAAACTTTTATCCCAAATTTAAGTAAAACAAATCACTTGCAATCCCATCCGTCAAGAACTTTCCTTTTACAGTGGGTTTCAAAATGTTATTTTCAATAAAAAGCAAATTATTATTCAGGAATTTCCGGGATTGTTTTAGTAAATAACCCAAATAATCTTGTCCAAATTCATTCTGAATTCTGTCTAATGAAACGCCCCAAATGGTTCGCAATCCCGTCATAACATATTCGTTGTAACGATCTTCAATAGTTAACTTTTCGGTTTCACTTGGCAACTGATTTTCCTGAATGGACTTAATATAAAGCGAATTATTCGCAATATTCCAACTTCTGGAAATTCCATCATAACTGTGTGCCGAAGGTCCAATTCCGATGTATTTTTTACCCAGCCAATAAGCTGAATTATTTTTTGAAAAGAAATCCGGTTTTCCAAAATTGGACAACTCATAATGTACAAAGCCGTTCTTTTCGAGCATTTCGACCAAAATCATAAAATGTTCCGAAGCTACTTCGTCTTTAGGTTCTGCAATTTTACCTTTTTGAATCAGTTTATTCAAAGCCGTTTTAGGTTCTACAGTCAAAGCATAACTGGAAATATGCGGAATATTAAAACGCAAAGCCGTTTCAATATTTTGCAACCATTTTTCGTTACTCATTCCCGGAATACCATAAATCAAATCCAGAGAAATATTATCGAAATATTGCGTAGCCAACTCCAAACATTTTTTAGCTTCCACCGAATTATGCGCCCGATTCATCATTTGCAAATCGTCTTCAAAAAAAGACTGAATCCCAATAGACAAGCGATTAATCCCAATTTGTTTTAACGCAATTAAATATTCTTCGGATAAATCATCCGGGTTGGCTTCCATGGTAATTTCGGGATTTTCAACAACTTTATAATGCTCATAAATAGCATCAATCAACAATCTCAACTCTAAAATTTGCAATCTACTTGGTGTTCCTCCTCCAAAATAAATGGTTTCAACAAGCTCATCTTTGTCACTTCGAGCGCAGTCGAGAAGCTCACTTTTGCGCATGACAATTTCTTTAGCTAAAGCCAAAACCATTTCATCTGCCTTTTTCATCGAAGTTGAAAAGTGAAAATCGCAGTAATAACAAGCCTGCTTGCAAAACGGTATGTGTATGTAGATCCCGGACATTTTTTAAATTTGAAAAATTAATTAATGTGAAAATTTAAAAATTATTATCAACTGCCCCTAATTAATAAATTGGTTCATTTTCAAATTATCCAATTTTATCTTGATTTTGTTTCACAAAAGCATCCCAACCCGAATAACTTTTTCCGGCCACGACTTTTCCGGAATTGAAAAAATGACAGACCGCAGCTGCCAATCCATCCGTCGAATCGAGATTTTTAGGCAATGCTGCCAAACCTAAAAGCTGTTGCAACATTTTAGCGACCTGTTCCTTGCTGGCATTTCCGTTTCCGGTAATAGCCATTTTGATTTTCTTAGGTTCGTATTCCGTAATTGGAATTCCTCTCGAAAGTCCAGCCGCCATAGCAACTCCCTGGGCTCTTCCTAACTTCAGCATCGATTGTACGTTTTTTCCAAAAAAAGGCGCTTCAATGGCAATTTCGTCCGGGCAATGCGTATCAATCAATTCGATGGTACGCTCAAAAATGATTTTTAGTTTTTGATAATGATTATCATATTTAGACAATTGCAGTTCGTTCAGTTGTACAAACTCCATTTTTTTATTGATAACACGTATCAAACCAAAACCCATAATCGTGGTTCCGGGGTCAATTCCTAATATGATGCGTTCGTTTGCCATTTTTAGTCCCACAAAGTTGCACAAAGTTAGCACAGAGACACACAAAGCTTTTAAAAATTTAAAATTCTTTGCGAAACTCTGTGAGTCTTTGCGTTTCTTTGCGTAATAGTTCTTCGTTATGATTTCAATACCACACAAAACTAAGCAATTCCTAGTACTTCTAATCAAAATTTTGATTGTTGGCGGCGCATTCTGGTTTATTTATAACCAATTGGCAAATAACGATAAACTCGACTGGCAAAAATTCATCGCATTATTCCGGAAAAATCAATCCGTTAGCGGAATCACTTTTATCTTATTATTGAGTGTTTTAAATCGTTATTTTGAAATTTTGAAATGGCAAAATTTAGCCCAACACATTCATAAAATCAGCGTGGGCGAATCGACCAAACAGGTTTTAGCAGCCTTAACAGCCGGATTATTCACCCCAAACGGCGTGGGAGAATATGCCGGAAAAGCATTGTTTTTTAAAAAATCGGAAGCTAAAAAAGTAGTTTTTCTAAACCTGATTTGTAACGGAATCCAAATGGTTTTAACGGTTATTTTCGGGATTTTTGGGTTGCTGTATTTCAATTCTCTTTTCAATGTAATTACTCCCAAAACGGTTTTAATACTTTTTGGAATTTTAATCGCTTTTATTCTTTTTCTTTTTTCAATAAAAAAATTCGCCATCAAAGGCTATTCGATAGAAAAACTGATTCATAAAATTAACGAAATCCCAAAATCGATTCATCAAAAAAATATTCTTTTAGGCATTTGCCGATATCTGGTTTTTTCGCATCAATATTATTTTTTATTCTTAGCTTTTGATGTCGATTTACCTTATTTAACATTAATTGCAACTATTGCCAGCGTTTATTTTTTAGCTTCTTCCTTACCTACTTTTCAGTTTTTAGATTTTGCGGTAAAAGGCGGCGTAGCCATTTATTTCTTTGGAATTCTTGGCGTGAACGAATGGATTGTCGTGTTTATTTCTGCGCTAATGTGGTTTCTTAACGTAGTGCTTCCGGTTGTCATTGGAAGTTATTATGTGTTGAATTTCAAAACCAAAACCGTTATTGCCTGATGTTTGCGGTTACCGTCATATTATTCACTTATTTTGCAACCATTCTGCTTTTAATTCATGGTTTTTCAAAAATAAAAACCTTTGACAACTTAGACTTAAAACCAAAAACCACTTTCAGTATTATTGTTCCTTTTCGAAATGAAGCCGAAAATTTACCCATTCTTCTGAAAAGTCTTTCTCAATTAAATTACCCAAAGGATTTATTCGAAGTAATTTTAGTCGACGATCAATCAACAGATGAATTCCAAATTCTGAATTTCGAATTTCAAATTTCAGTTATAAACAACATCAGAAAATCAAATTCCCCAAAAAAAGACGCGATAACCACCGCCATTAAACACATCCAAAACAATTGGATTATCACCACCGACGCGGATTGCGTCGTACCTGAAAACTGGCTTTTAAGTTTAGATAATTATATTCAAAATCAAAAACCAGAAATGATTGCCGGAGCCGTAAAATATCCAGGAGATCATTCTTTTTTACACCGCTTTCAACAACTGGATTTAAGCAGTCTACAGGGCACAACTATAGGCAGTTTCGGTTTAAGCAAAGGTTTTATGTGCAACGGTGCGAATTTGGCTTATACCAAGTTACTTTTCGAAAAATTAAACGGTTTTGAAGGCAACAATAAAATTGCCAGTGGCGACGATGTTTTCCTTTTGCAAAAAGCAATAAACTCCCCAAATTTTGGCACTGAAAAAGTACATTATTTAAAATCCGAAAACAATATTGTAACCACAAAACCGCTGAACAACTGGGAAGATTTATTTTATCAAAGAGTGCGCTGGGCTTCTAAAACCACTTCGTATCAAAGTAATTTTGGAAAAGCTTTGGGATTAATTGTTTTTGGCGGAAATATCAGTTTATGGTTTGTGCTTTGGAATTTCTGTTTTGGAAGTGGGAATCGGTATCTTTTATCGTTTTTGCTCCTGACAAAACTAAGTGTCGATTTTTTATTGATTTACAAAACGAATGTGTTTTTAAAAAACAAAACACAATCCTATTTAGCAGCAAGTATATTGTATCCGTTTTTCAGCATTAGCGTGGCTTTGTATGCTTTAGTTGGAAAATACGAATGGAAAGGAAGAAAATTTCAGACTTAAAAACTACTCCACTTTGATAATTACCGGAAGAATAAATTGGGTTTTTACCGGGATTCCTTGTTTGATTGCCGGATTCACTTTTGGAAAATTAACCAGTCTTGCGTGCAGAATACTGTCAATTTTTATGGTGTCGTAAGCTGTGGAATCTTTAGGAAACTGAGGTTCAAACTGCATTCGGGAATCCGGAAAAACAGTCACTTTTACTTCAATGGTATCCAATTCAGGATACAAAACTGAAAGCGTATCCACCTCTAATTTGTCTTGAATCAACTGCGTCAAGTATTCAAAAAAACATTGTTGGCGTTGTATTTTTTCAGTCAGCTTGTCGCAGTCTGTAAACGAAGGATACTCATCTACCTCTTTCCAATTAATAGCTTTAAGTTCTTTTTGCAATAATTCTTTTTCAGAAGGCACTTGCTTCTCAAAATACTGACAAGAAGTAAAAAAACCTAAAATTAAAAAAAAGTAATACTGCTTCAAGGCCTTGTTTTTGAATTCGACTAATATTTTATAAAAATACAATCATTTTTTGATTTTTCTAAAATAAAAAAAGCTCTTCATTTTCATGAAGAGCTTTTGCAAATTTTGCGGTCTGGACGGGACTCGAACCCGCGACCCCATGCGTGACAGGCATGTATTCTAACCAACTGAACTACCAAACCTCTGCTTTATTGCGAGTGCAAATATACAATTTAATTTTCTTTAAAAACAAGAGCAAAATGAAAATATTTTAAAATCTTTTTCTCTTAAATCTCAGAGCTGTTTTAAAATCAAAAAAGCCATTCACAATTAAGTGAAAAGCTTTTCATTGGTCTAACTACATAAACCATGGCTAGCTTACAAAGGCTAACCAAACAACACAACTAGCTTTCGATACCGTATAGTGGAAAAAAAAGCCTTTCTGTTACGAAAGGCTTCTCCAATATTAGCGGTCTGGACGGGACTCGAACCCGCGACCCCATGCGTGACAGGCATGTATTCTAACCAACTGAACTACCAAACCTCTGCTTTATTGCGGTGGCAAAGATACAACAGATTTCTGTTTACACAAGTGTTTTTACAAAAAATAAAAAAAAATTTTTTCGGCTATTAACCAAAACTTTGTTTCTCAGTTAAATAAATCAGCATTATTTTTTCAAAATCATCTCTTACACTCACTGAAACATACTTGATTTTATTTTGCGCACAACTCAAAGCCAATTTTTTAAAGTACAAATCCAGCTGTTTTTCATATACTTCTTTTACATTTTCGGCAAAAACCGAAATTTCTTCCCCGGTTTCAACATCAATGAATTTCCGTGGCGCATTGTCAAAATCAAAATGAAACTCGGTTTTGTCATCAATCACATGAAACAAAACCACTTTGTGTTTATTGTATTTTAAATGCTGCAAAGCACTTAATAACCTATCCTCATCCGCAGTTTGAAACATATCTGTAAACAAAATAATCATCGAACGACGATGCATTTTCTCGGCAATTTGATGCAAAAAAGTAATCGTATCGGTACTTTTTTTAACCACAGATTCTTTTAAAAGATTTTCCAGCTTATTCAAAATCATCCGATGATGACGGTCACTGCCTTTTTCCGGCGCATAATATTCGTAAGAATCCGAAAAAACGCTCAAACCCACCGCATCTCTTTGTTTCTTTAATAAATTCATCAAAACTGCCGAAGCCAAAACCGAAAAACCGATTTTGTTTTCATAAAAATGCTGCTTCCCATTTAATTTGGGATAATGCATCGACGAAGAATTATCGATAATAATATGACAACGCAAATTAGTTTCTTCCTCAAATTGTTTCGTATACAGCCTATCGGTCTTTGCAAAAAGCTTCCAATCAATATGTTTTGTACTTTCACCTGTATTATACACTTTATGCTCAGCAAACTCAGCCGAAAATCCATGAAAAGGACTTTTATGCATTCCCGAAACAAAACCTTCCACAACCTGATTAGCCAACAATTCCAGATGCTGAAAACTGGATATTTTTTCTATTTGGGTTTCTATCTTCATATTTCAAATGTATTAAAAAGATAATAGATAACAGAGAAAAGAAGCAAGAGAAAAGAGGATAGACTCTCTAAACAGTTATAAACAAAAAAAGGTTTGACTCCCGCCAAACCTTTTTTTCATATAAATCATAATCTTACGATTATAACAAAGCGTCTAAGCTATCTGCGTAAGTTTGCTTAGGAGCAACTCCTACTTGCTTACCTACAACTTCTCCGTTATGAAAAACCAAAACTGTTGGAATGTTTCTCACACCGTATTTTGCAGCAAATTCCTGGTTTGCATCTACATCAACCTTACCTACCACAACTTTACCTTCGTATTCGCTGCTTAGTTCATCGATGATTGGCCCAACCATTCTACAAGGTCCACACCAAGCTGCCCAAAAATCTACCATTACAGGTTTATCTGATTTCAAAACTACTTCCTCAAAAGTAGCATCTGTAATTGCTAATGCCATATTTCTTTATTTAAAAGTTTATAAATCTAAAGTCTTTAATTCCTTAAACACCTTGCAAATTTAGAAATTAAAAACTTACTAAACACTATTCTAAAATTAGTTTTGGCTATTAATGTATTGTTAATTATTATAAGTCACTATAAACTCAAAAAAGCCCTAAACTTTCAACAGCTATCTCATAAATTTGCTGTCAAATTCTAATTCAATTTAAAATTCACCTGCATTTTTTCTAATTCCTGCAACAATTCGGTCGAAATTTTAATTTTCAATCTTCTGCTTACCATGCTCAACTTAGTCACCACCTTAACCTCTTCGACTTCGGTAACCTGAACCGCTTTATTTTCCGGTATATCGACAGCTTCTGCATCTTCATTATCTTCTTCAAAAACCACCTCATCGTTTTCTCCCACAGCAGGCGCAACCTCTATCAGCTTTTTAATTCTTTCTAATTCCATCACTTCAAAAGTCACCTGATGCTCTCCTTTGTTTTCATTAAAAAGATGACTTAGTTTATGAATAAATTCCGGATACAAATCTTTAATATTCAACAACACAATCAATTTTTTTGCAAAAGATTCTAATACATCCTGCAACTGCTTCATTTCCACAAACTGCAATCTTGGCTCTCCTTTTTTTCCGGTTTCCTGATTCATCCAACCCTCTTTTATGGTTACTTTGATAAACATAAAATTGTTTTGAATAAAGAAATGACGAAACTTTAAATATTCTTCTCCAAAAATTCGGAACTCATAACTCTCATCATAGCCTTCCAAAGCAAAGGAAGCCCAGCCTTTACCGTTCTTAGCCACACGATGTTGCACATTATTGATAATTCCGCCCAAAGTAAGCGTCTTACCCACATAAGCTTCCATCGTTTTTAAAGCTTCTAACTTCGCATTACAAAAATATTTCATTTCAAATCTAAAATCGTCCAACGGATGTCCGGAAATATAAATTCCGACTACTTCTTTTTCTTTGGCCAATTTTTCCATCGTACTCCAGTCCTCACAAGGCGGCACCACCGGTTCGGCAATTTGCACTTCTGAAGTTTCACCAAACAAACTTACCTGTGACGAATTTTCATTCTCCTGAAATTTTGAACCATAACGCATCGCTTTTTCATAAAATGTAACCCCATCACCTTCATCATGAAAATATTGTGCCCGATGTGTCTCGGAAAAACAATCAAATCCTCCCGCCAAAGCTAAATTTTCAAAAGCTTTTTTATTCGCAGCCCGTAAATCGATGCGTTTCGCCAAATCAAAAATCGATTTATACTTTCCGTTTTTTCTGTTTTCTACAATGGTTTCAACAGCTCCGGAACCTACTCCTTTAATCGCTCCCATTCCAAAACGAACCGCGTAATCATCATTTACTGTAAACTTATAAAACGACTCATTTACGCAGGGTCCTAATACCTGCAAACCCATACGCTTACATTCTTCCATAAAAAAGGAAACCTGTTTAATATCGTTCATATTATTCGAAAGCACCGCCGCCATATACTCCGCCGGATAATGTGCTTTTAAATAAGCCGTTTGGTAAGCCACCCAGGCATAACAGGTAGAGTGCGATTTATTGAAGGCATAACTCGCAAAAGCTTCCCAGTCCGTCCAGATTTTATCCAGTTTTTTTTCATCATGACCTTTAGCCACCGCCTGATCGATGAACTTGCCTTTCATTTTATCCAGAACATCTTTCTGTTTCTTACCCATCGCTTTACGCAGTACGTCGGCATCCCCTTTGGAGAACCCCGCCAACTTTTGCGACAAAAGCATTACCTGCTCCTGATAAACGGTAATTCCGTAAGTTTCTGCCAAATATTCTTCGCAGGCATCCAAGTCGTAGGTAATTTCCTCTTCCCCGTTTTTTCGACGAACGAAAGACGGAATATATTCTAAAGGTCCCGGACGATACAAGGCATTCATCGCAATCAAATCGGCAAAAACCGTTGGCTTCAAATCCTTCATGTATTTTTGCATTCCGGGCGACTCGTATTGAAAAACCCCTACTGTTTCTCCTCTTTGGAACAACTCATAGGTTTTCACATCATCAATGGGGAAATTATCCGGATTCAGTTCGATTCCGGTTCGGTATTTCACCAGTTTTACCGTATCCTTAATCAAAGTCAGGGTCTTCAGACCCAGGAAGTCCATCTTTAACAATCCGGCACTTTCCGCAACCGAGTTATCAAATTGGGTTACATATAAATCCGAATCTTTGGCTGTTGTAACCGGAACGAAATTCGTAATATCATCCGGAGTAATAATCACCCCGCAGGCATGGATACCTGTATTACGCATAGAACCTTCCAAAATTTTAGCCTGCTGAATGGTTTCTCCGGCTAAATCTTCTTCATTAGCGATGGCAATTAATTCTTTTACTCTATCAAATTCTTCCGATGATTTCAATGCTTTTTTAACATCGTCTTCGCTTTCTGAAATAAAACGTGCCAGATTCCATTTACCGGGCATCATCGCCGGAATCAGTTTTGCAATTCTATCGGCTTCAAAAAGAGGCAAATCCAATACACGCGCCGTATCACGAATCGCCGACTTGGTTGCCATTTTACCATAAGTAATAATCTGTGCTACCTGATTAGCTCCGTATTTCTTAATTACATAATCCATTACACGACCACGACCTTCATCGTCAAAGTCAATATCAATATCGGGCATGGACACACGATCCGGATTCAGGAAACGCTCAAAAAGCAAGTCATATTTAATCGGGTCAATATTCGTAATTCCCAAACAATAAGCCACCGCCGAACCCGCAGCCGATCCACGACCCGGACCTACCGAAACTCCCATTTTTCGAGCCTCGGCAATGAAATCCTGTACAATCAAAAAATAACCCGGATAACCCGAATTCGAAATCGTCATCAACTCGAAATCCAAACGCTCCCGAACTTCATCCGTAATAGCTTCGTAACGACGCTCCGCTCCGGAATAAGTCAAATGACGCAAATACGCATTTTCTCCACGTACACCGCCATCCGCCAAATCTTCAGCTACTTTAAATTCGTCCGGAATTTCAAATTTGGGAAGCAGTACATCGCGATACAAAGAGTAAATTTCGACCTTATCTATAATTTCCTGAATGTTAACAATGGCTTCCGGCAAATCGGCAAAGAGCTTTTTCATCTCTTCTTCCGACTTATAATAATATTCCTGATTCGGTAATCCGTAGCGATAGCCACGACCACGACCAATAGGAGTCGCCTGTTTTTCACCATCTTTCACACACAACAAAATATCGTGCGCATTCGCATCTTCCTTATTTATGTAATAAGTATTATTGGTCGCAATTAACTTTACCTTATGTTTTTTAGAAAACTCAATCAGCGTTTTATTCACCCTGTTTTCATCTTCCTGATTGTGACGCATGATTTCGAGATAAAAATCATCTCCAAATTGTTCTTTCCACCAAAGCAAAGCTTCCTCAGCCTGATTTTCACCAATATTTAAAATTTTACTCGGAATTTCCCCATAGAGATTTCCGGACAAAACCATGATATCTTCTTTGTATCTTTCGACAACCGAACGGTCGATACGCGGCACATAATAAAATCCGTCAACATAAGCAATCGAAGCCATTTTGGCCAGATTATGATAACCTTTTTTATTTTTCGCCATTAAAACCACCTGATAACCATTGTCTTTCTTGGTTTTATCTTTATGGTTCTCACAAATATTAAATTCGCAACCCACAATGGGTTTAATTTCTACCTCAGTAGGAACTTCTCCTTTTTCAATTAAATCCTTATTTTTGGCGGAAGCCCCTTTATTGTGATTCATCACAGCACTCACAAACTGGAAAGCCCCCATCATGTTTCCGGTATCGGTCATGGCTACGGCTGGCATTTTATTTTTGGCTGTAACCGAAACTAAATTGCCAATTCCAATAGTGGATTGTAAAACCGAAAACTGTGTATGATTGTGCAAATGCGCAAATTTGGCTTCGGTAAAATCCTTTCTGTCTGCCTCTGAAATGGTCGTTTGCGCACCAGACTGATCGGCTTTTTGAAGCTGCTTTCTGATTTCATCAGAAGCCGCTTTAAGATTAATATGTTTTAAACCAATAAGCTGAATTTCCTGCGGATTTCTCGCCTGAAATTCCTGAAAATAAGAAACCGGAACATCTAATTCTTCCTTAGTAAAAACTTCTCTTTTAATTAATTCTAAGAAACAACGTGTTGTTGCTTCCACGTCGGCAGTGGCATTGTGCGCTTCCGCAAAAGGAACGTTGAATAAATATTCGTGTAATTCAGTCAGAGTAGGCAATTTGAATTTCCCTCCACGACCGCCGGGTAGTTTCAGTAAATTGGCCGTCACCTCAGTACAGGTATCCAAAACCGGCATAGAAGCCATAGGCGAATCCACTCCCATACGATGAAATTCACAGCCCATAATGTTGACATCAAACCCCAGGTTTTGCCCCACAATAAATTTGGCCTTACCCAAAGCGATATTGAATTTCTCCAAAACCTCAGCCAAAGTGATTCCTTCGGCTTCTGCTAATTCGGTTGAAATTCCGTGAATTCGCTCGGCATCATAGGGAATATTAAAACCTTCCGGTTTCACCAAATAATCCTGATGTTCGACTAATTGTCCCATGTCGTCATGCAACTGCCAGGCAATCTGAATACATCGTGGCCAGTTGGCGGTATCAGTTATGGGCGCATCCCAACGTTTCGGTAATCCGGTAGTTTCGGTATCGAATATTAAATACATAGCTGTTTTTGAAGTGTTTGCAATTTATAAAAATCACAAAAATTGAATTTCAAATTTAGTTTTTTTTGAGGCGAATGAAAAGGGAAGTTATTAACAAAAAACAATCACTCCACTAACTCATTGAATTTCTCAACCAGTTCGTTTCCTTTTTGGGTTTTTCCTGTTTTTTTCAAAGCATCACCAAACCGGAAATAATAAATGGGTTCCAACTTTTCATTTGGCATAGCAAAAAGTGCCTCGTACCATTTGGCCGCTTTTCCCATTTGTCCTTTAAAATAATAATAATTCGCCACTTCCCGGAACATAAAAGCAGACTGATAGCCTTTTTCAAGTACCCTTTCGTAAACATAAACCACATTTACCAGGATAAAATCTCTTTTCTCTTTTTGAGGTTCGGCCAGAACTGGAGCAACGGTATTTTGAACCACCGGAGACGAAATTTTTTCAGCAGGCGGAATTTCAACTTTAACTATCTTGCTTAACACTAAAGCCAATGAAGACTGTTCTATTGAAGGATTCTCAGGAATTTCAATTTTTCCGCTTTCAATAGCAATTTCAAGAAGTTTGGTTGGTTCACGGTCTTTCCCGGTCGCGGCATCGGAGTTTTTGGTTTCGATGTAATATTTCTTTCTGTAATTTTCTTCTTTATAAACCGGACTTATAATTCTAATATTATCAGGTCCTAAATCCACTTTACTAATCAAACTCAAATCAGAAACGGTATATCGTGTAGTAGAACCACCAAAAGCCATATTGACAATTTCTTCCACTTTATAATACAACACATTTTTGCTTTCAATGTTTGTATAAACTTTACGCATCTGACCATATCCGCAAAACGAATGAGAGAAACAAAAAATCACAATTAGCACTATTATTAATCTCTTCTTCATAATTTCTCTTGCAAAAACCAACATTTTACCTGAGCGTTCATGGAATTATTACATATTTAGAAAGAAACTCTTTTTAAATACAATTTAGAAACAAAACAAACTAACACACTGTTATTCAATAAAAAACAAACTAAAAAAACAGTACTATAAATTTACGCAATTAAAAGAACAAAGCCCCCATCTACTCTTTTTTAAAATCAAATCAAATTCTATACTTAAAACCACAATCACCTTCTAAAAACAACATTAGAAATCAACTTTCTTATTTTTTGGTTGTCGTAATTTTTTTCAAAAATAAAAGCAGCTCTAAAACGATTTATAAATTTAATCAACAGGAGGATAAAAAAATATTTTTAAAACCGCTTTCTTCAAAAAAGCTTATTATTTTTCTTATTTTAAACCTTATTTTAAATATTTTATTAAATATAATTCCACAATTAACCCAAAACACCTAAAAATTCTCAAAAACCAAAAGCTTTTTTTATTTGTTACAAAAACAACTTTCTGAATCAAAATAGAAATAAAAAAACTAACTCCTTAAAACACAAGCAGACAAAACAAAAGAACAGCCCTTGATTAATCCACTTTGGGTATCGTATATAATCAACAATATTAATTGAATACATGATATGATTTTTATACTTTTGCGTCCTTGTTACCACCCGAATACAAAAAACGGTCGTACAAAAGACAGAAATACACTAAAAAAAATTAAAAATGAGCAAGACATTATTTGACAAAGTATGGGATTCGCATGTTGTGCGTAAAATTGAAGACGGACCAGATGTGTTTTTTATTGATCGCCATTTCATTCACGAAGTTACAAGTCCAGTAGCTTTCTTAGGATTAAAATCAAGAGGCGTATCGGTATTATATCCGGAAAGAACATTCGCAACTGCCGATCACAATACACCGACTATTAACCAACACTTGCCTGTTGAAGATGCATTATCAGCTAATCAATTAAAAGCATTAGAAACTAACGCAACAGAATACGGGATTTCTCACTGGGGATTAGGTCATCAAAAAAATGGAATTGTACACGTTGTAGGTCCTGAAAACGGAATTACTTTACCGGGTGCTACAATTGTATGTGGAGATTCACATACTTCTACTCATGGTGCTTTTGGTGCTATTGCTTTTGGTATTGGTACTTCAGAGGTAGAAATGGTACTTTCTACTCAGTGTATCATGCAGCCAAAACCTAAAAAAATGCGTATTAACGTAAACGGAAAATTAAGCAAAGGAGTTACTCCTAAAGACGTTGCGTTGTACATTATTTCTAAATTAACTACTTCCGGAGGAACAGGTTATTTCGTAGAATACGCAGGAAATGTATTTGAAGAAATGACTATGGAAGGACGTATGACTGTTTGTAATTTAAGTATCGAAATGGGTGCTCGTGGAGGTATGATTGCTCCTGACCAAACTACTTTTGATTTCTTAGAAGGAAGACTTTACGCTCCAAAAGCTGAAGCCTGGACTAAAGCAGTTGAATATTGGAAAACTTTAAAATCAGATGCTGATGCAACTTTTGACGCTGAATTAAATTTCAATGCAGAAGATATCGAACCAATGATTACTTATGGTACAAATCCTGGAATGGGAATTGGTATCACTAAACATATTCCAAGTGCCGACCAAGTGGAAGGCGGAGAGGAAACCTATAAAAAATCATTAGCTTACATGGGCTTCCACGAAGACGACGTAATGATTGGAAAAACAATCGACTATGTTTTCTTAGGAAGTTGTACTAACGGTCGTATCGAAGACTTTAGAGCTTTTGCTTCTATTGTAAAAGGGCGTAAAAAAGCTGACAACGTAACTGCATGGTTAGTTCCTGGTTCTCACATTGTTGAAGCTCAAATTAAAGAAGAAGGAATTTTAGATATTCTTACTGAAGCTGGTTTCGTATTACGTCAGCCAGGATGCTCTGCTTGTTTAGCTATGAACGATGACAAAGTACCAGCTGGAAAATACGCAGTGAGTACTTCAAACAGAAACTTTGAAGGTCGTCAGGGTCCTGGTTCAAGAACTTTGTTAGCTTCTCCAATTATGGCAGCAGCAGCAGCAGTTACAGGAAAATTGACAGATCCTAGAGAATTGATGTAAAGATTTCAAAATGCAGATTAACGATTTTTGATTTCAGATTTCGTTAATTTCTAAATTTTTTTTACAATATTCAGCTACAATATAGATTACAAAAAACAATATTAATGGTTACGATTGTATTTCCCTTACGGTAAATCAAAAATCAGAAATCGTTAATCAAAAATCAAAAATCAAATGGCATACGATAAATTTAACATACTTACTAGTAGTGCAGTGCCACTACCGATAGAAAACGTAGATACGGATCAAATTATCCCGGCTCGTTTCTTAAAAGCTACAAAACGTGAAGGTTTTGGAGACAACCTTTTCAGAGACTGGAGATACAACGGAGACGGAACTCCAAAAGCTGATTTCGTATTAAACAATCCAACTTACAGCGGAAAAATCCTTGTAGGCGGAAAAAACTTCGGATCAGGTTCTTCTCGTGAGCACGCTGCCTGGGCAGTTTACGATTATGGATTCCGCGCTGTAGTCTCTTCTTTCTTCGCAGATATCTTCAAAGGAAACTGTTTGAATATTGGTGTTTTACCAGTACAGGTTTCTCCTGAATTTTCAGAAAAAATCTTTGCTGCTATTGAAGCTGATCCTAAGACAGAATTAGAAATCAATTTACCTGAGCAAACAATTACTTTGAAAGCTACAGGTGAAAAAGAATCTTTCGACATCAACGGATACAAAAAGAATAACATGTTAAATGGTTTTGATGATATCGACTATTTACAAAGTGTAAAAGAAGAAATTGTAAGTTTTGCTGAGAAGCTTCCTTACTAAATAAAAATATTCATACCAAAATGCAGCTGCCAAAGCATCCTTAAAGAAAGATGTCTGGCAGCTGCTTTTACTGTTTTATAAAACACACAATCAAATGGTTTCAGAAATAACGAAATCAAAACTTTTTTAGCATCAGATTTATAATGGGAAAGAGAAAAATTGAAATAATGGATACGACACTTCGCGATGGGGAACAAACCTCAGGAGTATCATTTTCTGCTGCAGAAAAACTAACCATTGCCCAATTATTATTAGAAGAGTTGCAGGTTGACCGCATCGAAATAGCCTCTGCCCGCGTAAGCGAAGGAGAATTTGAAGGCGTTAAAGGAATCATGACCTGGGCTGAAACAAAAGGATATACCGATAAAATTGAAGTACTAACTTTTGTTGACAAAGGATTATCTATCGAATGGATGAAAAAATCCGGCGCCAAAGTCCAAAATCTTTTAACTAAAGGATCCCTCAACCACCTTACCCATCAATTAAAAAAAACACCTGAACAGCATTTTTCCGAAATTGCCGAAAGCATTGCTTTAGCCAATGAAAACGGAATTGCCACCAATGTTTATTTAGAAGACTGGAGCAACGGTATGCGGAATTCGCCTGAATATGTCTATCAATATTTAGATTTTATCAGCACCCAACCGGTAAAAAGAATACTCCTTCCAGACACTTTAGGAGTCCTTATTCCTTCTGAAACATCCCAATATATTTCTGAAATCACTCAAAAATATCCGCAAATTCACTTTGATTTCCACGCACATAACGACTACGATTTAAGCGTTGCTAATGTCATGGAAGCCTTAAAAGCAGGTGTCCACGGATTACACGTTACTGTAAACGGAATGGGAGAACGCGCCGGAAATGCACCTTTAGCCAGTACCATTGCTGTAATCAATGATTTTATGCCGGAAATTGAAATTGGCGTAAAAGAAACCTCTTTATACTCAGTTAGTAAGTTAGTCGAAACTTTTACCGGTTATAGAATCCCTGCCAATAAGCCAATTGTAGGGGACAATGTTTTTACTCAGACAGCGGGAATTCACGCCGACGGAGACAACAAAAACAATTTATATTTCAACGACTTACTTCCGGAACGCTTTGGAAGAAAAAGAAAATATGCCTTAGGAAAAACTTCCGGAAAAGCAAATATTGAAAAAAATCTTCAGGAATTAGGTTTGCAATTAAATCAGGAAGATTTAAAATTGGTTACCCAAAGAATCATCGAATTAGGTGATAAAAAAGAAACCGTTACCAAAGAAGATTTACCTTATATCATTTCTGATGTATTGGACAGCCACACCTATCAGGAAAAAATCACGGTAGAATCTTATTTATTATCTCACGCCAAAGGAATGCGTCCGTCAACAACACTTTGCCTGAAAATCGATGGGCAAATTATCGAAGAGCATGCTCAGGGCGACGGACAATTTGATGCCTTCATGAATGCTTTGGCTAAAATATATAAAACCAAAAAAATGACGCTTCCAAAGTTAGTAGACTACGCTGTAAGAATCCCGCCGGGAAGTAGTTCAGACGCTTTATGCGAAACTATCATTACCTGGTTAAACGACGGAAAAGAATTCAAAACAAGAGGATTAGATTCAGACCAAACAGTAGCTGCAATTATTGCTGCGCAAAAAATGCTCAATGTTGTAGCCGAATAAAACGAAACAAAATAATAAATCAATATAAATACAAAATAATGAAATTAAACATCGCACTTTTAGCAGGGGACGGAATCGGACCGGAAGTAATTGATCAGGCAGTAAAAGTATCAGATGCCATTGCACAAAAATTTGGACATGAAATCACTTGGAAACCAGCTTTGACAGGTGCTGCAGCTATTGACGCTGTAGGTGAGCCTTATCCTGATGCAACACATGAAGTTTGTAAAAATGCCGATGCCGTACTTTTCGGAGCTATTGGTCACCCAAAATACGATAACGACCCCTCTGCTCCTGTTCGTCCGGAACAAGGTTTATTAAAAATGCGTAAAGCATTAGGTTTGTTTGCAAACGTAAGACCAACCTTTACTTTCCCTTCTTTATTAGATAAATCTCCTTTGAAAAAAGAAAGAATCGAAGGAACTGACTTAGTATTCTTAAGAGAATTAACAGGAGGAATTTACTTTGGTGAAAAAGGAAGAAGAGACAACAGAGACACTGCTTTTGACAACTGTGTGTACACAAGAGCAGAAGTACAACGTTTAGCTAAAAAAGGTTTCGAATTAGCCATGACACGTTCTAAAAAATTATGCTGTGTAGATAAAGCTAACGTTTTAGAAACATCACGTTTATGGAGAGAAACAGTTCAGGCAATGGAAAAAGATTACCCTGAAGTAGAAGTTAGCTATGAATTTGTTGACGCAGTTGCTATGCGTTTGGTTCAATGGCCAAACTCTTATGACGTATTAATCACTGAAAACTTATTTGGAGATATTTTAACTGACGAAGCTTCTGTAATTTCAGGATCAATGGGATTAATGCCATCTGCATCATTAGGAGCTGAAGTTTCTTTATTTGAACCTATTCACGGTTCTTACCCACAAGCTACAGGTTTAAATATTGCTAACCCAATGGCTACTGTTTTATCTGCAGCAATGATGTTTGAAAACTTCGGTTTGGCTGAAGAAGGAAAAGCAATCAGAGCATCAGTAAACAAAGCTTTAGAAGCCGGAATCGTAACTGAAGATTTAGCTAACGGAGGTAAAGCCTACGGAACTAAAGAAGTTGGCGATTGGTTAGCTGCTAATATCTAATTTTGAAATTTTAAATAAAACAAAAAGAGGTGCTTAAAGCACCTCTTTTTGTTAAATCATTTTAATAAAAATCCATTTACTCTGAAACTCTTCTAGTTGTTGTGTAAACTGGCTCTTTATAAGGAATCGATGTACTAAAAATACATCTAACTTTCTCTCCTTTTGTTTCGCCAGGAGACCATTTAGGACAAATTGACAAAACTCTTAAAGCTTCTTCACCTGCTCCAAAACCAGGATCTCTCAATAATTTAAAATTTGAAAGACTTCCGTCTTTTTCAATTATAAAAGTTACAAAAGCTAAACCTTTCGCCTCCGCAGATGGTTTATAATTTTTTTTTAAGAATTTATGAAACTCTTTAATACCCCCTGGAAACTCTGGTTTTTTTTCAATACCTGCTATGCTGTAAACATTTTCTTTATTTTTTTGTCCCGAAGATAATGAACGGATCTGATAATTATAAATTAATTTTGAGATTGGAAGAGTGAGCCTGCATCTTACTTTTTGACCATTTTTTTCTCCAGGAATCCAATTAGGACATATAGATAAAACCCTAACAGCTTCTGCATCGGATTCAACATTAACAGACTTCAATATTTTGAAACTGGATAGACTACCATCTTTTTCAATTATAAAACACACCAAAACTTTATCTGAAAGAGTCTTAGATGGAGCTTTATAATTATTTCTAATAAAATTATAAAACTCATTCATACCCCCAGGAAAATCAGGAATTTGCTCGATTTCATTTAGATTATAAACAAGGTTATTTGAATCAGTTGTCATTTCTTGAGCCGAAACAAATTGAATTAGCAAAAAAACAATTGCTAGAAATAGTAATTTTTTCATATTATGTAATATACAATTATTTATACGTCTCAAAAATACGCGACTTATTTGAATTATTGAATAAACAAAACCAAATTTTGTTGTAATTTCTTATTTTTATCTACAATTCAAATAATAAAAAATACCCAGAGCTAAATTTGATTGGACAAAAAAATTCAGCAATAGTTAACGGATAACCACAATATACTTTTCATATTCCAATTCAAAGGAGTGAGTTGAAAATCAAGGAAAACAAAAAAAAGCTGTCAATTGTAAATTGACAGCTTTTTTTTATAGTTTAGAAAAAAATTAATATCCTCCTCTATTTCCACGGTTTTCACCACCGCGATTGTTTCCGTAACCTCCGCGAGAATCATTTCTGCGGTTGTTATTAAAACTTCTTCTTTCACCTTCCGGTTTTGGTTCTGATTTGTTCACCACAATAGTACGCCCTAAAACAGTTGCTCCATTCAACTCATCAATTGCTTTTTGAGCTTCAGCATCAACAGGCATTTCAACAAAACCAAAGCCTTTACTTCTTCCGGTAAATTTATCAGTAATTACTTTAACAGAATCAACTGTCCCATAAGCCTCGAAAGACTCTCTTAAATCTGCTTCCTCAATACTGAACGGAAGGCTTCCAACAAAAATGTTCATATAATTATTTATAAAGTTGTGACAAATGTAATCTTATTTGGCTCATAACAAACTATAAACATGTTTATTTCTGCCTTATTTAAACATTTAATAAGATATCGGTAAAGAAAAAGTCTGTTAAAAATCCTTAAGCTATTGTACCGTAACAGGAACTTTATAGAAAACTCCGTATTGGTAATTTAAAGTAGCCGCTGCCAAAGGATTATCGAAAGTATTTTCCAAATTGAATTTAAAAGTTCCCGAGATAGTTTGTGCTACCGCATCGTATTCGGTAATTTCTATTTGTCCGTTTTCAATACCAACAAAACCAGAGGAAAAAGTAACGCTTTCATTAGTAGAAGGATCGGTATATACATAAGTCGCCGTAGTATTAGCATTAGTTCCTATAGAATAAACTCCAGCCGCTGTAGTATTATTTTTCAAAGTAACCACTTCTGTCGCTGTGTAAGCTTCAATAACCAAAGTCCCACCCGAATAAACAGTTGCACGAGTCTGAACTGCACGCCACAAAACATTGTCTTTCATCCCCTGAAAAGCAGGATTATTAAAACGGACATCTTCCTGACAGGAAAACACAGCAAAAAGTAGAATCAAAAACAAAAAATACTTTTTCATAAATTAAAATTTACAAACAAAAATAAACTATTAAAGCCAAAGTAAACCTTTTTAAGTTAAAAAAAGAAACAAAAAAAAACCACTAAACAACTACATATCAAAATACTAAAAAACTATTTGCTATATTAAAAAATAATGTATCTTTGCAGCCTTAATTAATCGGGGTCGTGAACCTCAAAATTTAATCAGTAAAGATTATGTCAGTAAAAATTAGATTACAAAGACACGGTAAAAAAGGAAAACCTTTTTACTGGGTAGTAGCAGCAGATGCTCGCTCAAAAAGAGATGGTAAATACTTAGAGAAAATCGGTACTTACAATCCAAACACTAACCCTGCAACTATCGAATTAGACCTTGATAGCGCTGTAAAATGGCTGCACAATGGTGCTCAACCAACAGATACTGCAAGAGCAATCCTTTCTTACAAAGGTGCTTTATTGAAACACCACCTTGATGGAGGTATCCGTAAAGGAGCTTTAACTCAAGAGCAAGCTGACGCTAAATTAGCTGCTTGGTTAGAAGCTAAAACCGGTACAGTAAACGCTAAAAAAGACGGTTTATCAAAAGCTCAGGCTGATGCAAAAGCAAAAGCTTTAAAAGCTGAACAAGAAGTAAACGCTAAACGTGTTGCTGCAGCTGCTCAGGCTGAAGCCGATGCTATTGCTGCTGCACAAGCTGAAGAGGCTGAAGCTGCTCCATCTGAAGAAGAAGCTCCTGCTGCTGAAGAAAACAACGAAGAAGCTCAAGCATAATTTGAACAGCGAAAATGCGTAAAGAAGATTGTTTCTATTTAGGTAAAATCGCTAAAAAATTTAGTTTTAAAGGGGAAGTCTTAGCCTATTTAGACACAGACGAACCCGAGCTATACGAAAATCTGGAATCAGTGTTTGTTGAATACAACAAACACTTGGTTCCTTTTTTTATTGAAAGCAGCTCATTACACAAAAATGACTTTTTAAGAGTTCATTTTGAAGACATCAACACCGAAGCAGATGCCGAAAACCTAATCGGCAGCAGCTTATACCTGCCTTTAAGCATGCTACCTAAACTTACAGGTAACAAATTTTATTTCCACGAAGTCATTGGTTTTGAAGTAGAAGATAAAAAATTAGGCTACGTTGGCAAAATCCAATCCATCAACGATACCACTGCCCAGCCTCTTTTTGAAGTCAACAAAGACGGAGCGGAAATCCTAATCCCAATGATTGACCAATTCCTGGTAAAAGTAGATCGGGAAAACAAAAAAATCATCATGGATTTACCGGAAGGGTTGATTGAAATGTATCTTTAAAAAATCCAAAAAAAGAAATTCCAAATTCCAAACGAAGAAGGAAAATTCTAATTACGGAAATAAAATTTCAATATTTTAATCTAATTTTGAAACTCAAATACAATTAGAGGAATCCATTTAGACATCTTAAGTTTTGGGATTTGGAATTTCAATTTTGGAATTCCCCTTCTGTGATTGGAATTTGGAATTTAAAAAATTGGAATTTTACCTTATGTTTTCATTCAAACAATTTACTATTGAACAAAGCCGTTGCGCTATGAAAGTTGGAACCGATGGTGTTTTATTAGGCGCCTGGACTCCAATCGAGAATAATCCATTTAGCATTTTAGACATTGGAACCGGAACGGGAATCATTGCTTTAATGCTTGCACAACGCAGTAATGCCGAACAAATTGACGCTTTAGAAATCGACGAAGAAGCCTACGAACAAGCAACCGACAATTTTGAAAACTCACCCTGGAACGACCGTTTGTTTTGTTTCCATGCCGGATTAGACGAATTTGTAGAAGAACCGGAAGACGACCCGAGCGATAGCGAACTGGCACAGCAATACGATTTAATTGTTTCCAATCCCCCTTTTTACAGCGAAAATTACAAATCCAACAGCGAACAGCGTGATTTAGCCCGCTTTCAGGACGCCATGCCTTTCGAAGATTTAGTCGAAGCAGCTGATTTATTGCTTTCTGAAAACGGAATTTTCTCAGTTATAATTCCTTTCAAAGAAGAAGAAAACTTTTTGGCTTTAGCCAAAACTTACGAATTATATCCGTTAAAAATCACTCGTGTAAAAGGAGCTCCAAACTCCGAAATCAAGCGCAGTCTATTGGCTTTTAGCCGAAATGAAAATCCTGATTTCCCGGTTAACGAATTAATCATTGAAACAGCAAGACATCAATACACTCCGGAATACATTGAATTAACAAAAGAGTTTTATTTAAAACTGTAACCCTAAAAAAAGTCATTTCTGAACCTGAATTCCCAATAGATTATTAAATATATTTGTATAAAAATGCAATGCCAGGAGTAGAAAATTTTTCCCTTTACTTAATTTCAGCAATTATCTTTGTTTTAACACCAGGGATAGACACTATTTTCATCCTAAACAAATCACTGACAAAAGGTAAAAAATCAGGAATCTATTCCTCATTAGGAATTTGCAGCGGAATTTTAGTTCACACCACATTTGCCGCTTTAGGACTGTCAATTATTTTAGCCCAGTCGGCAATTGCCTTTTCATTAATCAAATATCTCGGCGCAGCTTATTTGATTTACATTGGACTAAAAGCTTTATTTTCTAAAAAAGAAACGTTAAATTTCAAAGAACAAAGCCTGGAAACCGAATCCGTTTGGGCAAGTTTCAGATCAGGTGTAATCACTAATGTATTCAACCCAAAAGTAGCTTTGTTTTTTCTGTCCTTTTTTCCTCAATTCATCAGTAAAACAAACACCGATTCGGCATTACCTTTCTTTATTCTAGGATTTACTTATGCCGGGCTTGGCATAATTTGGTGCTTCATACTTGCTTACTTTTCATCCTTATTCTCTAACAAATTAAAGAAAAACGAAAAATTCAATTTTTGGCTTAACAAAACATCCAGCGCAATTTACATTTTGATGGGATTAAAAATAGCCATGACTAAAAAATAAAAAAGAGCTTAATTAAGACAAAAAAAATTAGCTTTTTACAACTGATACAAAAGCTTTATGTAAATTTATAGTGTATTTAACCTCAAAACTTTCCATTCAAAAGAAAGGTCTATCACTATTAATACATAAACCGCCATGAAACCAGATCTATTTCAAGCCCCCGACTACTACAAGCTGGACGAATTACTATCAGAAGAACATAAAATAGTTCGCGATGCCGCACGCAGCTGGGTAAAAAAAGAAATCAGTCCGATTATCGAAGAATATGCCCAAAAAGCAGAATTTCCAAATCAGATTATCAAAGGTTTAGCCGAAATTGGCGCTTTTGGACCATACATTCCACAGGAATATGGCGGAGCCGGTTTGGATCAAATTTCGTATGGTTTAATTATGCAGGAAATAGAACGTGGTGATTCCGGAATTCGTTCTACTGCTTCAGTACAATCTTCATTAGTAATGTACCCTATTTGGAAATACGGCAGCGAAGAACAAAAACAAAAATTCCTTCCCAAATTAGCTTCCGGTGAACTCATGGGCTGTTTTGGATTAACCGAACCCAATCACGGTTCCGACCCCGGAAGCATGACCACTAATTTCAAAGACAAAGGAGATTATTACCTGCTAAACGGAGCTAAAATGTGGATTTCCAATGCCCCTTTTGCAGATATTGCGGTTATTTGGGCAAAAAATGAAGAAGGCAGAATCCACGGTTTGATTGTAGAACGCGGCATGGAAGGCTTCTCTACTCCCGAAACACACAACAAATGGTCTTTACGCGCTTCGGCTACAGGAGAATTATTATTTGATAATGTAAAAATTCCAAAAGAGAACCTGCTCCCTAACAGATCCGGACTGAGCGCTCCTTTAGGCTGTTTAGATTCTGCCCGATACGGAATTGCCTGGGGAGCCATTGGATCCGCCATGGACTGTTATGATACAGCGCTACGTTATGCCAAAGAACGAATTCAGTTTGATAAACCCATAGCAGGCATGCAATTGCAACAAAAAAAATTAGCCGAAATGATCACCGAAATCACCAAAGCCCAATTATTAACCTGGCGATTAGGAGTATTAAGAAACGAAAACAAAGCTACATCGGCACAAATATCAATGGCAAAAAGAAACAACGTCCACATGGCGATTAACATTGCACGTGAAGCACGCCAAATATTAGGTGCCATGGGAATTACCGGCGATTATTCCATCATGCGACACATGATGAATCTGGAATCAGTAATCACTTATGAAGGGACTCACGATATTCATTTACTCATTACCGGAATGGATATCACAGGTATTTCAGCTTTTAAATAAAAACTCTCAAAAATCCTTTTTTAGACAAAAGGCACGCTTTTTGAATTAGCCCTATTACTTTAAAACTATTTACACAAAAAACCAGAATCAAATTAATTCCGTAAATAGTATTAAAGAAAAAACAATTATTAAAGTATTGATAAAATCGATGGGATATTTTCCCTGAAGCTAACAGCTTTTTTATCTTTACACTAAATTATAAAATGATGA
Source organism: Flavobacterium daejeonense DSM 17708 (assembly GCF_000425425.1). GTDB lineage: Bacteria > Bacteroidota > Bacteroidia > Flavobacteriales > Flavobacteriaceae > Flavobacterium > Flavobacterium daejeonense. The sequence continues at coordinate 311,604 of NZ_AUDK01000001.1, forward strand.
ACACTTTACATATCAATAACAGTATCAAAGCCCAAAAAAGCGCCTTATTAGAACATTCGCTTTACAGCAAGGTAAAAACCATAGAAGACCTTCGAATCTTCTTAGAAAACCACGTGTATGCTGTTTGGGATTTTATGTCTTTATTAAAAGCGCTTCAGGAACGTTTAACCTGTACAACAACCCCTTGGTTTGCCACTAAAAATTCGGAAACCCGCTATTTAATAAACGAAATTGTTTTGGCCGAAGAAACCGACCTGACCTTGGACGGAAGACACCTGAGCCATTACGAAATGTACATTGAAGCGATGGAAGCCTGTGGTGCCGACACCAGCAAAATAGAACATTTCCTTTCAGAAATTCAATCGCTGCAAAATATTTTTGTAGCCATCAAAAAAAGTGATTTACATCCTAACATTAAAGCTTTCTTAGATTTTACTTTCCGTGTTATCGAAGAAGGAAAACCTCATGAAATTGCGGCAGCTTTTACCTTTGGAAGAGAAGATTTGATTCCGAGTATGTTTTTTGCAATTTTAAAAAATTTCGAAAAACAATTCCCGGAAACTGATTTAAGCAAATTGATTTATTATTTCGAAAGACATATTGAATTAGATGCCGACGAACACGGTCCGATGGCAATGGCAATGATTGAAGAACTTTGCGGAAACGACATTCAAAAATGGAAAGAAGTCGAAGAAGTTTCTATTTTAGCTTTGGAAAAAAGAATTGAACTTTGGAATGCCATTGAAGAATTAATCACCATGAAAGTCGAAATGGCTTAATTCAAAATACACCCAAACAAAAAAGGCTATTTTCTAATTTGAAAATAGCCTTTTTTATTATTTTAAAGATTTTTTATTAACTCTCAGGAGCTAATTCTAATTCCAAACCTTCTAAATCAACCGTAATAGGAATTTGACACCCTAAACGACTATTTGATTTTACATAGAAAGCTTCCGAAAGCATTGCTTCTTCATCTTCCCCCATTTCCGGTAAAGCTACGTCATTCAACACATAACATTGACAGGAAGCACACATAGCCATTCCCCCGCAGGTTCCTTCTACCGGTAATTCATAAGCTTTGCAAAGCTCCATGATATTCATAGCCATATCTGTAGGGGCCTGTAATTCATGCACTACTCCTTCTCTGTCTTTAATTTTTATTAAAACATCCATTTTTTACTATTAGGAATTGATTGATTGAACAATAAACATTTAGCAAATAATCTCAAGAAAACCTCTTATAAGATATTTACAACAGTTTCAATTTGTGGAGCAAACTTTTTAATCGTTGTCTCAACACCAGCTTTAAGCGTCATTTGATTCACACTACAATTAGTACAAGCTCCTTCAAGACGCACTTTTACATGCTTATCCTCTTCAATAGAAATAAGCGTAATATTCCCTCCATCCGACTCTAAAAAAGGACGGATTTCATCCAGCGCTTTTTGAACTTCAATTGTTAATTCTTCTGTTGTCATTTCTTTTATTAAATTATTTTTTTATTGCTGAACAACCAGCCATAGTAGTAATTTTGATAGCTTCAGTAGCAGGTAAATTTTCATTTCTGCTTACCGTTTCTTCTACTACTCTGCGAGTGATATTTTCAAATACCGTTTCAATAACCGAACCGGTTTGTAAAGCTGCCGGACGACCGTAATCTCCTGCTTCACGAATAGATTGCACAATAGGCACTTCTCCTAAAAATGGTACTGCTAAATCCTGAGCTAAATTTTTAGCACCTTCCTGACCAAAAATATAATATTTGTTATTTGGTAATTCTTCCGGCGTAAAATATGCCATGTTTTCTATGATTCCTAAAACAGGCACATTGATTGCTTCCGACATAAACATCGAAACTCCTTTTTTAGCATCAGCCAAAGCCACAGCCTGCGGCGTACTTACCACTACAGCACCGGTAACCGGCAAAGACTGCATAATAGAAAGGTGAATATCTCCGGTTCCAGGAGGCAAGTCGATTAACATGAAATCTAATTCTCCCCAATCGGCATCAAAAATCATTTGATTTAAAGCCTTAGAAGCCATAGGACCTCTCCAGATTACCGCCTGACTTGGCGAGGTAAAGAACCCAATAGAAAGCATTTTTACTTCATAACTTTCAATAGGTTTCATTTTTGATTTCCCGTCAACCGTAACCGAAATTGGTTTTTCACTTTCGACATCAAACATGATTGGCATGGAAGGACCGTAAATATCCGCATCTAAAACACCTACACTGAAGCCCATTTTAGCCAAAGAAACCGCTAAATTGGCAGTAACTGTAGATTTTCCTACTCCTCCTTTTCCGGAAGCTACCGTAATAATATTTTTAATTCCCGGAATTGCTTTTCCTTTAATTTCAGGTTTTTCCGGCGCTTCCACTTTAATATTAACTTTAATCTTAGCTTCAGCAGCCACTTTTTCTAAAATTGTTTTTTTGATATCGTCTTCTGCACGTTTTTTAATATGCATCGCCGGTGTATGTAAAACCAAATCAACAACTACCTCATCTCCAAAAGTAAGCACATTAGTTACAGCACCACTTTCTACCATATTTTTTCCTTCTCCTGCAATAGTAATTGTTTCTAAAGCTTTAAGAATTTCTTTTCTATCTAATTTCATTACTAAGTTTACTATTTTTCAATTGCTATTTTCAGTTCAAAAACAAAGATTTATTTAAACTGATTTCAGTCCCGATACTTTCGGGAGCAAAGATAAGAGATTAAGTTCTTAATTTAAAGTATTTGAATTGTAATTATTAATCCCGGTATTGGTTCTAACTATAAAGTGTTTTGCTGTGATTTTTAACCACTTAGTTTTCTAACATTCTTCTTGCGGATCCCAAAAATAGTTTTCAAAATCAACAATCTGATTATCGACTACTTTCACCCCTTCATTTTCTAATAATTGCTGCATTAAATTGGTTCCGTCAAAATGGAATTTACCCGTAAGCATTCCTTTTCTGTTCACTACGCGGTGCGCCGGAACATCATCCATACTATGCGAAGCATTCATAGCCCAGCCTACCATTCTGGCCGATCGTGCCGCTCCTAAATATTTGGCTATAGCACCATAAGAAGTCACTCTGCCGTAAGGAATTTGCCTGACTACAACATAGACTTTTTCAAAAAAATTAGTTTTATCCTTCGTTAACATAACTCTTTTCTCTTTTGATTGTATTCCCGAGGTTCTACACCTACAATTTCTTTAAAACTACTTAAAAATAAATCACAGGAACAAAAACCTGTTTTTTTAGATAATTTTTCAACGCTACTTTTTTCTAAAAAACCTTCTTCTATCAAACTAATGGCATCATAAATACGAACGGTACGTTTAAATTCGATAAAACTTACCTTGGAATGGTATTTAAAAAAATACAACAAATGACTCTTTGGAATTTCTAATCTAATCGCAAAATCACGCATGGAAACTTTCGGATTTCTAAAACAAAAATGCTCCAGTGCCATTCGCTCGATTTCATAAATATAGGATTCCAAATTACTTTCTACTCTTTCGCTCAATTTTAAATCCTGACTATTTGTAATCAAAACATCCGATTCATCCAGCCAAAAATCTTCAAAAACCAATTCGAAATATTCCTCTGATTTCACTTCGTAATCCAATAAGACATTAGAATACAACATCATTGGAGTAAATAAAAGTCTGAAAAACAATACAAAACACAGCAATGCCGCCAACCAAAAATAACTCGTTCCATCTGAATAACCCGCAACAAAGATATCCAATACCAAAGACACCAATAGTCGCAACACAATTAAAAAACAAAAAACAAAGAAAAAGATACTCCAATTTCTAACAAGCATATTTTGTTTTTGAACGTGCCATGTTTTAGACTTTAGAAACCAAAGCTTATTTTTTAATTCTACAAAACTTAAACCTAAATAAAACAACGGAATTAAGGCAAACAAAAAATAAGACAATAAATACCATGAAACCGCATAATGACGCATCCAAAGATTATAAATCCCAAATAGCACCGGAATACTAAAATAATATAAATCTACTGCCACAGGATTCTTCCTGTTAGCAACCAAACATTTAAAATACAAATAAATACAAGCAAAAATTCCCGAACCAAAGGAACGAAAAATCACAGTAACATCATCGCTAACCGTAAAAAAAACCAGTGAATAAATCCCGATGAAAAAAAATCGAAAAGAAGCAAAAAAGATTAAAATCAGAAGGTAAAAATTAACCTTTCTATTAGACTTGTATTGTGTTATCAGCACCATTAATGTCAGAAATCCCAACAAAGCGGTCATAAAATACACAACACTTAGAAACATAATCGATTACAATTTTACTCTGAAAAAATTTAAATATAGACAATTATCCAACTTTCCAATCAGTCGTAAAAAAATATCCGACATATCAGCTCAAAAAAACGATGTTTGAAAAAATTTGTCTTATTTTTTCCATAGCTAAATTGACTAGCTATAAACCCATTATCTCAAATAATATTCTAAAATATTCATCAGGCTAATTACCGAAACAACTCCTGTAATACATCCGATAATAACATTCATATTTTTAAGAAGATAATCGGCTTTTTTCTCTATTTTTTTAAAAAAGGCTATATAAAAATAAAAGACAAGGACAGAACCCAGAACGGCTCCGCTCACAAAAATAAAAATGGAAGCAACATCAAAAGTAAACAACGCATAAGAAGACAGTGAAATACTCACAAAAACATAATAAGGAATGGGGAAAAAATTAAGTGCCGAGAGCAACATTCCTAAAAAAAAGCGTTTCTTTTTACTATACTTTTTGATTTTAGGTTTCTTCATTTTTGGTTCTTTGGCAATCCACAAAAAATAAACCGTCAAAGTACCAAAAACCCCAAAACCAACTTCACGCAACAACAATACAATATCAGGGCGGGCATTGATAATCCGGGCAAATAAAACCGCCAGATACACCTGAAGAAAAATAACCAGCACCGCACCCGAAACAAACCAAAAAGCATGATGCTTTCCGTCTTTCATACTTACTTTTGCTGCCGTCATATTCAACAAACCCGGAGGAGTAATTCCTATAAAGGCCGAAATAAAACCGGATAATAAGGATACAATTAAATTCATAAGCCTATTTACAGGAATCCCTAAAAAATTTTAAAACTAAAGTTTAGTCTTTAATTTTAAAACGAATAAAAGTGATTGCTTTATTAATTTCTAAATATTGTTTTTCGTAAAAAGTCTGAAAAGCCGTTACTTCCTCAGGACTTCCTTCGTTTACATAAACATTATGATTTGCATATAAAACCTCATGACCTTCACCATGCAACAACCCTAAAGTATAACCATGCATGAACTCGCTGTCGGTTTTCAGATTAACAACTCCGTCTTTTTTGAGGATTTTTTTATACAACTGTAAAAACTGCGAATTGGTCATTCTGTGTTTGGTACGCTTGTACTTAATTTGAGGATCCGGGAAAGTAATCCAGATTTCGTCTACTTCATTTTCAGCAAAAATATGATTAATTAATTCGATTTGAGTACGAACAAAGGCCACGTTATTTAAACCGCTTTCAACCGCTGTCTTAGCTCCGCGCCAAAAACGGGCTCCTTTAATATCAATTCCAATAAAATTTTTATTTGGATATCTTTCAGCCAATCCTACTGAATATTCTCCTTTTCCACAACCCAACTCTAACACGATAGGATTATCATTTTTAAAGAAATCAACATTCCATTTTCCTCTTAACGGAAATAAATCACCTGCTACCTCTTCTCTTGTTGGCTGAAAAACATTATTGAATGTTTCGTTTTCTTTGAATCGTTTTAATTTATTTTTACTTCCCACTGTTTTTTAAATATTTGCGCAAAATTAAGCAAATAAATAAGACTCAGGGCAAGCTTTTATAAAATAAAAACCTGCCCTGCTCTATGAATTGATATTTAAATACCACTTATTCGGCGCATTCAATAGGAAAAAGCGTTTCGTCATGCTGAGACAAATCTAATCCCATAATCTCTGCTTCTTCCGAAACACGCATCGGAATTATTTTATCTGTAATTTTAAACAAGAAATATGCCCCAAAGAAGGTATAAATAGAAACCAACAACAAGGCCATCATGTGGTGTCCAAAAACCTCCCAGCCTCCGTGAAGCAAACTTGCTTCTTCTCCGTGAGCAAAAATAGCCGTCAAAATCATTCCCATAATCCCACCTACACCATGACAGGCAAACACATCTAAAGTATCATCAATTCCTTTCAAATATTTAGAATATACAATTTTATTAGAAACCAAAGCCGCTACAAATCCAAAGAACATACTTTCCGGAACCGTAATATAGCCCGCAGCAGGCGTAACCGCAACTAATCCAACTACTGCCCCGATACAAGCTCCCAAAGCAGAAACTTTTCGCCCATTTATTCTGTCAAAAAAGATCCAGGTAAGCATAGCTGCTGCCGAAGAAGTCGTGGTTGTACCAAAAGCCATCGCTGCAACACCATTGGCTTCCATCGAAGAACCGGCATTAAAACCAATCCACCCAAACCAAAGCATTCCGGTTCCTAACAAAACAAACGGGATATTTGTAGGAACATGATTGCTGTTTTTTCTTTTACCTAACACCAATACTCCCGCCAAAGCAGCAAATCCGGCGCTCATGTGCACTACCGTTCCTCCCGCAAAATCTTTCACACCAAAGAAAGATCCTAAAATTCCGGTAGGATACCAAACCGCATGACACAAAGGCGAATAAATAAAAATACTGAACAGACAGATAAATAATAAATAAGAAATAAAACGAACACGCTCCGCAAATGAACCCGTAATAATGGCCGGAGCAATAACAGCAAACTTCATTTGGAATAATGCAAAAAGCATAAAAGGAACTGTTTTTGCAATTAATTTATGAGGCAAAACACCCACATAATCCATAAAAGTAAAAGTCGCCGGATTTCCCACAAAACTATAAAATCCATCTCCAATTCGAATTCCTAACGGTTCTCCAAAAGCAAGACTAAAACCAACTACAACCCAAATAAGAGTGACTACTCCCATGCAGATAAAACTTTGCAGCATGGTCGAAATTACATTTTTCTTCCCTACCATACCTCCGTAAAAAAAGGCCAATCCGGGTGTCATAATCAAAACCAGACAACAAGAAGTAAGCATCCAGGCCACATCGGCCGGAATAATCTGGTCTATAGTTCCAAATTGCGAATGAACATTTTTAGGCTCCAAGGGTACTTCCCAAAAAAGTCCTGAAATACAAACAATGCTAATAATAACAAAAGAAATGATCCAACGCTTTTCAATTTTCATATCTTCTTTCTTTAACCCATTAAAATTCGGGGCAAATTTAAAAATAATTTATATTTTTCACTCAATATCACACAAAATAAGCAACTCCATAACAAACCACCCCTTTTTAACCCTCCCAAAAGGATTTTGTTATAAAAAATTATCAATTTCAAAGAATTTAACACTTTTCAATGTGAAAAACATTTTATACATCCTTTAAAATTGAAAGAAAAAAAGCTTTAAAATATAAAAAACTAAAAAAAAGTTGTAATTTTTCATTGAAGAAAACAACTTATTTTGTTGACAGCTTTTAGTTTAACCTAAAAATACCTGTTATGAGAAAAATAAACGCCTCCAAATCGATCGTTAGCTTACTCTTTATAATCCTGCTTTTTTCATGCAGGAATAAAAATGAAGAAAGTCAGCTTATCAAAAAAGAAATCACAACAGAACAGGAAAAAACCACTTTTGACAGCACCGCAGTAAACACTTTTTTAGAAACCTACCCCTTACTGAAAAAATACGAAGCCGACCTAAAAAAACTCTATCAAAAACACCAATACCACTACATCTGGTTTGACAAAGAAGGGATAAACGAATTTGCTAATCTTCTTTACGACAAAATCAATAATTTAGACGAAGAAGGCATTCAAATGAATGTGCCGTATCAGGAAAAACTAGAAGAAATTCACAATAATTTCGACAAAAAACTCAAACCATCTACAGAAACCGAACTCCTGTATTCAGCCTGGTACCTGTTTTACGCTACGAATGTATATCACGGCTTAGACTCCGAAAAATCAGCCGCTACGGAATGGTACATTCCCCGAAAAAAAATGCCTTATATCAGCTATCTGGATTCGCTATTAACCAATCCTTCTCTAATAAATAAAGAAGAAAAAAAACTAATCAGCCAATACTTTTTACTTAAAAAAGCCCTTCAAAAATACCGCAAAATTGAAAAAGCAGGTGGCTGGAAAAACATTAGCATTGACACCACGGTTAACGCTTATAAAATTGGTGACAGCGCGGCAGTTATTGCACAAATCAGGGAACGCCTATTTTTATCTGAAGACATCCAAAACAATTCAGGCAGCGCAATTTACGACAAGGAATTGTCTAAAGGAATCTTGAACTACAAATCAAGAAGAGGCATGCTTTCCAGCAGCATTATTTCAAAATTACTGATTGAAGATTTAAATATTCCGGTAGGTGAAAGAATCAAAACCATCATTGTCAATATGGAACGTTGCCGATGGGTTTCGGAAGACATTCCAAAATCTAAAGAATTAATCGCCATCAACATCCCTTCTTTTCAGCTTTCTTATTTCAAAAATCAGGAAGTGGTATTGCGCTCCAAAGTCGTTGTTGGAAAAACAATGAACAAAACGGTAATTTTTAGCGCTCCGATGAAATACATTGTTTTTAGTCCGTATTGGAATGTACCGAACAGTATTTTAAAGAATGAAATTCTTCCCGGAATTGCCCAAAACGAAAATTATCTGGCTGAACACGATATGGAATGGAACGAAGGCAAACTGAGACAAAGACCCGGACCAAAAAATTCCTTAGGACTGATTAAGTTTTTATTCCCAAATTCGAATGACATTTACCTGCACGACACTCCTTCCAAAAGTTTGTTCGAAAGAGAAACCCGTGCCTTTAGTCATGGCTGTATTCGCGTAGCAAAACCTAAAGAACTAGCTATAGAAATCTTAAAAGATGATCCAAAATGGACTCCTGAAAAAATTGAAGAAGCCATGAACAGCGGTAAAGAAAGTTGGTACACACTAAAAAATAAAATTCCGGTTTACATTGGTTATTTCACCGCCTGGGCAGACAATGACGGAATCATTCATTTTTACAACGATATTTACAAAAGAGATGAATTATTGGCCAATTTGTTATTCCAACAATAATCCTTTTCTTCTCGCATAAAAAAAAGGCAGCTCACTTTTTCAAGTAGCTGCCTTTTCTTCTGTTATAAATTTAAATCAATGTGATTTTTGTTTTTCAAAAGTAGTAGTCAATGCTTTTTTCACCTTTTCCAATGCCCCTCTGAAAGCTTTCTCATTAGTATCATCATGTTCCGTTACAGCCAAAGGTTGTAATTTTGCGGGACGCACTTCAATCAGGCAACGCTTGTCTTTAACACCCTCTTTAGCACTGTTTTCATGACCAAAATGCACTTCAATACGGGTAATTTTTTCTTCAAAACGAGCCAAAGCTGTTTCAATTTCATTGGCAAAATACGCTTCTGCTCTTTGGTGCCCTTCAATATGTTTGTCGGTGTTAAATTGTATTTTCATAGTCTTCGGTTAATAAATTAATACTCCCCTAAGATAATCAACCACAAAACAAAAACCGAATGAATTAGTAAAAATTTGTGAATCTTATCGCAGGAGATTTTTAATGCCCATAGCAAACAAAGTAAAAGCCTGAATATCTACATTTTCCTGAATAGTCGCTGCAACCGATTTTCCGGCACCATGACCCGCTTTAACATCAATCCGAATTAAAACCGGATGATTTCCGGATTGCTTTGCCTGCAATTCGGCAGCAAATTTAAAACTATGTGCCGGCACCACTCTGTCGTCATGGTCTCCGGTTGTAATCATCGTTGCCGGATACTGCTCTCCTTTTTTTATGTTATGCAAAGGCGAATAGCCTTTTAAATACACAAACATTTCCTTGCTGTCCTGCGCCGTTCCATAATCATACGCCCAACCGGCTCCTGCTGTAAACGCATTATAACGCAACATATCTAAAACACCAACAGCAGGTAAAGCCACCTTAGCCAAATCTGATCTTTGTGTCATTACAGCACCAACCAGTAAACCTCCATTTGATCCTCCGCGAAGCGCTAAAAATTCGGAAGAAGTATATTTTTCTTTTATCAAATATTCCGCTGCAGCGATGAAATCGTCAAATACATTTTGTTTGCGTAATTGCGTTCCCGCATCGTGCCATTCTTTTCCATATTCTCCTCCGCCACGTAAATTGGGGATAGCCAAAACACCTCCGTTTTCCATCCAAACTGCATTAGCAATACTAAAATTTGGCGTTAAACTGATATTAAATCCGCCGTAACCATACAAAATCGTTGGATTTTTACCGTCCAATTTTAGTCCTTTTTTGTACGTAATCATCATTGGAACTCGGGTTCCGTCTTTGGAAGTATAAAAAATCTGTTTGGATTCGTAATCTTCCGATTGAAATTGACATTTAGATTCCCGATGTACTTCCGATGCTCCTGATTGGGGTTCGAAAGCATAAATTGTTCCCGGAGTAAAATAATTGGTAAACGTAAAATAAACCTTCACATCCGTTTTCTTGCCGCTAAAACCACTGGCCGTTCCTAAGTCCGGCAATTGCATTTCGCGAATTAACTTTCCGGAATAATCATATTGTTTCACCAATGAAACCGCATCTTTCATATAATGGGCAAAAATAAATCCGCTGCAAGTTGACGGTTCTAAAACCTGATTGGTTTCCGGAATTAAATCTTTCCAGTTTTCCGGAGCCGGATTATCCACATCGATTAGCACGATGCGTTTATTAGGCGCATTTTTATCGGTTACTACCAACAACTTCGAACCTACATTTTCAAGCACATTATAATCATTGTCATAATTAGCCACAATAGTTTGCAGGACACTATCCGAATATAACAAATCCAGCACATACAATTCGTTTCCATAAGTAGAATTGGCCGCTGTGATAACCAAAAAACGGTCATCTTCCGTTACATTTCCACTCACATAACGGCGTTTTTGGTCTTCGCCAAAGATTACCTTATCCTCTTTTTGTTTTGTGCCCAGTTTGTGGAAAAACAATTTATGCTGGTCGGTTTTAGCCGATAATTCACTACCATTTGGTTTTTCATAACTCGAATAATAAAAACCCTCATTTCCTTTCCAGGACAATCCGCTGAATTTTACATCCACCAAAGTATCTCCAATAATTTCCCGCTTCAAAGCATCCATCACAATCACTTTTCGCCAGTCGCTGCCGCCTACAGAAATAGAATACGCCAACTTAGAGCCATCTTTAGAAAAAGAAAGTTCACCCAACGAAGTAGTTCCGTCTTCGGAAAAAGTATTCGGATCCAAAAAAACCGTTTCCTTTCCTTCTCTGTCTTTTCGATACAAAACCGACTGATTTTGCAAGCCATCATTTTTGAAATAATAGCTAAAATCCTCTTCGATAAAAGGCGCCCCTATTTTTTCATAATTCCAGAGTTTTTCCAGTCTTGCTTTCAACTGATTCCTGAACGGAATTTGCTCCAAATAAGCATCCGTAACTTTATTTTGAGCCTGAACCCAGGCAGCAGTCTCCGCCGAACGATCGTCTTCCAGCCAGCGGTACGGGTCAGAAACTTTGGCATCAAAATATTCATCGACTGTAGCATCTTTTCGGGTTTGCGGATACTGAATGGATTTTGATTTTTGAGCAAATGAAGTCATTATGAAAGTAAAAAATGATAGTATTAATATTGATTTTCGCATAGCATTTCACTATTGATTGAAACAAAAATAAGAATTCAAAATTCTATAAAAAAACCATTAAGAAATTAAATAAATTAAGTACTCAGACTTAACCCCCTTAACTATCTTAATGGTTTAAAAAATTGTATACTTTGGTTAAAAAACTTTATAAATTAAAATTCAACCCCAAAACAATATTTCTACCAATGTTAGGAACTCCATCGGTTTTTAATCTTGACAAATGACTAATGTATTGTTTGTCAAAAAGATTATTAGCATTCAAATTCACATCAAACACTAATTTCCCCAAATCAACCGTTCCGCCTAAACCAACATTTACCAAAGTATATCCGTTAGAACTGGTTTCAAAACCACTCACATTATTTTGATTAAAAGTCGAACACACATTCAAGGTTGCAAAACCATCAGTGAGCCAATTTTTAATTTTGAATTCAGTTCTAATTGTATTATTCCAATTATTGGCGGGAATTAAAGGCAGGTAATCCCTCCCGAAGCCTCGGGATTGTTTTTTGCCCGTTACGGTTTCAAAACTGGTTTCGTAATGCAGCCAATCCAACGGATGCGGGTGAAGATGCAAGCCAATTTCACCACCGTACAATTTGGCATTATTCTGAATATAATCAAAAACATCATTGTTTTCCAATTGAGTTCCGTTAGGCGCCGTATAAATGTAATTGTTGATATGGTTGTAAAATCCATTGACAAAAAACTCAAAATGCGTATTTCCGTATTCAAAATTCACATCAGTTTGCAGGTTTTGTTCGGTTTTCAAATTACTGTTTCCTATTTCGTAACGATTCGTTCCTTCGTGAACGCCATTCGAACTCAATTCGGCTAAATTTGGCGCTCTAAAACCCGAAGCCACATTCAATCGCATCGTTAAATTATCCGTCAGATTGGTTTTGTAACCCAAAGAAGCATTAAAACTGTCGAAAGATTTATCAATGGCTTCAAACGAACCTTCTTCACCCAAAATACCATGAGCTACGGTGCTAATTTTTCGATTGTCAAAACGCAATCCTCCCTGAATTACATTGGATTTCCATTCGTAATTTGCCGTTCCAAAAACACCAAAATCATTCGTTGTTGCATCCGGAATTAAGTATTCTTCACCAAAATTAGTATTGGTTTGGTGCATTCCCTGAATCCCAACTATCGATTCCAATTTACCCATTTTTGGCAAATAGTATTTTGCATCATAATTGAAGGTTTTTAATTTCATTCGCAGGCTGGGATCGTTACTGTCTTCAAATTCGCTTCGGTCATTGGCAATATATCCCAAATCGACATCCAGTTTCGAATTCTTTAAATAAATTACCGAATTCCAACTCAGCAAATGGTTATCGACTCCCTGTCTTGGGTAGATGGTATTCTTACTTTTCGATTGTTCAGCTATGCCTTCCTCTGGAATTCCTAAATCCAGTTTGTTGAAATTGTATCGCAAAACGGTTGAAAATGCTGCGTTGCTATATCCAATTCCCGTTTTGAAATCGGTTTCATTGTAACGGCTGTTGGTCACTCTGTCACCTCCCGAAATCTGATAATCCGAATGCGTGTTGTAACTTCCGCGAGCCAGGAATTTCCAGTTTTCCGTTGACGTTTTTACCCCAATACTGGAATTACTTCCTAAAGTATTTGAGAATAATTTTTGATCAAAATCAGCTTTTAAAGTATGAGCTTCGGCAAATTTTTCAGGATTGAAATACAAAACACCACCCAATGCATCCGAGCCATACAGCAAAGAAGCAGGACCTTTAATCACCTCAACACTTTCCACACCGGCACCATTTAGTCCCAAACCATGTTCGTCACCAAACTGCTGATTTTCTACCCGAACGCCCTGCGAATACACCAAAACACGGTTTCCGCTCAAACCACGGATAACCGGTTTCCCTATCGATGTCCCTGTAGAAACCTGAGAAACTCCGGGAATTGTTGCCAATCCTTCTATCAAAGTTGACGTTCCTTTTTTCTCCAAATCCCTCATGCTGGCGTGCTCTACTTTCATCACGTTTTGAGATTGAATTTTGTTGAAAGCGGTAGAAACAATGACCTCATCCATTTCAAAAGTGGAAGTTTCTAATTGTACATTTAAGGTGTTTTGCTTTTGAAGTTTATCAATAACTTTATTCTGATTTGCAAAACCTACGTATTGAAAACTGATTTTCAAACTCCCGTTAGGCAGATTTTTTAAAAGGTATTTTCCATTGGCATCCGTGATGGTTCCTTTATGCAATTCCGGCACATAAACCGAAACGCCTGTTAACGGCTTATTAGTATTATCAGTAACAATTCCTGAAACTACATTTTGAGCCTGTAGCATAGCCGAAAACCCCAAGAATAGGGCCATTATATATTTTTTCATTGAAAATGATTGTTGTGTTTTACAAAAAGAAGAAGCCAAATACCTATCCATTATAGCCCACGGACAAAACGGATTGAGCAGATTAGCACTGATAACCAAAAAGATTTCATACAGATAAAATCTGTATTTATCCGTTATATCAGTATAATCTGTGGGCTAAAATTTTATTTGGCTTATTAATAAAATTGTGTTTTACACAAAACATGGAGGCCCGCGATGGGCATACAAACTCCCCGGAAAGGAAAGAATTTCTTTTTGATTGTTGACAAAAAAAGGAATTGACCTGAAATCAGAAAAGAAATGATAACTTATAAATTTAGGACACAAACAACTACCAAAAGCAAACTGACAAATGGCACAATGCTCCATTGTTTTATGCTGATGAGTGAGTTCTGCCTTATTCTTTGTAGTGTCGTGGTAGCAGATTTTATGAGAAAACTGTTTCTCCAGATGCTCATAACTATGAAAAGACTGGAACAGTATCGAGAACAATACTGCTACCGCAAGCGTAATACTATATTGAATTTGCTTTCTTTTCATCAGGAACAAAGGTAAGCTGTGGGATTAAGAAATCCAAAGTATACTGGTTTTGATTTTTTCCTAAAAGCTTACACGAGAATCTGTAAGAATATTTTAACATATTTGATTAGTTAAAAAACCAGACGACAATACAAAAAAATGAAAAAAGATAGAATCGAATCGTTCAAAGATTTTTTAAATCAAATCGAACTAATTGAATTATTAGGTTATGATATTAATCTATTTCGAGGACAATCGAGTAATAAACCATTACTTCCATCAATTTGCAGAGAAAAACCAATTTTTGACACAACAGAAATTGAAAAAAAAAAAAAATGTTGGAAGATTTTAAGAGACGCTCACCTTTACTGATATCTAAAAAATTTGAAAACGATTGGGAATGGTTAGTTTATACACAACATTTTGGTTTAAAAACTAGACTATTAGATTGGACTAGTAATCCGTTAGTGGCATTATGGTTTGCTTGTGAAAATCAACAAAATATAAATAAAAATTCTTACTTATACATTTTATCTTGTGATGATGATTTACAAGTAGATTTATCTAAAAATCAATCACCTTTTTCAAGCTCACTTACAAAAATTTTAAGACCAACTTTAAACAATGAAAGAATTGTTGTTCAATCAGGATGGTTTACTGCTCATAAATATTCGAATAAAGCCAAAAGGTTTGTTACTTTAGAAACTAATTCGGCAATAAAAACAAGCTTGACACAAATTGAAATACCTGCTGATATAAAAAAAGATATCCTAAACAAATTATCAATGTTTGGAATTAATAGTAGAACAGTTTATCCAGATGTGAATGGTTTAAGTATGCATTTAAATTGGAAATATCTTATTGACAAGTAAAAAAAGCCCTGACCGCTCGGATATACACAAACGTTAGCACAGCAATGCATTCTGTATCTGCAAGATGAGATTACTTCGCTTCGCTCGTAATGACAAGATTGCGCTCAATTTTTTCTTCTAAATTAAATTTAGCCCATAAAAAAAGCTTCTCAATCGAGAAGCTTTTCTGTTTATAGTAATTTAGCAATTACACTAAGTTGTTAGCTACTAAATATTCAGCTATTTGGATAGTGTTAGTTGCAGCACCTTTTCTTAGGTTATCGGCAACAATCCACATGTTCAATGTATTTGGTTGCGACTCGTCTCTTCTGATTCTACCAACAAATACATCATTTTTACCCTGAGCAAAAAGTGGCATTGGGTATTCAAACTCTTGCAAGTTGTCCTGAACCACCACACCGTCAGTGCTTTCTAAAATACTTCTTACTTCGTTGATGTCAAAATCATTAGAAAACTCCACATTTACTGCCTCAGAGTGACCTCCTACGATTGGTACACGTACTGCAGTAGCCGTAACTGCAATCGTATTGTCGCTTAAGATTTTTTTAGTTTCACGAACTAATTTCATCTCTTCTTTAGTGTATCCGTTTTCTTCAAAAACATCACATTGAGGAATTGCATTACGGTGAATTTGGTATTTATAAGCCATATCTCCGTCAACTCCTGCATACTCGTTTTCTAATTGTTTTACCGCTTTAACACCTGTTCCGGTAATGGATTGGTAAGTAGAAACAATGACACGCTTGATGTTGTATTTTTTATGTAAAGGTGCCAAAGCCAAAACCATCTGAATAGTAGAACAGTTTGGGTTAGCAATGATTTTATCTGCTGCTGTTAATTGGTCGGCATTAATTTCAGGAACAATTAATTTTTTAGTTGCGTCCATTCTCCAAGCCGATGAGTTATCTACTACAGTTGTTCCTACAGCCGCAAATTTTGGCGCCCACTCTAAAGAAGTATCACCTCCGGCAGAGAACAAAGCAATTTCCGGTTTCATTTCCACAGCAGTTGCTAATCCAACTACTTTATAGGTTTTTCCCTGGAATTCCATTTCTTTCCCTACTGAACGCTCAGAAGCTACAAGAATTAATTCGTCATTAGCTTTAACAAAGTTTCTCTCAGCCAAAACCTGTAACATTACTTCTCCAACCATTCCGGTTGCTCCTACCACTGCTATTTTCATATTCTAATATCTTTATTTTATTAATTTCAATTTTTGAACTGCAAAAGTAATTAATATTCAAAGGAAAACAAGCGTATTCACAAAAAATAACAAAAAGTTATAAATATAACAAAATAGAAAAACCACCCCTTTCGAGGGTGGTTTAGTTGAACATATAGTGAAGCGGTATTACTTTTTTAACAAGTCTCTGATTTGAGTAAGCAACTCTTCCTGAGTTGGTCCGGCTGGGGCAGCAGGGGCAGCTTCTTCTTTCTTTTTCATTTTCTCAGCAGCTCTCAACACCACAAAAATAAAGAACGAAATAATCACAAAGTTGATAATCGCCTGAACCAAATTACCATAAGTAATCACAGCAGCTCCGGCAGCTTTAGCAGCAGCTAAATCGGCATAACTATTTCCGTCTAAAGAAATAAATTTGGTCGTAAAATCAACTCCGCCGGTAATTAAACCAACGATTGGCATGATAACATCATCCACCGCAGATCCTACAATTTTACCAAATGCGCCACCAATAACAACAGCAGTCGCTAAACTTAACACATCGCCTTTCATCAAAGAGGCTTTAAAATCACTGAAAAATCCCATACCTTATAATTTTAATTAAACTTGATTCAGATTTCTAAATTACCATTTTTTTTAACAAAACAACCCTGAAATCTCAAAAATCAAAAAATTATCGATAAAAAACCCGTTTTACCCGCTGCGAAATACTCGTCAAAATCTCATACGGAATCGTTTGAAGCTGATTAGCCATATAAGAAACCGAAGGGCTTTCGCCAAAAATAATCACATCATCACCTTCTAAACAGTCTATTTCGCTCACATCCACCATCAACATATCCATGCAAACACTACCCAAAATTGGTGCTTTTTGGTCTTTAATCGTCACAAATCCTACACCGTTGCCCCAGGCTCTTCGGATTCCGTCGGCATAACCAATCGGAATCGTAGCCACTTTAGTCGTTTTTTCGGCCATAAAACGACGTCCGTAACCCACACTGTCTCCGGCTGGAATCGTTCGGATTTGTGAAACAATGGACTTTAAAGTTCCCACATTTTCCAATTCTTTTTGTTCTTCGGCATCGTTAGAAACCCCGTAAAGTCCGATTCCTAAACGCACCATGTCGTACTGCGAATCAGGAAAATTACTGATTCCTGAAGTATTCAAAATATGTCGAATCGGGTTTATTTCTAATTCGCGAATAATTCTAGAAGATAATTTTTCGAACAAACGGATTTGCGACAACGCAAATTCATAATGATTTACATCGTCGCTCGTGGCCATGTGCGACAAAATACTTTGTACTTTAACGGTCGAATTCCCTTTTAAAGTCGCAATCAATTCGTCCACGGTATTTTCTTCAAATCCCAAACGATGCATGCCCGTATCCACTTTAATGTGAATCGGGAAATGTTGCAGATTTTTTTGTTTGGCTATTTTTAAAAAGGCGTGCAGACCTTTCAAACTATAAATTTCAGGTTCTAATCCGTACTGAATAATTGCCGGAAAACTGGTGCTTTCCGGATTCAAAACCATAATAGGCAATTTAATTCCGCCATTTTTCAACGAAATTCCTTCATCGGCAAAAGCCACACCCAAATAATCTACTTTGTGATGTTCGAGCAATTTGGCAATTTCGAGTCCGCCGTTTCCATAACCAAAAGCTTTCACCATAACCATGATTTTTACTTTTGGTTTCAATTTCGATTTAAAAAAATTCAGATTATAACTAATCGCATTGAGATTAATTTCTAAAACTGTTTCATGAGTTTTCTCTTCGAGCAGTGTCACGATTTCCTCAAAATGAAACGAACGCGCTCCTTTGATTAAAATACTTTCATTGGAAAAATCCAATTTCTCAAAATTGGCAACAAAATCGGCGGTGTTTTTAAACGTAATACAATTCGAAAATTGCTCTTTAAAGTGCAAAATCGTTTCTCCTATTCCGATAACACGATTGATTTTATTAGAAACAATCAGCTTGGCAACCTTCGCATACAATTGTTCATTGGGAAATCCACTTTGAAAAATATCCGAAAGAATGACCGTTTTTTTATGAAATTTATTTTGACTTTCTAGAACGTCCAAAGCAATTTTTAACGACTGATAATCCGAGCTGTAGCTATCATCAATCACAGTGCAATTGTTAATTCCGTTTTTCACTTCCAGACGCATTTCGACCGGAAAAAGCAGTTCCATTCGCGCCTGAATCACCTCAACTTCGTAACCAAAATGCAGCATCACCAGCAAACAGGAAACGGCATTCTCTACCGAAGCCTTATCTACAAAAGGGATTTTCAATTCATAAGCACTTCCTTTGTATTGAAAAACCAATACAGTTTCCTGATGTGAAATTTCTTTTTTGCTCACAAAAACATTGGCATCTTCCTCTTTAAAACTCCAGGAAAAAGCTTTCGTATTCGGGTTGATGTATTTTTCAATCACACTGCTTTTTGGATAAATCAAAACAGCGGCATCTTTAAAAAGCTGCATTTTTTGTTGGATTTTCTGTTCCAAATCAGCAAAACCTTCATCGTGCGACGAACCAATATTGGTCAAAACACCTATATTGGGTTTGATGATTTTTTCCAGTTTATCCATTTCATTCACCGTAGAAATGCCGGCTTCAAAAATCCCCAAATTATGCTTTTCATTAATTGCCACCACCGACAACGGAACGCCCACCTGCGAATTGTAACTTTTAGGGCTTCGAATCACATTATAATCCGGACTCAACAAGAAATTAAGCCATTCTTTGACAATAGTTTTTCCGTTGCTTCCGGTTAAACCTATAATTGGAAAATAAAAACGTCCGCGATAATAAGCAGCAAATTGTTGCAAAGCCACCAGAGTATTTCCGACAATCAAAAAATTGGCTTTAGCCGCGCAATCGTCGGGAATTCGGGTCACAACAAAATTCTGAACGCCAATGGCAATTAAATCCTTGATGTAATGATGGGCGTCATTATTGGATCCGCTCAAGGCAAAAAAGAGGCTGTGCTCACTGTTTTGCAACGAACGACTGTCTATAGAAATGTTATCAATCAAAGCTTCGGGATTTGTTCCCTCCCATCGGGCATTTAGAATTGAAACACTATTCTCAACGGTTATATTCATGAAATTAAATTCGGGTTAAGGCAAAAAACATTCTCAAAAATAAGACTTCTTTTTCAATTGAAACCACACAATTTGCGTTAAAAACAGGAGCACAGTTCAATTCTGCCCGCAATAAAACAATGTCATTTTAATAGTTTCGTTATATTTGTGATTCTAAGCCATTTCACAATGCCAAAAAAACTTTTCCCATTCTTTTCTTATCTGTTTCATCCGGTTTTCATCCCGATTTATGCCACGCTTTTTTATCTTTTTTCCAATCAGTCGTATTTTTTTAACAAAGAAAAATATTTGGTTTTACTGGAAGTAAGCGTTATTACTTTTGCTATTCCGATTCTTTTCTTTGTCCTGCTGCGCCTTACCGGAAAAATCACTTCGATAATGGTTCCGGAATTGTCCGAACGAAAATTCCCTTTGGTTATTCAATGTTTTCTGTTGATTCTTTTGGTCAAAAAAAGCATTACCCTCGAACGCTATCCCGAACTTCATTTTTTCATGCTCGGCGCTTTGTCCAGCACGCTCATTGCCCTGATTCTTTTATTTGCCAATAAAAAAGCCAGTTTGCACATGACCGGATTAAGTGCGCTTACTTTTTTCATTTTTGGATTGAGTTTGCACCACCACACGGCTAATACCGCATTGATTATTTTCATGGTGCTGATGAATGGTTTTGTAGCTTCCTCCCGATTGATTATGAAAGCACATACCCCTCAGGAATTGGTTACTGGTGTACTTTTAGGAAGTATCCCACAGATTCTTCTGCTTTTTCTTTGGTTATAAAATATAGAAAATCACACCCACATTTAAGGATTTCATATTGATCTTTTGACCATCGACGCTAATGGATTTAAAAATCGGATTCAAACCGTAACAGGCATAAACATTCAGCGTATTAAAACCAGCCGAAAGGTATAAACTGTAGAGTAGTTTGTTAAAATCATCGTTATTTGTAATTACCGTTTTGCCGTTATCATCCACCAATACCGATTTACTGTAAGCCAGATAGCTGAATTTCACACCGCCATAAATGCGCCAAAACTTGTAACTTTGATAAGTAGAAGTACGCCAACGGAATTCAAGCGGAACATCGATTAACAACTGAGTAAATTTGTTTTTATCAAAGTTTGACTGCGAACCTAAAATTGTATAAACCGCATCCTTAGCCGTTCCGGTGATTCCTAAATTCTCATTGTAATTATTATAACTCAAACCCAAACCTGTCGCAAAAGCTTTTGTTCGCAGTTTATTAATAGGCATATCCCTCAAAAATCCGCCCGAAAGCCCGATAGAGAATTTTTGTTGTTTCAGGCCTATTGGTTTTTGCTGTAAGGTGTTGTAAATAAAAGCAAAATAAAACTGATCTTCTCTGTATAAAGAATCGATTTTTATTTCTTGCGCCACATCAGAAACCTTATTTACTTGTGAAAAAACATCAAAAGCACTCAATAGTAAACAACAACTAAGTAATAATCGCATATTGATTTTGTTTTTAAAATGATTCATTCTTTTCAAGATTTCTTTAGGCATTACAAATATAGGATATTAACCGTTTTTTGTTTTACTTATCGAATGTAAAATATACAAGTACTACGATAATCATTTATAATTATCAAATCCTAACCAATGCTGTTTCTTGTTTTTATCAATAGTAAACACATGTTCTTCTTTACCATTTGTATTGTCTTTTAACCATAATAACGAATTAGCGGGTGTGCTATAATAAAGAACCGTATCTCTGGCAATTTGTCTGCCTAAAGTTTTCCATTCCTTGTCCCAATAAAACAATTCATATTCATCTCCTGTATTTATATGATTACCGTCATTTCTTGCCTGAAAAGCAACAGAATGGATCAGTGTAGGTTTCTTAAACTTTAATCCTAATGTAAAATCTCTACCTCCAGAGTAGGAACCGGGATCGTCATCAAAAACACCGTTATCCCATTTCAGAATTGCATTGTTTTCTTTAACAACTTCTCCTTTCAATTCTTTTCCCTTAGCATCGTAAAAAGCCAACTTGACTAAAAAAGATTCTTTTTTATTGGAATAAAAACGAACATACCTAAATTTTTCCTGCTGCTTTAGTACCATCTTTTTTAAATGGGTGCTGTTAAAATTTGATATCCGATATAATGTTTTTGCATTATCGAAATTTTGATTATTGGCTCCCTGCACTAGATTATCATTCAGACTTGTCATCCAGTCCATTTTTGTTTTAGTTTTTGCCGAAGTCAATCCATATTTTCTAACTAAAGGAACGGAATCCAAAATAAATTTTGAAGGTCTGAAAAAATGAATTTTTTTAGTGTTATCTACAAAAAAAGGATAATTGATCGGATTAATCGAATTACCATCCTGATTGGCTGCCAAATACAGCACATTAACCCCTATCCCATTATATACATTATTTTCGTCTTTGCACTTTCCATAAGAAACTGGTGCCCATTGACTATTTCTATCAAAAACATATAATACAGGTTGAGATTGCGGTGTATTTAAAATATTATTGATTGTAATATTTACCGTTGGGACATATTCTGCTGTCACATCTTTTGCCAATGGTGAAAACGTGAAGTCTTTTTGAAAACTATAGGTAGCTCTATTCACCTTAGGGATGCTTTCTCCTAAATATTCCTCTCTTACATCCCCTTTTCTGGATACATCTGTTGAATATTCTTCATCTCCATACTTCACATATAGCCAGGAATGCCCCATCGAATAATGATTGCCCCAATGAGATATCATCTCCTTGGCACTTATTATTCCTAAAGATCTAAATACATTTACCAAATAATTTACCCCATCATCACATACCCCCATTCTGGATTTTTCAATTTGGCTGATACTTAATGGAATGGGATAAAGTTCTCGCATTTGCCCAACAACTGTAAACCTAAATTCGGATTTAATAGAATCCGCTATCGAATGTAAAGTAGCCCCATTTTCAAGTTGCTTATAAACCCATGAATACTTTTTAGCTAATTTTTCACGGGCATCTTCTTCAATAGGCTCATCACTATTCTTATAAGGTAAAATATAATTGCAAAAATCATTAAAAGAAGCTTTCTTTTTTTTGGGGATTTTATTCCAAGCCTCAAATGATAACTCAATAGTATTAATTAAGTATTGAGAGGTTACAGTCTTGACATCAGAAATTAATTCCGGTTTTGGTATATTTCTTTTTTGTGAAACCGAATCCATTAACTTTTCAAATATACCACGACGAAACCCATCCATGGGATATTTGTTTATACTATCAAATACACCTTCAAACCCGGAAACAACAGATTGATACGAATAATGATTAGCCATATTCTCTATTAAGAATACTGCAGCTTTATATTTAAGGCTATCCTCAGAATTGTCCTTATAAAAATTTAACACTTTTTCCAATTCCAATTTATTATCTCCTGCTTTATTCAATGAATCTTTCAGAACGCTGTCAGCTCTACTACAAGAGATTAAAGCTAAAAATACAAGTTGTAAGTATATGATTGTTTTGAATTTACGCATATTTTATGAGATTATTTGTGATTTAAAGGATTTTACTTTTTAAATATTTAGTTCTATTTAAATTTGTGGCAGTTTCAATTTAAGAAAAATCGGCAAATAAAATAATATTCCTATTAACGAAAACAATAAGCCTCCTATAGAACCTACCGCAAACGAAAACCAAAACGCCTCATTTTGCCCGCCCCATATAAAAGGGATTAAACCTGCCATAGTAGAAATAATCGTCAACATTACTGGAATGATTTTATAATTAAAAGCTTTAAAATATAGTAATTGTGGATTTCTTAAAGGATATTCTTTTCTTAAATTGTTATAATCATTTATGATGTATAAAGCAGCATTTACGCTAATTCCGCATAATAATATAAAAGAAGCATACCCCCCTTGATCAAAATTGAAGTCAAAAAGATAAAACGTTAGAAAAACACCGATAAAAGAAATTGGTATCATACTAATTATGACAAAAGGCTGCTTTAAAGATTCAAGTAAAACAGAACAAATGAAAAAGATAATTAAAATGACCACAAATATGAAATAATATTGTTTCATATCCTTTTTATCCCATCCTCCATACGAATTTTCAAATACCCTGTAACCTACCGGTAATTTATTTCCCAACTCTTTTACGTTATCTTCCCTTACTTTTTTAGCTAATGGCTCTGTTCCTATAAAATCATATTCAACCGTTAAACGATATTGCTGATTGAATTTCGAAATGGAGTTTCCTGTTTTTCTTTTTTCGATAGCAGCCATTTGGTCTAATTTATATTGATTGTTTCCAATACTGATAGGAACATGTTTTAAATCCCAAACATTGACTTTTTGGTATTGATCAGACATTAATTTAACTTGTTGCAATTCATTATTAGCAATAAATGCCGTTACACCGCCGGCATGGGTTTGATTTCTTAAATACGAATAGAGTCCTGTTTGGTACACCTCCGCCATTGCCATTTTTTCGGCATCAAAATCTAAAAAGTATTCATACGAATTACCATTGCCCCAAGAATTACCATTGGTTATATCTACCTCTTTAATCCTCGAAGAGGAGTTTGTTATCAACTGTGATTTTAAAAGCTCGGCATAAGCGTATAATTTATCATAATTATAGCCTTCCAGTATAATTCTGTTGTTTTTGTAGTCCGATCCTAAAGCATTCGAAAAACCCTGACCCACACCACTCACTGACCAATCCAGTCCTCCCAAACTGATGGCTTTGGATTCTAACAAACTTTTTAACTTAAACGGAAAACCATTAAATTCACTTTCTTTTTTAAAATAAATGGAAATGCTTGAATTTTTATAACTCCCTATATTGGTCTCAAATAATTCTACTTCCTCAAAGCTGCTGATGTAATTTTCCATTTTAATAATTACCTCATTAAGTTGCTCAATTGTACAACCATCGGGCATACTGCCACTGACCCTCAATGTGGTTCTCTCCGGATCAGAATAGTGGGAGTTCTCATAAACATTTTCAGTAAACAGTCTAAGAGAGCCTCCGAGTATTTTTTCTAATGTTGGTTTTATGTCATCGTAAAACCATTCACTGCCAATGGTACTATTATACGTTTTTTCAAAAAAGCTATTGCCCTTTATTTCTTTTGGTAAAAACTGTATTGGCAAACCAAAACCCAACAATAAAACAACAATAAACAACCATTTAAAACGTGGTTTTTTAAATGCTAAAATCAGTTTGTGATAATAATTTGTAAATTGGATTATCCTCCTTTTTCTTGAAAAAGCTTTCTTTTTGTCGTTGACACGCATTTTTTCCAAAAGTGCCGGAACAAAAAATAATGCCACAAATAATGAAATGCCTATGTTTATAGCAATAACTAGAGTAAAATCCCTTAAATTGGCTTGCACAGATTCATCCAATAAAAAGGTGGACAATAAGGCACCCGTAGTAGTTAAAGTTGTTGCTAAAATAGCTAAAAACACTTTTTTATCCCCTTTGTTCCTCAGGTGATCTATCATAATAATACAATTATCAATAATGATTCCTAAAGAGATTGTAATACCGGCAAAGGAATACAATTGCAATTCTACCTTTAATAGATAATAGAAGATTATCGCAATTAAAAGATTGGCAATAATGCTAAATAATAAAATCAATATGTATTTTAAGCTTCGGCTTGTGACTAAAATGAGCAGAAATAATATCAATAAGGAGAACAACATCTTTTCTTCAATTTTTTGTAGTTCTTCAGCAATGTATTGAGAAGTATCATTGGTTAATTTCAAGCTGTATTCCCCTTTTATTTCTCTTTTTAAATGATTAATTTCCTTTTTTACTTTATTAGCCGCATCAATCGTATTGGCTCCTTTTTCGGTATAAACGACCATATTGATGGAATTTTTACCGTTTATTCTAAAATAAGCCTGCATAGGAGCTTCTTTATATTGGGCTGTGGCAATGTTCTTTAGATAAATAATTCTATTTCCTATTTTCTTTATCGGGATGTTATCCCAATCAATTGCTGTTTCCTGTTTATAGCTTAATACCAATGCAATTTCCTGAATTTCAGCATTATTTTTAGAGACTACACTTCCGTTTCCTAATTGCTGGGTTTGAAAATATTCGCGAATGGCATTTTCAATTTCATTAACTGATATCGAGAGTTGTAACAGTTTATCCGAATCATATTTTATCACCCAATCAAAAGGATCAGCACCATATACCGATACTTTATTTACGCCTTTTATGGTGGCTAATTTGGGGAGTAGCTCATTTTCGGCATATTTCTTAATAAGATAAGGACTCTCACTGGCATTGATGCTATAGGTTAAAATAGGAGAAGCATTCTCATTGGCTCCGCTAATGGACAATTGCGGATAACTCACTCCATCAGGAAGATCGGAATAGGTTTGACGAATTAGATTGGCCATTTCAAATCGAACGGCATCCAAATCAGTATTCTTTTTGAATTGAATATTGATGGATCCGTTTTCTTTGTTTGTGGTAGAATTTATCTCTTTAATCCCTTTGACCGTATTGAAAACGCCTTCTAATTTAGAGGTTACTTCCTGTTCTATAACTTTTGCTGAAACATCATGCCAACCATAACTAACGCTTAAAGAAGGTAGATTATTCGATGGATTCAATTGAACACTCAATAACGGAATCATACTTGCGCCAATAATAGACAGGCAAATAAAACACGTTAATATGGTAAACGAAGGGATTTTTGAAATTATATTCATCTATTTTACATTTTTAAATAATCTATCCCATTGAAATTCACCTTGATAATTTGACCATAACACACATTGTACTTTACCAATAATATTAGATTCCGGGACAAAACCCCATGCCCGAGAATCTAAGGTTTCCTTTCTATTATCACCCATCATAAAATAATAATCTTGTTTGAATGTGTAGGTAGTAGCTTTTTTATTATTTATAAAACAAATACCCTTTAACTCCTTAATCTTGCAATTCTCAGAGCCATTAATTGCTCTCTCATATAATGAAAAAGTTTCTGGATTTAATTTTATTTGCATTCCTTTTTTGGGAATCACAAAAGGCCCCATATTATCAAATGTCCATTTTATTTCAGGCGTTTTGACAAATGTCTTTCCTTCAACAAAGGTGTCAATTTTAATTTTAATTGAATTAATACAATTAACTTTCTTAAGAAAGTCTAATTCAAATTTTGATAGATTTCCTTCACTAAATTTACCACTGCAATTATTTAGCATTATGTCATTTAAAGCCAAAGAATCAAGTGCTTTATATAATTTTTTTTTGTTTTTAATTTTAAATTTATAATTGTTTTTTTCTGTGTCAGGAGAAGCAAAAAGCTTATTATTGGTATAAATTGCTGCGTTTTTAATATTTAGTGTATCACCAGGTAATGCTACACAACGTTTAACCAGAATATAATTTTTATTCCATGTAGAGTTAAATACAAAAATATCTCCCTGTTTAATTGTTGAAGTACCCGATACTCTTTTATAATCCCACCAATCTTCTTTTATTCTTTTCTTCGCCTTATCATTAAAATAAAAAGCGATGTTTATCCATGGAATGTCAAAAGGGGAACGAGGCAATCTCGGGCCATATTCAAGTTTATTAATCACAATTACATCCCCTGGATACAACAGGTTCTCCATAGAGGAGCTTGGGATTTTATAAATATCAAAGACCAATAGTCTAATAATAATCACTAAACTTAAAATAACTAAAAATAAAATGACAGGCTTTACTGTTTTCTTCAAGTGTACTATAATTTAATATTTTTTGATTAAGTGTAAAAACTGTAGTACAACTAAGGAATTGTACACAATTATTTTGAGCTGCAATAATTTTTTAACATTGCTCACCAACTCTTTTTGGAAAGATTCGTTTTTCAAAAGTATAGTTTCCACCTCATTCTTTTTCGTTATATAGACTTTTTTCATACTAGTTTCATTGGCAACTTTTGAGCTTAAAAGGAAGTTTTTTGTTTTTCTATTCTTTGTCTTTGTTTAACAGTCTTTTTAATTCTGCTTCAATATTTATGTACATGTTTTCATTTCCTCCTTCACTATAGAATGATGTAATTCCTTTAGGATTTATAATTATATTCTTTGGGAAAGATTCTCCAAAAAGTTTAGCTGTTTCATTATTTCCTAATGTTTGCATTTAATTAAAATTCTTTGAATTTAAAAAATATTTTACTTCTTCTTTTTTATCAAAGGCTATTGCTAGAAAGATGACATCAGGATTCGATTTATATTTTTCAACCAAAGAATTTAAACCCGGCATTTCACGTATACATGGGGCACAAGTTGTCGCCCACCAATTAATAACAACATATTTACCAATAAAATCCTTAATTGAAACATTATCGCTTTTTAAAGATTCAACTGTGACAGAAGGAAAAATTTTCTCTTTTTCTATTGTTTTTTCTATGTTTATGATTGTGGCAATTTTACTTTTTTGCATACTTCCATTAAGCCATAGATATTGAATTTCGTTGGTAGAAGTATTGTGCTTCAATTGAACAGAAATTTTTTTCGAAGAATTGTCATAACTAATGTCTGTAACATTGGTTGGGAATTGAGATGATTCATTTTTTAGAAGCTCAACAGTACTAAAAGTCTTGAATTTATTATTAATATAGGAGGAAATCCAATAGCCATTTGATTTACCTTGTGTCAATCCTCCAAAAACAACTTTCATGCTGTCAATTCCCGTTTCCAAATTGGAATAACTTAAATTACTCAATCCTAATTCTTTCACAATCGGTTTTATTTCTAACGGATAACCAGAAATTATTTTACTTTTCAAAAAACGCTCTTTTTTTTGTGCATTAATTGATACGCTAAAAAATATTCCAATTGTTAATAACACTAATATCTGCTTCATGAGCTATTTTTTTATTTTATGATTATTATTTTAAAAAAACATGAACCATAGGTTAAATTTAAACTACAGTTCATATCTGAATATTTAATTACCATAAGATATACGATGAGAATTATCAAATGAATTTCCTCTTGATTCTTAAATCAAAATATTGTTCCTATTTATCCATTGATGGCTTAAATCTCCTAATTAAAAAATTTTGAATTAATGATTTTAAAATACTGGTTTGAATAGTTGACAATATTTTTATTAGGAACAAATACATTAGTAACTAAATCGTTTTGCAAGACAAAGTACAAAGGTTGAGTTATTTTTTCAGCTGGAATACCTAAAGCAGATTTCAATAGATACAGTTCACCACCCAGTTTGTATTTTTTATCTAAAATAAATAAATCTCGTTCATTTCCATCTATACTTATGATTGCTACTTTTTTGTTTCCTTTTGTATATTTTTTTGACAGATAATCTAATTCATTTTCTACACAAGAAGTACAAATATTTTTATCTAGGTAAAAAATTAATTTGGGTTTATCTTGAGTTATTGATGAAAGTTTGACACTGTCTTTCGAAGCTAACTTCATTAGTTTGACATTTTTATTGATTTTATAACCTTCACTTTCTATTTGATTGAACATCATTTTTTCAAGTGTTTCTTGATTGCCAAAATCATAATTTTTAGAAGATTGAACTTCTGTTTTGTTGTCAATAGCTTGATTTTTAGTTTTCCCGATATTGCTAATTTTGTATAATAGAGAAAGATTAAACAATAGCAAAATTGTGATGATAATAGTTGTAATTTTATTTTTCATTTTTATTTTACTTTGAATAATAATAATCCTGGGTTATCTAAATTTCCAATTTTAAACTCTTTTGCAATCTCACTTGAGGGATCAATAATTGTGTAAACGGTGTTATTATCCGCTGTACCTGTAATAGTAGTTTCAATTGGTTTATTATTAAATGTTATGAGCTGATTAAAAATATAAGTTTTATTTTTCACAAGGTCGTGAATGCAATTGCTTTTCCCTTCTTTACTTAGAAATGTGAAATAAATGAATCTATTTGTTTCAAAATTGTTGTTAATAAACAATCTGTAATCTAATGTTTTTGACGAAACAGCTTGTATTTTATCCGCTAAACTAAGATTTGAGATTTTTTCTGGAAGCTTTTTTATTCCAAAATCAACATAAATTTTAGAATTATATACCCCATCTGCGAATCGATATATAGTATCGTTAAAAGCCTCTGAATAAGTAATTTTATTACCAAACCTTATGAGCGGATTTGATAATGAAAAATCACCTTGCTGATTTTTTGGAATGGCTAAAAACTTGTTTGTGATTTGTTTTTCATCCCAATTTTGAAATTTGTACCTTTTTTTAGCGGTTTCAATACCACCAGATGTAGCGGCTTTTAACAAATAATGCTTTTCAAACTTTTCTATTGAAATACAATTAAAAGGTAAATTATTTTGCATCAGATATTTTCCCGTAAAATCATATGAAATTGTTTTTTTTAAAAATAAATCTAGTATTATGACTGCTCCATTTTTTTTGTCAATGTAAAAATCAATAGGGGTTTGGTATTCTCCTGGTCCTTTCCCAATTGTTCCAATTTTATTTAAAAATTTACCATTAGTATCAAAAACACAAACAGCTTTTACAGCTTTTGTATCTAATATGTATAGTTTATTGCCATCTAAAATTATTTTTTTGATGTTACCTAAAATGCAATCATCATTTATTTCCAATTTTACATATTTGAAAGGTGAAAAATAATCACTAGATATATCCTTTTTCATAACTTGAAGAGGTACCTGAATTTTTGGCACAGCAATTTTATTTTTTTCGCATGAACTTAAGCATAGGATTGCTATACTCATTATTATAAGACTTGAATAGTATAATTTTAATTTTTTCATTTTATCGTTTTTAATAAACATCAGTTAGGAATTAAATCCTAACTGATTTTAAAGAATTTAACATTTAGTTTTTGAAAAGCAATATGCAGTTAAGTGACAACATGCCCATGTACTACTATCACAACTTACAGAACAACTCACTGTTGTACCTGATCCCATGACAGAGATTTCACCAGAAAAAGAACATGAAGATGCATTACAGCCACCTGCTGCACATGTTGGCTTAGTACCTCCTTCTCCATCGGCATGTGCAACATTCATACTCATTAAACTGGCTAAACTGGTATCTGAAGTAGAATCATTAATGGTATTAATATTAAAAATCATCATTACAGTAATCACTGCAATACCTAAAATTCCTATTATTTTTTTCATTCTATAAAATTTAATTGTTTAAAATGGGTTTTTAAACCCTTTTGTACTTGTTGTTTTTGCAAAGTGGTATAGGAATGTTACTTTTGCGGAACATTACAACGATTTTGCTTTAAGTCATTATACGAAATTATAAAGACATCATCTTTTATAAAATCTTCCTCTGGGTTGTGGTCTATGTCATAGGCTGCATTTTTTTAAGTTAAACATTGTCAGATTTTTTTAATTTTAAAACCCAGAGGATTTGTTTTATTATCTTACAAAAAAAACACCCTTGAGGGACAAATTCTGTCACTTTGCTATTTTTTGATAAAATAATTATTATTTTTTCGACAATAGCTAATAGCATAACCTTCTTCCCTCAAATTGGTTAGCATTCTTTTTACTGTCCTGACACTGCATTCGTAGTCACTGGCTACTTTTTCAAGAGAATGCAATCTTTTATGTTCAATTAAATACAATAAGTGTTTTTCTTTTTCTTTTCTTTCAGAATAGGTCATAACTACATCATTTTAATTATTTATCCAACATTTCATCAAAATCATTACTGATAGTACTTTTATTTTGAAAATCATAAAGAGTCAATTGCTGTACCTCATAATAAAATTTCCAATAATTATACAAACTCGTGATATAATTTTCAGAAGCTGTTTGCCAGGCTTTTCTGGCACTGGTTAGTCTTAACAAATCAATACTTCCTGATAAAAATCGTTTTTCAGTTACATCATAAGATGATTTTGAGATTTCACTAGTGCGCAAGGCTACAGTTACCAATTGTTTCTGAAGATTAAAATCTATGATTTTCAAGCTTAATTGCTGACTTAGCTTGTCGCTTTCTTGTTGGACTGCAATTTCGCTGACTTCATTATTCATTTTTGCCGTTTTGATATTTCCTTTTCTTTCTCCCCAATCTAATAAGGGGATATTCATTTGGATACTAATCATTTGTTGTTCTAACAATCTGCCATAAGCGTCACTAAAGGTATTCGCATTTTGATTGAGTCCATAACTTCCTCTTAAAGACAAATCAAAACGATTTTCCTTGATTACTTTATCCAAATCCCTTTGTGCTTCTATTCTTTTTATTTTTAAATTAAAAACATCCGGATTGTTCGCTTCGGCTAGTGCCGTAGCTTCTTTAGTATCTATTTGTAAGTTGGATATCAATTCCGGTAATTCCGGTAATGAATGCAATGAGCTGTCGTCTCTTAGAAACAATCGCAATTCCGATTCCGCTTTTTCCAATTCTCTCTCATTCTGGGTTAAACTGGTTTCGGCATTATAGACATCTAATTCTAAATTAAGTACGTCATCTTTTTCGATTGAGCCTATTTCATATCGTTTAGTTCCTATTTTAAAAAGCTTTTGGGTTGTTAACACATTCTCCTGAGCCAGTTCGACTCTCTTACTTGCCGAAGCCCAATTAAAAAAGTAGTTCACTGCCTTTAATTTGATATCCTGCAGTTCATAGAGGTATTCTTTTTTAGCATGTTCATATTGTAGAGGTGAAATTTTATGTGCCCATTTGAAACGATTAAAAGCCATGATGGGTTGGATCACTCCAATACGAATAGGAGTGGCAGTAAAATCTTTGGAATCAACTAGTCCGTAATTAGCCAGGCGGTTAAAACTGGAATTCACATAAAATGTTGCTCCTGTAGCTTTAACATTCTGATTGATGCTAAGGTTCGCATACGAGTTTAAATTTTGTTGCGGTCGATACACATCAATGTTATTTTCGGAATCATATCTTTTTAATACCGATTTATTGTATGTTAAAGGTTCCAGTTCTAAATCAACTCTGGGTAATACACTTGCTTTAAATGATCTAAACTGCCAATAACTCGCCCCATATTGTTGCTTGGCTTTAAAAGCATCTAAGGATTTTTTACTGGCAATAGCAATAATATCTTCGAGTGTGACTTTTTGTTTATTATCTGCAATTTTTTTTGAGTTTTGAGCTGTGATTTGTAAGCTGTATAAACCAAAACTAAAAAGTAAAATCAAATGTGTGTTTTTAATAAAATTCATTATTTATAAATTGAATATTCATAATCTTTAACCCTTAACTTTTAACTCATAACTTTTTTACTTTCTTCTCCATCCTTTTAGCAAAATAGTAATAGCATAAAGGGGTAAAATAAAGACTGATTATAGTTCCTAATATCATTCCGCCTGTTAATACCGTTGCTAGCGGCGCTTGCAATTCTGCTCCTATACCACCTGTAAAAAGAAGCGGAACAACTGCCAAAATAGTAGTCAAACTGGTCATCAAGATGGGTTTTAGCCTTCGTTGTCCTGCAATTAGCAGCGCTTTTAGAATAGAATTCCCCTGACGTTGTAATTGGATAATGGTGTCAATTTTCAGGATGGAATCATTAATTACAATTCCACTCATCACCACAATACCAATCATGGACATTAAATTAATACTCATCCCAAAAATTTTCAACAATAGAAAAGCTCCTGCCAAATCCAGAGGAATTTCAATTAATATGATTAACGGTAGTACGAGGGATTCAAATTGAGAAGCCAAGATGAAATAAAGCAGCAGCAATGAAATTAACAAAACAGCGATTAATTCGCCCATTAATTCCTTGTTGCTAAAAAAGCTCCCGCTAAAGGAAACGGTATACAATTTATTATCCTTTACCACATTTTTTACGGTAGTAATGCTATGATTGACATTCTCTTCATCCGTATTTAATGCAATCGGGTAGTATTCGCCTTCCATACCTCCTGTAATGGTTTTCATGTCTTGGGAATTGACGGCTTTAATAAAATCACTGGCGTGAAATACGGCACTATCTCTGGATTGTACTGTGGTTTCACTCAACACTTGCTCAATTGTTTTGCTTTCTCCACCAAGGATGACAGGGACAAAATTTTGATTGTCTATTACCGATAAAATTTCACGTTCGTTAAAAGCACTTTTTAAGGCATCAAATAAGGTATTGGTAGTTACTCCATACGTCATTAACTTTTCCTGATCTGCTATAAGATTGATGTGTTCCTGCCATGCAATAGGGTTTAATTGTATATTGCCTATATTTTGTTGTACCTGACCCCAAACTTTTTTTAATTGTTCGTTTTGTGCATTTCCTATATTGGCTACATTTCGTAATCGGGCCACTAAAATTTCTTGCTTGTCTGAGAAAATCATATTAAAAATATTGTCCACATTGCTATAGGAAACAACGGCTTTGGCATATTTTTTTTGAAGAAAAAGAGTCATTTCTTTTTTTACTTTCGCTAATTTTTCGGGAGAATCACAGCGAATATAAATGGCACTTTCTGAAGATAAAGCAGCCGATTCTTTGTCTAAAATAAATTGTTGCGAGCCTACCAGTGCTGTATAATTCAGGAGTTCATTTTTTACAGGTTCTAGTACTTCCAATACCATTCGTTTGTTTTCCTCGACATTAATTTGTTTGTTCCAGTCAATTTTTAATACTGTTTCGGTTGTCGTTAAATAAGGCATCTGTGTTTTGGGAAGTAACTGAAATAAAGCCACTCCTACCAGTAGTAATGTGATGCAAATAGCCCAACACATTTTTTGTTTTCGCATCACAAAACGAAATCCTTTTTCGTATAATTCCCCATAATCCAAAGTATTCGTTTTTTCAAGAAAACGTTCCATTCTGCTTTTCTTTCCGGTATCTTTTAAATGAAAAAGATGGTATAATAAGGGTACTAAAGTAACAGAGACTAATAACGAAACAAACAATCCTATCGTTATCGCCATAGCCTGATCATAAAACAAAGCCCCCGAAATACCACTTAAAAAAGACAGCGGTAAAAAAACGGAACAGGTTGTCAAGACAGAGGAAAGCAAAGGTTTGATCACTTCATTAGCTCCTAAAACACAGGCTTGTGTTAAAGAGTGTTTTTGCTCTCTGTATTGTATAATATTTTCAATGACAATAATGGAATTATCAATCATTAAACCTATTCCTAAAATTAATCCCGACAACGAAATAATATTAATAGAAATAGAAAAAACATGAAAAAATGCCAAACTAATTATCAAAGAAACTGGCACAGATATACCTATCAATAAAGGTGATTTGACATCTTTCAAAAACAAAAACATAATGGCAAATGCCAATAAAATACCCCATACCAAATCTTGTTTGATATTGGATATGGCTACTTCCAACAATTCGGTTTGGTCTCGGCTTACTGAAAATTCTATGGTGGGATAGTCACTTTTAAGCCTGTCAACAAGGGAATTCAATGATGATTTTAAATTTTCCATTCTCGCATCGCTTTGCTGAATGATGGCCATCGTTATAGCTTCTTTATCATCAGATATAACCAATCCCGTGCGTTTTTGTGGATGCTCGATAACCTGAGCCAGATCTTTTAACTGGAAAAGCCGGTCACTTTTTTTGATATAAATAGCTTCAATTTCTTTAATAGTATTCAGGCTGGATCCCAAACGAACATTGTATTGGTATTGATTGTCTTTAATCAATAAACTCCCCACCTCAACATCATACGTTTTGATGGCCGATTCCAATTCGTTCAAACTAATTCCTAAGGCATCAAGCTTCTCAATATCTGGAACAATCCTAATTTCAGAAAAAACCAATCCGCTGACATCTACCATGGCAACTTCTTCCACTTGCTCAATGCGTTTACGAATCACCTGATTAGCAAAACGACTAAAATCAACAAATTGTTGCGAAACGGGATAGAGTTCACTATTAGAAACGATAGGGATTTCTTTGTTCTTGTTTTTTAAAGTCAGATTCAAATAAAATACAGGAACATCGGTAATATTAGCCTTGATTACTTTAGGACGTTTGATAGTCTTGGGAAGATTTCCCATGGCACGGTCAATTTTCTCATTGACTTCAATAAAGGAGTAATCAATCTTGGTTCCCTGTTCAAAACTCAATCGAATGATGCCGTTGCCATTGCTGGATTCCGTTTTAATATCTTTCAGGTGGCTTAGCTGCATTAAATTGGAACGCAAATTTTTTATAATAACGTCTTCCACTTGTCTTGCCGACATATTATCGGCTTCCACTTGCACGGTGATTTCAGGAATATCGATATTGGGCATTAAAGCTACCGGGATAAAACCAAACGCATACAGCCCTAAAATAAGCATGCAAAGCGTGGTCATTAAAACAGCAATAGGTCTATTGATTAAAAATTTTACCATAAAAGGGGTTTGTAAAATGGAAGAAAATGATTCTTAATTTAATGGATTCGTCAGTTCGAGGTGTGTTTTCTATTCTGAAAAAAGCAATATAACGTTACAGCTTCTCGTCAGTTCGAGTGAATTTTCAGAAAATGCACATAGCTTTTTCAGAAAATTTGTATCGAGAACCTTTAATAAAATGTATCGAGAACGGTATGTCTTATAGGCTTCTCGATACAATTTTTAATAGTAAAGCTGTCGCATTACTATTAAAAATCACTCGAAGTGACGGGTAAAACGCTTAATTTTTCTTATTAACGCTAACAACCACTTCACTATCATGGGCTAAATTCAAATTTCCGGCAACAATCACGGTATCTCCAGGGTTTAGGCTCGCACTGCTTTTATCCGGATGGGCAATTACGGAGTATGAACTGCTGTTTTCTAGAGTGGTTTGTACATACGTCCAATAGGCTTTGCCATCGACAACCTTAAACAATACCTCCTGATTGTCTCGTAATACTACTGCCGATTTTGGCACGACCAACTGATTTTTTACTTCTTTCTCGATACGTACTTTTACATTCATGCCTTCGGTAAGTTTTCCGTCATTGGCTACAACGGCTTTTACCAGAATGGTTCCGTTTTTTTCAATCAACGGATTAATCGAGGAGATGTGTCCATTATAGGTTTTACCCAATGCAAAAGGAACTATTTGCACACTACTATTCAAGGCAACATCTTTCATTTCGGATTCTATTAGATAAAATTCTACCTCAAATACCGAATCGTCTATCAAAGTCATAAAACTTTTTCCGGCACTAACATTCTCGTAAACTCTACTCTCAATATTGGCTACTTTCCCACTAAAAGGTGCAATTAACTTAGTAGATTGCAATTCGAACTGAGCCGTTTTCAATTCTAACAATGCGGCATCATAACCGGTTCTACTGGCCACCATATCATAGATGGCTTTAGGAATACTGTCTTTCTTGCTGGTAAAAATCCCTCGTCCCACCAGCATATCCTCGAACTGAAATTTGGCTTTTTTTAAATCTATTTCTGCTCTGGCCAGTCTTTGCTGGTATTTAAACGGATTTAGGCTTGCCAGCAATTGCCCTTTATGAACAAAATCCCCATTTTTCACATACAGATGTTCCAGTTTGTCACTTACTTCAAATTGCACACTATTTTTTTGAGCCGCAATAAT
Source organism: Flavobacterium daejeonense DSM 17708 (assembly GCF_000425425.1). GTDB lineage: Bacteria > Bacteroidota > Bacteroidia > Flavobacteriales > Flavobacteriaceae > Flavobacterium > Flavobacterium daejeonense. The sequence continues at coordinate 348,957 of NZ_AUDK01000001.1, forward strand.
TTTACCGTTGCTCACCAACTCTTTTTGGAACGATTCATTTTTCAATACTATGGTTTCTACTTCGTTTTTTTCTGATACATAGGTCTTTTTTTCGATAGTAGTTTCATTTGCGGCTTTGGATCTGGCACAGCTATGAAACAATAAAGAAACTAGCATGAAAAAAGATACGATACTAAGGCTGGTGATTTTGGGGCAAACAGTTTTACTCATTTCTGTGGTGTTTTATTTTCTTTAATGTATTTGTAACCCTTGGTAGAATCCCAAACTCAAAACCAATTCTCCATTAAGTTTATTATATTGGGAGCTTTAGAGGCAGGTTTTTTTGTTTTTCTATTCTTTTTTTAACAGTCTTTTTAATTCTGTATCAATATTCATGTGCATGTTTTCATTTCCTCCTTCACTATAGAATGATGTAATTCCTTTAGGATTTACAATTATATTCTTTGGAAAAGATTCTCCAAAAATTTTAGCTGTCTCATTATTTCCTAATGTCTGCATGTAATTGAAATTCTTTGAATTTAAAAAATATTTTAATTTTTCTTTTTTATCAAAGGCTATTGCCAGAAATGCAACTTCAGGATTCGACTTATATTTTTCAACCAAAGAGTTTAGACCAGGCATTTCTTGTATACATGGAGCACAAGTTGTTGCCCACCAATTAATAACAACATATTTACCTATAAAGTCCTTAATTGAAACATCACCTCCTTTTAATGATTCAACTGTGACAGAAGGAAAAGTTTTCCCTTTTTCTATTGTTTTTTCTATGTTTATGATTGTGGCAATTTTACTTTTTTGCATACTTCCATTAAGCCATAGATATTGAATTTCGTTGGTAGAAGTATTGTGCATCAATTGAACAGAAATCTTTTTCGAAGAATTGTCATAACTAATATCTGTAACATTGGTTTGGAATTGAGATGATTCATTTTTAAGAAGCTCAACAGTACTAAAAGTCTTGAATTTATTATTAATATAGGAGGAAATCCAATAACCATTTGATTTGCCTTGTGTCAATCCTCCGAAAACTACTTTTATACTGTCTATTCCCGTTTCCAAATTTGAATAAGTTAGGTTACTTAATCCTAATTGTTTCGCAATCGGTTCTATTTCTAACGGACAACCAGAAATTATTTTATTAATCAAAAAGGACTCCGTTTTCTGTGCTTTTATTGATACGCTAAAAAATATGCCAATTGTTAAAAATGTTATTATCTGTTTCATTTCTATGGGATTTTATTTTTTAGTTAATTTTATTAAGGCTGTCCAATTTTTATACGAATAGCTAATATATAGTAACTATTTAAGTGTTACAATCATAAGAATCGGGTTATCGGATTCTTTGATTTTGAAAGCAGCCCTTTGTGATTCGGTTAACATATAAGGAAATAGTACTTTTACCATTTTATCTCCTACAAGATAATCTGGCCAAAATGCGGGAGCGTTCTTAATTAAATCATTTCTAAATCCAAAATCGGCTCCTCCTTTTTCTTTTAAATCTGTTAGTGAAATTTTTTGTAGTAAAATAAATTTGTTACTGTCTTTATTAAAAACAGTATAGCATAATTCTTTACTGTGATAATAATTATATTTGAAGAAAAAATAGTTTTGTGATTCTTTAATTGCGGGTAAGGATATTTTATCTTTTTCATAAACCTTGTGTAAATTATCAATATTAACACCATCAGTTGTTTTCATTTTATAATTTCCTTGGTCTATAATCCAATGTGGCTTTAAGGAGCTTCCTGTAATTTTAAAAATAGTATCAACATAGGATTCATTATAGAAAATCTCATTATTAACTTCGTAAGGTTCATTAGAAATAAATAAATTTTGCTCAAATTTTGGAAAGCTTTCTAAATTTTTAGATTTGATTTTTTTTATTTTTTTAAACGCAGTATCGTACATAATTAACATATCCCTATTTTTTTCATTATAACTTTGGATTACTGAAACAAAATTTTGACCTGTCTTTGTTCTGTATAAACCTGCTGGTGAAAAACCAAGTTTTATGGACTTAATAAACTTACCGTTAAAATGATATACTTTAATAGCATCGTGGTCTAATATGAGAATTTTTTTTAGAATTGGATCTACGGTGATACTTGTTATGGTAGTGTACTCATCTGGACCATTTCCTAAAGCTTCTATTTTGTTTATAAAAGATCCTTTTCTATCAAATATTAATACAGCCTTATCCGAATTATAGATGATATTGTTTTTATCCATGAAAACAAGCCAGGAAAAATCTCCTATAATACAATCTAAATTAGTTTCCAAAGAAATTAACTCAATATCTTTAGCTATTTTAGACAATAGACAATCTTTTTCTGTGTCATTAGGGTTCAGAAAAACAGTTGGCATCATGCTTTTTTCCTTTTTATCAAAAGCACATCCAGCAATGCTAAATACGATTACTGTTATGATGATGATTTTATAAATTTTTGAACGCATTATTATCAGGGGATTGAAATGAAACATTATTTACTTTTTTTTTGTCGCAATCATTTGTAACCACTACAGGGTATATGGGATTTTCATAATGAGAAAATACATTATCATAGTCAATATAAATATTCGACAACTTTTTTACATTTTTACCAATCTTGTTATTTAAAGATTTAATTGATTTTGTATTAGTTAGTATGAATAAAATTTGTTTATTCATATAATTATTTATCAAGAAAATTTCACTTTCAGATATACAGCCTGAACAACCTGTTCCAGGAATAATGACAATTTTTTCATAACATTTATTTAATGAAAGTAATAACTGTTTAGTTTCATTTGAAATGTAATCTTCCTTTGTACTAGATTTTGAAGTACAAGAAGAAATTATATATAAAATAAGGAAAAGAAAGAATGCTATTTTTTTCATAAAATTAAATTTTAACGATTTTGTAATTAATAAAGCTGATTAGATTGTCATTAGTTATATTATTTTCTTTCTGAAATAATAACCCATCAGGGGTAACGCAAACTGAGGAAATAGTCTCTATAGAAAAATCTTTAACGTTTTTCAACAGTTGTTCCCCAACAATTTTAAATTTACTATCTAAAATAATTATTGAAAGATCCCTTTTGCTTTTATATCCAAGCACTACATCTGAAGGTAATAAACATACTCTATAATATAAATTATTATATTTATCATACAAAACACTATAATAAAATCCATTCTCTGTACAATAATCATAGGTCTTATCCTCTCCTATATATGAATACTCTGGAATATTTTGGATGTGTTTACTACCGGCACAATGTTCTTTAAATGTTATAAAATCTTTGGTCGAAATAAGACTATGTGAAGCTGGGAAGCTAAAAACAAATATATTATCCTTATCGTTATATGTGTATGAGATGTTCAAATTGTAATGCTTACCTCCAAAAAAATAGTCAGAATAAATTTTCGGGAAATTTAATTTATAATTGTATTTTTTAAATGATATATCTATTTGGGCCACTGAATGGGATAATTTATTTGCTTTTTCAGATGTCCCAATTCCTCCTGCGAGATAAAATTTATCTTTTCTGCAAATAATTGGAGAAATTGTAGAAGGTTGTGCACAATACCCACTTTTATTGTTTTCTATGGGAATAATCATTTCTTTCAATATTTTTCCTGACTCATTTTGCAGTGTTATTTTTTGGTCCCAATATTGATATGATATTATACTATCCCATGCTATTATTTCATAGGCTTTTATCTTTTTATTACTAGATAATGGTATTAATTTCTTTAATTTTTTAGTGTCGTAATCATAACAGTATATAGTATTGTTATAAGTATTTAAAAAAGTAAAAAATAAGGTATCATTTATTTTTTTTAATTTAAGATAATCTATTGATGCTGAAGAAACAGAATCCAATCCAAAGTTTATAGTAGAATTTATTTTTTTTAGTTTATATAAATTAGATATTATATTACACGTATTTAGACTGCCTTTTTTTTCAAAATTTAAACAAGATTGAGAAAAAACTAATACTCCTATAAATAGCACTAATTTTTGAAAAAATCTATTTATATTATTCATAATTATTTTTTAATATGTTAGTTTAGTGTCTGTAAGTTTAAACTTTCCTTGTTCAAACAAACAAGGAAAGTAAAAAAATAATACTATTAGAAATATAGTTTGTGGTTATGGGTAAAAAACATAATGCTTCTTATTCCATCTAAATTATAGACTAATCCGCAAAACAATTACTATATAGTGATGAGGTTACACAATTCCAAGAAGTACCACTAATATTTTTTACACAATCTCCTTTATCTTTCTCAGGATTTGTTTGACAACCTTCAGCACCAGCATGTGCTTCATTCATTGTTATCAAACTAGCTAAACTAGTATCCGAATTAAAACCATTCGCATTATTAGCACTAAAAAACATCGTTGCAGCTATCACCGCTACCCCTAAAACTCCTATTATTTTTTTCATTTTATAAAATTTAATTTGTTAAAACGGGTATTTGTACCCTTATTATTTATTGTTTTTGCAAAGTGGTATAGGAATGCTACTTTTGCGAAACATTACAACTACTTATATCTAAGTAGTTATACGAAATTATAAAGTCATTTTCTTTTATAAAATCTTCCTCTGGGTTTTGGTCTATGTCATAGGCTGCATTTTTTTAAGTTAAACATTGTGAGATTTATTTAATTTTTAAATCCCGGAGGATTTTTTATATTTTATCAGTATTTTTTTCATTTCTTCGTGAATTTCTTTAATGGCAGTAGAGGGAATTTTTATTTCTTTATTTAGTAGCTTCTTGGCCATTGTTACTGCTTTACCCTCTTGTCCGGATACATCATATAATTTTGCCAATAAGTAGTTGGCGTAAAATTTACCGGGTGTCATGTTTATGGCTTGTTGGTAGGTAACTTCTGCTTTCTCGTATTGCTTTATGGCTTTGTAACTATCGCCCAAGGCGGAGGCTATAACAGTATTGTTTTGATAGTGTTTGGCTTGTTCTAACACGGCAATGGCTTTATGAGGTTCTCCTGCCATTGAAAGTGTTTTGCCGTAATTCATCAGGAAATCGCCATCCTTTTTGAAAACAGGATACGCCAATTCAAATTCTTGAGTTGCGGCATTATAATCTCCATATTGATGACTGTTAAGCGCATTGTTCCAAGCCATAAAACCCTGATTGAGAGTTGTAGTATAACCATAGGTTTTATGTATTGCAATGTAAGTCAACAAGGCAAGGCTTATTTTATAAGCCCACTGTTTTCTTGAATAGTCTTCAATCTTGAATTGAAATATAGGAGAGGCACTATTTGATAATATGGCTACTAAAAAAATCAGTACCATTTTTATCGGAAGAATTTGCATAGGATAGGAAAAGCAGGCAAAAACTGCAATAGTCAACAATCCTGTTTTTACTATAAGAGATAGTAATCGATGCTTTTCCTTTACATTTATTTGGAATATAAAATATATTATAATGAGAAGTAATACTAATCCAACAAAACCATTTTCTGCCACAAACTGCAATCCCTCATTAAAAGCATAATAGGTATTATCGGCTACTAATGCTTCGGCGGTTTCTCCATTTTTAGCAAAATAATTAGCCTGATAGTTCATATATTCGGCTTTGAATCGGTCAAAACCCAGACCAAAAACAGGAGCATCTGCAATCATTTCGGTGGTTACTTTCCAAATAAATGCCCTTCCATCCGAAGACCCCTTTTTGTAGTGATATAAACTAAAAAGACCCGCACTTAAAATCCCAACAGAGAGTAGCATAAAAGCAGTCTTTTGAAATGTTGCAGTTACTTTTTTAAATATATTTTTTAGAAAATGATATTTTAATTCCAGTAAAACGTAGCTACCCACTAGCGCAGCTATCCAGGAAGCCCGGGATTGTAAAGCAGGAAGTACAATAGCTATACTAATGAGTCCCAACAACGGAATGTACTCAAAAGTGTATTTTAGAACTTCATTTAAAAATTGGGAATTACTTTTTTTCTGTGATTGCATTTGTATTATTATAGTATCCCTAAACAAGTACATTCCCAATGCAACAGTCCAAACACTAACCAAAAAACCGGCATAAGGTCCAGGATTAAAAAAACTGCCTGTCATTTTAAATCCGGAATGGTTCGATACGTAATACCCCAATAATTGGAGATTGCCATATACCGCCTGGATAATTCCTGAAACAACTATGGACAATAGCAACCAAGGATAGTTTTTAAGAGAAATATGCCTCAAAACAACATAAAAGAAACTGAGTCCCAATAATTCGATATACCGAATTGAAAATCCGTAATGGGATTGAATAAAATAGCGATTCAGCGTGATATAGAATACCAGGATAAATAAAGCGATGTCTATTTTTGAAAAGGAGAATGATATTGCTTTCGGAAAAATAATGCTAAGACTATATAACCCCAACAAAATTAAACTGCCATAAAGGAAGTAAATCATTTTACTGGTAATGGTAGGTAAAACATATTTTTCAATGTTCAACTGAGGTATAACCAAAATAAGTATAGCTATAAAAACAACAAGAAGTATTCTTGAAACAATAAGAGCTGTTGCTGCTATTTTTAATTTACTCATTTTTTATATTCTTTTTAAATTATACCACAACCTAATACGTTGTTTCCAAGTGAAAATGAATTTCACAAATATGTTGCTAAAAATTTTCTTATATTATTTTAATAAAACAAGAATTAACTGTCTTTCAAAACTAGAGAGAATAATCTTATTTGACTATAAACTATAGGTCGTTTACTATAAATTATAGGTCGTTTTACGTAAATTACAGTCACTTTATGTAGGTTATGAATGACAATCGAAGAAATCCTCTTTTTGATTACCATTATTGCAATCTATATTAGGTGTAATTAATTATAATAGTTAAACCAGTCAATTCAAATAATTTAAAACCGTTTTTTATCTGTTCATAAAAATGCTTAAACACCAAAAAAGGGCTTAACTTTAAAAAAAAGTTAAACCCTCTTATTTTAGATTTAAATGATCTATTAGATAGTCTCCAACAAAAAGGAGCAAAAAAATTGCTCCTCTTTACACTATTTATCTTTGATTTCCTCTGATTCCTCTTTCCAAACCTCTTAATTCGGCTAAACCTCTTAAGCGACCGATGGCGGAGTAACCCGGATTCATTTTTTTGTCTAAATCGTCCAACATTTGGTGACCGTGATCCGGACGCATTGGCAATCTGTAATCCGGACGACCATTAGCGATTCTTTTTTGCTGTTCTTCAACGATAGCTTTCATCACGCCGTACATATCCACATCGCCATCTAAATGATCTGCTTCATAGAAATTACCTTCTGCATCTCGCTTTGTTGCTCTTAAGTGAATAAAGTTGATACGATGACCTAATCTTTGTACCATTCCAACCAAATCATTATCTTCTCTTACTCCGTAAGAACCGGTACAAAAACACAAGCCGTTGCTTTTGCTATCCACCACTTCGATTAATTGTTTGGCATCAGCCTCAGTACTTACTACTCTTGGCAAACCTAAAATAGCATAAGGCGGATCATCCGGATGAATTGCCATTACAATACCCGCTTTTTCAGCCGCAGGAATAATTTCTTTTAGGAATTCGTATAGATTATTTCTTAATTCGGCATCGCCAATTTCGGCATAATCATCTAAAGCAGCTTGTAATTGTTGCAGAGTATAACCTTCTTCAGCTCCCGGCAAACCTGCAATAATATTTTTTACCAACCCTGTTTTTTGCTCTTCAGTCATGGCTTCAAAAACCACTTTTGCTTTAGCGATTTCTTCGGCTGTATAATCATTTTCAGCTCCTTTTCTTTTGAGCAAAAACAATTCGAAAGCAGCAAATTCCATACGGTCAAAACGTAAGGCTTTAGAACCGTCTTCGACTTCAAAAGACAAATCGGTTCTGGTCCAGTCTAAAACCGGCATGAAATTATAACAAACCGTATCGATACCGCAAGCCCCAAGATTTGCAATACTCTGACAGTAGTTTTCAATGTATTTTTTATAATCGCCTTTACGAATTTTGATGTTTTCGTGAACCGGGATACTTTCAACAACTGACCAGGTTAATCCGGCATCTTCAATTTCTTTTTTTCTTTTTTGAATTTCTTCCACAGTCCAAACCGTTCCGTTTGGAACATGATGCAAAGCGGTTACAATTCCTGTAGCGCCAGCCATTTTAATATGAGAAAGAGGCACAGAATCTTTTGGTCCGTACCATCTCCAGGTTTGTTCAATTCCCATTTTTTATATTTCTTTTGATTATGTTATTAAACTCCTGCGTAGGCTAAAAATCCACCATCAACGGCAACCACAATTCCTGTTACAAAACGGGAAGCCGGATTACATAGCCACAATAAAGTACTATCTAAATCATTTGGTTCGCCAAATCTTCCCATTGGAGTTTGCGAAAGGATTTTATTCCCTCTTTCCGTCAAACTTCCATCTTCATTGGTTAATAAAGTTCTGTTTTGTTCTGTAAGGAAAAACCCTGGTGAAAGTGCATTGACACGAATTCCTTCTTTTGCAAAATAAACCGACAGCCATTCTGTCAAATTACTGATTGCCGCTTTAGCTGCACTGTACGCCACCACTTTTGTCAAAGGATGAAAAGCACTAACTGAAGATATATTAAGTATGCTACATCCTTCTCTTCCAATCATATCTGCAGCAAATACCTGAGTTGGCAACAAAGTACCAATAAAATTAAGATCGAATACAAAGCGCAAACCTTCGGTATCCAGACCAAAGAAAGTTTGTAATCCTTCTGCTTTATTTTCTCTGTCGAAAAAAACATCTGAACTTGTTCCTTTTGGGTGATTTCCTCCGGCACCGTTAATTAAAATATCGATTAATCCTAAACTCTCATTAATTGCTGTATGGGCTTTTCTCAAACTTGCCTCATCACACACATCAGCCGAAACACCGATTGCCTGCCCTCCATTACTAATAATTTCATCCGCTAATTTTTGTGCTTTTTCACCATCTCTCCCTAAAATAGCTACTTTTGCTCCCTGATTAGCTAATGCTCTTGTAAATCCGGCACCCAATACTCCGGCACCTCCTGTAATTACGACTACTTTATCTTTAAGTCCTGAAATTAAATCCATCTTTTTTGGTTATTTTGTAAGTTTTAGCGAAACTACAAAAAAAAGATTTATTTATTTCCTTTAATCGTTAGCTTAAGGGGATTAGCTAACATTTTGACCTTTTTTTGTAATAAAGTATCCCAATCGGCACCATTGGTAATCTGACCGCTTTTTTGCCAGGCAAAACCGGCATAGTACGTTAGTTTGTTATTTTTGGGTTTACAAACAACCAAAAGATTGCTTTGATCTTTCGCTTTGGTAACATCCGAAAAAGCTTTGGTAACCAATTTAGGATTGACTACAATTCCTTCCGCTAACAACTGTCCATCAATTTTTTCTACATGACGAAACCAGCCTTCTTTAGTATTATTTTTCACTTCGCCTTTGTTGTCATGCAACGTAATTCCGGTAGTTATATTCGGAACAGTTTTTGACGCCTCCAAACTAATTTCGAACTTAGAAAAATTAGACCCTAAATCCAAAGTAATTCGCTTTGTTTCTTTCACTCGATACGAACTCCAGGGTGCATAAATCAACTCGAAAACCGTGCGTAAAGGGCCTACAGCAATAGTTTTGTAACCCACAAAATTTTTAGAAACCGCCAATTGATTGTTTTCCCAAATTCCGATACCTCCCGTACCACGACTAGGTCCTACCTGATAAGGATCATGACCCTCACCATGGTCAATATGATAATAACCCGGAAATTTTGTATTTTCAGCATACCATTTATTAATAATGGGCTTATCGGTACGTTTTAACCATAAATCAATACCGCTGGTAAGTGTCCCTTCGGGTAATTTTTCCTCAACTCTTCGCTGTGCGTCCGGTCCGTAAGTTCTAAAAGCCACTTTATCATTTTCCCAGGCATAATCATCGGTACGTTCCGGCACAAAACGGGAATAAGTAGTAATCGGACTTTCAACCAGTGGAATCGATTTATCGAAAAGAACTTCATATTCAGATTTTGCCTTAGCAGCTACCTCTGCTAAAAACAATAACTCATCAAGCGTTCCGTCCTGATTGTTATCAATCCACTGCAAAACCACCAAACCGCCAGTTTCCTCCTTTTTAATTCGTAAATCGGATATTTTTTTTCCTTTAATTAAATTCGAAAGTGATTTTCCTTTAACAGAAACGACTTCCTTCCGAGCAAAATCCAAATTGTTTTTTACCGAAATGGTAGCTGATTTGTTTTGGGCATTCGCCAATGATGAAAACAAAAATACCATCAATAAACTCGTGAAAACCGATTGTTTATTATTTATCATAGGTCATTAAATTAATTTGCAGCATACCAAATTTAAAAATTTCGATATGCTACAAAATGATTATTTCAAATTGAATTTATTGTTTCAAAGGCTGAATTCCTTCCAAAGTAGGTTTCACCTGAATAATATTACCTGCTTCATCAAAATACATTCGGTCGATACAAACTTCGCGATTGTATCCTGCTGAACGTCCCATTTCAATCCCTTTTGGGATCGTAAAACGATGGTAAACAATATACCATTCGTCAGTTCCCGGAATCTGAATTACACAATTATGTCCGGTTCCGTAAATTCCCTGCGAAGGATCTTTTGCAATTACCAAATTGTTTTCCGGAATTGTAAAAGCTCCCAATGGAGAATCGGAAGTAGCATAACGCACTCTGTAATTTTCGCTGCGGGTATCGTCCTGAGACCATAAAAAATAATATTTACCTTTTCGATAAAAAACCTCGGTACCTTCTCTAAATGTTCCATCTGGTTTTAATACGGTCAGCGTATTTTCTTTTACCGAAATCATGTCGTCATTCAATTCAACACCTACCATAAAGCCATTCCCATAGTACAAATAACTTTTACCCGAAACCGGATCCGTAAATACATCCGGATCGATAATCTGACCTCTTGTTATTCCGTTTGGCTTAGTGGACACCAATGGTTTTCCGATATCGTTATATGGCCCTTGCGGATTGTTGCTCACTGCAACCCCTATTTTGCTTTCTCCGGTATAGTAAAAGAAATATTTATATTTCCCATCGATTTTTTTCTCAATAGCTGTTGGTGCCCATGCTTTTGTATTTGCCCAAGAAACATCTTTTTTAAAATCCAATAGCACTCCGTCATCTGTCCAATCTACTAAATTTGTTGAGGAAAAACTCTTGAAATAATCGCCGCTCCATTCAAAAAAACCATCACTGGTAGGATACATATGAAAACGATTATCTTTATGAGAAAACAAAATTTCAGGATCGGCATAATAACCCACTAACGAAGGATTGTTTCGCACTTCCGCTTTAACATCAAAAGTAGTTTTGCCTAAAGTACCAAGATCAAAATCATATTGTACTGCTTTCTGAGAAAAATCCTGAGCTCCTGTCGGACTTACATTTGCACCCGGTTTAGTTTTAAATTCAGGATCAAAATGCGTCAAATCAGTTCCGTTTTTTACCGGAAGCAACATTTTTTTATTGGCAAAATCAACCATTACGTTATTTTGTTTGATGACTTCTGATTGTGCCTCTGAAATCTCTCCATTAGGAAACCAGCCATAAGCCGTAATCAATCGCTGTGCTTCATCGGCAGTTATTGGCAAAACTGTTCCGTGCCTCGGATGGAAATTCATCGAAACATTTTCATCGATTACTTTAAAATGCTTCAAATCCGTTGATGATGTAAATTGGTATTTACCTTTTCGATACATATCATACATCAAAATGTAAGTATCAGAATTGTTCAGTTTAAACACTCCCGAACCTTCCACCGATTCATCCGTTTGATCCACATAGCCATCCTGCAACACATAACCGGAAGTCAGCTTATCAGAAATTGCCACTTTAATCCCTTTATCTTTTTCATCCTCAGTTTTCATAAACAAATGAAACTTCCCGTCTTTTTCGATGATATCCGCATCGATACAGGAGCGATTACCAGAGTTGAAAAACAATTGTTTTGGTTCGGTTTCCAAGGCTGTAAAATCTTTATTGGCATAGGCATAATAAACAATATCTGTTCCTCCCGGCTGCAACATCGAGAAGTAAACCATGTATTTCTTAACCTTTGCATCATAAATTGTTTGCGGTGCCCAAACTCGCTTTACGTCTTTAAACCCTTCAAATGTTTTAGAAATATCCACTTTAGAAGAAATCCAATGTACCAAATCAGTTGATTTTAGAAGTACCATTGCCTGATTTTCCCAGCCATTGGCTGTTTGCAAATCGGTAACCGTCATATAAAAAACACCATCTGCACCTCTTAAGATATGCGGATCACGAACACCTCCGGTTGTACTAATAACTTCCGAAGCAATCACGGGTTTATTGTCATTTAAAGCATAAAAATTATAGCCTTCTTTGCTCAATGCAAATCGAATAGCTTCATCCGTTTTAGCGTTTCCGGTAAAATAAACAAACAAGTATGCACTAGTATTTTCTTTTTCGACCGTTTTCTGAGTAGGTTTACAAGAAGAAAAGAAAACCAACAGCAGACTTACTGAAATTGTAAAAAAAGTAGATTGTAGTGGTTTCATAAGTTGTAACTATAACCCCTTGGAGAAATTTTCAAACAATCTCTTCCAAGGGGTTTATTCTATTATTTATTTGAATTTATCAAACTCAAGGTATAACTATAGCTGTATTTTGGTGCTCTCAGTAAATATTGCGAATGCGGCAAAGCGCCCCAACTCGTATCACCACCCACTCCGCGTTGTGCTAAATCGACATGTACGAAAACCGTATCTACCGGTTTCACATCATTAGTATGCCGTTGTTGTTTGGTTTTCCCCGGATCTAAAGATTCTGTAGAAACATTTAAAGTACTAAAACCTAAAGCCTGTTCTCCGGTAATTTTCAATCCTAAGCCGTTTTTATTTTGCAAAGAAAACCAACGCGCATCGGTTTTATACCCACATTCCTGCGGACGAATGTATTCCCACACAAATTGATTCGCTACTTTATCCTGATAGATTCCCACAAAAGAAGCTGTTTTTCTGTCAGAATAATTTTCCAATGGTCCGCGACCGTAATAATTCAGGTTTTCAAAAACACCCGGAAGTTGCACACGCATTCCGAAACGTGGCAATTCAGGCAATTCTTTTCCAGTCATATCAATACTGGCAGTTACTTTGATTTCACCGTTATTTTGAATCAGATAATTCACTGTGTAAGCTGCTTTGGCTCCAGCCAAAACATATTGTACGTCAATAGGCAATCCTAAATCGGTTTGTTTTCCTACTGTAACGGATTGTACTTCCGGATTCAAATGAGCGTCTTTCCAAATCACTAATTTCTCCTGCATTTTATTTCCAAAATCATTATCGGTTGGTGCTCTCCAAAAATAAGGCGTTGGAAAATTAGTGATAACTTCAGCATTTTCATTTTTGAAATTATATGATTTCAAAATCCCTTTTGATAAATCAAAAGTTCCGGCAATAGTTTGAGTTTCAAAAACCAATTCGTTGTCTTTTTTCTTCACTTTTAAGTTTTTCTTTTTCGAAATTTCCGCTTTATTTTCCGCAAAGAAATTTCCTTTTCCAATGGCAAATTGCTCTCTTGCCACTTCATGATTTACCGGAACCAAATCGGTAGCGGTTTTTGTAAAAGCATACACATTCAGGAAATATTCTCCGGTTTCAGTCAAGGCTTCAATTGGCAAATCCAAAGTTGCACTTTTCTCAGGAGCACAATCTACATCGAATGTTTTTTGCTGAACAATTACACCATTTTTCACTAATTCAAATTTGAATTGGTACTGATTCAAATTGGTATAATGAAAAATATTTTTGATTGTCAATTGGTTCGAACCTTCCAAGCTGAACAAAATATCCTGATATACTTTTTTCACCTCAGCCAATCCCGGATGTGGCATTCTGTTCGCACTTACCAAACCATTGGCACAAAAATTCTCATCATTTTGCAAATCTTTTCCACCTAAATCACCACCGTAAGCATAGAAAACGGTTCCATTTTCATCCTGAGTTTTGATTCCCTGATCAACCCAATCCCAAATAAAACCACCCTGCATGTGCGGACTACTGCTGATGATATCAAAATATTCCTGAAAATTCCCGTTACTGTTCCCCATCGCATGTGAATATTCACACATAATAAAAGGTCTTGGTTTATCTGCTGCAGCATATTCTTTCATGTACTTAATACTTGGATACATTGGTGCTACAATATCGGTATCTTCATTTTCTCTGGCTTGTTCAAATTGTACCGGGCGCGAGTTATCTCTGGCTTTCAACCATTTATAAGCTTCATAAAAAACAGGTCCGTTTCCACACTCATTACCCATGGACCAGATAATAATGGAAGGATGATTTTTATCCGATTCTAACATACGTTGAATTCGGTCCAAATGAGCCGGAAACCACATTGTTACATACGAAGGATGTTTGGTATCGGCAGAAATATTTTGCCCGTCCACTCCCATGCCATGCGATTCAATATTGGCTTCGTCCACCAAATACATTCCGTACTCATCACATAATTCATATAAATACGGATCGTGAGGATAGTGACTCATTCGGATGGCATTGATGTTGTTTTGTTTCATCAATTCCAAATCTCTGCGCATCGTGGCACGGTCAGGTGCATGCCCTTTGGTTTCATGATGGTCGTGAATATTAACGCCACGAACTAACATTACTTTTCCGTTTACTAACAATTGAGCATTTTTAATTTCTACTTTTCTAAAACCTGCTTTTCTGTAAATCACTGAATTTTCAGCAGGATTAGCCGTTTCTAATTTGATAACATAACTGTACAAATAGGGTGTTTCTGAACTCCATTTATTTACATTAGGAATAACCGAACTAAACTCCACTTCCTTTGTAGCATTGCTTACTTTTTTAGTTTCACTATAGACTTTTTTTCCCTGAGCATCTAATAAAGTCAAACTCAGATTAGCATTTTTAATTTTATTTTGCTGAAAAGCTCTTAACTGAACGGTTGTTTTAAACAAACCGTTTGTGTAGTTTTCATCCAAATCGGCATGCACAAAATAATCCCAAATGGTCAATTTAGGACTTGCCTGCAAATAGACATCGCGCTCAATTCCGCTTAAACGCCAAAAATCCTGATCTTCTAAATAACTTCCGTCATGCCAGCGAAATACCTGAACTGCTAAAAGATTTTCTCCTTTTTGCAAAAAGGAAGTCACGTCAAATTCGGCTGCTGTTTTAGAAGCTTTGGTCATCCCCACTTCTTTGCCATTCAAAAAGATTCGGGCATAACCTGAAATCGAGTTAAAATGCAACAACACTTCTTTTCCTGTCCAGTTTCCCGGCACGGTAAACGTTTTTCTGTAAGTTCCCACCGGATTGTATTCGTTGTTTACAAATGGCGGATTTTTAGGAAACGGATACACAATATTGGTGTAAATAGGAATATCAAATCCCTGCATTTCCCAGTTAGAGGGAACCGTGATGTTCTTCCAGTTTTTATCGTCTAAATTGGTTTTATAAAAGTCCTGAGGTCTGTCGGCCGGTTTTTTAACGATGTTAAATTTCCAATCGCCATTTAAACTTTTATAATACGATGAAGCTTCCGGCTTGTTTGTCGTTGCGATAGCTTCATTTTGATACAAAACAAAAGTAGCCCTCCCTGCTTCTTTGTTTCTGTCAACAATATTTGGGTTTTCCCATTCATTTTGTTGCTGTTGTGCCGAAACTAACTGCACAGCTACCAGCAACGCTAACATAATTCTTCTTTTCATTCTCTTATTTTTAGTGGTTTTTAGTGGTCTTTTTAATATTATTTGTTCCGAATTAAAGGCATTTTTTTTAATTCCAAAACCTGAACCGGTTGTGGCACTACCTTTGCCAATCCTTCTCCGTCGGTTTGAGTGACGTTTTGAGAAAAAATATGTAATTGTTTTTTGGTTGCCCAAAGTTCATTATCAAAATTAGGTTCCCATTGTCCTACCGAATTTGGGCTAATATCTTCTAACTGCCATTGTTTTTGTTTCAAATTGGCATAAGCCAAGGTAATTTTATTGGCTCTTTCTTCATCCCGAAAAAGCAGATACAGCATCGATTTGTTGACCAAAATTTTAGGCCTCGAAATTGGAATTCGCTTGGTTCCGCCGCCACCCAAATGAAAGTTTTTTTTATGAAAGTCACTATTAATCAGTTGCCATTGCCCATCCTTTCTGTACACCACTTTGTATTGCGGAATGCCGTTATTATCCCAATAAGTGGCGATATACGGATTTCCTTTAGCATCTACCGTCATCGATGTTTGATTAATCAGGCTGCTGTTTTGTGGCACCTGCCAGGCTACTTCAGCTGTCGCCTTAGTAATGGGCAATTGGTATTTTTCTCCGGTTGATTTTTGCCAAGTTTGTCCGCCATCAGCTGAAAAAGCATAACAAATGCTGTTATTGGTTGACACATCCCAGCTTTCTCTCCAAACCCAGGAAAGATAAATCCCTTTTTTGCCTACGCAAATTTGCCAATAAGCCGAGCGTTGATTTTCACCATCAATTAGATTATTTTGCAAAGAACTCCACTTTTGGGTTGTAATATCATAGGATTTCATAATCATATTTCCTCTTCCTGAAGCTCCCGAACGGTAGCAAAACAACAAATTCCCATCCGACAGATTATGAAATTCCGGATAGGTTACTTTAGCTTCGTCCGTTCCGGTCATTGGCATTTCTTCACTTAACTCCAGACTAAAAGGTTCAATACTTCTTGCATAGCGTAAACGCGTATCGTGATGATCCCAGCTTACATGAAGATAACCTTTAGCATCGACAGCAATACTAATATCATTGTGGGCATCTTTTACATTGCCGCTGTAAGGCGTAATTAGCGTTTCCCATTTATTAGTTTTCAATTTGCGCTTAGCCAAAACCATTTTGCCATCCGGATTATAATAAGCAGTGTATTGAATTCCTCTAAAAGTAGTTAAAGCTTTATTTCTAAAAATAACCGTATTCACCGAATTATTGCTCCAGCCCAAACCGATTTCGCTCAACTCTGTTTGCAACTGAGCCTGAACAAGAACCGGAACAAACAGCATCAGTAAAACAACCATTGAAACAACAGTTTTTGTTTTTTGCAAGTGTAACAGCAAACAATTTGTTTTCTTCATTTTTTACAAAATAATTCTTTGGATTAACTATTCTATTTCTCTATAAAAAGATTAAAATAAAATAGCATATCTGTTTTTTTTCAATAGTATTTTTAGCAACTAACTAACAAATGTAAACACAACAATTATAATAACAAACCAGCTCCTACCAGTTTTTCAATTTAACTACCGGATACTCTTTGAAACTAAAAAGTTACCTTTTCGAAATGAAACAACTAGAGAAATCCGAACAACATATCTTAAAAACCATACCACTATACACCGGTTTTTTTTATACCTTTACAAGCCGTCAATTTTTCGAATATGAAACTAATATCCATCAGCAAAAGACAAAATCTACCAAAATACAAGCAAATCATTCTGTCGATAGAAATGTCGATTGCTGAAAAAAGACTGAAAAGAGGAGACAAATTACCTTCAGTAAACAAAGTATCTCTCGAATTTGGAATTTCCCGGGACACGGTTTTATTAGCCTATGACGAACTCAAAAAAAGAGGAATTATCTATGCTATTTTAGGAAAAGGTTATTATGTAAAAAGTGAAGATTTTAGTTTTGAACAACGTATTTTCTTATTGTTTGACGAGTTGAATGCTTTCAAAGAAGATTTGTATAATTCTTTTTTAGAAACCATCAACCGAAATGCCCAAATTGACACTTTTTTCCATTATTTCAATCCCGAAGTTTTTAAAAAATTGATTCATGATAACAACGGAAATTATTCAAAATACATCATCATGCCCACTAATTTGGTTAATGCTGCAGCCGTAATCAACACCCTGCCGGAAGAAGATGTTTTTATCTTAGACCAAACCAATCCGGAGCTAAAACACTTTCCATCCGTTCATCAAAACCACCATCAGGACACTTTTAACGCTCTGGAATCAGGCAAAAACAAAATAAAACAATACAAAAAACTCATTTTGATTTTTTCCAGCTACAAACAACCCATTGGAATGCGGGAAGGTTTTATTGATTTTTGTCAAAAAAACCAATTGCATTACGACATCATTTCCAATTTTGAAAACAACGAAATCCAAAAAGGCGACCTTTACATTATTCCGGACGACCGCCATTTAGTAAACGTTATCGAGCAATCTAAAAAGCAAAAATTGGTTATCGGAAAAGATATTGGTATCATTTCATACAATGATACTCCGCTAAAAAAAGTAGTAGGCGATGGCATCACCACTATTTCGACCGATTTCAAAGAAATGGGACGCATTCTGGCCGAATTAATTATGAACAGACAAAAAGAACAAGTTGAAAACAAAAGCAGCCTGATTGTAAGGAATTCTTTGTAACTAAATACCCTAACTAACTTTAAAACAAAACACTAAGAAAAACTGCTTCTCCTTTGCAAATGTTTTCGTTTCGCTTTTATCAGGTTGTACCGCATTTTATCGAGCAACAAACTTATCAGCAAAATTAAAGCCGCAACTATTAATGTTTTCAGTTTCAAATTCAATTTGGAATAACAAAGTCCACCAACTAAACCTCCTGCAAAAAAGAATGCAATAATGTAAATTCGGAGTTTGATATTTTCCTTTAATTTTTCCTTATCAGGATGTAATTCGGGGAAAAACAAATGAGAAACATCAATTCCTAAATCGGTAAACAAACCCGTAAGATGAGTAGTTCTCACTACCGCATTTGAAATTTTTGTCACAAAAGAATTTTGAAGTCCCATCGCAAAAAGCAAAGCGCAAACTATTAAATCAGGAAAACCTTTGACAAAAGAATCGCTTAAAAAACCAATAGCTATCAAGATAAAGAACTCTATAATTGTTGGAAAAACATAGATTTTGAGTTCTTTGTTTTTTCCAAACTTCTCCGTTAAAAACCCCGATGTAAATGAACCCAAAAAGAAAGAAAAGATATAAAGAAAATAAACGGTTCCTTTCCAAAAATCAAAATTTGCAACATCATTTATAAACAAAGCAAAATGCCCTGTAACATTAGTCGTTAGCTGCCTGAACGCCAAAAAACCGCTTACATTTACAATCCCGGCCACAAAGGACAAAACAGTCGCAATTCTCAGATTATGCACTAAGGTTCTTTTTTTGCCCTGATGTCTGAACATTGTATGCGAATTAATTAATTTTCAACATTGTATTACTGCTAAGTTACTAAAACGAACTGAGTAAGAAACAACAAACCCCTAAAAAACATATGCTTTTAGGGGTTTTAAATCTTTTGACATTTTAATCAGCAGAGAGGATGGGATTCGAACCCACGATGCAGTTACCCACATACAAACTTTCCAGGCTTGCTCCTTCAACCACTCGGACACCTCTCTATTTTGAGTTTGCAAATAACTAGAAAAAAATTGAGTTAGAAAAACAAAAAATGAATTATTCTGTCATTTCCCCTCTAAGGGATGTTTCATAAACCGATTTAAAATCTTTTGGCACTATATTTTGACTAAGCAAAAACATCAATTTAGTGATTGCAGCTTCGGTGGTAATGTCTTTTCCGGAAATTACTCCAATCTTTTTCATATCCGAACTGGTTTCATATTGTCCCATATTGACACTTCCGGCCGAGCATTGCGTAACATTAACTACCTGAACACCTTTATTAATTACTTTTTCCAAAGCATTTAAAAACCAACTTTCGGTTGTAGCATTTCCGGAACCGTAGGTTTCTAACACAATTCCTTTTAATTCAGAAATAGCTAAAATAGCGGTAAAAATCCTTTCGCTCATACCGGGAAACATTTTCACAATCACCACATTCGTATCAAATGAATAGCAAACGTTTAATTCTTTTTCTTTGGCTTTAGCCCAAAACAATTCCGGTTTAAAGTTCAAATAAACGCCCGATTCGGCTAATGCAGGATAATTTGGCGAACAAAAAGCATTAAAATTCTCCGAATTTATCTTCGTAGTCCGATTGCCGCGATACAATTTGTATTCAAAATAAAGGCAAACTTCCCGAATTACTGCCTGATTATTTTCGCGCATCGACGCAATTTGGATCGCGGTAATTAAATTTTCTTTAGCATCGGTACGCAAATCGCCAATAGGAAGTTGAGAACCTGTTAAAATAACCGGCTTAGCTAAATTTTCGAGCATAAAACTCAAAGCCGAAGCCGTATAAGACATCGTATCCGAGCCGTGAAGCACCACAAAACCATCAAATTGATTATAATTAGTTTCCACCACTGAAGCAATAGCTCTCCAATGTTCCGGATTCATATCCGAAGAATCTATAGGTTTTTCAAAAGAAAAAGTTTCAATTTCACAATCCAGCTGTTTTAACTCGGGAACTCTTTGTAATAATTTACTAAAGTTGAACGCTTTTAATGCTCCGGTTTTTAAATCCTTTTGCATCCCAATGGTTCCCCCGGTGTAAATCAGCAAAATTTTAGTCCTTGAGTTCATGCGAATATTTCATTTTATTAACCACCGGATTAGCATACATAGCTAATATTCCCTGCCATGCAACAGGATTAGTCGCATCAATTCGTTGTTCCAGTCTTCTAACAAAAACCGCTTTTTCATCCGGCGTATATTGGTTCGAATATTTATCTGTTTCATTCAAAATATCATACGCAATATAATTGGTAGGCCACAACTTATAGCTATTCAGGATTGAATCGTCAATTGCCTGAGCCAAAGCCTGAATTTGTTTATTGACATTATCATTTTCAGCTACAATGGCATCAATTTCCGTGTCTAAAACTTTTCCAATGTGAATGTAAATACGTTTCTTTTGCCCTAAAGCACCACTCAAAATGGTCATAAAATCCTCATTTTCCTGCTTTACATACACTTCATTATTCGCTTCAGCTAATAATTGCGGCATTTTTAAAGCATCAGTAGGATCATATTCATAAGAAATAGAAACCGGAACTATCTTTAATTTTTTGAAATAATCCATCAAATTAGCCTCATCAGAAGCCATTCCTATCATTTTTAAAACGCCCGGATTAGTGGCATCATTTCCGTCTTTGGTTCTTCCCTCACGTTGCGCAATCCACACCGAACGGTTTTCATGCAACAACAATTGATTAATATATTCGGATAACAATTTAGAACTTTGCAACATTTCTCTTGGTCCCAAACCACGTTGCACCAAAAAGTTTCTATTCAATTTAGCCAAAACATGCAAAAATGGCTGTTTTACCAAATTATCTCCAATTGCAGAAGCCGTCATCACCAAATCATGCTCAAACAAAGTAGCATTGAGCAAAGTGGTATCTAACAAAATGTCACGATGATTGGAAACAAACAAATAGGAAGTGTTAGGTTCTAAATGTTCGAAACCGGAAGTAGATAAACCTTCTGAGCTTTTTTCCAGTACTTTTTGAACCGATTGGTAAATAAAATTACACTGAAAATCACGAATCGAATGCGTTTTCAACAATTGTTCTTTCCAAACTTCATCGGCTAGATCAGGAAAAGAGAAATTCATCAGAGACTTTAACATCGGGTGATGAAGTACTTCTTTAATCGCTTTATTTATTTCGGTATCATAATAGGGCCGAATCTCGTCAAACTTTTGCATTATTGGTATTATTAAAAAACAAATGAACAAAAAAAATATTAAACTTTTGCGAATCACGTTTTAAATCCCAAAAATTGCTTTCGAATTTTCGGTAGTGATTCGGGCAATTTCATCGGCAGAAATACCATAAAGCGATGACAATTTATCCATTACCTTAACCAAATAACTGCTTTCATTTCTTTTTCCACGGTACGGAACCGGAGCCAGATAAGGTGCATCAGTTTCTAAAACAATATGTTGAATATCAATTTGATTCAAAAATTGGTCAATTTTTCCATTTTTAAAAGTGACTACTCCGCCAATTCCTAATTTCATATTATAAGACAAAGCCTGAAGCGCCTGCTCATAAGTTCCGGAAAAACAATGAAAAATCCCGAATAAATCATCTGATTTTTCTTCTTCCAAAACCGCAAAAACTTCATCAAAAGCTTCCCGACAATGAATAACGATAGGTAATTGGTATTTTTTGGCCAGCTGAATTTGTCTTTTAAAAGCAATTTGTTGCTCTTTTAAATGGGTTTTGTCCCAATACAAATCGATTCCAATTTCGCCAATAGCGTAGAATTTTCTTCTCTTTAATTCATCTTCAACAAATAGCAATTCGTCCAGATAATTTTCCTTTACATGCGTAGGATGTACTCCGGTCATCAAAAAAATATGCTCCGGATATTTCGCTTCCAAATCATACATAGCAGCGGTGTAAGCCGAATCGATAGCAGGAATAAAAAAACGAGTCACTCCGGCATCAAGGGCTCGTTGTATCATTTCGTCTCTGTCCTGATCAAATTCTTCGCTGTATAAATGGGTGTGGGTATCGGTAATTATGGGTTTTGTTTCCAATGCTGAAATTTTAATGCTGCAAAATTGCAAAGATTTTTAAAAACTAACCACAAAAGGCACAAAAGTTTCTTCTCAATTATATTTAAAAACAAAAAACACAAAGTGTAAAATCTTTGTGTCTTTTGTTTTCCTTTGTTTCTTATGTGTTTAAAAACTTAATCCAGCTTATCCAACAATTCCTGAACCTGATTATAATTCTCATAATCCAAAGGAATCGTCAATAAGATTTCTTTGCAGGATTGATAATCTTTTTGTTTTAATTTGGCCAAAGCCAAAGCATAAATCGCTTTGTTTTTATAAACCGAATTACCCGATTTTATCTGGTTAAACGCTGCTTCGGCTTGTTTTATTTGGTTATTTTCCAATAAGGAAATCCCATAAAAATACTGGATTTCAGCCGATTTATTTTGTCTCAAAGCAGCCTCAAAAAGCGGAATTGCCTTTTTATAATTCTTAGTATTAAAAGCATTTTCAGCTTCTTTTACAAGCTCTAACCCCTCGCCTCTTTCAGTTAAATAGGCATTCTCAAACTGATTATAATCTTCAAATTTAGGTTCGGAAGGATGAAACAAAAACAAGCCCAATAGCAAAATTACCGTAGCCGCTGCCATATAAACATACGGTTTCATCAAAATAAGTTTCGATTTTTTAGGTTTGAAATAGTCCCGGGAAATATTTTTCAAATTAGCTTCAAATGTCTCTCGGTCCACTGCAAAATCAAATTTGGTTTCCAGTTGCAATTGTACTTCTTTGAAAGTTTCAAATTCTAATTTCAATTCTGCATTCTCAGAAAGTTGCTTTTCAAAATCCAACCGGTCTTTTTCAGACAATTCGCCCTGAAGATATTGATCAAACAATAGATATATTTCTTCTTTCATGGCTCCTGTTTTTTTAATGATTTAAAACTACTGTGCTCTTGAATCCACTGCGCCAACTGACCCGTACAGAGCGATTTTTTCTTCCTCACATAAGCATAACTCACATTTAGTTTTTGAGCTACTTCTTCCATAGATTTTAATGTAAAACTCCATTTTAAAACTTCCTGACATTTTTCGCCTAATCGCTGGAACATCGCGTCAAAGAGTTGTTGCTTTTCTTCAAATTGTTCTGTTTGCTCAAGCATTTCTTCGGTGGGTTCATTAACAGATGTAAAATCATCGGCTATTGTTACCCTTTTATTGGAAGTTTTTTTGAGTTCATTCAACCATTTTCTTTTGCATAACAAAAAAAAGTACGCATCAAAAGGACAAGTCAGCTGCAATTTACCAGCCTTTGCCTGATTAAACAGTAAAATCATTATTCCCTGAACCACATCCTGCGCCTGATCTTCATCACCCGAATTATTCCTTATATAGGAAACCACTTTGGGAACATATTTTTTATAAATACTATGAATAATGGCCGAATCATTATTCGCTAAACCTTCTATTAGATATTGATCAGCGTGCAGCTTGTTATTTGTCATAGAAAAAAATTTATCGAAAATACAAAAAATTGGGTTAACAATTTTAAAACCATTTTGATATAGCACTGTAAAGGTTCTTAAAACATTAAGGTAGCTAAGTCAAAAAAAAGAATCTGAAATAAATCCAAATTAAAGGGGTAACAATTAAAAACCCAAGTTGATATAGCAATATAAAAACAGATTAAAAAAAGAATCTGAAATAAATTCAGATTAAAGGGGTAACAATTTTTACAGCTATTTGATATAACAGTATAAAAACCTTTAAAATTATTTTTTGAAAACAGGGGTAACAAAACAAAACCCAAATTGATTTAATCCTATAATTAACAACCAAATCTGAAAACCACTTGAAAGAATCAAGCCAGATTTATAAAAACTAGAAATTATGAAAACAAATTTTAGAAAAATCGGACTTTTAATATTCGCTTTGACAACTTTCGCAAGCTGCGATAACAGCGACGGAGATGATATCAAACTTTCGCCTCCAACTGCAGCCGCTTTTAAAAGCATCAGTGAAAAAGGCTTAAAAAGAAACACACAAAATTTTACCATGACAGCGGGAAATGGAGTGGTAACTTTAACGTCCGCAAAGGGTGTCAAGCTTTACATTAACGGAGATTGTTTGACTAAAAACGGAAATCCAGTTACTGGACAAGTGGACATCGAATATATTGAACTTTTTGATAAAGGAAATATGTTAGTGACTAACAAACCAACAATGGGAATTATGCCTGACGGAAACCGAAACTTACTCATTTCCGGAGGAGAATTCTTTATCAAAGCCACTCAGGACGGAAAAGAATTAACAACTGGTTGTAACATCACTTTAATGGTTCCGGCCGATCTTACCGGAGGAGTTGACAACGCTATGACTTTATGGAAGGGAATTATTGACGACGAAGGAAATTTAGCCTGGGAAGACGCCCGTAACGATGGTGCCAACGGAAAAGGAGGCGTTCAGGCCGAAGGAAACAACTATTATGTGAGTTTTGGAAACTTTGGCTGGACAAATGTGGATAAATTCTACAGCGACCCAAGACCTAAAACTACGATTCTTGCCGATGCTCCGGAAGGATATGACAATACTAACAGTGCCATTTACTTATCTTATGATGGCGAAGGAACCAATGCCTTAGCAAAACTGGACACTTACACTACTGAAGGATTATTCAGCGAACACTACGGACAAATTCCAATTGGTTTAGCCTGTCACGTAATTTTTGTAACCGAAGAAAACGGAAACTGGAGATACGCTATCAAAGGAGTAACTGTTCAGGCTAATGATGTGTACACTTTTACAATGGCTGAAACTACTGTTGGCACCGAAGCCCAATTAATTGCCGCAATCAATGCGATCCAATAAAGATTCCCAAATTTAAATTCTGAAAAAAGTGGTGATTTGCTCATCACTTTTTTCTATTTTTAAAAGTTTTTAAACCAACCAATTAAGAATTAGTAGCTTATTCCTGCTGTACGCTATATCTTTTATGTCTTAAAGAAAGCCATAAAAGGATGCCGCTTCCATCAGGGCTAAAACCAGATTTGATTATGAAAAACCATCTTTCTTTTCTCTTTCTTCTTTGTTCTTTGCTCTTGTTTTCACAAAAAAAAGTCAAAGACACCATCACCCGAAGAGCAAATATTATTTATAATCAAAGTGGAAACAGCGTTTCATACAAACCCGAAACACCACCAT
Organism: Flavobacterium daejeonense DSM 17708; assembly: GCF_000425425.1. Lineage (GTDB taxonomy): Bacteria > Bacteroidota > Bacteroidia > Flavobacteriales > Flavobacteriaceae > Flavobacterium > Flavobacterium daejeonense. The sequence goes on from NZ_AUDK01000001.1 coordinate 374,625, forward strand.
TGATTCCCATTGCCGGCGCACCAAAACCGAGTTTCTCCTATTTATGGGAATTTGGCGATGGCACTTACAGTAAAGCAGCCGAACCTAAACACAACTACAAAAACAAAGGAACTTACACTACCCGATTAACCGTAACCAACAATTACGACAACGGAAAACCGCCCGCTACCCGACCAAAAAAAGTAGTAGTCAACGATATTTTGGACAAAAATTTTGATGAAATCGCCTCCATTGCTAATCAAAAGGGCTTTTCATTACAAAAAAATTGCGACCCCATTCCCGACCAACAAATGGAAGTAATTCTGAGTTATCAAAATCTGGAAAACTATGTTACAAGCGGAAAAATATATTTGTTTTACAACGAAACCCAATTCAAAGACAACAACTTCGAGTTAAGCAGTTTCAGAACCTATGCCGGCGAAAGAGAAGTAAAAGAAAATACTTTTGCTGTTGCTAACAACATCGACAAAACAAATACTTATTTGACCTCAAACGACAATTATTTACCAATAAAAAAATACAGAAACACCACCACCGAAGAAGATTTGGACGCGAGTTTAGCCGAAGCACATAAAACCTTCAAAAATGTTTCGATATTAGAATTTGACGAAGCCAATCCGCAGGAAACCCGCAATGTTTTTTATACTTTCAAAACCACTCCTGAAATGCTGAAAGATACCAGCGCCACCATTACGATGCGCGGTATTTATGTTCCTAATCGTAGTTTTAAAAACCATAAAGTAAAAAATCTGGAAATGGAAATTGTAACTTCACACGACCCCAACAAAATGGGTTCTAACGGAAGTTTTATGAATTACAGATTGGTTCGTTTTAAAAGAGTCAACTTCAAAACCCGTTTTCAAAACAATGGCGAAGGCCCGGCCAGAATGATTCGCCTGGAAACCGATATTCCGGATATGTTTGACAAAAAAACCTTCCGCATTGAAGGCATGTACCCCGAATGTCCGATTTGTCCAAAAGAGGAAATACCAACTACCAGCTGTCTGGATACTATAATTAAGCAAAAACAAATCTTTTTTACCTTCAAAAACATTTACCTGCCGGGAAGCGAACAAAAAAATGTAAAAGAAAAAGACAGCACCAAAGGTTTTGTAAAATACTCCCTGAAATTCAACAAGGATTTTCACAAAGTAAATACCAAGAGCAGAACCGCTATTATTTTTGACAAAAACGAACCCATAATCACTAACTACGCCACTACCCGATTTCTACCCGGAATTTCTATTGGGGCTAAAGCCGGTTATAATTTTTATCCTAATCTGGAAAAATCGACCAGTTATTTTGCCGGATTTACTATTTCTCCTTATAAATCCTATCGCTTTTATTGGCAGGCTGAATTAATCAACAGCAAAAACGATTACAATTCGAATACAACCATAACCAATGGTTTTACCACCACGGCTAACGGAGTACGCCAAGCGACAAGAACTACTTCTACTTCAAGTTATTCCAATTTTAACAACGAAATTCCGCTACTCATTCGATACAATATCAACAACTACATCGGAATTGGAGCGGGAATACAAGCTAATATCAATGCTTCGCAAAAAGAGGAACGCTACACTAAAATAGAAACTTTTGAAACCGAAAAACCCGATTCTCCTATTATTAAAACGCAGGAAATCAGCGTTTCGGGCAGCAAAACTTTCACCAATTTCAAATCGGGATTATTATTTGATTTAACACTGGGTTTTGCCCGCATCGGCCCGAGTTTAGGAGGGCGCTATGTGATGAATTTTAAAGAAAATTTTAATTATGTTCAGGTTTATGGAATATGGAAGTTTTAGTTCATTAACCACATAAGTCACAAAAGTTTTTTTTTAAATCTTTAAAAAAATTGAAAATGGAGTTAACAAAAACATATTTAAAAGATTTGACCTATCAAATTAACGGTGCAGCAATTGAAGTTCATAAAGAATTAGGACCAGGATTACTAGAAAGCGTATATCATAAATGTCTTAAAAAGGAATTATCAAACAGAAAAATATCTTTTAAATCTGAATTTTCCGTTCCTCTAAATTTTAAAGGATTGGATATCGAAACCGATTTAAGATGTGATTTGCTTATTGAAAACTGTATTGTAATCGAACTAAAAGCAATTGAAGCACTTGCTCCCATCCATCAGGCACAAATTAACTTATATGAAACTACTTAAAGCTCCAAAGGGAATTTTATATAATTTTCACTGTGTAAACTTATTTAACGAAGGTCAAAAAACCTTTGTAAACGAATATTTTAAAAATTTACCTGAATAACTTTGTGACTTTTCAAAACTTATATGCCTTATGTGGTTAAAAAAATATTTTATTTTCCTACTGATAACTCAACTTGCTTTTGGGCAAAATCTTACTTTAGAAGATAAAATCTACAATACCGTTGATGCTTTTGTTGCCAATCCCAATGAAGAAAGTTTAAAAAAACTGGAGTCTTTCAGTAAAAACATCTCAACGGTCACAAAAAACAAAAACGAACTACTGGCATTGGTTGTTTTACAATGTAACAAAGCCTATTATGAAAACCAATTCAATAAAACCGGCAAAGCCATTTCCAGCTATGAAACCGCCTGGAAAATCTATCAAAAAAACCAGCTAAAAAACTACGATATAGTCGAGTTTTGCCTAAAACCACTAGGCAATTTATACACCATCATCGGCGATTATGACAATGCCGAAAACACCATCAAACAATATTATTACATTGCTACGCAACAGAAAAACCAACAGCAACAATATGCTGCCGTACTCAATTTATCTAATGTATATCAGAACACTGGTAAGATTGATTTAGCCATTGATTTACTTGAAAAAACTATTCGAAACGAAAAATTATCGAATACTCAAAAAGGAATTTTATTAAATAATTTGGGGAACAGCTATGTTTTGTTTTATAGAAAACCAACTCCCCAAACTCCTCCAATTAGAGAACATTTTTTCGAAAACCTTGAAGGCTCATACCTTGATGCTATCAAGTTATTACAATCAGATAAAAGCCAAACTGAAACACTAGCAAATTGTTATAGAAATTTAGCTTCCCTAAATTCCCAATGGCAACATTTTGACCTCGCTAATTCTTATTTTGAAAAAGCAAGAAACTATTTCTACGCAACACCGAATCTCTCTCCACGCAAAATTGCGCAATTCAAATACGAAGAAGCTTCTCAATTTTTCAAACAACAAAAACTTAATGAAGCTACTGCGACTAATACAACTATTTTTAAACTTTTAATTCCAAATTATTCGAACAAGAAAAACATTTTGCCAAATAATAATTCTCTTTATACTGAAACCATTTTATTGGACGCATTAGACTTGCAAGCTGAAATTTATTGGCAGCAAAATCAACTCAAAAAAGCTTTAGAAAGCTATGCGCTTGCTTTTCATATTGAAGAATTATTTCAATCGCTTTTGGTTTATGAAAATTCGAAAATCATCGGTCAAATCAGGAATCGAAATCGTACTGAAAAATGTATTACCATTTACAAATCCCTTTTCGAACAAGAATTAAACACAAAATATCTGGAAACAGCATTCCAAATTTCGGAACGCACTAAATCTGTCATTTTACAACAAGGAATTAACAATTCAAAAACGCAGTCTAAAGCCGAAAAACAGCTTTCAGAACAACTTCAAAATCAAAATAATCTTATCCTAAAAGAACAACAAAAAGGAGATTTAGCTGATATTGTTAAAATTAACGAAGCTATCAAAAAACAAAACGAACTGATGTTGCAATTAAAGCAAACTCAATCAAAATCTGAAAACAGATCTACTCAAAACATTAATCTGAATGATTTGTATGCCAAATTAGAAAAAGACGATGCTGTTATGGTTGAATATTTTTTTGGAGAACATAATATTCATTGTTTTAAACTTAACAAATATCACATTTCCATCAATACTATTTCATTAGATGACACTGCTTTCCCCAGAATTTCTATGTTTATAGAAAATTTTTTAGATCCCAATACCATTATAGATAATCCTAAACTATTCAATCAGGAAGGAAATGGAATTTACAAAATGTTTAAATTACCCAAAAAATCAAACTACAAAAATCTTATCATCATTCCAGACGGCATATTAAATTTCCTTCCTTTTGAAGCGCTAATTACTCAGGAATCCAGCGCAACTAATTTTGCACAAATGCATTATTTGTTGAACGATTACAACATTGGTTACGAGAATTCAGCTCAGTTTTATTTGTCCTTCGACAAGCTCAGGATGACAAATAAGGATAAAACTGTTTTAGGCATTTTTCCGGTTTTCGAAAACACCCCTTATACACTAACCTATTCAAAAGACGAATTACATTCGATACAAAAGAATTTCAAAGGAAAGTATTTTCAAAACGCGGCTGCTACTTTTGAAAATTTCAAAAAAAACGCTACTGATTATGGCATTTTACACCTTTCCACTCACGCTTCATCAGGTGATATTGAAACGCCGGCAAGTATCAAGTTTTACGATCAGGACATTTTGTATTCCGAATTGTATCATTTGAATCTAAATCCTGATTTGGTGGTTTTAAGTGCCTGCGAAACCGGAATTGGCAAACTCTACAAAGGAGAAGGAAGCATGAGCATTGCCCGAGGCTTTCAATTTTCCGGAGCGCAAAATTTATTATTCTCTCTTTGGAAAGTCAACGATTACACGACCTCCGTTTTTATGGATTCTTTTTATCAAAATATCAAAAACGGACAGTCTTATCTGGAAGCGAATGCCAATGCTAAACGTGATTTCCTGAAAAACCCGAATATTTCCAATGCCAAAAAATCGCCTTACTACTGGAGTGCTTTTGTGTATTATGGTGCTATCGAAAAAAAGGACAACAGTCTGTATTATGCTACTATTATTTTGGGAATTGTAACTGCAATTGCTTTAATTTGGCTTCTTATTCGCTACCGAAATGAAAAATCTGCACGAAATTCTCAAAAAGGCAAACTATAAAAAGGTAAAATTCAAAATTACCAAAACCCAACATCTGTTGATTAAAGCCAAAATCAACGATGTAACCGGACATTTTATTCTGGATACAGGAGCTTCGAACAGCTGTGTTGGTTTTGAACATATCGAATTGTTTCATTTAAACGCCGAAGATTCTAAAACTAAGGCTTCCGGCGCCGGAGCTACAGGAATGCTTACTCAAACGGCATCGCAAAATAAACTCCAACTGGGTTCGTGGAAAAACAATGATTTCGACTTAATTATTTTTGACATGTCGCACGTAAACGAAGCTTTAACTGCTTATAAAGCAAAAACGGTGGACGGAATCATTGGCGCAGATGTTTTATTGAAAGGTAAAGCCATTATTGATTATTACAATAATTTCTTATATTTACGACAGCCAATCAAAAAAACAAAACATCATGATAAAAAACTACGCTAAAGCCGTCTGTTTAGCGCTGGGATTATTATTATTCTCCTGTTCTACAGATGATACCGTTGACGAAAGTCCAGTGACAACAGCAATTTCTAATTCTAATTCTGACACTTCAGTGACTGCAAAAAGAGCTCCAACTAAACCCACAACGGCAACCATTTGGGAATTCAATGATATAAATGAATGGGAAGACGCTACACAGGTTGGTGTTCCTAATTACTACTTTGAAGATGGAAAGTTACATATTTTTACCAATGCCAATACCTGGGACAGAACCAAAGTCAAATCAGTTTCCACTTATTCTACAGGAACTTATTCCTGGCGGATTTATGTTCCTGCAATGGGCGAAGGCGATTGTGCCAGCATTGGGGCTTTTTTATACAATGATGATACCCACGAACTCGATTTTGAAATTGGATACGGCAACGCCGCTATCCGTCAGGAATTGAATGCCGCTTCAGACGACCTTATTGTATATATGACTTCGCAGGGAAATCCATTTTATTCCTTTCAAAGCAAAATCAAACGGGAACAATGGTACACTTTCTCTATAACTTTAGCCTTAAACAACAAGAAAAAATATGTCGCAACCTGGAAAATTGATAACCAAATCTTAGCTACAAAGACACTCTCTTACGGTAGTCAAACAAAGTTTAAAATCTTTTGCAGTGTAGAAAACCTGACTTTTATAGGCGACCATATTCCGTACACACAAAATTATGCTTTATTTGACTGGGTAGAATTCAAATAAAAATTTAAAAACTTAATTTTATCTACCGCAGATTCGCAGAATTAATTTTTAGGCTGTGAATCTGCGGTTTTTTTTGACTATTTTATTTCAGTTTAGATTTTTTATTCGAATGTGACTCTTTTGGATTTTCACCTAATGCCCACAAAAGTCCGCCTTCAAGGTGCTTGATAAAAACCGGATCAACATAATCCTTACTGTCGTGTCCGAGAGCCGTATAAAATACTCTTCCGCCTTCAAATTCATGACACCAGGCCAAAGGCAGATAATCTCCAAAAGTACGTCCCGGATAGACTTCTTTTTCGTTGTCTTTCACTGTTCGCATATCGGCAGCCAAAAGCACCTGATTATTTGGATTGAATTCATTCATGTAATAACATTCGTCTTCTTTTGTCCAAGTTTCGCCTAACATCGAAGTTGCAGGATGATTTTTATCAATCACTTTTATTTCAAAAGACTGAAAAGCCGGATGTCTTTTGAATTTTCCTCCTACCATTGCTGCATACCAAGGCCAGTCTTTCTCAGAATCTGACGCACTATGAACACCTACATAAGCGCCACCTGAGTGTATATATTCTACCAAAGCCTGTCTTTGTTCTTCGGTATCAAAAATATCATTACAGGTATTTGAAAAAACCAGACAACTGTATTTTGCCAGATTTTCGGTATTCATTACTGCCGGATCATCAGAAACATCCACAATCAGATTATTTGCTTCAGCAATTTTTTCCCAGGCTTCCACACTGAAAGGAATATTTTTATGCACATAACCTTTTCCGTTTTTGGTATAAACCAAAATTCGTTTTTTAGCCGGCGGATTGGCAAATACAGTAGTTAACCCAAAAATAATGGCGAGTAATAGTAATTTGATTTTCATATTTTTTATTTATTTTTCGAATATAAAAAGAATACCTTAAACAATTAATAAAATAGCTATTATTAAAACTAAACATAAATTTTATATTATTTAGCTATTTTTACAAAAAAACTATGAGAAAGCTATTAATATATGTCTTCATTTTTATATCATTTTTATTTTTTCACTCTTGCAGTAATGAAAATGAAAATGCTGAGATTGCAACCAATACTTTCGAATGTAAAGTAGATGGTGTTCAAAAAAAATTTATTACTTCATCGTCTTTAACTTTGGGGTTAATTGATCAGGTTATCGTTAATGCATATCCAAATACAGAAATCAATTCATCAGAAAATTTTATGTTCAATATAATATTAGATGAAAGCTTGCCTCAAAGTTCAAGAATAGGTCTCAAATATTTTGATGGAACAAAATGGTATTTTTCATCTGAAAATTTTATTTCAGAAATCACATATAGAAATACTACAACTAAAACAATCAAAGGTACTTTTTCCGGAACAGTTGAAGAAAGTTTTACCTCAAACACAAAACAAATTACTCAAGGTTCTTTCAATATAAAATATTAAATATTTTTTTTATCTTCATATAGAAAACATAAATAAAAAAGAAAACCCCAAACTCTATAAATTAGAATTTGGGATTTTAAATATTTTGAATTTTCTTTTTTTTTACAATTCAAATGCTTTTTTAGGATTTCCACCGCAAAGTAATTCAACCGGGTTTTCTAAAGCTTCTTTAACAGCTACTAAGAAACCAACAGACTCACGACCGTCGATAATTCTGTGGTCATAAGATAAAGCGATATACATCATTGGGTGGATTTCAACCTTACCGTTAACAGCGATTGGACGCTCGATAATGTTGTGCATTCCTAAGATTCCAGACTGTGGAGGGTTGATAATTGGTGTTGACAACATAGAACCAAATACACCACCGTTAGTGATTGTAAAAGTACCACCTGTCATATCATCAACAGTAATTTGACCGTCACGGGCTCTTAAAGCTAATCTTTTGATTTCAGCTTCGATGCCACGGAAAGTTAAATTCTCAGCGTTACGAACTACAGGAACCATCAACCCTTTTGGTCCTGAAACCGCGATAGAGATATCACAGAAATCAAATCCAAGTTTGTGGTCACCGTCCATCATAGAGTTTACATCAGGGAACAATTCTAAAGCTCTTGTTACCGCTTTTGTAAAGAATGACATATATCCTAAACCTACACCACCGTGTTTCGCTTTGAATGCGTCTTTGTATTCATTACGCAATTGGTTGATAGGTGTCATGTTTACTTCATTAAAGGTAGTTAACATGGCTGTTTCGTTTTTAGCAGCTACTAATCTTTCTGCTACTTTACGACGCAACATAGACAATTTAGTACGCTCTACACCACGGCTTCCACCTGTAGGAGTTCCCATTGATGGAACAGCGTTTACTGCATCGTCTTTAGTGATTCTTCCACCTTTACCAGTTCCTGTTACAGCTGCTGGTGCGATGTTTTTCTCGTCTAATATTTTTTTAGCTGCCGGAGATGGTGTTCCCGTAGCATAAGTAGCCGCTGGTGCTGCAGGTGCCGCTGGCGCAGGAGCTGCTTTTGGTGCTTCAGCTACTGGCGCAGTAGCTGCTGCTGGTGCAGGAGCTGATCCAGATGGTTTAGCTGCAGAAGTATCAATATGACAAACTACTGCCCCAACTGCTACTGCATCACCTTCTTCTGCTTTAAGAGTAATGATACCACTAGCTTCTGCAGGTAATTCTAATGTAGCCTTGTCTGAATCTACTTCAGCAATTGCCTGATCTTTTTCAACATAATCCCCATCTTTTACTAACCAAGTGGCGATTTCAACTTCTTTAATAGATTCCCCTGGTGATGGAACTTTCATTTCTAAAATCATGTCCTTATATTTTAAATTATGAATTTAATTTTTTTAATTCTGAATCGTTATTCTTTACATTCGAATCTAGCCCTGATAGCAGCGGCATCCTTTTTCTTTTTTCTTTAAAAAAGAAAAAAATATAGCGGATAGCAGGAATAGCTTCTAAAAAATATTTTAGCGTGATTGCGTCGTACCTCGCAATGACTATCTAAATAAATTTTTATCAAATACCATTCTGATAGCATCAGCGTGGCGGCGTTTGGCTCTGGTGTAACTTCCTGCTGCTGGTGCTGAGTAAGCTTTTAACGAAGCTAATCTCCATTTCACCAAATCAAAGTTAGCCAACATAAAAGTATAAGCCCCCATGTTTTTAGGTTCTTCCTGTGCCCATACATAATCATCGGCATTTGGATATTGTGCAATAATCGCTTTTAATTGCTCCACTGGTAATGGGAATAATTGTTCGATACGAACAACTGCCACATCATTACGACCGTTGTTTTCTCTTTCGGCAACGATATCATAATAGAATTTACCTGTACAGAAAACTAATGTTTTCACATCTTTCTTGTTTACTGTAGTATCGTCAATTGTTTCCTGGAATTCTCCATTTGCCAATTCTTCAACAGTTGACACACATCTTGGATCACGTAATAAACTTTTTGGAGAGAATACTACCAATGGTTTACGGTAATCTGTTTTCATTTGTCTTCTTAACAAGTGGAAGAAGTTAGCCGGTGTAGTACAATCAGCTACATACATATTGTGACGGGCACATAATTGTAAGTAACGCTCCATACGTGCTGAAGAGTGCTCCGCTCCCTGACCTTCGTAACCGTGTGGCAACAACATTACTAATCCGTTTTGATTGTTCCATTTATCTTCTCCACAAGAGATATATTGGTCAATCATAATTTGAGCTCCATTGGAGAAATCTCCAAATTGCGCTTCCCAAATTGTCAAAGAGTTTGGATTTGCCAAAGCATAACCGTAATCAAATCCTAATACTCCATATTCAGACAAGAAAGAGTTGAAAATACGGAAGTTTCCTTTTTTATTCTCGATTTTGTCTAACAATACTACTTCTTCTTCAGAATCTTCAACTTTCACAACCGCATGACGGTGAGAGAAAGTACCACGTTCTACGTCCTGTCCAGAAATACGAATATCAAAACCTTCCGTCAATAAGGAACCATAAGCCAAAGCTTCTGCTGTACCCCATTCTAAAGTATTGTTATCATAACCTAGTTTTCTGTCGGTAACAATTTTTCTGATTTTGTTGATGAATTTTTTATCCTCAGGTAAAGAAGAAATTGTGTTGATAATAGAATCTAAAGTAGCTTTATTTACTTTAGTATCTACTTTTTGCAACATCACATTATCAGAAACCTGTTGGAATCCTTTCCATTCATCCTGCATAAATGGAGTAATGATAGTCAAATCTTTTTTACGAGACGCTTCTAAATTATGATCTAAATCGTCTTTGTATTCTTTTTCTAAAGTTTTTACCAAATTAGCATCGATAATTCCTTCAGATAATAATTTCTCAGCATAGATATCTCTTGGATTTCTGTGCTTAGCAATGATTTTATATAATACCGGTTGTGTAAAACGAGGCTCATCACCTTCGTTATGACCATATTTTCTGTATCCTAATAAGTCGATGAATACGTCACGTCCAAATTGCATACGGAAATCCAAAGCAAATTGCATAGCGTGAACTACTGACTCAGCATCATCAGCATTTACGTGTAATACCGGTGACAAAGTTACTTTAGCCACGTCAGTACAGTAAGTAGAAGAACGAGCGTCCAAGTAATTCGTTGTAAAACCTACCTGGTTATTGATTACAATGTGGATTGTTCCTCCTGTCTTGTAACCATCTAACTGCGCCATTTGGATGATTTCATAAAGAATACCCTGTCCTGCAATTGCAGCATCCCCGTGAACGGCGATAGGCAATACTTTAGAAAAATCATCAGCAAAGTATTTATCTTGTTTTGCTCTTGTAATACCTTCAATAACTGCACCTACAGTTTCAAGGTGAGAAGGGTTTGGAGCCAAGTTGATGTTAATTTTTTTACCTGACTTAGTGATTTTGTCTGCTGTAAGTCCTAAATGGTATTTTACGTCACCGTCAAAATACTCCTGATCGTAATCTTTTCCGTCAAATTCAGAGAAAATATCCTGAGTAGATTTACCAAAAATATTCGCCAAAACGTTCAAACGACCACGGTGAGCCATTCCCATCACGAATTGCTCTACTCCTTTTTCGGCAGCTCTTTCAATTAAAGCATCCAAAGCAGGAATAATCGATTCTCCACCTTCCAGAGAGAAACGTTTTTGACCTACATATTTAGTATGAAGGAAGTTTTCGAAAGAAACCGCTTGATTTAACTTATTTAAAATGGCTTTTTTCTCATCAGCATTAAAAGTTGGACGATTTTCATTTACATTCAATCGATTCTGAATCCAATCTACAATTTCCGGACGACGAATATACATATACTCGATACCGATATGCTGACAATAAACTGTTGTTAAGTGATTGATAATTTGAGACAAAGAAGAAGGTTGCAAACCTAATATTTTGGCTGCATCAAAAGTAGTATTCAAATCGGCAGCAGAAAGACCAAAATTTTCAATATCTAAAGTTGGAGAAAAAGTTCTGCGCTCTCTAACCGGGTTTGTTTTAGTAAACAGATGTCCTCTGGAACGGTAACCATCAATTAATTTTACAACTTTAAATTCTTTTTGAAGATGCTCTGAAATTTTACTGTTATCTACAGGAGCTGAAGATACTGAAGCAGCCGGAGCAACTTCTCTGATATATTGAACCGGATTTTCCTCATTGTATGTTTCCATTCCAAAGTCGAAACCCTGAAAAAAACTTCTCCAGCTAGGCTCTACGCTATCTGGGTTCTCTAAATATTGATCGTATAATTGAGCGAAAAATTCGGTATGCGCTGCATTTAAAAATGAAAACCTATCCATAATGTTAGTGAATATACTTTTTGTTAAAATAGTTTGGCAAAAGTACAATAATCAACTAAATTAGCTTGAAAATTAAAACACTTTTAACTGTTAAAATGTTAAATACCTAAATACTTATGTCAAAAAAAACCACCTCAGGCGTTTTGCTTTCTATTTTAAGCATCGTATTTACATTGATTTCTATTGATTTATCAGCCCAATACCAAAAAAACGACTTCAATTCTAAAAATAATTTTTGGCAAAAAGTACAATTTGGGGGAGGTTTAGGTTTGAGTTTCGGAAACCGATATACCGATATTTCCGTAGCTCCAAGCGCTATTTATAATGTCAACGAATATTTTGCCGTAGGTGTAGGTGCACAATACACTTATGTAAAAGTAAAAGAAGAATACAATTCCAATTTATACGGAGGAAGCGTAATTACCTTATTCAACCCCATTCCGGAAATCCAGCTTTCAGCCGAACTGGAACAACTAAGAGTTAACGTAAAAGGAATTGGTATCAATGATTTCAGTGATAATTTCTGGAATACGGCTTTGTTTTTAGGAGCCGGATACCGCAACGGAAACGTAACCATTGGTGCCCGATACAATGTTTTGTTCCAGGAAAACAACCGTGCTTACAGTGACGCTATTATGCCTTTTGTAAGGGTTTATTTTTAGGAAAGTTGCTAAGACTCTGAACTACTAAGATTCTAAGATTTTTAATTATTACTAAATGAATCAAGCCTTATTCTCAAATATAACATTAGAATATTTAAAAAAAATCATCCCGATTTTTTAAAAACTATTGATTTCAAAAAAGATCAATCATTCGACTGTTCTGTAAAAAGCAAAAACGGGAATAGATTTCTATGGATTGCAACTTATAATTGTGAAATAACAATTGGATTTGAAAACATTGAAAAAAAATGTGATTGGCATTTTCACATAGGAGCATCACAAGGAAATCACCAAACCGAAGAACTAAAAGAAATATCAAAAATTATTGATGAAATTTTAAACAATCAACAAGTTTTTATTTTAGAAAACAATGAATACATTCCTATTGAGAAAAATGATTACGAATCCATTTTAAAAAATAAAGAAAATACAAGATTTTACAACTGGAGCGAAATATAACTTAGCAACTCAGCAACTTAGAACCTTACTTAAACTTATTCCGAAACCAAACTTTTTGCCATTCCCTTTTCAGGATTAAAAAGGCAACATCTTCAGCCAAAACAACCAAATCCGAACCATCGAGTTTTTTAACCTCTTCTTCCGAAACATCGATTACATAAAGTAAATTCAAATATTCGGCAAATTTATACTGAATCAGTCGGTAGATTTTTTCATGCAATTGAATCTTGAGTTCATTAGGAGAAATACTCATTGGAAAATCGACTCCTTCATTAGCGAGATTGAAATCTTTATTCAATTGCTCAATTAACTTGAGATACAAAGCTTCTTTTTGAGCTTCCTCAAACAACAAATCAGCATTTAACGGAGTAACATACATAGTTTTTAAATTTCAAAAATCAATGGCGATTCAATATCAATTTCAATGGCAATAAATCAATAGCAATATCAATTATTTAAATTTTGAAATTGACAATTGAAATTGCTATTGCTATTGTTTTTTTTTAGACTTTTCTACCCATCAAACCTTCTCCAAAAACTCTCAGAATATTTTTCTTTTCAGAATCGATATTCATTTTATCTAAAGTTTCAAAAGCTTTAAAAGTATAAGCTTCAATAGCTTTTTGCGTAGCCGTTGCTGCTCCTGAATTCAGAAAAATCTCTTTCACCTGAGCAATTTTAGCTTCGTTTTCTTCCATTTGAATCGAAAACAATTCTACTAATTCCTGTTTGTCGATTTCATTAGCAAACTCCAAAGCTTTCAGATACAAATAAGTCTTTTTGTTTTCTATAATATCGCCGCCTACTTGTTTTCCAAAAGTTTTTGGATCACCAAAAGCATCTAAATAATCATCCTGCAACTGAAACGCCAAGCCAAGATTCAAACCAAAACCATAAATCAAATCGGCATTTTCTTCTGAAGTTTGCGCAATTATGGCCCCCATTTTCATAGCTGCAGCCACCAGAACCGCAGTTTTATATTCTATCATTCTAAGATATTCAGGAATACTCACATCATATCTGGTTTCAAAATCCACATCCCATTGTTGCCCTTCACAAACTTCCAAAGCAGTTTCACTAAACAACTTCGCCAAATCCCTAAAAATTACCGGCTCGTATTTTTCAAAATATTGATACGCCAAAATCAACATCGCATCTCCGGATAAAATTCCGGTATTAATATCCCACTTTTCATGTACCGTAGTATTTCCTCTTCGAAGTGGCGCATCGTCCATAATATCATCATGCACTAACGAAAAATTATGAAAAACTTCCACAGCCAATGCAGCCGGCAAAGCTTTTTGATAAGAACTCCCAAAAATCTCTGCACTCAGCAAGGTTAAAACAGGTCGAATTCTTTTTCCTCCAAGTCCTAATATATAATGTATCGGTTCGTATAAATTTTTAGGCTCTTTTATCGCTAACTGCGACTGAAGATATTCGGCTACAAATTCCTGATATTGATTAATGGCGTGCATAGACTTAATTTTCGGGCTAATTTACAGCATTCACACTGGATAACAAACAACGTTTATCACTGAAATGTTAAATTATCATAAATACAACGGAAACTATTTTGGTTTTCAAAGTTTCCATTCTATATTTGCAACGCATTTAACAATTAATTTCCGAGTCAGTCTGAAAAAGACTGATGCTAACGAATTCGAGAATCATGAATACAAAATGGAAGGTTAATTCAAATCAGTCTGATGCATTAATCAGAATGAAAAAATCGATGGTTGCTTATTTAGGAGGCACTTTCAATTCTTTTCAGGGCTACGCCAATGTAAAGAATAACGAAATTGAAGATGCCGCTATCGCTTTTTCATTAGATGTCAAAAACCGCGAATCGAAACTGGAGCGTTTGGGCAATTATTTAAAACTAAATGATTTTTTAGACGTCAACCGATTTCCAACAATAAGTTTCAAATCGACTTCTTTTCAAAAAATTAACAAAAACATCAACTTTTTAAAAGGTGATTTAACCATAAAGAACATTACGAAATCAGTCGAATTAGATGTCGAACTGATAGAAAACGATTATTCTGACGGCGAAAAAGAACTCGCTTTTGAACTTACGGCTGCCATCAACCGAAAAGATTTTGGATTAATTCCGACTTCTTTTTTAGGACAAAAAAATGCACCAAAAGTTCAGGACATTAAAATAGTAGCCAATGTAGCATTTAGTATTTAACCTCAAAGACTCTTAAAATGATTATAAAATAAAATGAAAGACAAAATTATTGCTAAGGCGAGCGAGATGTTTTTAAAACTGGGTTTTAAAAGTATCACTATGGATGATATAGCAGGAGAAATGTGTATTTCTAAAAAAACGATTTACAAATATTTTTGCAACAAAGAAATCTTAATTCAGGAAAGTACCCAACTGGTTCACAAACAAGTTCATGAATTAATCGAATCGGTAGTTGCTAAAAATCACAATGCAATTCAGGAAAATTTTGAAATAAGAAATTTATTTAAAGAACTCTTTAATAATAGTACTGACAGTTCACCGGTTTACCAATTGAAAAAACACTATCCTGAGATTTACCAACGGGTATTAGAACAGGAAGTGAATCAATGCGAAAATTGGTTTAGAGAAAACATTAAAAAAGGAATCGCCGAAGGTTTGTATCGAAAAGACATCAACATCGAAACCTACGTTAAATTTTATTATGTCCTGATTTTCCACATCAACGAAAATACGAGTTCAGAAATGGAAGCGCAACGAATCGAATTAGAAGCTTTAGAATACCATACCCGGGCTATGGCAACCCCATCAGGCATCACCGAATTGGAGAAAAATTTACTTAAATACAACTAAAATAATGAAACAATTACTAATACTAACATTTCTTTCCTTTGTAAGTTTTACAAAGGCACAGGAAAAAACCTCGCTGACACTCAAAGATGCTATTCAGTATGCACTTGAAAATAAAGCCGACGCTAAAAAAGCTCAGCTGAAGATTGAAAACAGCGAATACCAAATTCAGGAAGTTCGCTCCAGAGCGTTACCACAGATTTCGGCAAATGGAAATTTGACCTACAATCCTATTCTTCAAACTACCGTTATTGACGGGGCTGGATTTGGCGCACCAGGCACAACTATTCAGGCTGCTTTTGGACAAAAATGGATCTCAACAGCGGGAGTAAGTTTAACACAAAACTTATTTGACCAATCGGTTTTTACCGGATTGAAAGCGGCCAGAACCACCCGTGAATTTTACCAAATCAACAATCAATTAACTGAGGAAGAAGTAATTGAACGAGTAGCTAACAATTATTATCAGGTGTATGTTTTAAGACAAAAACTGGCTTTGGCTGAAACCAATTTAAAAACGACTTCAAAAGTTAAAGACATCGTTAAAGGTCAATACGACAACGGTCTGGCTAAAAAAATTGATTTAGACCGAATGACTGTAAATCTGTCAAACATCAACACCCAAAAACAACAAATTATCAATGCTTTGCAATTGCAGGAAAACGCCTTGAAATTTTATATGGGAATGCCAATGAACGCGCAAATTGAAATTCCACAATCAGAATTTGAAGTAACTCCGGTTGCCATTTCAGAAGCACCAAACACCGCTAATCGTTCGGAATATTTATTACTTAAAAAACAGGAAGAATTATTAGTGTTGCAAAAAAAATCAGTAATTGCCGGTTATTACCCAACACTTTCGCTTTCGGCCAGCTACAATTACATTGGTCAGGGACCTAAAATGCCTTGGTTTGCTAACTCACAAGACAAAGTGTATTGGTCAGATTTCTCAGCAATCGGACTAAATTTAAAAGTACCTATTTTTGCCGGATTTGGAACCAGAGCCAAAGTAAGACAGGCTGATGTCCAATTGCGTTCGCTTCAGGAAGATATTAAAGACACCCAACTGGCATTGGATTTAGATTACAAAAATGCGACTACTCAAATTGAAAACAGCCTGATTACCCTTCAAAATCAAAAAGAAAATATGAGACTGGCTGATGAAATTTTGAAAAACATCAACAATAATTATTTACAAGGTTTAGCATCTTTAACTGATTTACTGGATGCTGAAAACGCTTCTACCGAAGCTCAGAACAATTATACTGCCGCTGTTTTAGAATACAAACTGGCAGAAATTAAACTTATCAAATCAAAGGGCGAACTAAAAACACTTATAAATAAATAACATGAAAAAATACATAACTACCGGAATTGTCATTATTGCTTCCTTAGCATTAATCGGATTTATTTTAACAAAGAACAAAGAGGCCAACGAAGCTAAAATTGCGATTGTTGCAGAGAAAAATGCAGCGGTTTCCGTAAAAGTAGCTACTGTAAAAACAGAAGCTGTTTCATTAGATTTTTCGGCCAACGGCCTTTTTGAACCTATTCAGGAAATCACACTTACTTCTGAAAAAACCGGAAAAGTGGTGCAAATTTTAGCCAAAGAAGGAGATTATGTTTCCAAAGGTCAAACGCTTGCCATCATGAGAGCCGACGCTATCAACGTAAATGCTCAGGCTGCTGAAGCGGCTTATCAAAACGCCAAAGCCGATTACAGCCGTTTTGAAAATGCTTTCAGAACCGGAGGTGTTACCAAACAACAATTAGATCAGGCAAAAGTAGCTCTGACCAATGCGGAAGCCAACTACAAACAGGCTAAAATCAACATTGGGGATACCCGAATCAAAGCGCCTATTAACGGATTTATCAATAAAAAATACATTGAACCGGGAACTATCATTATGGCGATGCCGGCTACTTCCTTATTTGATATTGTTAATGTAAGCAAATTAAAATTAACCATTACGGTTAATGAAGCTCAGGTTGCCCAATTAAAAGTAGGCAATTCAGTTACCGTAAAATCAAGCGTATATCCGGATAAAGAATTTTCAGGAAAAATTACATTCATCGCTTCTAAAGCCGATACCAGCCTGAATTTTGCAGTAGATATTGAAATTGCAAACAATCCAAACAACGACCTAAAAGCAGGTATGTACGGTACTGCTGTATTCCAATCGGCTCAACAAAAACAAACAATGACCGTAATTCCAAGAACCGCTTTCGTAGGAAGTGTAAACAGCAATCAGGTGTTTGTTGCTGAAAACGGAATTGCAAAACTAAAAACCATCACCGCCGGAAGAATTTTAGGTGATCAGGTGGAAGTTTTAGACGGTTTATCGGATGGTGAAACAGTAATCACAACCGGACAAATCAACCTACAGGACGGTAATTCGATAGAAATTATTAAATAAAAGTAATTAGCAATTAGTAAAAAGTGATTAGTCTCCTTAGCTAATTACTATTTACTACTCACTTTTCACTAATTAGTACAACAGAAAAATATGAAATTAGCAGAAATATCCATAAAACGTCCTTCCCTGGTGATTGTATTGTTTACAATCCTAACGCTTGGCGGACTATTCAGTTACAGCCAGCTGGGCTACGAACTGATTCCAAAGTTCGAAATGAACGTAATTACGGTTTCAACGGTTTATCCGGGAGCTTCTCCGAGTGAGGTTGAAAACACCGTAACTAAAAAAATAGAAGATGCGATTGCTTCTTTGGAAAACATCAAAAAAATTGATTCCAAATCCTACGAGAGTCTTTCGGTAGTTTCCATCACCCTGACTTCTACTGCCAACGTGGATGTTTCGATGAACGATGCCCAACGAAAAATCAACGCTATTATAAGTGATTTGCCTGATGATGCTAAAACGCCTTCGTTGAATAAATTCTCCTTGAGCGACATGCCAATTATTTCCATTGCGGCCAACGCTAAAATGGACGAAGCCTCTTTTTATGACTTAATTGACAAAAAAATCGCTCCGGTATTATCCCGTGTTCAGGGAGTTGCTCAGGTAAATATTATCGGAGGACAGGAACGTGAAATTCAGGTAAATCTGGATGCCACTAAAATGCAGGGCTACGGTTTATCGGTTCCGCAGGTGCAACAAATGATTTTAGCTTCTAATTTGGATTTCCCTACCGGAAATATTCAAACCCGCGAACAAAAAATCCTGATTCGTCTGGCTGGTAAATATAAAAGTGTGGACGAATTAAGAAATTTAGTCATCTCTTCAAAAGACGGAATTCAAATTCGCTTACAGGATATTGCCGATGTTCAGGATGCGCAAAAAATTGCCGAAAAAATCTCCCGTGTAGATCAAAAAAGCGCCATTTTATTGCAAATCATCAAACAATCAGATGCTAATGCGGTAGCCGTGAGTGAGCAGGTAGCACAAACCGTTGCCAAATTAATCAAAGATTATGAGGTAAACGAATTAAAATTAGAAACTGCTAAAGACACCACAATCTTCACTCTTGAAGCAGCCGATTCGGTAATTCACGATTTATTAATCGCCGTAATTTTAGTGGCCTTAGTAATGTTGTTCTTCCTGCACAGTGTGAGAAACTCTTTGATTGTAATGGTTTCTATCCCAGCTTCCTTAATTGCTACTTTTATTGGTATTTATCTTATGGGATATACCTTAAACTTAATGAGTTTATTAGGATTATCATTGGTTGTAGGTATTCTGGTGGATGATGCCATTGTGGTATTGGAAAATATTTACAGGCACATGGAAATGGGTAAAGGCCGTATTCGTGCTGCCTTTGACGGAACTGCCGAAATTGGTGGAACGGTAACATCAATTACCTTAGTAATTGTGGTGGTATTTTTACCAATTGCCATGAGTACCGGATTAGTATCTAATATTATTACACAATTCTGTACCACAGTTGTAATCTCTACTTTGTTATCGCTTTTAGCATCGTTTACCATTATTCCCTGGTTATCCTCCCGTTTTGGAAAATTGGAACATATTGAAGGAAAAAATCTTTTTGGCCGAATTATTCTTGGATTCGAAAGTATGCTTAGCCGTTTCACACACTGGGTTACTGAAATCTTAGAATGGTGTTTAGATCATTATATCAAAACTATCTTAGTTGTAGTAGTTTTATTCTTTGCTTCTACCATCGGATTGATGGGCGGCGGATACATTGGAGGTGAATTCTTTGCATCTTCGGATAGTGGTGAATTTTTGGTACAAATTGAAATGCCAAAAGACGCATCCCTGGAACAAACCAACTTTATGACGCAAAAGGCTGAAGCTTATTTGAAAAAACAGGAATATGTTCACAGCCAAATTACCACTGTAGGTCAAACTTCAGAAGGTATGGGAGCGACTCAGGCAACCGCTTACAAAGCGGAAATTGACGTAAAAATGATTGAACAATCAGAACGTACGGACGACGCTTCGGTTTATGCTGCCAAAATGAAGCGCCAATTGGAAAAAGTATTGGTTGGCGCCAAAGTAAAAACTGTTCCTGTAGGTATTATGGGAACTGCCGAAGACGCTAAATTAGGATTGATTGTAACGGGTCCAAATGTGGAAAGCGCCATGAAATTTGCCAAATTGGCCGAAGCCGAATTACGAAAAATCCCTGGAACTACGGAGATTAAACTAACCGTTGAAGACGGAAATCCGGAAATTAACGTTCAGGTTGACCGTGATAAAATGGCGGCCTTAGGATTGAACCTGCAAACGGTGGGTATGACCATGCAAACAGCCTACAGCGGGAATACGGATGGAAAATTCCGTGCTGGCGAATACGAATACGACATCAATATCAAATACAATGCGTTTGACCGTAAAAACATTGACGATGTAAGTAATTTAATATTCATTAACGATTTGGGACAACAAATAAAACTATCCCAATTTGCTACCATTACCGAAGGATCCGGACCAAGTAAACTGGAACGAAGAGACAAAACGGCTTCGGTTACCGTTCAAGGACAAAACATTGGAGTTCCATCGGGAACTATTGTTCAACAATGGGAAGAAAAATTACAAAAACTAGACAAACCTACCGGAGTAAGTTACATTTGGGGTGGTGATCAGGAAAACCAAAGTGAAGGTTTTGGTACCCTTGGAGTTGCCTTATTAGCTGCTATTATCTTAGTTTATTTGGTAATGGTAGGATTGTACGACAGTTTCGTTCACCCGTTTGTGGTATTGTTTGCCATTCCGCTTTCATTCATTGGAGCGATGCTGGCTTTGGCATTAACTAACAATTCCTTAAACATCTTTACCATTTTAGGTATCATCATGTTGATTGGATTGGTTTGTAAAAACGCGATCATGTTAGTAGATTACACCAATCAAAGAAGAGCTTCCGGAGAATCCATCAGAACTGCTTTAATTCAGGCCAATCATGCCCGTTTGCGTCCTATTTTAATGACGACAATTGCGATGGTATTTGGTATGCTTCCAATTGCCTTAGCTTCGGGAGCCGGTGCGGAATGGAAAAACGGTTTGGCATGGGTAATCATTGGAGGTTTGATTTCTTCCTTATTCCTGACTTTGATTATCGTTCCGGTAATTTATGAAATCATGGAGAAAATAATCGCCAAATTCTCTAAAGGAGAAAAAATCGATTATGAAGCTGAAATGGTTGCCGATTACGACCACAAAGAACTAAGTGAAGACGGTTTTAATCCAAAACACACCATGTAAATACATCCCTTTTTAATATCAAAAACCACCTGAAAGCAATTTTCAGGTGGTTTTTTGTTTTTAATGAAAGATTCAAAACTTTTGTTAACTCAATAAAAAAACAGAATTCAAAGAGAACACTACACTTCATTTTGATTCCTGTTTTGAAGCTTAGCAGCTGCTCTATCATAATTGAAAACTACCAGTTTCAACTGTTCAATAGCTTCGGCTGTAAGTTCGCCTTTAGCGCCTTCTGCCACCCAGCGCGATGCCGAAATTAAAGTTGCTAATTCGTAAGCGCTGAGTGTAATATGAAAAACCAGATTATTTTTCTTTTCAATGTGCATGTTGTGCCATATTTTCTTTCACATAATTACCTATCTGTTTCAATTCGCCGGCAAACTCGTCATAATCCGTTTGCATACCGTTGAGATAGGCACTCCAGCCAAGCGACATTTTTGCATAATGAACCGCTTCCTGTATTTCTTCATCTGTTGCACCAAAGAGTTTTGCGGTCTCTGCATGAAACAATGAACAATATCTGCATTTAGTTTCTGAATGTAAGGCTACTCCCATCAATTCTTTGTATTTATTAGGAATAAGTGTTTCCCCCAATTGAAGATTTTTAAACAATTCCCATTCAAAATCTAAATAAGCTTCGGGAATATCTTTCATAAATCCCGGAACTATACCTAAATGCGCTCTGATTTCGGCTTCAACTTCCGAACGATTTCTTGCTATTGCCATCTTTTTTAATGATTTTAAAAAATTATTTGCAATCTGGATTTCATAAAAATTTGACCTGTAAATTTACAAAAAAAGCAACAAACAAAACACAAACTACTGAATAATAAATAGTTAAAAAACATACTTAATAATTTACATTGTCATTTTTCACGAAACCCATTACACTTAAAATATTTTATTTAGAATAAATTAAAATAATTTTGTTTTGTAAAGATTCACTTTTTACTTTTGCACTATTAAAATTTATTCTAAATAAAATGAACGTAAAATCTACCCTAACAATTTTAAATCTATTGTTCGTTTTACTTTTTTCTACCGCTGCCTTGGCACAAGAAAAAGCAAGTATCAAAGGACAAATTACACTAAATGATAATCAGACTCCTGATAACATTTCGGTTCACCTAAAAGGAACCCGATTTGCAACCGTAACCGATGAAAAAGGAAATTACAGTCTGAAAAATATTAATCCCGGTGTTTATATTTTGAAAATTTCGGCTATTGGATACCAAAGCCAAGAACTAAAAATTAATTTAACCAACGGTCAGCAACTGATTCAAAATGCCACTATCAAATCGCGCTCCGAGAAACTTACGGAGGTAGTGATTAACCATAACAAAAAAAACACTTTTGCTAAAAAAGAAAATCAGCAAATCTCAAAATTACCTCTAAAAAACCTTGAAAACCCACAGGTTTATACCACAATCACAGCAGAATTATTGAAAGATCAGGTAGTTACCAATATTGATGATGCACTTAAAAATGCACCGGGTGTACAACCGCTTTGGACTTCAACAGGTCGTGGAAGTGATGGTGCCGGATATTTCTCCTTAAGAGGATTCGCTGTTCAACCTAGAGCACTTAATGGATTACCGGGTATCTCAAACGGTAGCTTAGACCCGGCTAACATTGAAAAAATAGAAGTAATCAAAGGTCCTTCGGGAACATTATTCGGAAATACGATAACATCTTACGGTGGTTTAATTAATATTACAACTAAAACTCCTTATGACAATTTTGGTGGTGAAATTAATTACACTACAGGATCTTATGGTTTAAACCGAGTTACAGCCGATGTAAACACTCCTTTAAATGACGACAAAACAGTTAATTTCAGAATTAATACAGCTTACCACAACGAAAATAGTTTTCAGGATGCCGGATTTAGAAAAGCATTTTTTGTAGCTCCGTCTTTATCTTACAAAGCTTCCGACAGACTTTCTTTCTTAATTAACACCGAATTTTTAAGTAATGAAGCTACTAATGCAACCATGTTGTTCTTAACGCGTTCGACTACTTTGAGAGTACACAACATGAATGAATTAGGATATGACAACAAGCGCTCTTATACCAGTAATCAATTATCCATTAAAACACCTTCTTTCAATTTACAAGGACAAATGTTTTATAAAATAAATGATTCCTGGACTTCTCAAACTGCCATTTCTAAAACATCGGCAAAGTCAGAAGGATATTACAGTTATTTGTTTGAAGGAACAGCTTCGTTTCCGGCAATTACTGATGGTGTAGTATTTGGACGTTACATTAACAATCAAAATTCGACTACATTAGCAACTGATATCCAACAAAATTTTATCGGAGATTTCAAAATTGGAAGCATGAGAAACCGAATTGTTGTCGGATTAGATTATTTCAACCGTCAAATTATCGACAATGGTACGGGATATGCTCTTAACGGCTATGTATATATAGGAAATGACGATTTGCAAACAGTAAACGAAAATGTTTTTGGAATTACCGACCCTGCAAAATACATCACAACCGGAGACAATGGAAAATTAAGCAAAAACGCAACCGATGCTCTATTAGCCGGAGCAACTGTAAACAACAGCAAAACCAAACAAGAAGTATATAGTGCTTATGCATCTGACGTAATTGATTTTCTTCCTAACTTATCAGCAATGGCAAGTTTGCGTATCGACCGTTTTATGAATGCACAAAACGGAAGTTACAACCAAACGGCTTTATCTCCAAAATTTGGAATTGTGTACCAACCGATTTTAAATAAAGTTTCGCTTTTTGCAAATTACATGAACGGATTTACAAATGTTGCGCCACAGGAAGACATCAATGGAACAACCAGAACACCACGTGTTTTTAATCCGGAGCAGGCAAATCAACTAGAATTTGGAACAAAACTAAATTTATTTGAAGACAAATTATATGCTAGTTTTAATTATTATAAAATCAAAGTAACCGACCGCGTTTACAACATTAGAAATTCGGCTACCGACATCACTTACTATCAGGATGGTGCTCAGAACAACGAAGGTTTTGAAGCCGAAATTATTGCAAACCCAATTCCTGGATTCAACATCGTAGCGGGTTATAGTTATGTAGATGCAGCGATAAAAAAAGGTGATATTAATACCGTAGATTATCGCCCAACCAGCGCCGGAGCTTACAACACAGCAAACCTTTGGGCGAGTTACCGTTTTCAACAAAATGCATTAAAAGGTTTTGGAGTAGGTTTTGGCGGTAATTATTCCGGTGAAAACAAAATTACCCATGGAGCCGTAACCGGAACTTTCACAATTCCTGAATACACCGTATTGAATTCTTCTGTTTTCTATGGAAATGACAAATTTAATATTACACTAAAAATTGATAATATTACAAATGCCGATACTTATGATGGCTGGTCAACAATCCATCCTCGAAACATGAGAAGCGCATCGGCAAGCTTTTCATACAAATTTTAAAGATTAACTAAAACAGCTTTCTTTCAACCAAGAAGGCTGTTTTTTAATTGAAACTATTATGATTTCATTCATTGCGTTCAACATTTTTTTAGGTTTTTATGTGTTGTACAACACCTCAAAAAAAGCAACTTTATCAAATAATTTGCAAATACAAAGATGGATTCAGCAAAACCCAAAACCTTCCCGTTTTGTAGGATTAGCAATCTTAGCAATTGCCTATAGTTTACTCATTAGCATAAAAGCCGTCGGAGCTTCCAGTTTGATGTATTTTATTCAATTAATGACTATTGGAAGTCTGGTAGTCATTTTAGCACCGCTAAAAATCATCAATTACAAAGTTGTAGCAGTATTGTTTATTCTTGCTGTACTAGTTGAACTTTATTTTTAAGTCAAAATATGCCGGCAAATCCAAAATACCTCACTCAATCCAAAACACAACGTTTTGCAAAAATAACAGCCGCTATTTTAGGCGGTTATTTTGTTTCGGTAAGTTTTCATCTGGCTCTTGCCAGTTGGTTTAACCGTCCCAATATAATTATAACCATGACTTTTAGTGCTTTTATTCTTTGGGTAGTACTAATGATTGTAGCATTTTTAGCCAAAAACGGTTGGAAAATCTGGCTTTTATACCTTGGTTTGAGTCTGTTCTTTTTAGGAATTCTTTATTTAGGACAAAATTATAATCCTGTAGCCCGATAAAACATGAACAATAGAAATTACAATATCTTTTTTCACCTCCATACCGTTAGCGGAATTATCATTAGTGTAGTTCTTTTTGTAATCTTTTTTGCGGGTTCTTTTTCTTTTTTCAGAGATGATATTGCTGATTGGGAAAAAGGCGAATCGGCTAGTCTTTCTAAAGAAATTCAACTGGATTACAACCACAGTCTGCAAGTTCTGGACAGTCTTTACGATTTACATGGCCGAAAAATAACCATTACGCAACCGCATAACGAAAAAAAAGTTGCAGTATATTTAGAAGCTTCTGGAGACAGTCTGGCTTCCCAAAAAGGCAAAGAAGCAAAATTTTTATACCTTAATAATAGTACTTATAAAACCTCGACTTATGTAGAGAATTACAATCTGGGTGAATTCATTTATCGTTTGCACTTTTTGGCACAAATTCCCTATCCGGTTGGCTACTATTTATCCGGATTCATCGCCTTATTTTTTCTGTTTGCCACAGTAACCGGAGTATTGGTTCATTGGAAAAAAATCATTTCTAATTTTTATGTTTTTCGACCAAAGGAAAAACTAAAAACCTGGTGGACCGATGCACATACTTCATTAGGAATGCTGGGACTGCCATTCCAGTTTGTTTATGCCGTTACCGGAGCTTTTTTCATGATTAAATTACTAATTGTCGCACCGAGTGTTCAACTGTTATATGATGGTAAAGAAGACCAATTGTACAAAGAACTGGAATACACAACCGCTGCTGTTCCTTTTGCAAATAAAGCCTTAACCAAAACTTTCAGCCTGAATCAAATGGTAAGCAACACTAAGAAAAACTGGAATAATTTTGACGTCACAAAGGTTGAAATTCAAAATTACGGCGATGCCAATATGCAGGTTCTGGTTGAAGGAGAAATGGAATTTGACCAAAAATTTACCGCTATTGGCAAACGAATCTACAAAGTTGCCACAGCAGAAATCATTGCCGAGAAAAATCCGCTTGCACAGAGCAGTTATTTAGACAGTGTAAAAAACATTTTATATCGTATTCATTATGGCGATTACGGTGGTTATGGCTTAAAAATCATCAGTTTTGCTCTGGGAATTTTATCTTGTTTTGTGATTATCTCAGGAGTGATGATTTGGCTGGTTGCCAGAGACAAAAAAAATATTCCTGAGAAAAAAAGACGTTTTAACGAAAGAGTGGTCCGTTATTATTTAGCCATTTCGTTAACTATGTTTCCGGTAACAGCCTTAACATTTATAATGGCGAAAGTTTTCTTCCCATTAGGACAGGAAAAAATATACTCCATCTACTTTATAAGTTGGCTACTACTCAGCATTATTTTAATTTTGAAAAAAGATAATGGTTTTACCAACAGATTTTGTTTGTTTTCAGGAAGTATTTTAGGATTCCTGATTCCAATTGCAAATGGAATAAAAACCGGAAACTGGTTTTGGATTAGTTATACCAATAATCATTTTCAAATCTATTTTATTGATGTATTCTGGACTTGTCTCTCTATCATAACTTTATATGCGGCTTTGAAAATAAAAAACAGTTCCCTGAAAACAAAAAACTCATAATACAAAAAGAGGCTTTCCCCGAATCTGAGAAAGCCTTTTTCCTATTAACAATTCTAAATTTAATCCACATTAACGATTGCTTCTTTTTTCCAGTTTTTAACCGAAGCAATTTTATTATTTGAATAATCTACTTCACTTAAAGTTGCAAATCCTTTTTCACTTTCGTCAGTCCAGAAAAACCATTTGCCCACTTTTTTTCCATTTTTATATTCAGCGATAGCAGTTTTATTTCCATTTTCGTCATAGGAAACCCAGGTTCCTTCTAATTTTCCTTTTACAAAGAAACCTTCCTGTTGCACCTGACCATTTTCATAAAAATAAGTGGCTTTCACCTTTTTTCCGTAAGGTTCCAATATCGGTTTTGCATCTTGTGCAAAAATCATCCCTGTAATTAAAATTGCTCCGATAGTTATATATTTTTTCATAATGTAAAATTTTAAGAGGTTTCTTTTATCAAATTTACACTTAAATTTACATTTAAAAAACAATTTGGTAACAATTTGGTAACACAAACTAAAAACTTAACATTGGAAATTAAAACACCTTATTCTTCAAAGCAGTAAAAATTTAATTTTCTCAATTTAATGTACATAATTAGTTCTAAATTTGCAGCCGGTCGTTTTTCAGACTTATAAACCAAATAATTAAATTTTTCAATATGTACAGAAGTCATAACTGTGGCGAATTGAACGCCTCACATATAAACAGCGAAGTAACACTTGCGGGTTGGGTTCAAAAATCAAGAGACAAAGGATTCATGAATTGGGTTGATTTAAGAGACCGTTATGGAATAACACAATTAATTTTTGACGAAAGTCGTACTGAAAAAAGCGTTTTTGAATTAGCTAAAACACTAGGACGCGAATTTGTAATTCAGGTAAGAGGGACTGTTATTGAGCGTGAGGCTAAAAACAAAAATATTCCGACAGGTGAAATTGAAATATTAGTTTCTGAGTTGAATATTTTAAACCGTGCTTTGACTCCTCCGTTTACCATTGAAGATGAAACCGACGGTGGCGAAGACATCCGAATGAAATACCGCTATCTTGATATCAGAAGAAATCCGGTAAAAAACAGTTTGTTGTTCCGTCACAAAGTAGCAATGGAAGTTCGCAAATATTTATCTGATTTGGATTTTTGCGAAGTAGAGACACCTTATTTGATTAAATCGACTCCGGAAGGAGCAAGAGATTTCGTTGTACCAAGCCGTATGAACGAAGGACAATTTTATGCTTTACCACAATCGCCACAAACTTTCAAACAATTATTGATGGTAGGCGGAATGGATAAATATTTCCAAATTGTAAAATGTTTCCGTGATGAAGATTTACGTGCCGACCGGCAGCCGGAGTTTACACAGATTGACTGTGAAATGGCTTTTGTGGAACAGGAAGATATTTTAAATATTTTTGAAGGTTTGACCCGTCATTTGCTGAAAGAATTAAAAGGAATTGAAGTAGATAAATTCCCTCGCATGACGTATGAGCATGCTATGAAAACTTATGGGAATGACAAACCGGACATTCGTTTCGGGATGGAATTCGGTGAATTAAATGAATTTGCACAACATAAAGAATTCCCTGTTTTTAATGCCGCTGAATTAGTAGTTGGAATTGCTGTTCCGGGAGCCGGAAATTATACCCGTAAAGAAATCGATGCTTTAATTGACTGGGTAAAACGTCCTCAGGTAGGTGCATCAGGAATGGTTTATGTAAAATGCAACGAGGATGGTACTTTTAAATCTTCTGTTGATAAATTCTATAATCAGGAAGATTTGGCAAACTGGGCTAGAGTAACCGGAGCCAAAGCAGGCGATATGATTTTTGTACTTTCAGGACCAGCTAACAAAACCAGAGCACAATTAAGCGCTCTAAGAATGGAATTAGCCACTCGTTTGGGATTGCGTAATCCGGAAGTTTTCGCACCACTTTGGGTAGTTGACTTCCCTTTATTGGAATTTGACGAAGAAAGTGGTCGTTACCACGCCATGCATCATCCGTTTACTTCTCCAAAACCGGAAGATATTGCTTTATTACCAACAGAACCAGGAAAAGTTCGTGCCAATGCCTATGATATGGTATTAAACGGAAACGAAATTGGCGGAGGTTCTATTCGTATTCACGACAAAGAAACGCAGCAATTGATGTTTAAATATTTAGGATTCTCTGAAGAGGAAGCGAAAGCGCAATTTGGCTTCCTGATGGATGCTTTCCAATTTGGTGCACCACCGCATGGAGGTTTAGCCTTTGGTTTGGATCGATTAGTAGCTATTTTAGGAGGTCAGGAAACCATTCGTGACTTCATTGCTTTCCCAAAAAACAACTCCGGAAGAGACGTAATGATTGATGCTCCTTCAGCGATTGATACCACACAATTACAAGAATTACACATACAGTTAAATTTATAAAAAAAACCTTCCTAAAACCTTTGAAAAACCTGAATATCAATTATTTTTTTAAAAATTTTTAGATTAATCGTTTTTGTATGATATTAAACATTACATTTGTTTTATTATAAATTATTATTACAATTACAATGCGTACAGGTAAAGTTAAATTTTTCAATGAATCTAAAGGTTACGGATTCATTACAGACGAAGAAACAGGAAAAGACATTTTTGTTCATGCTTCAGGAATCAGCGCGGAAGAATTACGCGAAGGTGACAGAGTAAGTTACGAAGAAGAAGAAGGAAGAAAAGGAAAAGTTGCTGCTAAAGTTGCGGTAATCTAAACAAAATAGTTTTTTGTTACGAATGTTAAAACGTCCCGAAATTATCGGGACGTTTTTTTTACCCCCTAAATCTTAAAATTTTAGAAATTTTTAAGAAATATACAAAGCTGTTATTTATAATGATTAAAAACTACAAAAAAACCCCTTAAAACCAACCACTAATTATTATATTAAACTTGTGTTTTATAACATTGACAACTATCTTTGTGACTTATTTTAGCACAAATTTTATTATTATGCAATCAGGACAATTCAATTATCTTCCTATCCTTATGCAAGCTTTGCTGGCAATTGGTTTTGTTGTTGCCACTATCATCATTTCAGGTAAATTAGGACCAAAAAGAAATTCGGCTACAAAAGATAAAAACTTTGAGTGCGGAATCGAGTCAGTAGGAAACGCCCGTATTCCATTTTCAGTAAAATATTTCCTGGTAGCCATCTTATTTGTGCTATTTGATGTTGAGGTAATTTTCCTTTATCCTTGGGCTATCAATTTCAAAGAACTGGGAATGGAAGGAATGTTAAAAATGATTGTTTTCATGGCTTTACTTTTAGTTGGTTTTTTCTACATCATCAAAAAGAAAGCTTTAGAGTGGGAATAAGAAAATTCAGATTTCAGATTTCAGATTTTAGATTGCTTGCAGTTTAGAATTTTAGATTTGAAATTAAATGCTCCAAATAATTGATTTTAAAATATTGATTTCAGTTTTTCAGGTTTTTAAATCTAAATCCAGAATAAAATGAGTACTTCAAAAGTAAAAATGGTTGCCCCTCCGGAAGGTGTTGTTGGAGAAGGTTTTTTTGCTACAAAATTGAATGATGTAGTAGGTTTGGCTCGTGCCAATTCACTTTGGCCTTTACCATTTGCTACTTCCTGCTGTGGAATTGAATTTATGGCCACCATGGCCTCTCACTATGATTTAGCCCGTTTCGGCTCAGAACGTGTGAGTTTCTCTCCCCGTCAGGCCGATATGCTTTTAGTTATGGGAACTATTTCAAAAAAGATGGCTCCTATTTTACGTCAGGTTTACGAACAAATGTCTGAGCCAAGATGGGTAATTGCCGTAGGTGCCTGCGCTTCTTCAGGAGGAATATTCGATACTTACTCTGTTCTTCAGGGAATTGACAAAGTAATCCCGGTAGATGTATATGTGCCTGGATGTCCGCCAAGACCGGAACAAATTGTAGATGGTGTAATGAAATTGCAGGAACTCGTAAAATCAGAATCCGTAAGAAGAAGAAGTTCACCAGAGTATCAAGAATTATTAGCTTCTTATAATATCAAATAAAAATGGCATTAGAAAACACCGCTATACAGGAAAAATTAGTCGAAACTTTCGCAGGAGATGTTTTTAATTTCCAGGAGGAAAGAGATATTTTTTCCTTTGAAATCAATGCTAAAAATAATACCGCAATCATTTTATTCCTAAAAAACGATCCTGAATTACGTTTTCACTTCTTAACGGATCTATGCGGAATCCATTACCCGGATAATCCAATTGACAGACAATTTGCAGTGGTTTATCATTTGCATAATTGGTATGAAAACAAACGTATCCGAATCAAGGCTTTTCTTAACGGAGAAAATCCGGAAATAAAAACAGTTTCCAACATTTTCCTGACAGCTAACTGGATGGAAAGAGAAACTTACGATTTCTTTGGGGTAAACTTTATTGGTCATCCACAATTAAAACGTATTTTGAATATGGATGAAATGGTTTCTTTCCCAATGCGTAAAGAATTCCCAATGGAAGACGGCGGAAGAACAGATAAAGACGACCGTTTCTTCGGTAGAACCATCGACAATTGCTAAAAAAACAATATATAATTTTTCACATTCTATAAATGTCAGAACTATTATTACCACCAGAGCATCGTTATGCTAAAATCATAAAAGAAAGATCCAATGAAGACGGAAGCGAGCTTTCCATCCTGAATTTGGGTCCAACTCACCCGGCTACTCACGGAATTTTCCAAAATATCCTGTTGATGGACGGAGAACGTATTTTAGATGCCGAACCTACTATTGGTTACATTCACCGTGCTTTTGAAAAAATTGCCGAAAACCGTCCTTTCTACCAAATTACACCGCTAACGGATCGTATGAACTACTGCTCCTCTCCTATCAACAACATGGGATGGTGGATGACTTTAGAAAAATTACTCAATATTGAAGTCCCAAAAAGAGCACAGTATCTAAGAGTTATTGTAATGGAATTAGCACGTATTACCGATCACCTGATTTGTAATTCGATTTTAGGAGTAGATACCGGAGCTTATTCCGGATTCCTATATGTTTTCCAATTCAGAGAAAAAGTTTACGAAATCTACGAAGAAATTTGCGGTGCCCGTTTGACAACCAATATGGGTAGAATTGGTGGTTTTGAAAGAGACTGGTCACCAAAAGCTTTTGAATTACTAAACACTTTCCTTGAAGAATTTCCGGTTGCCTGGAAAGAATTTGAAAACCTCTTTGAAAGAAACAGAATTTTTATTGACAGAACGGTAAACGTTGGAGCTATTTCAGCCGAAAAAGCAATGGCTTACGGTTTTACGGGACCAAACTTACGTGCTGCCGGTGTAGATTATGATGTTCGTGTAGCACAACCATACAGTTCCTACGAAGATTTTGATTTCAAAATTCCGGTAGGAAAATCAGGAGACACTTACGACCGTTTTTGTGTTCGTAATGCCGAAGTTTGGGAGAGTTTAAGCATCATTCGTCAGGCTTTGGATAAAATGCCGGAAGGAAACGAATACCACGCCGATGTACCGGATTACTATTTGCCTCCAAAAGAAGATGTTTACCATAACATGGAATCTTTAATCTACCATTTCAAAATTGTAATGGGAGAGGTTCCGGTTCCGGTAGCTGAAATTTACCACCCGGTAGAAGGAGGAAATGGTGAAATTGGTTTCTATTTAATAACCGATGGAAGCCGTACTCCTTACAGACTTCACTTTAGAAGACCTTGTTTTATCTATTATCAGGCTTATCCGGAAATGATTAAAGGAGCATTATTATCTGATGCCATTGTTATTTTATCCAGTTTAAATGTAATTGCCGGAGAATTAGACGCATAAAGATATCAGATTGTTGATTAACGATTTTAGATTTCAGATTTAAAAAAAATGGAAAGAAAACATTATAAACAAGACATAAACATGACTGAAACATTGATGAACCGTATCAATGAATTAATCAGTCATTATCCTGAAGACAAGAAAAAATCGGCTTTATTGCCTGTTTTGCATGAAGTTCAGGATGCTCATGACAACTGGTTGAGTATCGAACTAATGGATAAAGTTGCTGATATTTTAGGTATCCTTCCAATTGAAGTGTATGAAGTAGCTACTTTTTATACGATGTTCAATTTAAAACCAATTGGGAAATACATGTTTGAATTCTGTCAGACATCTTGCTGTTGTTTAAGAGGAACAGAAGATTTGATGGATTATACCTGTGAAAAACTAGGCGTAGGCATTGGAGAAACGACTCCTGACGGCTTATTTGAAGTAAGAGGTGTAGAGTGTTTAGGTGCTTGTGGATATGCTCCAATGATGCAATTGGGTGATTTTTACAAAGAGCATTTGACCAGAGAAAAAATTGATCAGTTAATTGCTGATTGTCGAGATAATAAAATAATATTACACGATAAATAAGATGTCTCAAAAAATATTATTAGACAAAATAAACGTTCCGGGGATTAAAACTTACGAAGTATATCGCAGAGAAGGCGGTTATACTTCGGTAGAAAAGGCCCTGAAATCCATGACACCTGATGATGTGGTGGAAGAAGTTAAAAAATCAGGACTTAGAGGTCGTGGTGGTGCGGGTTTCCCTGCCGGAATGAAATGGAGTTTTATTGATAAAAAATCCGGAAAACCAAGACATTTGGTTTGCAATGCTGACGAATCAGAACCGGGAACTTTCAAAGACCGATATTTGATGGAATTTATTCCTCACTTGTTGATTGAAGGGATGATTACTTCCAGTTTTGCGTTGGGTGCCAACCGTTCATATATCTACATTCGTGGCGAATATATGTGGGTTTTTAAAATATTAGAAAGAGCCATTGCTGAAGCAAAAGCGGCAGGATGGTTAGGAAAAAATATTTTAGGAACAGGATATGATTTAGAATTACACGTTCACTGTGGAGCAGGTGCTTATATATGTGGAGAAGAAACCGCTTTGATTGAATCTTTGGAAGGAAAAAGAGGAAACCCACGTATCAAACCGCCTTTCCCGGCCGTTTCAGGTCTTTGGGCAAACCCAACAGTGGTAAACAACGTAGAAACGATAGCAGCAGTGCCATGGATTGTAAACAATTCAGGTGATGATTATGCTAAAATAGGAATTGGTCGTTCTACAGGAACCAAGTTGATTTCGGCTTCAGGAAATGTTAAAAATCCGGGGGTTTACGAAATTGAATTAGGTTTAAGTGTTGATGAATTTATGAATTCTGATGAGTATTTAGGAGGAATGAGTACTAACCGCCCTTTGAAAGCTTTAGTACCGGGAGGTTCTTCGGTACCAATTTTACCAGCCGATTTAATTTTTAAAACAGCCAACGGTGAAGACCGTTTGATGACTTATGAATCATTAAGCGACGGTGGATTTGCAACAGGTTCGATGCTGGGTTCAGGAGGATTTATTGTATATGACGATACCGCTTGTATTGTTCGTAATACCTGGAATTTCTCCCGTTTTTACCACCATGAATCTTGTGGGCAATGTACTCCATGTAGAGAAGGAACAGGTTGGTTAGAAAAAGTTTTGTGGCGTATTGAAAACGGTCTGGGACGTGAAGAAGACATTGATTTGCTGTGGAGTATCCAATCTAAGATTGAAGGGAACACTATCTGTCCTTTGGGAGATGCCGCTTCTTGGCCGGTAGCTGCAGCTATTCGTCATTTTAGAGAGGAATTCGAATACCATGTTCGTTTCCCGGAAAGAATTAAAAACAGAGATCATTTTGTTGCCGAACCTTTTGAGAAAGTTAGACATTTGGTAGCAAAACAAACAGTATAAAGTTGAAAGTTGATAGGTGATAGTTGATAGCGAAAAGCAGCAAACTAACAACCGACAACCAACAACCAACAACTATAAAAATATGAAAGTAACAATAGACGGTCAAGAAATTGAAGTAGCACCGGGAACCACGATTCTGCAGGCTGCCCGTATGATAGGTGGAGAATCGGTTCCGCCAGCCATGTGCTATTATTCTAAACTGGAAAAAACGGGAGGTAAATGCCGTTGCTGCTTAGTAGAAGTTGCTAAAGGTAGTGATGCCGACCCAAGACCAATGCCAAAATTGATGGCATCCTGCGTAACAGGTTGTATGGATGGTATGGAAGTGAATAGTAAAAATTCGGAGCGTGTACGTGAAGCACGTCAATCCGTAACGGAATTTTTATTAATCAATCACCCATTAGATTGTCCTATTTGTGATCAGGCAGGAGAATGTGATTTACAGGATTTGAGCTTTGAGCACGGTAAATCAAAAACCCGTTTTATCGAAGAAAAAAGAACTTTTGAGCCGGAAGATATTGGTCCAAATATTCAATTGCACATGAACCGTTGTATTTTATGTCAACGTTGTGTTGCAGTTGCTGATCAGTTGACGGATAATCGTGTTCATGGAGTTTTGGATCGTGGAGATCATGCTAACATTTCAACTTGTATTTCTAAAGCAATTGACAACGAATTTTCAGGAAACATGATTGACGTATGTCCGGTTGGAGCTTTAACTGATAAAACCTTCCGTTTCAAATCCAGAGTTTGGTTTAATAAGCCTTACAACGCGCACAGAGATTGTGATAAATGTTGTGGAAAAACTACGGTTTGGATGTTTGGTGACGAAATTCAGAGAGTTACGGGTAGAAAAGATGTTTACCATGAAGTAGAAGAATTCATTTGTAACGAATGTCGTTTTGAACATAAAGATCCTGCTGACTGGGTAATTGAAGGACCAAGAAAATTTGACAAAGATTCGGTTATCAATCAAAACAATTATACCCGTGAAATGGAAACGGTTCATATCGCTACCGAAGAAGGAATTCTGAAAGGTAGAGAACAGGATCGTAAAAAGATCAGTATGACGGCCATTCCGTTAGACCAAAAAGAGCAGGAAGAATTTAAAAATGGTAATCTATAAAAAATGGACAGTACAATTATTATAGAAAAAAGTGTTATCATTCTGGTAGTCTTCGCCATTACAATGGTTATGGCTATGTATTCTACACTTGCAGAACGTAAAATTGCTGCCTGGCTTCAAGACCGTATTGGTCCAAACCGAGCCGGTAAGGGTGGAATTTTACAACCATTAGCGGATGGTTTAAAATTATTTTCAAAAGAAGAATTTGAACCGGATACTCCAAATAAATTTTTATTCTATGTAGGCCCTGCAATCGCGATGAGTACCGCCTTAATGACGAGTGCTGTAATTCCGTGGGGAGACCATTTTCATCTTTTTGGAAGAGATATTATTTTACAGGTTTCAGATATTGACAATGCGATGTTATACATCTTTGCCATTCTTTCCATCGGAGTTTACGGTATCATGATTGGAGGATGGGCATCAAACAATAAATTCTCTTTAATGGGAGCAGTTCGTGCGGGATCTCAAATGGTTTCTTATGAAATTGCGATGGGGTTATCCATCATTGCACTATTAATGATGACAGGTACTTTAAGTCTAAGAGAAATCAGTTTGCAACAAGAAGGTTTGCATTGGAATGTATTTTACCAACCGCTTTCTTTTTTAATCTTTTTGATTTGTTCTTTTGCTGAAACTAACAGAACTCCTTTTGACTTAGCGGAATGTGAAAGTGAATTAATTGGAGGTTATCACACTGAATATTCTTCGATGAAAATGGGATTCTACTTATTTGCTGAATATGCAAGTATGTTTATCTCATCAACTATTTTGGCTGTTCTATTCTTTGGAGGATACAATTATCCTGGAATAAGCTGGGCAGTTGAAAACTGGGGAGTAAATATTGCTAATATTATTGGAATTGCCATTTTATTTGCAAAAATCTGTTTCTTCATATTCTTTTATATGTGGGTACGATGGACAATCCCAAGATTCAGATACGATCAATTGATGCATTTGGGATGGAGAATATTAATTCCGCTATCTATTTTGAATATCATGATTACGGGAATTGTAATTTTAAGACACGAATTACTAGCATTCTTAGGATTTTAATTAAGCAAAGAGAAGTATTAGCACTGTCCCGATAGTTATCGGGAGAAGCGGCATCCTTTTATGAAGCGATAGCGAAATAAAAGATAAAGCGGAAAGCAGGAAAAGCTTCAAATAAAAATAAAAAAGATGTCAATAGAAACCATATCCTTATCGGGAAGAAAAATGCAAGTCTCTAATAAAGAGATGAGCTTTTTAGAGCGTTTATATCTTGTTGCGATTGTAAAAGGATTAATTATTACACTAAAACACTTGTTTTCGAGAAAAGTGACAATTCAGTATCCGGAACAGGTCAGAACCAGAAGCACGGTGTATCGTGGTCAACACATGCTGAAACGTGACGAACAAGGTCGTGAAAACTGTACAGCCTGCGGCTTATGTGCTTTGTCTTGTCCTGCAGAAGCCATCACAATGAAAGCGGCTGAGCGTAAACCAAACGAAAAACATTTGTATCGTGAGGAAAAATATGCCGAAATATATGAGATTAATATGTTACGTTGTATTTTTTGCGGACTTTGTGAGGAAGCCTGTCCTAAAGATGCGATTTATTTGACTACTTCAAAAGTATTAGTTCCGTCAAGCTATGAGCGTGAAGATTTTATTTTTGGAAAAGACAAATTGGTGATGCCTTTAGAAATGGCCATCAAAAATACTCAACTTAAAAATGCTAACTAAATGATACATATTCCTGATTTTGCACACGCAACTACTATACAAATTATATTTTGTGTTTTAGCATTTATCACGGTAATTACCGCTTTTTTAGCCATTTTTAGCAGAAATCCTATCCATAGTGCCTTATATCTGGTGATTTGTTTCTTTACCATTGCCGGACATTATTTATTATTAAATGCACAGTTTTTGGCTATTGTTCATATCATCGTCTATTCGGGGGCGATAATGATTTTGTTCCTGTTTACGATTATGTTAATGAATTTGAATAAACAAAATGAAGTCCATAAACCACGAATTACCCGTTTAGGAGCGATTGTTTCGTTTTGTTTAATCTGCATCGTATTGATTTTAGTATTTATCAATTCGAAACCAATTGAAGGAGAATATATTGCTACGGGAGAAGATTATCAGTCTATAAAAGTTTTAGGACACGTATTATTGAACGAATACATGGTTCCTTTTGAATTTGCTTCTATCCTGCTATTAGTAGCGATGATTGGAGTGGTATTATTGTCTAAAAAAGAAAAAACGGAGAAATAAAATGACTAATATTTTAAATGAAATAGGCATTGAGAATTATATCTTCCTTTCTGTAATACTTTTTTGTATTGGAGTATTTGGAGTATTGTACAGACGAAATGCTATCATCGTATTTATGTCGATTGAAATCATGTTGAATGCGGTAAACCTTTTGTTTGTGGCTTTTTCAACTTATCACCAGGATGCACAAGGTCAGGTTTTTGTGTTTTTCTCAATGGCAGTTGCCGCTGCTGAAGTTGCAGTAGGTTTAGCTATTTTGGTTTCAATTTTTAGAAATTTAGGTTCGATTGATATTAATAATTTAAAAAACTTAAAAGGATAAACGATAATGAATACGAATTTAGCTTTACTCTTATTATTAGCTCCTCTTTTAGGATTTTTATTTAATATTTTCTTTG
Source organism: Flavobacterium daejeonense DSM 17708 (assembly GCF_000425425.1). Classification (GTDB taxonomy): domain Bacteria; phylum Bacteroidota; class Bacteroidia; order Flavobacteriales; family Flavobacteriaceae; genus Flavobacterium; species Flavobacterium daejeonense. The sequence goes on from NZ_AUDK01000001.1 coordinate 413,409, forward strand.
GAAAAAATATCGGAAAAACAGCTTCAGGCGTTGTTGGAACACTTACTGTTGCGGTCTCTTTTATAGCTACACTTGTTTTTTTTCTGCAAATCAACGAAACCAAAGAAGCCGTTGAAATTGATTTATTCAACTGGATGCGCACCAATAATTTCCGTGTAAATTTTGGGTTGCTTTTAGATCAGTTATCTATTTTATGGTTGCTTTTTGTAACCGGAATTGGATCTTTGATTCACCTCTACTCTATCAGCTATATGCACGATGATGAGAATATGCACAAGTTTTTTGCCTATTTGAATTTGTTCGTTTTCTTCATGATTACTTTGGTTATCGGAAGCAACTTATTGGTTTTATTCATCGGTTGGGAAGGTGTAGGACTTTGTTCTTATTTACTTATCGGATTTTGGCATAAAAACCAGGAGTATAACGATGCAGCAAAAAAAGCTTTCATCATGAACCGTATTGGGGATTTAGGATTATTGATTGGTATTTTTATCATCGGGTCTTTGTTTTCCACTTTAGATTATACAACGTTAAAAACAGCGATTGCTTCATCAAGTAATTTAGATTTGTCAATGATTTCTTTGGCTGCTTTTGCATTGTTTATTGGAGCTTGTGGTAAATCAGCGCAAATTCCTTTATATACCTGGTTACCGGATGCGATGGCTGGACCAACACCGGTTTCGGCATTGATTCACGCGGCCACAATGGTTACCGCTGGTATTTTCATGATTACCAGATTGAATTTTGTTTTCGACCTAGCTCCTGAAATTCAAAATATCATTGCCATTATTGGTGCCGTAACTTCATTGGTAGCGGCTACGATTGCTTTGGTTCAAACCGATATCAAAAAAGTATTGGCTTATTCTACCGTTTCCCAATTAGGGTTAATGTTTTTAGCCTTAGGATTTGGAGCTTATGAAGTTGCCGTTTTTCACGTAATCACACACGCTTTCTTCAAAGCTTGCTTGTTCTTAGGTTCAGGTTCGGTAATTCATGCTTTGCATGGCGAACAAGATATGCGCAGAATGGGTGGATTGAAAAAAGTAATGGGAATCACCTTTATTACTTTCTTAATTTCATCGTTGGCTATTTCAGGAATTCCTCCGTTTTCAGGATTCTTTTCTAAAGATGAAATCTTGATGACTGCCTTTCAACACAATGTAGTTCTTTGGGGTATTGCTTCCTTAGCTTCGTTAATGACTGCTTTTTATATGTTCCGTTTGTTATATTTAACTTTCTACAAAGATTTCAGAGGAACTGAGCACCAAAAAAGTCACTTACACGAAAGTCCGTCTTTAATTACTTTTCCATTAATTGTATTAGCTATTTTGGCTGCAGTTGGAGGTTTGATTAGTTTGCCTACTAATAGTTGGTTAAATGGATATTTGGCTCCATTATTTTCAAAAGAAGTACACGAAGCACATCATTTTGGCACACAGGAATACACTTTGATGGCGATTGCCGTTATTGGCGGATTAGTTGGAATTGGAATTGCCTTTGCAAAATACATCAAACAAAATCAGATTCCGGCGGAAGACGCTGAAATTACAGGAATTGCTAAAGTATTGTATAACAAATATTATGTAGATGAAATTTACGACGCAATCTTTGTAAATTCAATCAATGCGTTATCAAGATTCTTTAGAGATTATATCGAAACTGCCTTATCTGCATTTGTATTTGGATTAGGAAAAGTAACCAATGAAATAAGTTATCAAGGAAAAAAATTACAAACCGGAAGTATTGGATTCTACCTGTTTGTATTTGTTCTGGGACTTTGCAGTATCGTAACTTATTTATTTTTAGCTCAATAATTTTATATCATGAACGTATCACTACTATTAATTATACTTCTTGTTGGCGCATTTGCTACTTACTTTGCCGGCGATAAACTGGCTTCCAGAGTGGCGCTATTATTCAGCTTAGTAGCTTTTGGTATATCAATTGCGTTATTGAATGCTTATAATGCCGGAGCAAATATTAATTTCTTCAAATTTTGGATTAATAAACCGGCCATCTCTTATTCATTAACAGCTGATGGATTGTCGTTAATCATGTTATTATTGACTACGGCTTTAACTCCTTTGATTATCTATTCTTCTTTTGGAAATGAATATAAAAATGCAAAATCTTTTTATGCTTTGATTTTATTCATGTCATTTGCAATGGCAGGAACGTTCTTAGCTTCTGACGGACTTTTGTATTATATTTTCTGGGAATTATCTTTAATCCCAATTTACTTTATTGCTTTAATTTGGGGAAATGGAGATACAGAAGAGCGCAAAAAAGCGGTTGTTAAATTCTTTATTTACACCCTTGCCGGTTCTCTTTTTATGCTAATTGCTTTTGTGTATTTGTACCAAAAAGCAGGTAGCTTCTTAATTGCTGATTTATACAACGTAAAATTAAGCAGAGTGGAACAATTCTGGATTTTCTGGGCTTTCTTCCTGGCTTATGCGATTAAAATTCCAATTATTCCTTTCCATACCTGGCAGGCTAAAGTATATCAAAAAGCACCAACGGTGGGAACGATGTTACTCTCTGGTATTATGCTAAAAATGGGATTATACAGTGTTTTACGTTGGCAGATTCCTATCACGCCGATTGCTTCAAAAACCTATTTACCTATTTTAATCGGTTTTGGAATTGCCGGAGTTATTTATGGTTCGATTGTGGCTTTACGCCAAAAAGACTTAAAGAAACTTTTGGCTTATTCTTCCTTAGCTCACGTTGGTTTAATTGCTGCCGGATGTTACTCCCTAAATTCAGACGGTTTACGCGGAGCGGTTTTACAAATGTTAGCGCACGGATTTGTAGTAGTCGGATTGTTCTTTGCTGCTGAAATCATTTACAGAAGATTTGAAACAAGAACCATTGCCGATATGGGCGGAATTCGTACTCAGGCTCCAAAATTTGCTTCATTATTCATGATTTTAGTTTTGGCTTCTGTAGCATTGCCTACGACTTTTAACTTTGTTGGTGAGTTTACAGTATTGTACAGTTTGGCTCAAATCAACTTATGGTTTGCTCTTTTAGGAGGAACAACGATCATTTTAAGTGCTTATTATATGCTAAAAATGTACCAACAGGTTATGCTTGGTGAAACTAACACTAAAGTATTTGCCGATGTAACGTTGCATGAAACTTTAGTATTGGTCATTATCGTTGCGGTTATTTTTATTTTTGGTTTGTATCCACGACCTATCAATGAATTAATTACCCCTGCTTTGGATCAAATTGTGAGAACATTGTATAAAATTCAATAATCAAAACTGACTATTTTAATATCAGGTACTTATCCTGAATCACGATAAAAAATATGAATACATTAATAGCAATAATAGGATTAGGTGTTTTATGCCTTTTATTTGAAATTTTCGATGCCCGAAAAGCAATTATTCCAATAGCCGTTATTGGATTATTAGCCATTCTTGGACTGGACATATCCGAATACAATGCTGCTCCTGCTTTCTACTACAACAACATGATTGTTGTGGGCAAATATTCAACTACTTTTTCAGCATTATTTATCATCCTTACAATCTTTTTGGTGAGTTTAGGTCATAAATTTTACGAAAATCGTCCGACAAAACTTTCTGATTTTATTGCCATTAAAATATTTCTATTAGCCGGAGCGGTTGCGATGGTTTCTTTTGGAAATTTAGCGATGTTCTTTTTAGGAATTGAAGTATTATCTATTGCGCTTTATGTTTTGGCTTCGAGCAATCGTACCAGCATCAAAAGTAACGAAGCCGGTTTGAAATATTTCCTAATGGGTTCGTTTGCATCCGGAATTATTCTTTTCGGAATTTGTTTAATTTACGGTGCCATGGGAACTTTTGATATTACTGAAATCAGTGAATTATCCCGTTCAGCTGAATTGCCAATTTGGTTCCCTATTGGAATTGTGCTGCTTTTCATTGGAATGTTATTCAAAATTGCTGCTGTTCCTTTCCATTTCTGGGCTCCTGATGTTTATGAAGGTTCGCCTTCTTTAACAACTGCTTTGATGAGTACTTTGGCAAAAGTGGTTGCCATCGCAACTTTGTACAAATTAGTCAAAACAATGAATGCTGATATTTCTCCATCTTTCCAGTTGGTAATTGTAATTGTATCAATTGCTTCGATGACCGTTGGAAATATCATGGCACTTCGTCAGATAAATGTAAAACGTATGTTGGCTTTCTCAGGAATCTCGCATGCCGGATTTATGTTGATGACTTTATTGAGTACTGCTAAATCTTCAGGAACTTTATTGTACTACACTTCTGCTTACGCATTGGCCGGAATTGCTGCCTTTAGCGTAATCCTGTATGTGTGCAAAACCAGAGAAAATGAAGACATCACAAACTTTCATGGTTTAGGGAAAAACAATCCTTTGATGGCGGCTGTTTTAACGGCTTCCTTACTTTCAATGGCCGGAATTCCTATATTCGGAGGTTTCTTCGCTAAGTTGTTCTTATTCACACAAACGATTCAGGCTGGTTTCATCGCTTTGGTTATTGTTGCGGTAATCAACTCAATCATCAGTGTGGGCTACTATTTTAAATTGATTTTGGCCATGTACACCAAAGAACCTAACGAGGCTAAAATTCCAGCTTCCAAAGTGTATTTGGCTGTTGCCATAATTGCTATTGCACTCAATATTGCAATGGGATTATGTCCTTCTTTTGTGTTGGATTTATTATAATCTTATCTGAAATAAAAACAGTAAAACCATCAGGATTCGTCTTGACGGTTTTTTCTTTTTACAAAGTATCCAACCAAAGCAACTCTTAATAAAAACATAACACCCAAACATTTACAACTATTTTTCAATACATTTGTATATACAAATAAATAAAAGATGGAAAATAAACTTAAAATACAAATCTGGTCGGATATTATGTGTCCGTTTTGTTATATCGGAAAAAGACGTTTAGAAAATGCGATTAATCAGTTTGTTCATCAGGATGCCATCGAAATTGAATGGAAAAGCTTTCAACTGGATCCTAATTTTATTGCCTCTGAAGATGATAATTTAGCCGAACATCTTGCTGAGAAATATCGAAAAGATCAGGAATGGGCCCTAGAATCCTTAAAAAATACTGCGGAAACAGCCGCCAATTCGGGTTTGGAATTTCATTTTGAAAAAGTCATCATGGCTAACTCGTTTAATGCGCATCGCCTGTTGCATTTAGCTAAACAACAGCAACTAGGATCAGAACTAAAAGAATTATTATTCAAAGCCTATTTTACCGATGGTAAAGATGTAAACAATACCGAAACACTAAAAAAACTGGCAATTAAAGCCGGATTAGAAGCTGAAACTATCGATAGTGTACTCACAACTGATGCATTTGCTAAAGAAGTACAGCAAGATATTTTGAGAGCCCAGCAAATAGGTGTTCAGGGCGTTCCCTTTTTCGTATTTGATAATAAATATGCTGTTTCGGGTGCGCAATACGAACAAACCTTTTTAAATGTTCTTGAAAAAGTTTGGGAAGAAGGTCAATTTCAATCAAAAATTACTATCTTGAATTCCTCAGAATCGAACAGCTGTAATGTGGAAGGCTGTGACTAAATTGAACAAGATGAGTGAACATAAACTAACAAAAATTCGATGGGGAATCATTGGTTGCGGAGATGTAACCGAAAAAAAAAGTGGTCCTGCTTATCAAAAAACAGAAGGATTTGAAATTGTTGCTGTAATGCGCAGAGATGCTGAAAAAGCAGCCGATTATGCTCACAGACACGGGATTAAAAAACATTATTCCGATGCAGATGCATTAATCAATGATCCGGAAGTAGATGCGGTTTATATTGCTACTCCACCTGATTCGCATAAACTATACGGTTTAAAAGTAGCCGATGCAGGAAAAATTTGCTGCATCGAAAAACCACTGGCACCGAGTTACGAAGACAGCAAAGCCATTTACGAAGCTTTTGCAGCTAAAAAAATACCACTTTTTACTGCTTATTACCGCCGTTCTTTACCAAGATTCAAACAGATTAAAAAATGGCTGGAAGCCAACAGTATTGGACAAATAAGACATATCAACTGGCATTTGAGCAAACCCGCTTCTCCTCAGGATTTATCAGGCTTATACAATTGGCGCACTGATGCTAATGTGGCTAAAGGAGGTTACTTTGACGATTTAGCCAGTCACGGATTAGATTTATTCAATTATCTATTGGGAGATATCAAAGAGGTTTCAGGCTTTAGCATCAACCAGCAAAATTTATATTCGTCCAAAGATGCTTTGGTTTCCTGCTGGCTACACGACAATGGTATTACAGGAACAGGCAGCTGGAATTTTGGCTGTGCTACCCGCGAAGACAAAGTTGTAATTTACGGAAGTCAGGGGACGATAGAATTTTCAATCTTCGATGAAAATCCGGTTATACTTTCTAACGAAAACGGAGTAGTTCCGCTTTTTATCGAACATCCGGAAAATGTGCAATTAAACCATGTTCAGGACATGAAGGAGCAATTACTGGATTCCGGCACACATCCTTCAAACGGAAAAACGGCTACACACACCAGTTGGGTTATGGATCGTATTATCGGCAGCATTTAAAATAAAAAAAGTCCCTTAACCACAGGGACTTTCTTTTTTCACTACACAAACTAATTAATTACTAACAAATAGCAAATTTCTAACCAAAATTAGTATATCATAATTCGTGCCAAAATTAAATTCAAAACTATTTTAATTAAAAAAAACCTACTTTTTTTACAAAGCCGTCTTATCAACAACCGCAAAAGGATCCGACATTATAGTTGCCGAATCGTCTAATACCAAAACTTCATACCTGCTAATCTTAGTTTTAGACTCTTCTACCAAATAATAAATCCCTTCCTTAAAGTTATTTAAATCATAACTCCTAACCAATTTCCCGTCCACCAGGACGTTTTCAGTATGAATCAATTTATCATTTGCATCATAAATACTTATTTTGGTTTCATCCGAATCTTCTAAACCAAATGAAATCATTTTTTCCTGACGAAATTTATTATGTAATGAAAAATTAACGGCTACCGCATACACATTCATAGCCAACAAGACTATCCCTAACACTAAACTAATTTTTAAAATCTTTTTCATAATACCATGTTTTAGATTTATACTCATTTCATAGTATAAAGTTAGAACAAGCCTGCAGACCAAAATGATAGTAAATTTTCCAATTAATATGCTGAATTACCTTTTACGAAAACGTTTTAGTGAAATATAGTTAATATTCCATATTTATTTGTTAACTTAGTATAGCCAAACCAAACGTAACAAAAATGAAACCGAATGCACCAACACTCAAAATAATCGAACCTTCGTTTGGAAGTTCGTTTACACTCACCAAATACAACATTAATTATAATTCCAATTTTTGGCATTATCACCCCGAAATTGAACTGATATTTGTAAACGGCGGAACAGGAAAACGCCAGGTGGGCAGCCACATTTCTTATTACAACAACGGCGATTTGACTTTAATTGGGAGCAATTTACCACATTGCGGATTTACCGATGAACTTACCGGAAATAAAAATGAAATCGTCATCCAAATGAAACCGGAATTTTTGGGCGAACATTTTTTTGATATTCCTGAAATGCGAAATATCAAAAACTTATTGAATCAAGCCAAATCCGGAATTACTTTTGGCGGAAAGACGAAAAGAAAAATTGGAAAAAAAATCGGAAAAATGGAAGACCAATCTCCATTTGAACGACTGTTGAGTATTATCGAAATTCTCAACGAACTGGAACTCGCCACCGAAGACGCTACTGTTTTAAATGCCGAAGGTTTCCGAATGGAAATGCACGTACAGGACAACGAAAGAATCAATTACATTTTCAACTATGTAAAAGATCACTTTAAAGAACCTATTCATCTTGATGAAATTGCCGGAAAAGTATCCATGACTGTCCCATCATTTTGTCGTTATTTCAAAAAAATAACCCACAAAACATTTACTAAATTCGTAAACGATTACCGATTAGTTCACGCCTGTAAATTATTAGCCGAAAAACCCATCAGCATTACCGAAATTGCTTTTGAAAGCGGTTTTAATAATTTTAGTCATTTTAATAAAACTTTCAAAGAATTCACAGGCAAAAATGCTTCAGAATACCGGCATGAATTAAAATCGGTTTTTGAGTAAAATAACATTTAACCATAAAAAAAGGCCCCTAAAAGGAGCCTCTTTCATCTAACCAATCTTAATTATTTAACAGCAACCGTTTTATACTCTACTGAATATGGATCTGACATAATAGTTGCAGTCTCATTCACCACAAGAATTTCATACTTTTCCACTTTTGTTTTAGACTCTGCTACCAGGTAATACACCCCGTCAGCCAATGGATTTAAATCGTAAGTCTTCACAATTTTTTCTGAAGATTTCAACGGATTCAAGTTTAAAGTATAAACGTGCTCCGTGTGCAACAATTTATTACTTGAATCATACATAGAGACATCAGCTTTATTTACATCATTTAGTGCAAAAGTTACCATCTTTTTAGAACTGATTTTTTCAACTTTAGCTGTTTTATGACCAGTTGCGCGTGTATTCATAGCCAATAATACAACTACTAATACGATACTTAGGTTTAAAATCTTTTTCATAACTAGAAATTTTAGATTTATATTTCTTTTAACTGGTTCAAAGATAGTATGCTAGCATAGAATTAAACTACAGCAGTTTTTCATATTTCTATGCTATATTACCTTTTACGAAAACGTTTTAGTAAAAAAATGGTAATTTTAAATACTTTAAAGTTAATATAGCATAGTTTTGACCAAAAACACAATTCTATTATCTTCAGAAAAAAACAAAAAACACTACCGTTTTTTCTAAAAAACTCCCCCAAACAAGATTCAATAAAAAACACTAATGCGTAATTTTGTACTATGTATGCTTTAGTCGATTGTAACAATTTTTATGCTTCCTGCGAACGTGGTTTCCAACCGGAACTCAACGGCAAACCCATTGCGGTTTTATCGAACAACGATGGCTGTGTGATTTCCAGAAGTGAAGAAGCCAAAGCAGCCGGAATTACTATGGGTGCGCCTGCATTCCAGATTAAAGACTTGGTAAAAGAGAAAAACATCAAAATCTTTTCGTCTAATTATGCGCTTTATGGCGATTTAAGCCGCCGTGTAATGGCAATCCTGAATCAGTTTACTCCCAATGTTGAAATTTACAGTATTGACGAAGCCTTCCTGAATTTTGATGGATTAACTATTACCGATTATCATAATTATGGTCTGCAAATGAAGCAGCGAGTTCAAAAATGGCTTGGAATTCCGATATGCGTCGGATTTGCAGAAACCAAAGCCTTATCGAAAGTAGCCAATAAGATTGCCAAGAAATTCCAAGACAGAACCCAGGGCGTTTATGTTATCGACTCCGAAGAAAAACGCATCAAAGCCTTAAAATGGACTAAAATAGAAAATGTTTGGGGCATTGGTTATCGCATGACTAAAAAAGTAAAACTGAGAAACATCAATACGGCATTCGATTTCATACAACCGCAGCACGAAGCCTGGATAAAAAGCACCATGGGCGTAACCGGTCTTCGATTGAAAGCGGAACTGGAAGGAAAATCGGTTTTTGATTTGGAACCCATTGTCGAGCAAAAGAAAAGCATTGCCATTACACGAAGTTTTCCCAAACAAATCTCCGATTTTGATTTACTTCGGGAACGCATCACGACATTTGCAGCCGTTTGTGCGGAGAAATTAAGAAAACAAAAATCCTGTTGTCATACTATAATAGTCATGCTCGTTGTGGACAAGCATACCATTAAAACATCCAAATATTATTTTAACAGCGCCATTACTTTGCCGTATGCAACTAATTCGACTTTGACTATTGCCAATACCGCTGTCGAATTATTCAAACAATTGCATCAGGGAAACGAACATCTGAAATTCAAAAAAGCAGGCGTAATTGTAAGCGAACTCATTGGTGAAAACCAAAAACAATTACAATTATTCGAAGAAGAAAACCCAAAACATCTGGCACTGATGAAAGCCATGGATCATCTCAATACTAAAATTGGCGAAACCAAAGTAAAATTGGCCAGCCAGAATTTAAAACTCACCTGGGACATGAATCAGAATCATTTATCAAATAAATACACCACTAATTTTAAAGAGATTCTCGAAGTAAAATGTCAATAAAAAAAGATCCAAAACTCACTTTTCACAAACCGGGTTTTGAAAGCGAACTGCGTATTCCTTTTATTCCTGATGGTGTTTCGGCAGGATTTCCCTCGCCGGCAGCTGATTTCACGGAAAACAATATCGACCTGAATAAAGAACTAAGCGAAAATCCACTGGCTACTTTTTACATTAAGGTAAAAGGAAATTCGATGATTGATGCTGGCATCAATGACAAAGACGTGCTTATTGTAGACCGAAGTATTGAACCGCAGGACAACAAAATTGCTATTTGCTTTATCGATGGCGAATTCACCGTAAAACGCATTAAACTGGAAAAAGACTGTCTCTACCTGATGCCCGAAAACAGCAATTACACTCCCATAAAAGTAACCGAAGAAAATGAACTCATCATTTGGGGAATTGTTACCTATGTGATAAAAAAAATGTAGCTTTTAGCTCTTCGGAGATCTAGGTCTCTCTAACAACCAGTTTTTTACGTCTAACTTTATTAAGGTAACGGTGGTACTTGGTATTTTTACTTTCATCCCTAAAATTATTTTGGCTATTTCTGTTGCTTTAGTATATTGTTTGTTTTGGCGGTATAGATCAAATAAAGCATATTTTGGTCTGAATCTCGAAGGAACCATTAAGGATGCTAAATAATATGCGTTTTCTGCTTTTTTAAACTGTTTTAATGCTTGGTAACCATTGCCCAGTTTCATTTGTAAATCAGTATGGATTTCAAATTTTTTAGCTTCTTCAAGTATTTTTGTTGCTTGTAGTGGGTTTGTTATCATTAAGTCAGAGCCATAATCATATAGAAAATCTCCGTCATAATGTAATTCTTTATATGCGTTTTCATATAAAGGTAAGGCTTTTTTAAAATTGTAAATTTGAGCAAAATCACCTGCCTGCTTCCATTGTTTTCTGGCTTCAAAATCTTTCCACTGATTGTAACAGACAAAGAGTACTGCAAAAGTTGACAAAAATAATACGGGCTTAAATATGTTTTTGTTTATAGAGAAAACAAAACCTGTATCAGAGCCAGCAGCCATTATAATAGCCAAAAAGAAAACAATATTTACAACAACCGGTAAAATATGAAAAGGATACGAAAACAAACAACAGATTAAAATTCCTATCAAAGCTCCCTTGGCAGGTAACGCAATATACTGCCATTCGGATTTTGTTTTAGATTGTAAAATTAAAACAATAAGCCAAACCAGTAAGAAAAACCCAACTAGCCCCAACTCTACTGCTGCTTGAATAAATTCGTTAAAGCCATAGTAAATATTGTCTGCCAGTAAAATATAGTTGCTATTGGGATGTATTTTGAAATACATGGCTTGGTAATTATTATATTCTGAAATAAAACGACAAAATCCATGACCAAACATAGGCTTATCTTTTATCATTGCAAGGCTAATTTCATACACAAGCAGCCGTCCTTTGGCGGATTGTGGCTTGTAACCATACAAAAAAACAGCCGTACTGATTGCTATTATACTCAAAAAGGCTAGGGACAAGAACTTGTTTTTACTACTACCCAGCAAATACTTAAAGGTTTTATTCAATCTTATCAACGGCCAACTTACAATGATTACACCAATAATGGCCGCAACCCAAGATGTACGACAACCTGTAAAAGCTAAAGCTGCAGCAATTAGTAGTGCCGTAGTTAAAGCAAAATAGCGATAAATCGTTTTTGAAACATCATTGGAATTTTTAGAATATAAAAAAAAGCCAAAGCTAAAAATAAGAATAGAAACTAAATAGATGCTATACGGTGTAGAGTTGCCAAAAGAACCAACGACTTTAAAAAAATTGAAACCAGTATTATCCAGTAATTTTGCTTGTTGCAATAATCCATAAACACTCTCAAAAGTACCAATACATAGAAAAACAAGTATTAGTAATAATAGAAGCTTTGGGACTTGTAAGAACATTTTTTTCAAAACCACTAAAAAAACAGTAAGCGCTATTAGAATAATATAATAAGGTATACTGCCTTTTGCAAAAGGCATAAACAAAAGCCGTATCCCAATATAAAACAGCAATAAAAAAAGTGCCAAATCAATAATGGTTATACGTATATTTAATGCCTTTTTTCTAAAAATTAAGTTTATTGAAAATACTAGAATTAGAACAGACCCCAGTACAATGATAAAATAGCGTTTAGCCAAAAAATTACCGTTTGAAATGGTATTAGTGCCAATAAAAAGTAGCAAGAGAAAAAACAGTAATACTGTGCTAGTGAATTTTTGAAGATTAGTCATGGAATAGCAAGATAAGATAGTGTGTTTTTGGATAAAAACACATTTTGACAACAAAATTTAAAAACAAAAACATCTTTGCACATCCATTTCTTGAATAGTATTTTTCGAAAAACGAATGATGCAGAAGATGTTTTTACTAACTAAATTAAAGAATGTTCTAGCGAAATAGGTATTTAACAAATTCTCCTAAAAGTATTGCAATAAAGAACATAAAGAAAAAAATATAAGAATCTAATTTTGATTTAGAATCATTGTGGGTTTTATCTACTCTTTCTTTATACATCAACCAACCTAAAAGTAGAATAAATACTAGTACTGAAAATAGTAAGAATGTATTATTGTATCTATTATGTTGTGTTATCCTGTCTATGAAAAGTAAAAAGGGATAGGAAATTATACAAACAAAATGTTTGATTTTTAGAGGGAATTTATTTTTCATTTATAGAAATATTAAGAAAATTATTAACTTGTACCTTGATTGAGTTTAAAAACCATTTTCAAATAAATTTTCCATTTCGTCTTGTTCTTTTGCTGTTTTTCAAGACAAAATTTACTTAAAAATGGTTAATTATATAATAAAAAAGCATTTATTTCATATTTATTCAAATAACTTGTTTAAAAATTCATTATATTCTACTTTCGCATTTTTCATAATCGTCCATTGCATCATTTATGCAATTTACGGCTGCTTGCTCACAAAGGTATACTGCTACTAAATAAGCTGCGTATACCCTCTGGACCGAATTCAACAGTAAGCATAAATAAAGCAGTTGCGCCACCAGTACAAAGAGCTAAATCACGATCACATCTTCCATAAGTATCAGAGTAATCTTGTGCACAATCTGTTGCAGGATCTTCTTCTAGCCTGCTAACTATTGATGTTTTTAAAAAGCGTGTTTTTAGTTTCTCTTTTCTCCTTTCTTCGAAAGCATTCTGTAATTCTATTGTTAATAAGTTTTGCTTTTCAGTAATTGAATATTTGCTAAATCTCGGGTTATTAGCAAGAAAGTCTTTGGCAAGATTAGTTGCTTTAATAGTTAAATCAATCACTCCGACGCTGTCTTTTATCCCCACTTTTTCCAAGGCTATTTTTAAATCATTTTGAGTTTTTATCCCTGAAAGCGATTGTTTCAATTCTGCATAACCAACTTTGCTTCTAGCGAGTCTATTTTGTATCATAGTTGTGTATCTCACATACTTTCTAGCAAATTCTTGTAAATTTGTTTTCAGAGCAAGATCACTTTGTTGTTCAGGTAGCACTAGGTTGGTCTCCTCTACAACCGATACTTCTTCTGTGTTTTGATTCAAAGGAAGCTGTTTTTGCTGTTCTATTAGTCCTATGTCTTCGGTAGCGCAAGAAACAACTATAATTAATAATAACGAAATAATTGTTCCAAGGACGATTGATGTTTTGAATTTGGTCATTTTTTTGATTTTAAAAGGTTATAGTGTTTATTAATTTATTATTTTTTGTTTTTACCATGAAAAATTTGTTTTTAATGTCTCTTCTTTTTTTATAGGATTTCTTGCTTTATCTGATGCCAGTTGCAATGCAGAGTCAGGCATATCATTTATCATTTTTTGAAGATTTTCACTTGCTTCTACAGTATGGTCTCCATATCGATCTCTGGACACTAATTTGTACAAGTTATAATTGTAATTTTCGGCAATTACTTTTGTACTATCCAAACTTTGATTTATCTCTCTACTTTTCATTTCTTCCCATGATTTCTTCGCCCAGTTTAAAGCTTTAGTTTGGTTCAAAATCACCAATAGTTCTATATACTGTTTGTCGGTTAAAATAGCGGGTAATTGACTTCTTTCGTATTCTTTTAAATTTAAATCGGGGTTTGCTACTTTTTTATCACTCATAAGCCCCATTTGAATGAACAAATCGTCGATTTGTTTTTTGTTCAATTGCAGTTGATTGCTATTTTTTATAGCGTGAGCAAATTTTGAATTCTCTTTCATATTGAGAATTTTAGTACTCACAATGCTTTTGCTTTTTAAGGCTTGCAAATACAAATTGTTTACAGAATCGTATTTAGTGAATAAGTTTTCTAGGTCTTTGTTGGTTTTTTCTGTAGTAGCTCCACTCATCAATATTTTTTCTGTTTCCAATCTTTTGGTATAGAATAATTGATATAGGGCATTATGAGTTTCCGTGTCTATATTTTGTGTTTTTGCAATCAATGATAAATTTGTTTTTGCTTCAACCTCGGCATTTTTGGCGACTTGTTGCAAATACAGTTTTTTAAAGGTTTGTTGTTTGTCTGTTTGGGCATGCAATACATACGAAAACAGTGCTAAAACAATCATAATTTGTAATTTGTTTTTTTTCATAGTTAAAATTATTAGTCAATATTTATGGGTTAGGTAATTGATTCAAAAAACTCAAAACCAAATTCGTTCCTTATTCTCATTAATTATAAATGGTCTTTCTTTGCCTTGAGAATATTCAGGAATAAGGAGTAAAAGAGCGTTTTTAGGTACTTTTTCAAAAACTAGCGTTTGGCTTCCAGCTATTGCTGTTTGTTCACCCAAAGAAACCCAATCAGTGTACCAATAATAGAGAATGTATTTTTTTTCGGGTCTGAATTTGAGGTATTTTTCCTGCTCTGCTATAGTTATAGTTTGAGTGTTTTCCAGATCGGGTTTTAGCGTTACTTGATGATTGTATCCCAAAGCTATTGGGTAAGCAGCAGGTTTAATTTTGTTATTGCTATAATAAGCAGGCAAAAAAACGGCTCCTTTACATAAATTATCAAAGGTTACTTGCTCGTCTTTTATTTTTCCCCACCAAGTAGCCCTCCATTTCATACCGTTAAACACACAGGCGTAAGCAACAGTTGGTCTGTTATTATCACTAAATAGTGATGTTGTGATACTGCTGGTTTGCCAGTATTGCTCTGTAACATCAAGATAGTTTTCTTTACGCATAAATCCAGGAGGTATTTGCTCTTTGGGCAGTATTGCTGCCAGAACATTAGGCTGGCGGGCGTAAGTAGTTCTTATCACTTTGGAGGGTTCCCTTGAGAAATTATCGATCTTTACATTAGCGGTTGAAACATCAAATGGAATCAGCTTGTCCTCTGACGAAAAACTACTGTTGAAAAAATGAGTACCTGTACTTGTAGCCCAAAAGGGCACACTTTCTACTGAGGCACAATAGCCCTGCGAACGAAGAATATAGGTCATTAGATTGGCTATATCATCACAGTTTCCTTTTTTACGGTTTAACAATTGTATAGGACCAAGATGCGGCAAGGGTTCTTTACGTTGCTCCAAATTCCAAGTATTAACAAACCAATTTCTAAAATCTTTAGCAAAATAGCGTATTGCCTTCTCGATGTCTTCATTTTTTAAACTATCTTGAATCCATCCAAATTTTTCTCGATACGTAATACGCCAATCTTGTAAGGGTTCTGTCCCTACTCGATAGGGTAATATATAGTTGCAAAAATTTTCGAATGATAGATTTTTATTTTGTGGCTTTTCCCAAAAAACAAAGGCATTTTCAATATTTTTTATCAAAAAATCAGCTTTGATTGCGTCAATATCTTTGTAAATGACGGGTATCGGTTTTAAATTTTTGTATTTTGGTTTTATTTCTTCAAAAGCCTTAACAGCAGTAGCAAAATCAGGATAGTCCATTTCGTTATATGGAATTTTTTTGCCTGTCTCGTCTGCCCAATAATAATCCACAGAAGAATGAATATCTATATTACTTATTAAAAAATAAGTTGCTTTTAGCTTCAGACTGTCTCCTACATTTTGATTGTATTGATGAATAACTTTTTCTAGTTCACCTCGATTTTTTCCGGCTTTTACCAGAACATCTGTTATTTTTTTTGGCAGATTATTTTGACTCATCGAACAAACTCCCGAAAGCAGGAGTATTGCATATATAATTTTAGTCATTCAGTTATTAGATTATATTTAAACTGTTTTTTTAGGACGTTTTGTTGCTAGATAATATTTTGAAGCGAAAATACTATTAAATAAATCATAACGTATCCTGTACTATCCTGCCTCTGTTTAAAAAAATCTTCTGATATCAAATTCACTCGTGTACCAAAATATTGATTATGTCTTCTTTATATGAGGGTTAAAAGAATTATTTATTCTAAGAATAAAAAACATACATAAAATCTGGATAAATATTTTACAAAAATATATTTGTTTGAAGACTCATACAATACCCACTTTTAGTGATTTTTTTGTATTTCTTTTGATCATAAAAAAAGTGGAATCAAACGAATTCGATTCCACATTTTCACATTTAAAACTATTATTTTCTTTTACCAGAACTTCACGTATAAAGCAGCAATAATCAATAAAGTGATGATAATTAATACGGTAGTTTGCGGTTTTACTTTGAACATTTCAGTATCCAATTCAAACGCTTTTGGATTTACTTTTGGTCCTGCAAAACTAATTCCAACCATCAATAACATCGTAAAGAAGAATGACAATCCCATACAAATGTGGAATGGAATTTCATACAATCCTTTTCCGTTTGGATAAGCCGTGTACAATAAAGTTTCATTTCCAAATAAAGCCGGTGCATATTCGTTGAATAATACAGACAATAAGAATCCTGCCAATACTCCCACAATCGCAGCCAATCCTGTTGTACGTTTCCAGAACATACCTAAGAAGAACATCGCAAATACTCCGGGACTGATGAATCCTGTATATTTTTGAATATAAGTAAATCCACCTACCCCTCCAATTCCTAAAACATCATTCCAGGTAAACATTACCGCTAAAACCATTGAAGCAAATACAGCCAAACGACCAATGTTTACCTGTTGTCTTTCTCCGGCATTTTTTTGAATGTATTTTTTATGTACATCTAAGGTATAAATTGTAGAAATACTGTTTACTTTTCCAGCTAAAGAAGCCACGATAGCTGCTGTTAAAGCCGCAACCGAAAGTCCCTTTAAACCTGTAGGCAAGAAAGTTAACATCGCTGAGTAAGCTCCGTCTTTTCCTCCAACTAATTGTGGTAAATGTCCTCCTTGATATAAAACATAAGCCGCAATACCTGGTAACATTACAATTACAGGCATTAATAATTTTAATAATCCTGCAAATAAAATACCTGTACGGGCTGTTTGTAAATCAGCTCCCAAAGCTCTT
>NZ_AUDK01000002.1 GCF_000425425.1 Flavobacterium daejeonense DSM 17708
GAAAAGATTGGAGAAATACCTAATAAGTTGTATCATCCTGTAAAAGATTAAAAAGTTTCTTTTAATGCTTTTGTTTTTGTAAGTGCAGATGCAATGACTTGGCGTATGTCGTAATATTTATATTTCAAGTAAAACTTACCATAATGTTTGGCAATCATTTTTAAACAAACAGGACTACAATCCATCATGTCCAATTGTCTGTCACAGGGGAAACTATTTATTTGCATAGGTTAATTTAAGAATAACAAACCTAAGTGATTTATTGTTAGAAAAAATATTGTTTATAAGATTTTTTTCTAATATTGTATTGCGATAAAATTATAAACTACTCTTATTGTTTAACTTTAACATATTTTAATTATGAAAAACAAAGCGAAATTAGCATTCGAATTACTAGAGCAGGAAATGGAAGTAATCTATAAAGAGGAATTAATGCAATTTATTGGAGGAAGCGGTGGATATACATGGCAACAATTTGTTGATGCTGTAATGAGTGGTAATTTAAGCGGAATATCTTCAGGTACTTATAGTTCTAGTGATGGGTTTAACTGGTCTAGTTATAGTAGTGGAGGTTATGGTTCATACGTAGTAAATGGAGTTACCTTTGTTTGGAGTTCGGAATTTAGTATATGGATGGAACAATTAAATGAGGTTTCTGTTGGTAGTACAGGTTGGACAGGAAATTGGATAGAAAATTATATAGGGCCTAATAATCCGTATGGTTATACATTAGCCCCTGCAAACATGGCAGATTTTTTTGCTATGGTGCATGATTTAGATTATGATGCTCTTAATGCTCAAGGTGTTGGAGGAGTGTTGGTAGATATGAATACTTTATCAGCTGACTTAAGGTTAATAATGAATGAGATTCAAGTTTCTCAAGGTCAATATGGCTCTGACATTATGACACGGTTAGAAGCCTTAGCTGTAGCAACAGGTATTTCCGTTGGTGTTCTCATTAAAATGGGTATAAATGGTGCTGCCTCTATTCAAAATTAACTATAGCACTATGTCTTCGAAAAACAGCGAAATTTTAATTTCAAAGGGCTTTATTTTATGTCTTATGATATTGCTATTAAATGATTTTTTTTTGAAATATCATTTTCATAATCGTTTAACTGGCAAGTTAAGTGATTTTGTGGGGTTGTTTATTTTTCCTCTTTTTATGTGCATCTTTTTTGAAAAAAGAAAACTTATTTACATTTTAACGGCTATTGGTTTTATTATTTGGAAATCACCATTTTCTACTTTAGTTATTCATTTTTGGAATGATTTTGCTTTTTGGCAAATAAATAGAGTGATTGATTATACTGATTTAGTAGCATTACTGGTTCTTCCAATAAGTTATTATTATAAACCTAAGGATGTTAAATTTTCACTAAGGACTACAAAATATTTTTCAGTTGTAATCTTTCTAATTACTTGTTTTAGTTTTTTAGCAACTGCGGGTACTCATGGCAGGATCAAAAACTATGCTTATTCTAAGAGTAAAAAAGAGGTAAATAAAGCTATAAAGGAATTATTTAAGTTACATCCTGAATATATTGTGCCCGATAGTTTACGAAAATATACTATAGAATATAGTGGTAATAAAGGAGAAGCATTTAAAAGAATGACAAATGATAGTGTGAGTTTTCATATGTATATTCCTGGAAGTAAAAAAGGATCAATTTTTTGGTGTGGCTTTGTTGGTCGCAATGATAACTGGGAGAATAATGAATGTCAATTATCTTTTATAGGAATTTGCAATGCTGATAATGTAAGATTTTATGATGATCAATTAACTTCAATAGAAAAACAAAAAGCAACTACTATTTTTCAGAAAAATATAATTTTCAGGATAGATAGCATATTACATATTAAACGAAATTTTTAACATGTCAAAAAACTTTAAAATATTAAAAACGGGAATTGTATACTTTTTCATGTTAGCAAATCTTCATTCATTAAGAGCTCAAGATATTCCAGATTGTTTTATCTCATTTAAAGGATATAAAAGTGTCACAAACGTTAGAATAGACAGGCTTCCTGCTAAGAAGAACAAGTATAGGATTTTACCAACAACAGAAGGGTTAAAAAAAATATCACAGCTAGATGGTTATAGAATTCTCTATAATAAACAAAATTTTCCCTTTGTTAATTTAAAGGTTGAGTATTCTGACTCAAAGGCTTATCAAGACGATCAAAAGAATTTATTAGCACATTTAAATTTTATATCAAACCATTCAGGTTCAAAAGGTAGTGTAGAAGTTAAAGTGAACGGTTATAGCATTTATGGGTTTAATAATTCTACCTCGGCTAACAGAATAATTGGCTCTTTTGTTATTTTTCCTCAAAAAAACGTGATTATTTATATTGATTTTGAAAAGCCAGAAAAGAGAAGCTATAATAACCAGCAAGTATTCTTAGAAGAGCAAAATATTTTTTTTGAATATTATACGACTTATCTAAAAAAATGTCACAATAAATAATTACATCCAATAGATTTTTTTGATTAATTTCAAAAAAACACTATCCCAAAAAGTCAAAATCAGATTATAAAGTACGATCTTTTAATCCATTATATAGGATATCAAGGGAAGCGCTAAGTTTTATTGATCAAGAATTATTAAATGGATGGCAAGGACATCATGAGGTTTTACTTCCGACTCTCTTGAATGCTGGAGGGTTTGAAATAATGGATTTTGGGGGTAAAGGAGAATTTGTATCAAATGGAGATGAAGATAAATTTTATTTTGGAAATTATATCCAAAATAACGAGATAGAAAACACAGCATCAACTTTTAGATGGAGACCTATTCATGAAAAAATGGGAGAAATACCTAATAAACTATATCATCCTGTAAAAGATTAAAAAGTTTCTTTTAATGCTTTTGTTTTTGTAAGTGCAGATGCAATAACTTGGTGCATGTCATAATATTTATATTCCAAGTAAAACTTGCCATGATGTTTGGCTATCATTTTTAAACAGGCAGGACCACAATCCATCATGTCCATTTGTCTGTCACAGGGAAATCCATTTAATTTCATAGGCTATTTTAACAAATAAAGCAAACCTAGGGTGTTTATTGTAAAAAAAAAATTACTTTTAATTTTTTTTTATAAGATTTTTTTCTAATATTTGAAAAAAAATATTTTCACTTAAAAGTCAAAAAAATATGAAGAAACAAAACAACCTAAAGAAACTTTCTTTAGACCAACTAAAGATCATGAACTCGGTTCTAAGTCCAGAGCAACAAGCAATGCACATGGGGGGAATTGACCCTATAGTTACATGTCATGATCTAACCGGAGGAGGTACCGTAGAGTCTTGGGATTTGGGAGGGACGGGGTCTTATTCAATTGTAACTGCACCTGATGGGAAAAAATTCGTCTTTGATGGAGTAAGAGTAGCTGATGGAGGCTTGTCAGCTTATACGTCTTCTGATGGAGTAGTTCACATTGGAAGTGGATTAACTATTGATGAATTTATCCATGAATATGGACATTATTTACAATCATTAGAAACGAATAGCTTTGGTTATTATGGTACTGTTGGTCTTGAAAGTGGATACAAGAATGGGCTAGAGTTTATTGGGATAGATAGCGAATATTATTCTACAGGATATGAAAATGATGCAAGCAATAGAGGAAATTCATACATGGGTTATTATTATCCAAATTCTGGATATGTTGCACCTACAACTCCTTAAAGTTGAGAAATTAATTTCATTTAAACGGGGTTCTAATATCAAACACAAATATAAAATAGTATTTTTTTTCACTATATTCCTTTGTAAAATGCGTTTTAATTATATTTTGGTTATTCTTTTTAGTGTTTCTTTTTGTTTTTGTAAAAATGTAGGTGGTGTTCCCATTATCGAAAAAATAGCAATCGAAAAAGACACATTGCATTCTTTAAAAGGAACAATGTATTTACCTGCTAATAGAAAGCCCGATAAAATAATTATATACTTAACTTCTATAATGGAAGATGGTATTCACCCTGATTTTACTGCTACCAGAGATACACTTTTAGTGATGCGGCAATACGTTCAGCATTTTACTGATAATCATATAGGGGTACTGCTTTTAACTCGAAATACTAAATGGGGTGATTCTATTCGGTCATCTTTATCAATAAAAACTTTGGCTTCTGATACTGAAAAAGTTTTGAATTATTTAAAATCAAAAGAAGAATACAAAAAAATCCCGATTGGGATTATGGGGTCAAGTGAGGCTGGTTGTGCTGCTGCTATGGTGGTTTCGAAGCATAAAGATATTACTTTTTCAATTTTAATGTCCACGCCTGGTGTAACGGGCTATGATGAATTTGATTATGATGTTGAAAAAAGAGTTCGTCCTTTCGTAATTTCGGCTGGCTTTCAAACTAGCATGAGTGATTCAGTTTATATATACAATGGAAATAAATATATATTTAGTTATCAAAAAAAGGCTTCTATGGAGGTTTTTTATGATAACTTTTACAAAGGAATTGCTTCAATTGGGAGACAAATTATTCCTAAATATTCAAGTTACGATACCATCAAGACAGAGGCATTTAAATTGTTTAATGAAAAGTGGAAAGGGACTAAATTTAAGCCATATTACAACGACCCAAAAGAAGGAAAAATACCTACTGAGAAATTGATTAAGGACGGTATCTTGTTGGGAGCAATGTTTAATCCAAGATACATAGAGTTCTCAAAATGGGATCCTAAGTTGTATTTTCCTAAAATTAAACAGCCGGTATTAATGCTTTATGGCGAAAAAGATATAAATATCAGCTTAAAACCAGGGGTTGATTCCGTTAGGCAAATCATTAAGGACTGTAAATTAACCAATTTTAGCTTGAAATATTACGACGGATTAGATCATAGTTTGTTTCCTTATCGTGAAAAAAAGGAGAAACGCCCCACAGGAGAAACTGTCCCGGATTATGTGTTTAATGATATCGTGCATTGGTTAGATGAAATAAATATCAAATAATGGAAGTAATACTTGAGTTGATTAACGAAAGAATAGCAAAACATGCTAGTGTAACAAGGTTGCTAAATTTCGAAAATGGAAAACTTGGATTTTGCTTTTATTTTTTTGAGCTGGCAACCATTGAGAAATCCCCCAAACATTTAAAGCTGGCAACCAACTTATTTGAACAAATACGCAGAGAATTACCTGCATATTCTGCGAACAACTTCGTATATGAACTCGCCCAAATAGGTATCGCTATAGATTTATTTGTAAAAAGAGATTACATTCACGCGGATATAAATAGACTGCTGGAGGATTTTGATGATCTCATTTTTAAAAAGTTGTTGGTTTTGGATTTAGCAAATATAAAGCCATTCGAAACAGTTATTATACTTTATTACCTGTGTATTCGTATTGAAAAGCAAAAGAAAGAAAGTGATGCCTGTTTTATATTGGAAGAATTATGTATCCTAACCTTTAATAATTTTTACCAAACAATAGATAGCTCGTTTTTTGATGAGCCTTTATCTTTTTCATTAACCTATCAACTCCCACTTTTTATCTTTATTTTAAGTAAACTTTATGGTTTAGGTTTTTATAATTACAGATTTGATGCGATAATAAAAGAAGTATCTGGACTTATATTATCTAGACTTCCAGTTCTACACTCCAATCGTCTATACTTACTTTGGTCACTGACTAAGCTCAAAGAAGCTACAAATTCCATAATTTGGGATGAGCAAATTGAAATATTAACCCAGCATATAAATTGCGAAAAAATTATTTTTGAAGAACTAAGGAGTAAAAATATTGCTATTAGGGATGGTTTAGCTGGTGTGTATTTACTACTCAATGAGTTGTCAAGCACGATAAATAAAATACAGTTTGATGTTAATTGGATAAAAGAAAAATTAAAAGATTCGGAACTTTGGAAAAATAACAGATGGGCTACTTCAAATTTAGGTCTCGTAAATGGTCTCAGCGGGGTAATTTTGGTTTACTCTCTAATAAAAACAAATAATCAATGAAGGTTAACTTAAAAGACGTGACTTTTTTAATTCCAGTAAAAGTTGATTCTGTCATTCGAATTGAAAATTTGCTAGCAACTGTTAATTATATTATCAAAAATTTTAATACTAATATAATTGTAACAGAGATTGCTAAGTATAATAATCATATTTTAGGTAAAGTATTGAATCGAAATATCAATTATATTTTTGTTGAGGATAAAGATCCTATCTTCCATAGAACAAAATATCTGAACCGATTTGCGAATGAAGTGGAAACGCCATTTATTGCAATTTGGGATGCTGACGTAATTATTGATAAAAGACAAATTATGGATGCAGTTTTCAAGCTTCGTAAAGATGAAGCAGATATAGCTTATCCTTATGATGGACGCTTTTATGATACTTCTCCTATAATCCGCGATTTATTTCTAATTAAGCAACGTATATCTATTTTACATAAATATGCTAATCGAATGTTTTTACCATATGGAAGTAATCATAAAGGAGGTGCTTTCATCGCTAACACGAAAAAATACCGAATAGCAGGAATGGAGAATGAAAATTTTTATGGATGGGGGCCTGAAGATTTTGAAAGATACGAACGTTGGTATAATATGGGTTTTATGATTTCTTTTATTACTGGAGGCCTGTACCATTTAACACATCCTCGGGACATAAATGGGAAATTTAATTCAAAACGTCAGATGCAAATTACCACTGCTGAACTAGAAAAAACTAGAAAAAGTTCATCCGAAGAGTTAATAAAGTAACCTCCACGGCAATGACTTTATTGTGAATCGCAGGAGAAATCACCAAAAAAAATAAGAGGTTCAGGAAGTTTACAGTGAATCTAAATTAGTTTGTTTTTTATTTTGTTGTAGTGTTTGATTATGATTAGAATAATGTTATGAGGCAATATATCGAAGCTTTTATTAGTCCTCATGGTGAAATAGCTTTTGTGGATCATTTAGGGTTTGAATCAAGAAGTGAGTCAACAATGGCTTTGTTTAAGGAAGCGTTTGATCAGATAAAAGATAAAACAACACTAAAAACAAAGCATTTTTATATTAGTACTGATGATGTTTCTTCAAAAATAAACAATACATTAACTTTTGGTTACACAAATTCGAATGATGTTATATTGTGTCCGGATTTTACTTTTGATAAATGGTTGGAATGTGGTATAGTTGCATATAATAAAACCATAAAAAAAATAATAGATGAAGGGAATAATAAATATACGGTAGAAAAGCTTTTTTGGATAGGGAATCTTAATACTCAACCATTGCGTTATGAATTATTAAGATTAGGTAATTTATTTGATAACAAAATGGAGATAGTTCCTATGGAATGGAAAAGAATTTTTCACAAAGGAAGTATGCATGATTTTACAAAATTTACAAGCCTTGAAAATCATACAAAATATAAATATTTAATAGATTGTGGTGCAAGAGGATTTAGTGGTAGATTGAAATTTTTGCTATATACAAACAGACCTTTGTTTTTGGTAAATAGAGATAAAAATAAACAAGAATATTTTTATGATAAACTTGTCCCATTCAAACATTTTATACCAGTAAAAGAAGATTTAAGTGATTTAATTTTCCAATTAGAGTGGGCGGAAAATAATTATGCAGATGCAATTGCCATTGCAGATAATGCTAGAAAATTTGCGATAGAGAATTTAAGTAAAAAAAGTGTTATTGAATATCTTACTAATCAATGGATTAATTATTTGTAATATTTTTTTATTATATAAATTATAAGGACATTAAAAAAAATGAAACAAGTATTTTTATTTTTATCCTGTCAGTTGTCAAAAACTGCAATTGATACCTTTACTAAAATTTACAAAACAACAAAGTCTAAAAAACACACAACATATCTTTTATATCATTTAAAAGGCAATAATCAACAAAAGGAGATAGATGATGAAGATGTTTTTTATTTTACAGATAATATATTAACTGACTTTAATTACAAATCTTTAGGAGAAAAATTAATTCCGGGAAATAATCATTTCCCTTTATTAAAGTTCTATAAGGAAAATCCTGATTATGATTATTATTGGTGTATTGAAGATGATGTGCGGTATACAGGAAATTGGGCTCATTTTTTTGAGTACTTTGAAAATTTCGATAAATCTTTTATCAGTTCTCATATTCAAAGATTTGTTGATGATCCATACTGGCCATGGTGGGGCACATTAGCATACAATGGCATGACATTAAAAAAAAAATATTTTATACGGTCATTTAACCCAATATATCGAATCTCTAAAGAAGCGCTAAGTTTTATTGATCAAGAATTATTAAATGGATGGCAAGGACATCATGAGGTATTACTTCCGACTCTCTTGTACGCTGGAGGGTTTGAAATAATGGATTTTGGGGGTAAAGGAGAATTTGTATCAAATGGAGATGAAGATAAATTTTATTTTGGAAATTATATCCAAAATAGCGATATAGAAAACACAGCATCAACTTTTAGATGGAGACCTATTCATGAAAAAATGGGAGAAATACCTAATAAACTATATCATCCTGTAAAAGATTAAAAAGTTTCTTTTAATGCTTTTGTTTTTGTAAGTGCAGATGCAATAACTTGGTGCATGTCATAATATTTATATTCCGCTAATCTTCCTCCAAAGATTACATTAGGTTCATTCTTTACTAATTTATTGTATTGTTTAAGTTTCTCGGTGTTAGCAGCATCGTTTATAGGATAGTAAGCTTCCATACCCGGTTTCCATTCCTGGGGATATTCTTTGGTTACAACAGTTCCAGATTGTTTACTGAATTCAAAGTGTTTGTGTTCTATGATACGAGTATAAGGAATCGTTTTTTCGGTAAAATTCATGACGGAAACACCTTGGTAGTTCGGTTGATTCATGTACTCATGTTCAAAACGTAAACTTCGATATTCTAAATGTCCAAATTTATAATTATAAAATTCATCCAGTTTACCTGTATAAACTACACGATCAGCTAATCTGGAAAGTTTATCTCGATTTTCAAAAAAATCAACACCTGTTTTTACTTCGATACCAGCTAAAAGTCCATCTATTAATTTATTATACCCCCCAATTGGGATTCCCTGATATTTATCGGTAAAATAATTGTTATCAAAAGTAAATCTTACAGGTAGTCGCTTAATGATAAACGTTGGAAGATCTATAGCTTTTCGACCCCATTGTTTTTCAGTATATCCTTTTATTAATATTTCATAAATATCTTTACCTACCATGTTTATGGCTTGTTCCTCTAAATTTGATGGAGTAGTAAATCCAGCTGTATCAACTTGATTCTTGATTTTTTCTAAAATTTCAACAGGACTTTTAATTTTCCATAATTGATAAAAAGTATTCATGTTGAAAGGTAAATTATATAGATCTCCCTTATAATTTGCTAATGGAGAATATATGAAATTGTTGAACTCTACATAAGAATTCACATAATCCCAAATTTTTTTATCATTTGTATGAAATATATGTGGACCATATTTATGAATATTTATACCTTCTTTATTTTCACAATAAACATTTCCTCCAGTATGGTTTCTTTTATCTATAACAAGGCATTTTTTGCCTACATTTGTCATTTCTCGTGCAAATACAGCACCGTATAAACCAGATCCAACAATTAGAAAATCGTAATTTTTCATTATACTGTTTGTGTGATATAAATATTAAAGTTTAAATTATATTTTTTCATATAATTAAACAGTTCTTGGCGATGGTCGGATTGTACAGGCCTGGTATGTTCAGAAGTTATATCATCAATGATAGCCATATTCATTTGAGTATAGTCCAGAATTTTTCCCCAATGGTAATCAATCCCCCAACCACTAATTGTTTCATCAAAAGTAAATAAGACTTTTTTCAGTGCTTCTCTGGAAAAACAAGGCTGCATTATTTCGACAAAATTAGTATAACGAAGAATTGAATCTTCTTGTCTTTTAGTATGGCGATAGGATAAAAATGAATTAGCTATAGCGGGCTGTGCTGCTGCCAATTGATATTTTTTCATCAATATGAAAAGTTTTTGGATGCTAGCGCTGTCTATTGAAATATCATCATCCGGCATGTAAAAATAATCGTACTGTTCAATTAATTCAGGATTATTACATAAATAATTATATATCAATTTAAATTTATAACCTTTGGATGCTGTGACATAAGGACTGTCATTTTTAAATAATTCATAAGAATCGTCATAAACAATTAAGTGTAGATCAAATGTAGAGCGTTTACTAATCCATTGGCGATGTAAACTCGTTGCTCCAACGGTAGCTATTACACAGTGTTTATTCATTGTTAAATTTATTTTGCTAAATCAGAAATCAAATATATGTTTTTTATTACAAAAAAGCATACTTAATTTAAAAATTATATTTGACGAAATTCGATTCAAAACTCCATTGCTGATTCTTAAAATAATTACTTTTGTCTCCAAATTGTGAATATGGAATCCAAACAATTAAAATGGTTTTATTTACTGGTTCTTTCTTTAATTTGGGGTAGTTCCTTTATTTTAATAAAGAAAGGCTTGTTAGGCTTATCGGCTATTCAGGTAGGTTCGTTACGGATTATTTTTGCTTCTTTTTTTCTGTTGCTAATTGGGTTTAAAAGTCTAAAGCTGATTCCGAAATCCAAATGGAAATACATTGCTGTAACGGCTCTTTTCGGGACTTTTTTTCCGGCTTTTTTGTTTGCTGTTGCTCAAACGGAATTAGACAGTTCGGAGACTTCAATTTTGAATTCTTTGACACCTTTGAATACATTGGCAATTGGAGTGTTGTTTTTTGGGATTGATTTTCAACGAAAACAACTTTGGGGTTTGTTAATCGGGCTTTTAGGGAGTTTGCTTTTGGTTTATAATGGTGCGCAAAACAATCCGGAACAAAACTATTATTATGCTTTGTTGATTATTATGGCTTCTTTTAGTTATGCTACCAATGTCAATTTGATAAAAAAACATTTGTCCGATATAAGTCCGGTAAGTATTACGACGGGGAATTTTGTGGTGCTTTTGATGCCTGCAATACTTATTTTGGTTTTTTCAGATTTTCCGGAGCAAATTCATTTGGAGAAAACACAAAGAGCAGTTTGTTTTATACTGATTTTGGGTGTTTTGGGTACCGGGATTGCGAATATTCTTTTCTTTAAACTAATACAGATTGCTTCTGCTGTTTTTGCTGCATCGGTAACTTATTTAATTCCTGTTGTAGCACTCTTTTGGGGATTGTTGGATAATGAAATCCTGACTCCCGTTCAGTTTTTTGGAGCCTTTATTATTTTAATCGGAGTGTATTTGAGTGCGAGGAAATAAGGAGTTGAAGGGTATGAGTTAAACAGCTTGAACTTCTAACTCATAACCTGTAACTATTACTATTTATCTGTTATTCAAAAACCGGTTTTTCAACAGGATTAGCATATTTGTCAAAATAGAAAATAGGAATGTTGAGTTTTTCCAGTGCAGGGATAACTTCTTTGCCTTTTCCTACGATTATTATTCGGGAGTTATCGAGTAAGAAATATTTATTAGCGGCCGCTATAACATCTTCTTTGGTAACGGCGTTGATGGTTTTGATGTAGTTTTCGTAAAAATCAGCCGGAAGTTCCTCGATTTCTGTGTTTAGGGCGTATCGTGCTACCGATTCCGGTTTTTCGGCTTTCATTACAAAACGACCAATGTAACCTGCTTTGGCACTTTCAAGGGCTTCGGTTGTCACCTTTTCGGTTCTTATTTTTTTGATTTCTTTGATGAATTCTACAACAGCACTGTCGGTTACATTGTTTTTTACGGCTGAAGTTGAGCGAATACTGGTTACGTGTTTTCCTGCTCCAATATTCGAACTTGCTCCGTAGGTCCAACCATGCGTTTCTCTTAAATTCATGTTTAGGTAACTGTTAAAACCGCCGCCTAAAATGTAACTGGCAATAACGGTTGGGAAGAAATCTTTGTCGTTCATTTTTAAGCGATATGAGTTTACAACGGAAATATCCGATTGAACGGCATTGGGAACATCCACAAAGTTGATTTGGATGTTGGTTACATTTTTGGGATCCGGATAAGTAATATCGTTGTTGGATGTTTTTTTCCAGGAACCAAAAAGTTGCACTACAAGTGGTTTTATTTCTTCGAATTTAATGTCGCCTACAATGGCTAAATAGGCGTTTTGAGGAACAAAATGTGCCTGATAGTTTTTTATGACATCTTCTAATGTGATGTTTGACAGGGTACTTTCGGTGATGAATTCGCCTAAAGGATGATTTTTTCCATAAGTTAAAGCGTTGACTACTCTGCCGGCAATTGCTGAAACACTTTTTTCCTGAGAGCGCAAGCTTTCAATTAATTTGGCTTTTTCTTTGTCAAGTTCTTCCTGAGTAAAATTAGGGGCTAAAGCTCCGTAAGAAAGAAGCTCTAAAGTTCTTTTTGCAAATTTAGACAGGGCGCTGGCGTGAGCGCTGCCGGAGCTAAAAGACATGTTAGCGCCCATGAAATCAACCTCTTCGTTAAAGTCTTCTTTGGAAATTTTGGTGCTTCCGTTACCTATTAAATTGCTACACAATTCATCGACTCCTTTTTTATTGCCTTCGGCAAATGGAGGGGTGTCTATCGTGAGGTTGAAAGTTACTTTGGGTAGTTTGTGGTTTTCAACAACCATAACTTTAAGTCCGTTGGCTAAGGTAAAAGTTTGTGGTTTTTTTAGATGCACTACAGGAGGTTTTCCTGCTGTAGGTTGTTTACGGTCTTGTGCTGGCATGATTGCGGTAACTAATATTAGAATGAGTAATATACTTGATTTCTTCATGGTTCGAAAGGACTTAGTTTTCGTTTTTTTCCGGTGTAGGAATGTAATCCAATAGTAAGCGTTGGTTTGGATTCAGGTATTTTTTTGCTGCTGCTCTGATTTCTTCTCTGGTGATGGAATGATAAATGTTGATGTCGTTATTAATAAGATTTACATCTCCGTATAACAGGTAATATTTGGCTAGATTTTCGGCAATTCCTTCCACGTTTGAATTGTCGTTTACATAAAGATTCTCAAACTGATTCAGAAGTTTTTGATAATCTCTATCGGAGATTAAATCCGTTTGTAGTTTGGCTATTTCTTCGTCAATTTCCTGAAGTAAATCCTGACCGGTGTAGTTGGTCATCGGTAATCCGTAAACTATGTACATGCCGTAGTCTTCTTCGTTAAAACTCACGGCGCCAATTTGAAGTGCTTTTTTCTTCTCGTCCACTATTTTTTTATACAGTTTAGAACTTTTTCCGTCGCTTAAATAGGCGGAGATAAAATCTAAAGCGCGTGCATCTCTGGTTTTCATAGAAGGGGTGCGGTAAGCCGAGATAATCATCGGAATTTGGATATTGGGATCGATGTGAGTGGCTTTTATGGTTTCGGTAATTGGTTTTTCAACAAATTTTTCTCTTACAATATCATTTCCTTTTTTGATTGGTCCAAAATAATTTTGAATCCATTCTTTGGCTTGTTTTTGTTCAAAATCCCCGGCAACTACTAAAACGGCATTGTTTGGAACGTAGAATTTTTCGTTAAAAGCCTTGAAGTCTTCCAGCTTGGCGGCTTCTAAATGTTCGGTAGAACCAATCGTGGTCCAACGATAAGGATGGTTTGCAAATAGGTTTTTTTTAACCGCTTCAATAATTCTTCCGTAGGGTTGATTGTCGTAGCGTGAATTTTTTTCTTCTTTGATAACTTCTTTTTGAGTGTCAACTCCTATTTGGTTAATAATAGGATGCATCAGTCTTTCGGATTCCATCCAAAGTGCCAGTTCTAAATTATTAGATGGGAAAACTTCGTAGTAATAAGTTCGGTCGTCGGAAGTGTTAGCATTGTTTACTCCGCCATTAGAAGTTACGATGTTAAACCATTCGCCTCTTTTGATGTTTTTTGTTCCTTCAAATAATAAATGTTCAAAGAAGTGTGCAAAGCCTGTTTTGTTAGGGTTCTCGTCTTTAGATCCTACGTGATACATTACCGAAGTGATTACTACCGGTGCGCTATTGTCCTGATGTAAGATAACATGTAGCCCATTGTCGAGGTTGTATTCTTCGAAGTTTATTTTTTGAGCTGTGACAGCACCGCTGAGTAAAAGTGTAGAACTAATTGACATTATTAATTTTTTCATATAGATTAATAAAAAGGAGTTGACAATACACGGCTGTGTATTATTATTGTTTCAAAAATACCTTTTTTTAGTTTTGATTCGGTGATTCTGGTTTTTTTAACAAAAATATAAGTCGGTTGTCCGTTTCTAAGGTGCTGAAAATAAAGTGCAAATGAGAGAAAATATTTTTTTAAATTAAGTGATTGTGTGGTAAAAAAATAATTGTATATTTGCAACCTTAAAAATCAATAAATCAATTTGGTATGTATGCAATCGTAGAGATAGCAGGGCAACAATTCAAAGTAAGCAAAGACTTAAAGGTTTATGTTCACCGTTTAGCTAACGAAGAAGGATCAAAAATTTCTTTTGATAAAGTTCTTTTGTTAGATGACAATGGAAATGTAACTTTAGGCGCCCCAGCTATAGAAGGTGCTTCAGTAGAAGCTAAAGTGTTACAACACTTAAAAGGAGACAAAGTTATCGTTTTCAAAAAGAAAAGAAGAAAAGGATACAAAAAAAGAAATGGTCACAGACAATATCTTACTCAAATTGTAATTGAAGGTATTACTGCAGCAGGTGCTAAAAAAGCGGCTTCTAAAAAAGCAGCAGCTGAAGCAACTGTAGAAACAGCTGAAGCTCCTAAGAAAAAAGCGGCTAAAGCTAAAAAAGAAGATACTCAAGAATAATAACAATATTAAAACTTAAACATCATGGCTCACAAGAAAGGTGTCGGTAGTTCTAAGAATGGTAGAGAATCAGAATCGAAACGTTTAGGTGTTAAGATTTTTGGTGGACAAGCTGCTATCGCAGGGAACATCATCGTAAGACAAAGAGGTTCTAAACACAATCCAGGTGAAAATGTTTACATCAGTAAAGATCACACACTACACGCAAAAGTAGACGGAATTGTGAAGTTCCAAAAGAAAAGAGATAACAAATCTTATGTTTCTATCCTTCCATTTGAAGTAGAAGCTTAATTGATTTTCTCAGAATTATTTAAAAAACCCATTCCTAATGAATGGGTTTTTTTGTGTTTAAAGCTATGTGATGAGATTTTCATGGTTAATAAAAAGGAGTTAAGCTTGGTTGTGTAAAGCTAAATAGTGGAAATTAGATGCTTTTTTGCAAGCTTATTATCTCTAAGAAATAATAAATCCCCTTGTTTTAAATGAGAAACAAGGGGATTTATCGTTGAAAACTGAATTAATAATTATAGTAGCTTAATCCATTGGACCTCGGGGTCTGCCACTGCCAAATCCTCCCGGTGGGCGATTGCCTCTGTCCATGCCTTCCATGTTACGATTGTTTCTTCCGGGAGCTTTTTGTGTTCCTGAGAAGTTTTGAATTTTATAAGTAAGTGAGAACATTGCATAGCGTTGTAAAACCGTATTGTAGTTGTCAGTAACTGCCGTTGATGAAATGCTTCGGGTAATACTTTGGTTTTGGTTTAAAATGTCATAAACTTTTACTTTGGCAACAAAGGTTTTGTTTAAGAAAGTGTATGATAAACTGGTATTCCATAAGTAGAAACTTTGATTGATGGAGTTGTAAGTGTAACCAAAATCATTCCCCCAAATCCAATTGGTTGGCCAGTATGATGTTGTTTGCAGATTAATTCGGTGTACTACATTGGATCTTGATTTAAGCGAACTGATATCATAATCGGTTTCATTATAAGAGAAATTATAAGAAGGAGCGACAGTGAAAAATTCGCCATAATCATAATTTAAATAGATTCTTGGGGTAATTCCTTTGGAAGTAGCTCCGTATAAAACGCCATTGGTTGATGCTTTGTCGAAATTATAACTTGCGTTTAAGGCAATTCCGTATCTCAATAAATTAGATTCCTGTTTGATAGATTTATTCCAACTACCACCTCCGGAAAAGGAGTAGGTTCCTGAAATATTAGTATAAGTTGTGGTTCGGCTATTGTTAGGATTGTAATTAGAAGTGCTGATAATGTCATTTTTGTTATAATTGGCATTCAAGTAAAGGTTGTATCCGGAACGGGTTCGGAAATCAAAATTTCTATAATTTAACCTTGCGCTATGTGTTTCGGTAGGATTCAAATCCGGATTTCCGGTAACCGTGTTTATGGTGCTGGATACGTTTGTAATTGGAAGTAGTTGAGAAGCCGAAGGTAACGACTGGTCGTAGTTGTATCTAAAAGTAAAAAATTTAGAACGATCTAGTCTGTATCGAATTTGTAAAGCATTACTTGGTAATATGTGTTTTTGATTCAAATCGATGGCTTCTCCTTTGTAAAACGAATGGTTATCATATTGTAAAATAGAGGCTGATGAGTTGATGTCAAAAGTGAATTTGTTTTTTTGAAAACGGATACCTGTTTTTGGAACAATACTATTTTGTTTAGATGTCAAAAAGGTTGTTTGATCCTCGTTAATATTGGTGTAAACATTGTTTCCGATATCATCAAAAGTTTTATTGTCGTTAATGTTGTTTTGATAATTGTATTCTACTCCAATTTTAAATCGAATGGAATCGGTTACGGGTTCGGTATATTCAATTTCGGCAGAATAAGAATCGCTGATGCTATTGTTTCTACTGTTCTGATCTCTGGAGATATTCTTTTCTAGTGTTCCGTCAGGTTTGTAAAAATTTGTTTCTGATTCAACAAAGTTATTTGAGTTTGAATTTGAATTATTGTTATTGAATACGAAGCTTAAATTTCGGGCTTTTTTCTCGAAAGATTTATTGAAGTTGATTGAGTTGCTAAAGCTGTTTGATTCGTTTCTATTGGACGATAATGGAGTATCAGTGTCATAAGCTCGCTTACCAGTAGTTAGGTTGTCACTAGTGTTGTTAGAAGTGTTATTGCTTTCGGAAATAGAGTTGTTGAATCTGGGAGCAACAAATAATCTTACGGTTGGCGATATTTTGTATTCTAATTCTACATTGGCTTTGTGACTGCTGTTTCTGTTGTCCGTTTTGGAATTAGAAACAGTATAGTACGAATTGCCATCCTCACGTAACTCGGTTGATTCAGAATAGTGTTTGTTTTCAGTATGGGCGTCTGAATAGTTATAACTTGCATTAGAATTAAAATTTTTGATTAATTCGTCAGAATAGTTAAAACCAAGTAAATTGGATGTGGTGATTCCATTTGCCTGACTTCTGTTTACCGTTGATCCTCTGCTATTTCTTCCGCCGCCCATATTGTCAAAAACTTCGTCCTGCGAAAATCCCTGTGCATTAATATTGTTAGAAGAACCTAGCAAACTTATTTTTCGTTTATTGTTAAAATAATTTAGAATAAAACTGGATTCATAGCGGTCGTCTGTTCCATATCCGGCCAGGAATTTTCCAAAATAACCTTTGTTTTTATCCTCATCAATCGTCAGGTTGATACTGGAATTGTCTGAAGCAGCCTGATCTTTAGAATATTCTTCTTTTTTGGTTTTAAAATCAGAAATTTGAACTTTATTAATGATTTCTGCAGGAAGATTTTTCAAAGCCATAGCACCATCACGGTCAAAGAAAGGTTTGCCGTTTACTAAAACCTGCGTAACTTCCTTACCATTAGCGGTAATTTTCCCGTCGCTATCCACTTCAATTCCGGGAAGTTGTTTTAAAAGAGCTTCTACGTTAGCATCCGGACGTGTTTTGAATAAAGAAGCCTTGAATTCTATGGTGTCGTTTTTAACCCGAATAGGCGGGTCTTCTCCTTTTACGGTTACTTCGTTCAATGTGTTAACCGATTCAGAAAGATAGATGTTGTTAAAATCTTTATTAGATGTAATTCCTTTTTGTTCTTCGATAAAAGTGTCAAATCCCATGTAAGTGACTTTCAAAAATACGGGTTTGTCGTTTTTCTTCGCAGCAAAATTGAAGTCTCCGTTTTTATCGGTTAAAGTGTATTCTAAAACAGTAGAATCTTTTACGGTTGTAATGTACACAGTTGCTGATTCCAGCGGAAGTTGGTTGTTGATGTTGAGTACTTTTCCTTTTAAGATGTAGCTGCCCTGAGCCGATGCTAAAAAAGGAAAGCATAATAAGAACAGAAATGATAAATATTTACACATAATAATTTGGTTAAACTTAACATAAGATGTTAATTAACCGGAAAGGTTTAATTAAAAGTGTGAAAATTATATTTATTGGGGCTTATTTGATTCTTGAGGTGGTTATTTTAATATCTGCTGTAGCCCAGCTTTTGGTTATTTTACGATCTATTTCTTTCGCTAAATTTTGTTTGCCTAGTTTTTTATAAGCTAATTTTAATCCGTGATGCGCCCATCCGTTGTTTGGGAATTGTTTGAGGTCTATTTCGTAGGTTTTGATGGCTTCGTTATATTTTTTGGCTTCAATTTGAACAGCTCCCAAATGATGTCTTACCGAGAAAAACCAATCCGGAGGTTCGTTGTAGTTGAGATTGTCTTCTGTTTTTATGGCTTTTTCAAGTAGTGAAATACTTTGGTCGTATTTTTTTTCAGAAGCTAAAATTTCTCCTTTAAGAACCTTAGTTGCAATTTGAAGAATATCGTGCATGGAGTTAAGTTCCCAAATGGTCATTTTTTTCATGGCGGGATCATTGGCTAAAATTTCGAGTTTGACCAATTCGGCTTTGGATTTTGTAAAATCTTTTTTGCCAAGATATGCCATGCCTTTTGCATAATGAGAAATAGCTAACGGATATTTTAAGGTGTCGGATACTAATTTCATTTTTAGAATTTCGTTCCATTTTCCAAATTTTACCGCAACAAAATAAGGTATTACATAATAATGCTGTAGTGTTGCCCATCCGGGTTCAATCATGGTTTTGGGATGAACTAATTCGGAGGTTTTTTTAGCGGCCGGCATTGCCCATTTATAGTTTCCTTCTAATGTGGCGCAAGCAGCCATAAAATGATAATTGTGCGGATAGTAAGCCAGCGGATAAGCTCCCTGTGCGTGGCATAAAGTTACATAACTGCTGTCTTTTTTGACGGCGTTTATATTGGCTAAAGTGCCTTTGTGGTATTCTCCGGTTCTGATATAAATATGCGATGACATATGAATAAGATGTCCGGAACCGGGAACTAATCCTTCGTCAAAAAGTTTTGCCGATGGATTGCCTCTTTCTGGAGTTTTGGATGCTTCTACAGCATGAATATAGAAATGATTAGCGCCAATATGTTTTGGGTCTCGGGTTAATATATTTGTCAAAATTGATTCAATTTCAGGAGTCCATTTTTCAGGAGTTCCATTTTTGTTATACAAATCCCAGGGATGTAAATCCATAATCGATTCGGCGTAAATGGTAGCGATATCAAAGTCTTCCGGGAATTTATCGACCACGTTTTTCATTGCTTCTGAATAAGCAATGTCTAAGGAACTTCGGTCGTCAATTGGTTTGGAAACATATCTTTTGGATAAAGCCATGATTAATTCTTTTTCTTTTTCATTCGCTTTATCAGAAAGTTTTATCGCTTGTTGGATGGCTTTATAAGCTCTTTTGTAATTATCCGGTTCCATTCCGGCATTGTAATTGGGACCCAGTACATAGGCATATCCCCAAAAACACATGGCGCATTGCGGATCTAATTTTGTAGCATAATAGAATGAGCGTGCTGCTTCTGCATGATTAAAGCCATAGGCAAGGGCTAGTCCCTGATTGAAATATTTTTGGGCTTCTGTATTTTTAGTAGTTATGGGGTAGTTTATGACATCTAATCCTTTAAATAGTGGTGCTTTGTTGTCGGTTTCAAACCATTTGGCGTCAGTTGTAGCAGGAGCACAACTCAGACTGTTTTTTCCTGCAACGATTTTCTCTTTTTGCGGAGTTTCCTTTTTGCAGGAGAAAAATAAAACACAGACGATCATTATTTGGATTAAGGTTCTCATGATTTCTGAATTTATCTATATCAAATTTAAATTAAATGTATTTGAAATCAAAAAGTTGTGTGTTTTTAATTGGGGGTGGTATATAAAAACAAAACCCGACCGCTTTTAAAAGCGGTCGGGTTTGAAAAATAGTATAGCAATTTGAAATTCTTATTTCAACGAAAATACGAGTATGAATTATGAATTAGCTTTTTAGAATCAAAAATTAGCAGCCTGCAATTTGTTTGGTATTTTTAAGTAAATTTGTTTAAACAATTGAAAAGATGGGGCTTACTAATTCTCAAATAAATATCATAAAAGATTTTTTTTCGAAACAACCCGTTTTGAAAGCCTATCTTTTTGGTTCTTATGGAAGAGGAAATGAGAATCAGGATAGTGATATTGATTTATTAGTTGAATTAGATTACAGTCAACCCATTGGTTTGGAATTTATCCAAATGCAATTGGATTTACAAAATCTACTTTCCAAAAAGGTTGATTTAGTTTCCGCACGAGGGCTTTCAAAATATATTCAGCCTATTCTGGATAAAGAAAAAAAGCTAATTTATGCAAGATAGATTAGGAGATAAAGTTAAGTTGCTTCATATCATTGATGCTATAAACGAAATTGAAAATTACATACAAGATGTCGATTTTGATCATTTTGTAAAAAATTCCATGATGTTTAATTCTAGTTTACGCCAACTTGAAATAATTGGCGAAGCCAGTAATCGATTGTCTGAAAAGTTATTAAATGATAATTCTGCTATTCCTTGGTGGTTTTAAAAAAAAACTCCTAGACTTTTTAAATTTTAGAGGTTAGTTTTTTTATTTAAAATGGCTGAATATTTTTGAAGAGTAGAAAGTAATTTAAAATCTGTCGTCTGATGAAAACATTTTTATTGCGATTGCTACTACAGCAATTGCTATTGTAATAACGGGATGTGTTATTAATAACCAAATACCAAAACCGACTATTATTATACCTATTAAAATTTCCATTGCAATTATATTTTTTTGTTTATGAGAATTAATAAATTTTTTTTATCTTCAATGGCTTCTGAAAAATTTGGTTTTAAAAGAATAGCCATATTATAATCTTCTAAAGCTCCGATAAAGTCATTTTTTTGAAACTTCGCAAAGCCCCGATTATAATATGCATCGGGATAATTTGGTTTTAGTTTTATTGCTTTGTTGATTTCTATAATAGCATTGTCGTAGTAATCATAATGATTATTAACCCAGCCTTTTAGAAAATATATTTCAGCATTGTTTTGATCTAATTTTTCTGCTTTATATAATAAGTCTTGAATTTCAACATAAGAAGTAAAAGGACTTCGATGTGGATTGTAAAACTTTTCTATTGCTTTATTGATATATTCTTCAGATGTGCTTTTTGAAAACAAACCCATAGTGTTTTTTTATTTGATTCAAATGTAATAAAAAATTCTATTATATAGTGTACTTTATTTTAGAGTACCACAAAAAATACAAATTTTTGAGATTTGAGGTATGGAAAATTCTTCAGAAAACCTCAAATCCCCCGAACTCGAAGCAATAGCATTGCGATTAAAAGAACTACGAAAATTGAAAGGCTATTCCAATTATGAGCATATTGCTTTTGAGTTAGGAATGAGTAGGTCTGCCTATTGGAGATTGGAAACAGGTGCAAATTTTGAATTAAAGACTCTTATTAAAATTTGTAAGCTATTGGAAGTGAGTTTAGAGGATTTTTTTAAAGGAATAAATATTCCAACTACAAAATAAGAGTTTAGGATGAATGTGTTGTTAGATTTTTAAAACAAAAAACCCTCACATCACTGCAAGGGTTAAATCTGAAATCATAAATCGCTAATCAGCAATCTAAAATCATTTAGTATCTGTAATATTCCGGTTTGAATGGTCCTTCAACTTCCACACCAATGTAAGCCGCCTGATCAGGACGTAAAGTTTCTAATTCAACACCTAGTTTAGCCAGGTGTAAGCTAGCTACTTTTTCATCCAAATGTTTAGGCAACATATACACTTCGTTTTTGTAAGCAGCACTGTTGTTCCATAACTCGATTTGAGCCAAAGTTTGGTTTGTGAAAGAGTTAGACATTACAAAAGATGGGTGACCAGTAGCACAACCTAAGTTTACTAAACGACCTTCAGCTAAGATAATGATATCTTTTCCGTTGATAGTATATTTGTCAACCTGAGGTTTGATTTCGATTTTAGAAGCACCGTGGTTTTTGTTTAACCAAGCCATGTCGATTTCGTTATCAAAGTGTCCAATGTTACAAACGATAGTTTTGTCTTTCATTTGCTCAAAGTGCTCACCAAGAACGATATCTTTGTTTCCTGTAGTCGTAATGATGATATCAGCATTTCCAATTACAGTGTTTAATCTTTTTACTTCGTAACCGTCCATTGCAGCCTGTAAAGCACAAATTGGATCGATTTCAGTAACAGTAACAATAGAACCAGCACCTCTGAATGAAGCCGCAGTTCCTTTACCTACGTCACCGTATCCGCAAACAACCACTCTTTTACCGGCTAACATAATGTCTGTAGCACGACGAACAGCATCTACAGCCGATTCTTTACATCCGTATTTGTTGTCAAATTTAGATTTAGTCACAGAATCATTTACGTTAATTGCAGGCATTGGCAATGTTCCGTTTTTCATTCTTTCATATAATCTGTGAACTCCCGTTGTAGTTTCTTCAGATAATCCTTTGATTCCAGGAACTAATTCAGGGTAACGGTCAATAACCATATTAGTCAAATCTCCACCATCGTCCAAAATCATGTTCAATGGTTTTCTTTCTTCACCAAAGAATAATGTTTGCTCAATACACCAGTCAAATGATTCTTCATCAAGACCTTTCCAAGCATAAACCTGAATTCCTGCAGCAGCAATAGCAGCAGCAGCCTGATCTTGTGTAGAGAAAATGTTACAAGAAGACCAAGTAACTTCAGCTCCTAAAGCGATTAAAGTTTCAATCAAAACAGCCGTTTGAATGGTCATGTGAAGACATCCTGCAATACGAGCTCCTTTTAAAGGTTGTTCGTCTTTATATTCAGCGCGAAGTGCCATCAAACCTGGCATTTCAGCTTCAGCAAGTTCAATTTCTTTTCTTCCCCAAGCCGCTAGAGAAATGTCTTTTACTTTATAAGCCACATAAGGCGTAGTTGTAGTACTCATTTATAGTATATTTGTAATTATAAATTTTTTGCAAAATTACATAATAACTTTAGAATTAAACTAATTTATCTAATATTTATGAAATGTTTAATGCATTAATAGTTAGAACTTTAGTTTGAAAATGTTTTTTAGAAGCTAATCCTGCCATTCACTATATCTTTCCAGCCGAACACCGGCAGGAAAGGATGCCGTTGCTGTCAGGGCTAGAAATATATCTGGGTTAAGAGAGAAAACTCATCCCGATAGCTATCGGGACTCAAATTTATAATTCAAAAGAATGCCATTATTTAAAAAGATAATATTTAACCCTACTACAAAAATTTACATTTGGAAAATAACCGAATCTTTTGAACAATTGGTTCAGGAAGTTCGTTTAAATCCCGTTTGTCAGGAACGCATTAGTAACATGAAATCCGAAATGCACCAACGCGGTTTTCTTAGCGTACGTAAGCTGTTGGAAGAAGCTGGTTATAGCGATTTTGATTTGTATTATGATGCTTTTGGTAAACCGCATTTGCAGGACGGGAAGCACATTTCCATCACACATTCCCATCAATTTTCTTCCATCATTATAAGTGACGAGGTGGTTGGAATCGATATCGAATTGCAAAGAGAGAAAATTATCTGCATTGCCGATAAATTTTGTGAAGCCGAATTTCAATATTTAAACCGCGAAGAAACCGCAGAATATATTCGGAAATTAACGGTAATTTGGGGAGCCAAAGAAGCTATTTTTAAAATTCAAAACGAAAAAGGAATCAGTTTTAAAGATCATATTGCTGTGAATGCATTCGATTTGAATCAGACGGAAACTTTAGCAAATCTTCATTTTTCAGGTTGGAATAAAGAGTTCCAAATCTTTTTTGAAGAAGTGGAAAATTTTACTTTAGTGTATGCTTTAGAGAAATAATTTACACGGAAACACTTCGGTTTCTAAACATATTGAGATAAATATTACCTCCCATTCTGCGGGCTCTGTTT
Source organism: Flavobacterium daejeonense DSM 17708 (assembly GCF_000425425.1). Classification (GTDB taxonomy): domain Bacteria; phylum Bacteroidota; class Bacteroidia; order Flavobacteriales; family Flavobacteriaceae; genus Flavobacterium; species Flavobacterium daejeonense. The sequence goes on from NZ_AUDK01000002.1 coordinate 24,089, forward strand.
TTCAAAATAGTTGTATTTTCTCCTTCATAAAGGCTGTCTAAGGTCTGAAACCAATAATTCAACCAAATTCCAAATTCGTAGGGAGTAATTTTTCCCTGAAAATGTTTATCTACTTTGTTGTGAACCGCAATCGGATTGCCTTTGTATTTGCGAATGCCAAATAAATTAGTTTCCCAAAAATCGGTGAGTTTTTCCAGATGACTGTCCCAATCACTAATGAGTTCGTTAAAATAAGGGCCAATTTCTTCATCAGCCCTTATTTGATCATAAAATTGGTGAACTAAAACCGAAATATCGGCCCTGTTTTGAATATCTTTTTTCATCTTACAGATTTATGATGATAAAAAAGATGCTGGAAATCATACTGGCTAAAACAGCATTGAAAACTACTTTGTGTTTCATTTGTGCCAAAATAGAAGTATTCGCTAACATTGAAATAAATACTACAAGCACCAGTTGAATCATTTGTATTAACGAAGTTCCGTTGGTTAATACAGCCATCGCGGCAGCACCTCCTAAACAGCTTTGTACCAAGATGCTTAAAGCTGCTGATGCAAAATAATTAGAGTCAAATTTTTCGAAGGTATGGTTGTAAAGTGTCATAATAATTTGTTTTAATAACACAAAATTACGACGGCTTCCAAGTCATATTTTATGACTTAAATCATAAAACGAAATTATCGGTACACTTTTCGGTTAATTATTTTTAAATCGCCTTTTTTCTCCAGTGATTTAATGGCTCTGATTACGGTTTCTACCCGCAACCCGGTTAAATCGGCTATTTGCTGGCGGGTAAAATGGATATGAAAACCGGCCGTTTCTTTCTTGAAATTCAATTGTTTTATCGAATAATCAATTAGTCTTAAAATGCGATGTTCGGGATCCTGTGAGGAAATTTCAGCTGCCATTACCGATTTGTAATACAATCGTTGGGAAAGATTTTTGATGAATTTTAAACTAATATCCGAATGATTTTGCAGCATATCCAATAATTGGTTTTTGGTAATCACAATCAATTCGGTGTCAGTAACAGCAACAGCATTGGCGGGATAAACTTGTTCAATAAACAAGGGAGGTTCGCCAAAACATTGGTTTTCATAGAAAATTCCCTGAATAAATTCCTTGCCTTCTTCGTTATAATTATTCATTTTTACTTCGCCCGAAATGATTTGGAAATACAGTAAAGCCAAACTATTCTCTTTAAAAATGAAGTCGTCACTCTTATAATTTTTTCGGATTCCGCCATATTTTTCGAGTAAAGCAACAGTAATCATAAGGAAGAAATTTTAGGATTTTTAGCTGTTAACAAAGATAATTGTTTCAAAATGGTTCCGGTACTGTAAAAACTTTTTACTTTTACCTCAAATGAAAAATAATACCATATATCAGGAAATCCTTCAGGCGAAGTTAGTGCGTAAGCAATTATTAGCGATTCTTTTAGATCCTGATAAAATAGTTTGGGAAAGTCTCCCGGAATTGATTTTGAAGATTAATCAATCGCCGGCAACGCATGTTTTTATTGGTGGAAGTCTGGTTGGGAACAGTATTCTTGATGCCTTAATTCAGCAAATAAAAAAAGACTGTACGTTACCAGTTGTGCTTTTTCCGGGCGATGTTTCACAAATTTCCAATCATGCCGACGGAATTTTGTTTTTGTCTTTGTTATCTGGTCGAAATCCGGATTATTTAATTGGTCATCAGGTAAAAGCAGCTCCGATTTTAAAAAAATTGCAACTTGAAATTATTCCAACAGGATACATTTTAATTGAAAGTGGCTCGCAAACCGCTGTAGAACGTGTGAGTCAAACCAAGCCTTTGGATAGCAATAATTTAGATTTGGTTTTGGCAACGGCTTTGGCAGGGGAAATGTTAGGGAATAAATTGATTTATTTAGAAGCCGGAAGCGGTGCTCAAAAAGCCGTTTCGCAGGAGATCATTAAGTTGGTCGCTCAAAACACTAACATCCCTCTCATTGTAGGTGGTGGAATTACAGACCGAAAAGGAATTCAAAAGGCTTATGATTCCGGAGCGGATTTGGTGGTGATAGGTACAGCTTTTGAAAGAGATAATAATTTTTTTAATTTTTCAATAAAATAGTAAATGATAGCGTTTTTTCTGGATACCTATAAAAATGTTCCAACATACCACATTATATTGGAGTTTATAGCCTTTGTATGTGGTATTCTGAGTGTTTGGTTTGCTAAAAAAGAAAATATTTGGGTTTACCCCATAGGATTAATTGCGACAGCTATTACCACTTATTTGCTATATCTTGCGGGTTATTTGGGGGACATGTTAGTCAATGGATATTTTGCTATAATGAGTATCTATGGCTGGTATTATTGGGTTAAAAATGGTAATCAAACAAACGATTTTCCTATAACGAGAACTAATATTAAAGAAAAAATAATAGGAATTGCATTGTTTTTTCTAACAATAATCGTAGTTTTCTGCATTTATACTTTTTTTGATTACGAAATTAAAAAAGATAATTATATCGATATTTTTACTGCAGGTCTGTTCTTTACAGGAATGTGGTATATGGCGAAGAAAAAAATTGAGAATTGGACACTTTGGATTGTAGGGGACCTTATAGCGACACCTTTATACGCTTATCGTGGACTGGGGATGTTATCTTTCCAATATTTAATTTTTACAATTTTGGCTGTTTCAGCTTATTTAGAATGGAAGAAAATTTTAAGTGACCAAGAGGCAGTTTATTTAGAATAATATGGGTGAAAGAGGAATCTCAATAGTAGAGAAATCAAAGTCAGTTGAAGATTTAAAAAAATGAAAAGTATGGGCTTGTCTGAACAGGATTTGAAGCAAATCAATGAACATGGTGTTTCTATAGATGCTATAAAAAAACAGCTTGCTATTTTTAAGAAAGGTATTGCCAGGATGGAATTGCTGGAAGCGGCAACTGTGGGCAACGGAATTCTGAAATTGACTAATGAAGATTTTGTTGAAAAAGCGCATTTTTTTGACGAACATAAATCAGACTTAAAATTATTGAAATTTGTTCCGGCTTCCGGGGCTGCTACCAGAATGTTTAAGTTTTTGACAGCTTTTTTGAATGATTTTAATATCGAAAAGGAAACGATAAATGCTTACATCAATAGAAAAAAAGACAGTAAATTACCTGTTTTTTTAGTAGGTATGGAAAAGTTGCCTTTTTTTGAAATCATTTATAAAAAGCTGAAAGAAGAAATTCAGAATTTTGATTCACTTCCACGGGACTATAAAAATTATTATTTTATAAAATTCATGTTGGATGCAGATTATTTTGATTTTGCTTCCAAACCTAAAGGAATTTTGCCTTTTCATAAATATGCCACGCGAATAGCTACTCCAATTGAAGAACATTTGTATGAGTGTGGGTATTATTCCACAACCAATGGAAAATCCTATCTGCATTTTACCGTTTCTGAATCACATCAAACGCAATTTGAACAAATTATTAATGAGGTAAAAGCTAATGTTGAAAATGAAACGCAGACAAAAGTTGAAGTCAGTTATTCCTGTCAGGATAAAAGTACCGACACGATTGCAGTAAATATGAATGATAAGGCGTTTAGAACCGAAGAGGGTAAATTACTTTTCCGACCTGGCGGACATGGAGCTTTAATTGGTAATTTGAATCGTTTGGATGCCGATATTATTTTTATCAAAAATATAGACAATGTGATTTTGCATAATAATGAAACTATTGCATTGTATAAAAAAGCTTTGGCCGGAATTTTGCTGGAATTGCAGCAGGAGATTTTTGCCTGTTTGAATCTCATGGATTTGTACACCATTGATGATAAACAAATCGAAGAGATTAAAAATTTCCTGAAAACGAAGTTGAATGTTAGTGTAAAAGCTGATTTTGATTTATATACTTTGGAAAATAAAATCAAGGTGTTAAGAGAAATTTTAGACCGACCAATCAGAGTGTGCGGAATGGTAATCAATGAAGGCGAACCGGGTGGCGGACCTTTTTGGGTAAAAAATGGAGGAAAAGGCGCTTCGTTGCAAATTGTAGAATCTTCACAAGTGGATCTGACTAATAAAAAGCAGGCTAAAATTATGGCTAATGCTACTCATTTTAATCCGGTGGATTTAGTATGTGCTACCAGAAATTATAAAAGTGAAAAGTTCGATTTACATCAGTTTGTTGATGAAAATGCTGGGTTTATTGTAGAAAAAAATCATTTGGGAAAAGATATCAAGGGTTATGAATTGCCGGGCTTATGGAATGGGGCCATGGCGAACTGGCTGACTGTTTTTGTTGAAGTACCTTTGATTACCTTTAATCCGGTGAAAACCGTCAATGATTTATTAAAAGAAGCGCATCAGTCGTCATAGAAATGGAGATTCAAAAAATCATATCGGAGTTACAATACAAAGCCGTTCGAAGCAGCGGAGCAGGAGGGCAAAACGTGAATAAGGTTTCGTCGAAAGTCGTATTGTCATTCGATTTGAAAAATTCTCAGGCTTTGTCAGAAGAAGAAAAAGCATTGTTAGAAATGAATTTGGCTTCCAGATTAACCGGAGATTTGATTCTGAATCTCAACTGTGATGAAGACAGAAGCCAACTTAAAAATAAAGAAATTGTAACCAAGCGTTTTTTGGAATTGATTAGAAAAGGACTAATTGTTCCTAAAATCAGAAAGGCTACCAAAGTTCCCAAATCAGTAATTAAAAAACGAATTAAGGATAAAAAGAATCTTTCCGACTTAAAAAAATCACGTAAAAAACCAAAGTTTTAAATAATGGAAGAACAGAATAAAAATAAAACTGCTAAAAAATATTTTTGGGAAATTTTATGCATTATTTTAGGAACTATTATTTTTAAGTTTGGAATTGATGATGGTTTTAAAGGTTCGATAGGGTATAATTCAAAGGGTATAATGGGAGTTCATAATGGATTTATGGAAGCTTTTTATGGACTTCTCCTAATTATAGGTGGTTTTGGAAGTATTTATTCAAAAAAAAATGAAGTAATCTGTGGTTTGATTTTTTGTAATTGCTATTGATTTTTGTAATTGCAATTTTTAACATTACCTTTGCACCGTCTCAAAGGGGTGCTCAAAATAACGAGCTGAGATCATACCCAACGAACCTGAGCGAGTAATGTTGCTAAGGGAAATTAAGATGAATTCATGTAGAAAATCATGAGTTTGTCAGTTGAACAAATCTATTTATTACATTAACAAAAAGAATAATTCCCCCTTTTATTCGTAAAAAAAATTACGGATGAAAACTATTTTTCAAGCTACTAAGTTGCAAAGTTGCAAAGGTTCTAAGTGTAGCAAAAAGTCTATTTTCTATTCTCTATTTTCTGTTTTTTATTCTCTTTTTTCATTTGCACAGCAAAAACAAAAAGACAGTACTCAAGTAAATCAATTGGATGTAGTACTGGTTTCGGCAGTACGGGTTACTACAAAAACGCCGGTAAGTTTTAGCAATTTAGACAAAAAAGATATTGCACCTCGCAATTTAGGTCAGGACATTCCGGTGTTGATGAATTACATGCCGTCGGTAGTGACAACTTCAGACGCCGGAAATGGTTTTGGATACACAGGTATTCGTGTACGTGGTAGTGATGCAACAAGGGTCAATGTGACGATTAATGGAATTCCATATAACGATGCGGAAAGTCATGGCACTTTTTGGGTAAATATGCCTGATTTTGCTTCTTCATTGCAAAGTTTACAATTGCAACGCGGAGTAGGAACTTCAACAAACGGTTCGGGTGCTTTTGGGGCGAGTTTGAATATGCTGACTGATTCTTATTCGAAAAAGAGCAGCGGAGAAATTTCGAATTCCTTCGGAAGTTTTAATTCTCATAAACATACCGTGAAATTCAGTACCGGATTGATGAATGATCATTTTGAAATTGCCGGACGTTTATCCACTTTAAAATCGGATGGTTATGTAGACAGAGCCTCTTCTGATTTAAAATCGTACTTTTTACAGGGAACTTATGTGGGAAAAACTACTTTGATAAAAGCGTTAGTTTTTGGAGGAAAAGAAAGAACGTATCAATCCTGGAACGGAATAGATGCGGCTATGATGGCTGTGGATAGGAAGTACAACTCTGTAGGAGAAATATTTGATAATGAGGGTAATTTTCAGGGATTTTATAAAGATCAGGTAGATAATTACAATCAGGATCATGCGCAATTGCATTGGAACGAAAAAATTTCAGATAAATGGAGTACTAATTTGGCTTTTCATTATACTAAAGGAAAAGGGTATTATGAAGAATATGTAGATGATTGGAAATATACCAATTTGTATTATTCCGATGATGCGCAATATTCATTTTTAGGTTTAGATCCAATTGTTGTTGACGGACAAACGATAACCTCTACAGATTATACCAGAAGAAAATGGTTGGATAATGATTTTTACGGGACAACTTTTTCAGCGAATTATACAGATGAAAAACTGAATGTAATTGTAGGAGGTGGAGCTAATCGTTATGAAGGAGCACATTTTACCGAATTATTATGGTTACAATATCCATCAAATAGTCAAATAGGAACGCCAATGAATTATAACATGGCGACTAAAAATGATGTGAATGTTTTTGCCAAAGTAAATTACCAACTTTTACCAAGCTTGAACTTCTTTGCTGATTTGCAATTGCGAAATGTACATTACAAAGCCAATAGTTCTGAGACAGGAATTGTAAATGATAATTTTAATTTCTTTAATCCTAAAGCAGGTTTGACTTATACGGTTGATAATGCTAATGCGATTTATTTTTCGTATGCCAGAGCGAATCGTGAACCAAACAGAACCGATTATGAAGGCGGAAGTGTAAAGCCGGAGCAATTAAATGATTTTGAATTAGGCTGGCGATTTGTGGCGCCTAAAGCACAAATTAATCTGAATGGATTTTATATGCGATACAAAGACCAATTGGTGTTAACAGGTGAATTGGATGATGTAGGAAACCCAATTAGAACAAACGTAGGTAAAAGTTATCGTTTAGGATTAGAAGTGGATGCTAAATTCCAATTGGATAAAAAATGGGCAATCGCTCCTAATTTTACTTTGAGTGATAATAAAAATATCGATTTTGTTCTGGATAACGGAAGTGGTTTGACTAATTTAGGAGATACTAATATTGCTTTTTCACCAAAATTAATTGCAGCAAATAGCGTGTTGTTTTCACCAATTGAAAATTTACAATTGAATTTATTGTCAAAATTTGTGGGGAGTCAGTATATGAATAATATTAATGACGGTCAGGGTAAGTTGAAGGATTATTTTGTAAATGATTTTAATGTGGTTTATACTATTTTCCCAAAAAGCGTTTTTGAATCAATCAGTATAAGCATGTTAGCTAATAATTTTGCTAATAGAAAATACATTTCCAACGGAGCCGATTATGGCGGAGGTTATGTGTATTATTATCCGCAGGCCGGAGCTAATTTCCTGGCTGGGCTGACCCTGAAGTTTTAATTTGTAGTTTTTTATATTTAAAGTGGGCTGAAAATTTAAATTTTCAGCCCACTTTATTTTTAGTTATATACTCTAAGAATACTACCTATTTTCTCTACCCGGTATTGTTTTAAAGGATATTGTAGTTTCCCCTGTCCGGTAAATAAGCTATATTCTTCATTGTCACAAGGACACACTAAATTGATTCCGTCCAAAGTTAAAGTCGAACAACTGCTGAGTGCTTGATTAGGACAGGCGGCATCAAAAGCGTTGTAGCCACTTCCGGTATTGAAAACATAAATTCCTTTTGGTCCTACTTCGGGACCGGCATAATAAATGGCATTGCTCACGAAATTGAGTTTGGAGTAAGCCGGATAATTCAGGTCGAAAGTTACAGTAAAACTATAGTTAGGGATGTATGGGTTTTTGTTGTTAAAACCATTGTCAGAACAGGAAAAAAATAAGAGACAAATAGTGAAAAGCGTGATGATTTTTTTCATGTTTTAATTTGTAAAAGTGTTGGTGAAACAAATTTAATTTATTTACATTTGAAATAATATATGGTTAACATATAATTATATACTATAAAAAAATATAGTATCTTTGTGGAAAGAAATCCCGTTCCGATGGGATTTTTTGTATTTATATAAACGATGAAATTATGAGTAACGTATCTTATTATACTGCTGAGGGATTAAAAAAATTAAAAGAAGAGTTAGATTATTTAAAAGCAGTGATGCGTCCAAAAGCGTCTCAGGACATTGCTGAAGCCCGTGATAAAGGTGATTTGTCTGAAAACGCAGAATACGATGCTGCGAAAGAAGCTCAGGGATTATTAGAGATGAAAATTTCTAAACTGGAAGAGTTATATGCTAATGCAAGATTAATTGACGAATCGCAATTAGACTTGTCCAAAGTGTTGGTTTTGTCCAGTGTAAAGATAAAAAACCAGGCCAATGGCATGGAAATGAAATATACGTTGGTAGCCGAAAGTGAAGCCGATTTAAAAACAGGAAAGATTTCAGTAACTTCTCCTATAGGAAAAGGATTGCTTGGGAAATCAGTTGGTGAAGTAGCGGAAATTACGGTGCCAAACGGAAAATTGAAATTCGAAATTTTGGAAATTACCAGAGAGTAAATTTTAGTTTAACCGTTTGATCGTTAAAATCGGTTAAACGATGAATCAAATAAACGAATAAACTATGAGTACAATATTCACCAAAATAGTAAACGGAGAAATTCCATGTTATAAAATCGCTGAAGACGAGAATTATTTTGCGTTTTTAGATATTAATCCAAATGCAAAAGGACATACTTTGTGTATTCCGAAATTTGAGGTCGATAAGATTTTTGATATGGACGAAGCACATTTTTTAGGCTTGATGCATTTTTCCAGAAAAGTAGCCAAAGCTATTGAAAAAACCGTTCCTTGTAACCGAATTGCCATTTCGGTTATCGGATTGGAAGTGCCGCATGCTCATGTTCATTTGATTCCGTTAAACACAATGGATGACATTCGCTTTCAGAAAAAGGTAGTTTTGAGCAAAGAAGAATTTGAAAATTTAGCTCAGGAAATTAGGAGTAATTTATAGTTTGTAAAATAAAATTTTAAAAAAAATCGTTTAGAGAGTCTTTCTTTAAACGATTTTTTTATTCATAAATCATTCTGGTTTGGAATTTGTTAGAAAGTAATTTGTAACAACTTGTAGAGCGAATCTTATTTTATATATTTGGCAATTATTCTGTAAGTATTTTTTTATTTGACTATGAAATCTTTCTTTTTATTAGTTTGTTGTGTTTGCTGTTTTACGGTTTTTGCTCAAAAAAGGCAAAAAGTCCAACATAATTATGATGTAATTGATGCAAAAATGGATAAAATGCCTGTGACTGCTGCGCAGTCGATGGAAGGTATTAGTAATTATATAAAGAATAATTTTACGACAGAACCAGAACGAATACGTGCTGTTTTTTATTGGACAACCAAAACCATTAGTTATGATGTCGATAATATGTTTGAAGTAAAATTTGATGAAAAATTAGAAGATCGGATAGAGAGAGCTTTCGATAATAGAAAAGGAGTTTGCTTTGATTATGCCAGTATTTTTAATGAATTAGCGAATGCAGTTGGAATAAAATCCTATGTGATTACGGGTTATACCAAATGGAATAAGATAAAGGTTGATAATTTATCGCATGCCTGGAACGCAGCCCGAATTGATAATAAATGGTGTTTGTTTGATCCTACCTGGGGTTCGGGTTATGTTTTAAACGGCATTTTTACCCGAAGACTTGACGATAAAAATTTTATGGTTGATCCCGAAATCATGATTAATACCCACATGCCTTTTGATTATTTGTGGCAGTTTAAAAATTATCCTGTAAGCAATCAGGAATTCATGGAAGGCGTTTATGAAGGGGATGAGCAAAAGCAAAAATTTGATTATGGAAAAGAGTTGGAGCGTTTTGAACGATTGCCTAAATTGGAAAGACTTTATGATGTTGCGCAACGAATTGAAAAGGGCGGCATGAAAAATCAGCATATTGCTCAGGCGTATGTTCATGCTAAAACTGCGTGGAGAAATGAAAACGAAAGAGAGAACGGCAAAAAGTATTCAGAAATCGTGAATCAGTTTAACCGTGCTAACCGACAGTTGAATGATTTTATCAATTACAGAAACAAACAATTTCAGCCTTTAGTTTCGGATGATGAACTAAAAAGACGAATTCTGGATGCCAGAGATAGTTTGGTGCGATGCCGGGAACATCTTTTTGATTTTGAAAAAAATATCAGTAGTGCTAATAAAATGAGTGTCGATAATCTGAAAGAAGCCATTTCTAAAAGACTTGATAAATCAGAAGAGTATTTGCAATTTGTAAATGCGTATTTATCCAAACCGCTTGCTGCCCGAAAAATGATGTTTTATAAAGTGGTTACCAAAACAAAATAAAAAAGTTACAGTAATTTTTTTAAGACAATTTGCATTGTAGTCCCTTTGCCTAATTCAGAATTCAAAACCTTTATATTGCCTTTGTGGTATTCTTTTACAATACGTTTGGTTAACGAAAGTCCCAATCCCCAACCTCTTTTTTTGGTGGTAAAACCGGGTTCAAAAATGGTGTTGAATTGATTTTTAGGAATTCCGCTTCCGGTGTCAGAAACGTTGATTTTTACGGTTTCTGAATCCTCCTGAATGCTGACAGCTATTTTGCCTTTTCCTTTCATGGCATCAATAGCATTTTTGATGAGATTCTCTATAGTCCAGCTGTGCAAAGTAGGGTTGAGTAAGGTGTAAATATTTGATTTCGGACTTTCAAATGAAAATTCAATTTGTTTGGAAAATCGCGATTGCAAATAATTGTAAGTTTGAAGCGTGCTTTCGATAATATCGACTTTTTCTAAAACCGGTTCCGACCCAATTTTTGAAAAACGCTCGGTAATAGTTTGCAAACGATTGATGTCTTTTTCAATTTCTGAAGTGGTGGTTTCATCAATGTTTTCGGTTTTTAAAATTTCTACCCAGCCAATTAATGAAGAAAGCGGTGTGCCTATTTGATGTGCGGTTTCCTTAGCCATTCCGGCCCAAAGTTTGTTTTGAGTAGCTATTTTGGTACTGCGGTAAAAATAATAAATCAATGCCGAGAACAGGAAAATAATCAAAAGCAGAGCAATAGGATAATATTTCAATTTATTGAGTAAAGCCGAGTTGCCATAGTACCATTTTTGGAATTTATTAGGTGCATATTCAATAATAATCGGCTCGTTTTCTCTTTTTAAACCGGCCAAAAAAGTCATGGCTTTTTCCTTGTCTTTTACAATATTTTCATCGATGTTGAGGGTGTTAATGATGCTGTCGTTTTCGGTAAGAATCACCGGGATAGAAGTATTGTTGTTGAAAATTTGCAATGGAAGTTCTACATCGGTATTTTCATCGGCATTGATGAGTGTTTTTTGGGCTTTTGCCAAAAGATTCATCTTCAGACGTTCTTCATTTTTAAAAATCTGAAAAAAAGTATAAGTGTTCCAAAGGATTAAGGAAATAATAAGAAATGAAGCGAATATAAGAATCCACCTTCCGGTACTTCTTTTATCAGAAAATTGCATAAATGATATTTTGAGCTATAAATATAACGAAATATCCCTGTTGTTGTTTTAGTTTAGCTTACAATTTTGAAGATAGTTCGCCTCAAAAGCCCAATCATTCTTAGAAAAAAGAACTTGTTAAACAAGTTGTTAAAAACTATCATCGAAATAGTAAAACAAACATTATTATCACACAGAAGAAGTTGTTATATTTGTAAATCAAATGTTTTTCCGGAAGAGTTTTGCATTCCTTTGATTTTGAGGAAATAAAAATTTGAAAGAGAAAAGTTGTTTTCCGGTTTAGGAATACTTTTGAAAAATAATATTATTTAACAGTTAAAATAACGAAGATGGAAGTTACAGGGAAAATTAAAGTTGTCAATCCGGAGCAACAGGTAAGTGCGTCATTTAGAAAGAGAGAAGTAGTTGTAACTACAGAGGAACAATATCCTCAACACATATTGATTGAATTTACACAAGATAAATGCGATTTATTAAGTAATTATAATATTGGTGAAGCAGTTAAGGTTTCTATCAATTTAAGAGGTAGAGAATGGGTTAATCCGCAAGGAGAAACCAGATATTTTAACAGTATTCAAGGGTGGAGAATTGAAAGACTGGCTACTGAAGCTCCTGCTGCTCAAATGCCTCCTCCAATGCCGGCTGCTCAGGCATTTGCTCCCGCTACTAATTTAAATGAAGATGAACCGGACGATTTACCGTTCTAAGAATTAAATTCGAAATTTTTAAATTCCAAATTCCAATTAGATATTAATTGGAATTTGGAATTTCTTTTTGGTTGAAATTTGAATGGATTATTACTATTGAAATTGCTATTGTTTTTTGAAATTTAGGTATGTTTTATTTAACCGAAGAATTATTCTTTCCACCTGTACATTTAGCTCATTCCTCTGGAATTATTGGGCTTGGTGGCGACTTGTCTCCCGAACGATTGCAACTGGCTTATCAAAGCGGTATTTTCCCCTGGTTTGAAGATGGGGAACCCATTACCTGGTGGTCGCCTAATCCCAGAATGGTTTTGTTTTTAGAAGAATTGGTGGTTTCTAAAAGCATGCGGAATATTCTTAACCGAAAAATATTTACGGTAACATTCAATCAGAATTTTAGAGCGGTAATTTCAAATTGCCAAAAAATAAAACGTGAAGGTCAAAACGGAACCTGGATTACTGATGATATGATTGAAGCCTATTGCAAACTTCATGAATTAGGAATTGCTAAATCAGTTGAGGTTTGGAAGGAAGATGAATTAGTTGGCGGACTTTACGGAGTTGATTTAGGTCATGTTTTTTGTGGAGAAAGTATGTTTTCTTTGGTTTCCAATGCTTCAAAAGTGGCTTTTATCGCTTTGGTTGAAAAACTAAAAAAAGAGCATTATCGATTGCTGGATTGTCAGGTGTATAATGAACATTTGGAAAGTTTAGGCTGTCGCGAAATTGAACGCGAAGAGTTTATGACGATGCTAAAAAAAGGTATTTAACCGCAAAGTTGGCAAAAGTTTTTCCCAAAGTCCGCCAAGGTTATTTCTAAGATTTCTTTAATCTGTGTTCCAAAAAAACTAAAAATTTAGTTTAATAAAATTCCAATCCAAAGTTTTATACAAAATCAATTCATTCTTTAAACTCGGTAAACCGATAATTAGTTTTAAAGTTTCGTGTGCCATCATCGTACCAATCATTCCCGGTAAAGTTCCCAGAACACCGTTTAAGCTGCAATTAGGCACATCTTTTGGATTTGGTGGTTCCGGAAATAAATCCCGCAAATTTTTACTTCCCTGGTAATTAAAAACTGCAATTTGCCCTTCAAAACCAAGGATACTTCCGTAAACCAAAGTTTTTTCTAGTGCTACACAAGTATCGTTGACCAAATAGCGTGTGCTGAAATTATCCGAACCGTCCACCACAATATCAAAATCGGCAATAATTCTGCTGGCATTTTCAGCGGTTAATTTTTCTTCAAAAACCTGAACCTGAATTAACGGATTCAGTTTTTCAACCGTTTCTTTGGCGGTTAAAGCTTTCGATAAGCCTATTTGTCCTTCGGTATATAAAATTTGACGGTGTAAATTGTGAATTTCAATTTTGTCAAAATCTACAATCCCAATGGTTCCAACACCCGCCGGAGCTAAATATTGTAAAATAGGACAGCCCAAACCGCCTGCTCCAATAACAAGAACTCTGGCTTTTTTGAGTTTTTGCTGGCCTTCTTCGCCAATTTCAGGTAAAATAACCTGTCGATTGTATCTTAAAAAATCTTGTATTACGCTCATTTTATTAAGTCTTAAAGTTATAAAGTCGGAATTATGATTAATTGAAAACTGAATTTTCTTTAAGACTTTTGACTTTCGACGTTTGACTAAAAGTCCTATCCCAGTCTTTCCAAACCGGTTCGTAGCCTCTTTCGGTAATTATTTTGGTAATTTCGGCAACCGAACGTTCATCGCTGATTTCAAATTGCTCCAAAGATTGCGGATCCACCACATAACCTCCCGGGTTAGTTTTGGAACCCGCACTCATACTGGTGGTTCCAATCGGAATTATGTTGTTGCGGAATTTTTCATTTTCACGGGTTGAAATCGAAATTTCCAAATTTTCATTCCACAGACGATAAGCACAAATAAGCTGGGTTAAATCTTTATCGTCCATGATAAAATTGGGTTCGATAATTCCTTCAGCCGGGCGCAATCGCGGAAAAGAAACCGAATATTTGGTTTGCCAATAGGTTTTTTGCAAATAATCCAAATGCAAAGCATTGAAAAAACTGTCGGCTCTCCAGTCTTCCAAACCTAATAAAACGCCCAAACCAATTTTGTGAATTCCTGCTTTTCCAATTCTGTCAGGAGTATCGAGTCTGAAATCAAAATTGGATTTTTTGCCTTTGGTATGGTATTTTTTATAGACTTCCTGATGGTAAGTTTCCTGATAAACTAAAACAGAATATACCCCCGCTTGGTGTAAACGCTCGTATTCTTCTTGTGAAAGTGGCTGTACCTCGATCGAAATAATAGAAAAATCCTTTCTGATTTGGGCAATGGCATTTAGAAAATAATTGATGTTTACGGTGTAATTAGCTTCGCCGGTAACCAATAAAACATGGTCAAATCCCAAATTTTTTAAGGCTTGAACTTCAAGTTTGATTTCCGAATCGCTTAAAGTTTTTCGTTTGATTTTGTTATCCAGACTAAAACCACAATAGGTACAGATGTTTTGACATTCGTTACTCAAATACAAAGGCGCATACATTTGGATAGTTTTTCCAAAACGTTTTTTGGTTAATTCATGGGATTTTTGGGCCATCAATTCCAAATAAGGTTGCGCCGCCGGAGAAATCATCACTAAAAAATCATCCAGATTTTTTTTGGACTTGGCTAATGAATTTTCGACATCTTTAGTAGTAGTCTGATAAATTTTGCTTTTAATTTCGTTCCAATTGTATTGTTTAAAAACAGATTTGAATGTTGTCATTATAATTGCTCGCAGATTCTGCAGATTTTTGCAGATTCATTATTTTTTATATTTTATTTACAATTCTTTTTATATCGTCCAAAATGTTGGTAGTATTGAAATTGATAAGTAAGCCTAATTTTTTATTTGTTAATTTTAAATAATTTGTGACTTTTTTGTAATGAATTGGTGCCAAATCTTCAACAGATTTTAGCTCAATGATTACTTTGTCTTCTACTAATAAATCAATTTTGAAACCAACATCTAGTATTGTTTCTTTATATGGAATTTTTATTTCGAGTTGTCTGTCAACCTTTAAATTCATTTTTGTTATTTCATAATACAAAGCGCTTTCATAAACAGATTCGAATGGCCTGGTCCAAGAGTGTTATAAACATTAAAAGCAGCTCCTCTGATTTTAAATGAAATATCGTTTTCTGTCATTTTAACTTTTTTAAAAATTGGCATTAACTAAATGTAATTGTTTTATTTCAAAAATGACATCAGTAAATTTCTGTTGCACGCAGAATTTTCAGATTATTACAGATTTTTTTGATATAATTTTAATATTATCTGCTCAAATCTGCAAAATCTGCGTGCTATTTAAAATCAATTATTCATATAAAAATGCGGTTAACGGACTCGAAGCCACCGCCTGATTGAATTGCTGTCCCAATTGGGCTTCATAAGCTTTTCTTCCTGCAATAACGGCTTCTTTGAACGCTTCTGCCATCATTTTCGGATTTCCGGCTACGGCAATCGCTGTGTTTACCAAAACCGCATCGGCACCCATTTCCATTGCTTTTGTTGCATCAGAAGGAGCACCAATTCCGGCGTCAACAATTACAGGAACTTTGGATTGTTCGATAATAATTTCTAAAAAATCAATGGTTTTTAAGCCTTTGTTGCTCCCAATTGGCGAACCTAAAGGCATTACTGCTGCGGTTCCGGCATCTTCCAAACGTTTGCACAAAACAGGGTCAGCATGAATGTATGGCAAAACGATAAAACCTAATTTTGCTAATTCTTCTGTAGCTTTTAAGGTTTCAATCGGGTCAGGAAGTAGGTATCTCGGATCCGGATGGATTTCCAGTTTTAGCCAATTGGTTTCCAATGCTTCACGAGCCAATTGTGCAGCGAAAACCGCTTCTTTGGCATTTCGGGCGCCCGAAGTATTGGGTAATAAATTGATTTTAGGATGTTTCAAATGGGATAAAATCGCATCGGTGTCGGTTTCTAAATCGACACGTTTAAGTGCAACGGTGACTAATTCCGATTCGGAAGCCAGTATGGCTTCTTCCATCTGAGCATTCGAACCAAATTTTCCTGTTCCTAGAAACAAACGCGATTGCAGTTCTTTATCGCCTATTTTAAATAATGACTGACTCATATAATTTTTCGTTAAGTGCTGTTATTAATTCGTTTTTATAGTCACTTTGAGTGATTAATCCCGAAACGGCAATGCCGTAAACTCCAGTTTGAATAATTGCCGATACGTCTTCAAATTGAATACCGCCAATGGCATAAACCGGTGTTTCGATTCCCTGTAATTTTAGTTGATCCAAAATATTTTGGTAGCCTTCCAATCCTAAAATTGGACTTAGGTTTTCTTTGGTTTTTGTAAATCGGAAAGGACCTAATCCAATATAATCGGCTCCCTGATTTATTTGTTTTTTGATGTCTTCCAGTGTATTGGCTGTGCCGCCAATGATCTTGTTTTTGCCTAAAATTTCGCGGGCATTGGCAATTTTCATGTCTTTTAGTCCTAAATGAACGCCGTCGGCATCAATTTTTTGCGCTAGCGGAACATTGTCATTAATGATAAAAGTAGCCTGATGTTCTTGGCATAAGGTTTTTACGGCTTCCGCCAAAGTAAAAATGTCTTCAGAAGTTGCATTCTTAAAACGCAACTGAATCCATTGGCAGCCTTGTTCTAAGGTTTCCCGGATGTTGTGCAATTGCTCGTCAATGCTGTTTCCTTGAGAGATGTATTGTAAACGTTTATACATAATGATTTCCTAATGATGTTGGGGTTGATAGTAAAAAGTTTTCGGTGTAATTTTTGCCTTCTTTGCATGCCAATAAAAGCTCTTTTCCTAAGGCTATATTAGCCGTAATAGCAGCCGATAAAACACAACCAGAACCGTGTTTTTGATAAATCGAAGTGTTTTTTGGCAAAAGCCTGAAAAACTGATTTTGGGTGTGTAAATAATCGGTTCCTGTTTCTTTAGGATGATGTCCGCCTTTTAATAAAATGGGGCAGTTTTTGACTAATTTTGCTATAATCATTTCGACCGGTTTTTCTTCCGGATTCAATTTCAGAATTTCGTTGTAATTGGGCGTGATGAGTTCGATTTGGTTTAAAATAGCTAATAAATCTTCCTGATTTTCAATTTGTAAAAAGTTAAATTCCGTAGTCGATTTCAGAACGGTGTCCCAAATTATTTTGGTCTTAGGAGAAAGCTTTTTAATCAAAAAAACAAATTCTTTTAAGTAAGTCAATGAAGGAACAATGCCAATTTTAACCGCTTTGATTTTATAAGAATCAAAAAGAGTCCGGATGGATTGTAAAATAAAATCCAGAGCTGTCCATTGAATGTTGATGAATTCATTTTCAGTTTGAATGGTATTGGCTGTAATAATTGACAAGCCATACACCTGATGCTGTTCGAATGTTTTAATATCGGCTAAAACACCTGCTCCGGCCGAGGGATCAAAACCCGCAATACTTAATACGAAAGGACGATTTGTTGGCATAATTTAAAATTTTGTATTGGGTTTTCGCTGTTCCAAATGCTTCCTAAAAGTGTGACTTCATCAAAACCAAGCTGTAAAGCCTGATGGATATTTGCATCTTGTATGCCGCCTAAACCAATGAGTTTTGTTTGGAAATTGGTTCGTTTTTTTATTTCGGTTGCCCAATTTGTCTTCGGCTCGTAATTTTCTTTGGAAATACTTTTGAAAACAGGACTCAAAAAAGCATAATCAAAATCTTCCGGCAGCATATTAAATTCTTCGATTGAATGAGAAGAAGTTGATAGCTTGAATCTGGCAGGTTTTAAAAACTTGTCAGGTCTGTTTGTTGAAGAAAAATGAATCCGGTTAATTTCTAATTCTTCAGCCAAATGATGATGGCTATGTAAAACCAATCGACTTCTAAATTTCAATCCAATTAAAGTCACAAAAGCTTTCATTTCTTCTTCAGAAAAGTCAGGCTTTCGAATATGAAATATTTCCATCCCATTTTCAAAAAGAGCATGGATGGTTTTGATTTCATTTGCTATTGCAGTTGGATTGGATATGACTATCATTTTTAATTAGGAGTTAGAAGTAGGGAGCTGGAAGTTAGAAGTGAAGTTCTTACTTCCTGCTTCCATCTCCCAGCTTCCTTCTTTTTAGATATAAATCTCTTTTCCTTGTTCGATGAATTCCTCTGATTTGGCCTGCATCCCTTTTTTGGCTTCTTCCACATCACGAATTTCCTGCGATATTTTCATAGAGCAGAATTTTGGGCCACACATCGAGCAAAAATGCGCTACTTTAGCACCATCAGCCGGAAGCGTTTCATCGTGGAATTCTCTGGCTGTGTCCGGATCCAAGGATAAATTGAACTGGTCTTCCCAACGGAATTCAAAACGGGCTTTGCTCAAAGCATTGTCTCGGTATTGTGCTCCCGGATGCCCTTTGGCAAGGTCGGCTGCGTGAGCCGAAATTTTATAAGTAATAACACCGTCTTTTACGTCTTTTTTATTTGGTAAACCAAGGTGCTCTTTTGGTGTTACATAACATAACATCGCACAGCCGTACCAACCAATCATTGCTGCTCCAATTCCTGAAGTAATATGATCGTAACCGGGTGCAATGTCTGTGGTTAAAGGACCTAAAGTATAGAAAGGTGCTTCGTGGCAATGTTCCAGTTGCTTGTCCATGTTTTCTTTAATCATGTGCATCGGAACATGACCCGGACCTTCAATAAATACCTGAACATCGTGTTTCCAGGCAATTTTAGTCAGTTCGCCTAAAGTTTCTAATTCGGCAAATTGGGCGGCATCATTTGCATCAGCAATGGACCCCGGACGCAAACCGTCTCCAAGAGAGAAAGCAACGTCATATTGTTTCATGATTTCGCAAATTTCCTCGAAATGTGTGTATAAGAAGTTTTCTTTGTGGTGGAACAAACACCATTTTGCCATAATCGATCCGCCACGGGAAACAATTCCGGTAACGCGATTGGCAGTTAGGTGAATATATCGCAATAAAACTCCGGCATGAATAGTGAAATAGGAAACGCCTTGTTCAGCCTGCTCGATTAAAGTATCACGGAAAATCTCCCAGGTTAGATTTTCGGCAATTCCATTAACCTTTTCTAATGCCTGATAAATAGGTACCGTTCCAATTGGCACCGGAGAGTTACGGATAATCCATTCTCTGGTTTCGTGAATGTTTTTTCCGGTTGATAAATCCATAATGGTATCTGCACCCCAACGACAAGCCCAAACGGCTTTTTCAACTTCTTCTTCAATAGAAGAAGTTACGGCGCTATTTCCAATATTAGCATTGATTTTTACCAAAAAGTTACGTCCCACAATCATCGGTTCACTTTCCGGATGGTTGATGTTATTTGGGATGATAGCGCGACCTGCAGCTACTTCGGAACGAACAAATTCAGCAGTGATTTTGTTCTTCGGCGTATTGGCGCCAAAACTGTGACCTGCGTGTTGACATTGCATCGCTTTTTGAGCCGTTTCTAATTGTTCGATGCGTTGGTTTTCACGAATAGCAATGTATTCCATTTCGGGAGTGATAATTCCCTGTTTGGCATAGTATAATTGGGTGACATTTGCGCCTTTTTTGGCACGCATTGGTTTGTGTAAATATTCAAAACGCAAATGATTTAATTTTTCATCGGTAAGGCGTTCTTTTCCGTAATCAGAAGTAATTTCGCTTAATTCTTCTACGTCATTTCGGTCTAAAATCCACTGTTCGCGAAGGCGCGGTAATCCTTTTCTAACATCGATTTCGATATTTGGATCGGTGTAAGAACCAGAAGTATCGTAAACCGTTACAGGAGGATTTTTTTCAGTGCCGCCATTTGAAAGTTTAGTGTCTGATAACTGAATTTCGCGCATGGCTACTTTTATAGGATGAATTTCGCCATCGATGTAAACCTTAGTCGAATTAGGGAAAGGTTGTCTGGATATTTTTTCTTCGTTGTTCATATTTTTAAGTTATGAGTTATGAGTTATGGGTTGTGAATTGTAGGTTGTGGGTTTGGTATAACATCTAGTTTGTTGTTCTGAGGAAAAAAATGGAATTTGGAATTTGATTATTGGAATTTGATTATTGGAGTTTTAGAATTGATTATCCACCCTGTGTAGCCGAAATAATTAGGATATCGTCAGTTTCGGATAAGAGATGGCTGTTCCAATTGGATTTTGGAATCACATTGTGGTTAATGGCTACGGCAATGCCATTTTGTTTTTGTGGAAATTCAATGTCAAGCAAGGATTGAATACTCAGCGTATCTGCTTGAAATTGTTTGAATTGATTGTTGATTTTTAGTTCCATTCCTTGATTTTTTAAAATAAAAAATACTTTAGGAATGGCTGCAAAATGTCCGAAAACCGGACTGTAGAAGTCATCTTACTTTTCCCTACGCTAGTATGAACTAGATCAGGTTCAGAGGGTAAAATCTCAGCCTTTTTCCGATTTTCCGGAAGCAGACACCCCTAAAGTGTGTGACAAATGTAATTAAAAAGTTAGAAGTTGGTAGTTAAAAAGGAGAAGTTTAACAATTTTGTGCTGAATACTTTTAAAATTGAACACTGATTACTGGTTTCTTGTCCAACATTCTTCAACGTGGTCGTTAACCATTCCGGTGGCTTGCATGTGGGCGTAAACTACAGTGGAACCCACAAATTTGAATCCGCGTTTTTTTAAATCCTTGCTGATAGCGTCTGAAAGTGGAGTAGTGGCAGGAACTTCTTTGAGTGTCTTAGGGTTGTTGTCAATAGGTTTTCCATCGGTAAAAGCCCAAATGTATTTTGAGAAACTGCCAAAATCTTCCTGAACTTTCATAAAAGCAATGGCATTTGTAACTGCGGCACGTATTTTTAATTGATTGCGAATAATTCCAGGATTCTGCATTAATTCCTGAATTTTAGCTTCAGAATAGGTGGCAATTTTTTGATAATCAAATTGGTCAAAAGCTTCGCGGAAACTTTCTCTTTTGGCGAGAACAGTGTACCAACTCAATCCTGCCTGAAAGGTTTCCAGCGTTAAGAATTCGAATAATGTAGGGTCGTCATACACCGGATTTCCCCATTCTTCATCATGATATTTACGATATAAATCGTCTTTTTCGCACCAGTTGCAGCGTGTTTTGTTTTCCATAGTTAGTTTCTGTGAATGTATTTTTCAATTAGTGAATGCCCCAAATAAATTAGAGGAGTTAGTAAAATGGCGATAATTAATTTGACAAAGTAACCTGTAGATGCCGAAGCAATATACTGTTCGGTGTTGATTTTTCCTGTCATCCAAAAAGCAATTCCCAAAACGATAAAACTGTCAAAAAGTTGGGAAATAACAGTGGATCCAGTACTTCTTAACCAAATCATTTTGTTGCCGGTTTTGTTTTTGAAAAAATGAAAAATACTCACATCGATGAGTTGTGAGATTAGGAAGGCGGTTATACTCCCTACAATAATCCACATGCTTTGTCCAAATACCGCATGAAATTGGTCGTCTGTCACGAGTCCATCGCCTTTAACAGCGGGAATTTTTAGCGCAAAAAATAATAAAACAAAACAGTAAGCAATCAGACAGGCGGTAATCAGGGAGAGTTTTTTAACTCCTTTTTGCCCAAAATATTCGTTGATTAAATCGGTAGTTACAAAGACAACCGGCCAGGGTAAAATCCCGATGCTCATTAAATAAGGGCCAACATAAATGAGTTTTCCACCAATTAATTCGGCAACAACGGCATTGGTAATGAATATTCCGGCAAGGATTATGTAAACAAGGTCTTTTTGGGATTGAAACATATTTTGGTTTTTGATGCAACCAAATTTAGTTTATTATTTTTAGAATTGATTAAATGATTTATTTGCCAATAAAAGAAAAAGTTCCGCTTTTTATACAAAAGGGAACTTAATCAAAGTCACGGTTAGGGTTTTAGTTTTGTGTTTTTTCTTTAAAATTTTTCCACCTGAATATTATCCGGAAGATGCCCCAGATGTTGCAGTTTTATGGCTGCTATTTTTTGAGCAATAGTAATGCATTCAAGAGGCGTTTTGCCCTTAAGTTTTCCGTATAAAAATCCGGTCCAAAAAGCATCACCTGCTCCGGTAGTGTCTTTGATGTTTTCGACAAATGGTGCTTCTTTGTGTAAAATACCTAATTGAGAATCCCAATAGCTCACTCCGTTTTTCCCTTTGGTTAAACAAATTGCTGATGCACCTAAATTTCGAAAATATTCAATAATTTCTTCGTCACTTTTGGTTTCGTTAAATAATCGGAAACAATCGTCATCGCTTAATTTTACTAAGGGTTTTGTGCCCAAATATGCTGCAATTACCTCTATGGCTTCTTTTCTGTCAGGCCATATTTTTTCGGAAAAATTAAGGTCAATACTCGTTTGTAATCCCAATTGAAGGGCTTTTTTAGCTTTTTTTAAAATGGTCTCTCGCGCTGGAATTTTGCTTAAGGCAAAACAGGTCGTATGAAAAATTTGGGCTTCTTCGAGGACAGTGTCCGGAATTTGAGCTTCATTAATATGGGAATCGGCTTGTCGATAAGCTATGAATTCAGGGGTGGCATTTGATTTTGAAACAAAAATCACCGAAGAGGGGTAATCGTTTGTTTTTTCAATAAGAGTTGTGGTTACCTGATTTTGGTTTAGTTTTTCAACCATAAAATGACCTAATCCATCATTGCCACAACTTGCTGCCAGAGTAGTTTTCAATCCTAATTTTGCACCATAAATGGCAACATTAGTGGGTGAGCCACCAAGGAAGCGGGAGTAATTTTCTATTTCTGAAATAGGGGTGTTGATTTCATTGCCAATAAAGTCAATGAGCAATTCACCTGCACAGATTATGTCGATTGTCTTTTTCATTTTAAATCAATAATTTAAAATTGGCTGTAATTCCTTGATGAACCATAACGGTTGCCGCGGCACTCCAGGTACAAAACGGAACCCCGTTTGGTTTTTGGGTTTCAGTATTGAAATTTTCATAGAAACTAAAATCTTCTTTTGCATTGGCTTCATTGATAAATTTTAGCAGCTCCTGTGCAATGTCATTTTGTTGTTTTGAAAGCAGGGCAACTCCATAAAAACCATTCACCATTGGCCAGCTTCCTCCATTATGGAATTCATTAGGGTAATTTCGAAATTCATATTTAAAATTGTTTTTCAGTAAATTCCAATCGGCATCTGTTTCTTTTATTGGAGGCCAAAAAGCCGGAAGTATTTTCAGAGCTGTTTGAGTTCTTGTTTTTTCAGCATGTTGAATAATCTTTAGCTGAAATTCCTCTGAACCGATATTTAACAATAGTGCTAACGAATGGGCAAACGAATCAAACGGTGTTTTGTATCCGGCAGGCGAGAAGGAGCAAGGCATGAAATCTTTTATGTTTAATTCGTTGTAAGTTCTTTCGTGGTATTTCTCTCCGGGTGAACCAGGAATGAAATTGGATTCAATTTGTTCGGTTATTTGTTTAATTTTTAAGCTGATTTCAGTATTTTTTGCAAAGTAATTGTAGCTTTTTAGCGCCCAGATACGAAGCAGTTGGTCGTATAAAACATAGCCATCTGTAATGTACTCATCGGCCCAGTTTCCGGATAAAGGGACATACATCAGGTGTTTGTTGTTAAATTCCCAAGCTTCCATTAAGGTTAGACATTTTTGGATATGGGATTCGTGTTTTTCAACAAAAGAAGCCTCTTTTTGGTAAAAAGCATATTGACAAATTCCAATAATAAACCAGGTGGCCGCATCAACTCTTCCGGCTAATCCTCCATAACTTACTTCGACATTATCTCCGTTAGTCATCACATTTGAAGGGATTGTACCAATAGGATGTTGGTTTTTTGCCAGTGTTTCTAATGTTTTTTCGAAGGTGTCTGTCAAATTTTTATCTCCGGAAGCCAAAGCTGCCAATCCGCAAATGACACCGTCTCGTGCCCAAACTCTTTTGTAATTGGAAATGTTTTGTGCACTTGCTAAAAAACCTTCTGAAGAAGATGATTTTTCGAGTAGTTCAATTGCTTTGTTATATGTGATAGTGTCAGAATTCATAATGCTAATATGTTGTTTTATGTGCTTTAATGAAAAGAGTGCTCAAAGAACCCAGTATTAAGAGTACTCCGGCAAAACTTATCGCTAATCGGGGGTCATTATTTAAAAAATTCTTTAGAATGTAACCAAATGAGATATTTTGAAAAATCATTGGGATTACAATCATCATGTTGATAATACCCATGTAAACACCATAACGTTCTTTAGGAATTGTTGTTACAACTATTAAATAAGGTATTCCCATCATACTCGCCCAGGCTATTCCGTAGCCTATGATTACGGCAAAAAATAAATATTGGTTGTGTATTAAAGGGAAAAATAAAAAGGAAACAGCTCCAAATAGCAGACTCACAAAATGAACCATTTTAGGACTGTGTTTTTTAGCCAGCTTAGCCAGATAAAAAGCTACTGAAAAGGTAACAATAAACCCAAAAGCTCCTATTAGTCCCATCCATTCTACTGCTTTTTCATAACCTTCTTTGTTTGCCGGAGTCACATCCCAAACAGATAAGCCGATGCTTTTTGAATTGTTTTGCCAGAAACACATTAAAGCATACCATTGGAACAAATACACTAAAAAAAGTTGCCACATTACTTTTGGCATTTCTAATACAGCATGATAAATATCTACAAACGGACTTAAAAGATTTAAAGGTTCAGCTTTTATTTTTTCAATTTCTTCGGCGGTTGGTGGAATTTCAGCCGTTTTTTTCATGCTCCACCAAATGGATGTTATGGAAAGAATTGCTCCAAGAAAGAACGAAGCATAAATCCAGTTGGGTAATTCTCCGGTATAACCTGCAAAAATTATTGGAAACAAAAACAAAGAGATATAGGATAAAAATTGTCCGAAACCTGTGAAAAAACTTTGCGCCTGAAATCCTATAGGCTGTTGGTCTTCGTTAAGAGTATCGGCGATAAAAGCACGATAAGGTTCCATAGCTGTATTGTTACCTACATCTAAAATCCAAAGTAAACCTGCTGCCATCCATAGCGAACTGCTGAATGGGAATAGGAATAAAGTAATGCTGCAAATAAGAGCGCCAATGAAGAAATAAGGTTTTCTTCGTCCCCATTTAGGATGCCAGGTTTTATCACTCATAGCGCCAATAATCGGTTGGATTAATAAACCGGTTAATGGTCCTGCTAAATTTAGAATTGGAATTTGATCCGGACTGGCATGTAGAAAATCATAAATAGGATTTACGGCACTTTGTTGCAAACCAAAACTGTATTGGATGCCAAAAAAACCAACATTCATATTGATTATTTGCCAAAAACTTAGTTTAGGTTTCACGAATGCCATAATTGCGATTTTAAAATTTTTAAATGAATTCCTGTACTTTTTATGTCTTATTATAATACAGGAATTACCAACCAACTATTATGAAAAAAATTATTTAGAATTTATAGGCTAAACACATTGATACTGATCTTCCTGTTAAAGATCTTGCTCTTACATAATTCACTGTGTTTTCAGTGATACTTCCTTCTTCAGCTTCAGTAATTGCTAAAGTATTAAATAGGTTGTTTCCTGAAACATTTAAAGATAAACCTTTTGCAATACCTACTTCTACAAATCCGTTTATGATTACAAATCCGTTCATTACTAATTGATTGGAGTCTTGTGCGTATGCTTTTGACTGACCGATAAAACTTAGTCCTAAAGTATTTTTGTTATCCATAAATTTGTAAGTAGGGATGAAACTATACATTAATTTTGGCTGTCTTCTTGGTTGGTTGCCATCGTTAGCTCCAGAAGTAATTTCAGCTTTAGTATAAGTTAATGAACCTCTTAAGTTTAAATTGTCAACAACATCGTAAGATGATTCTAATTCTAGACCAAGTGATTTATAGTTGTTTTGGATAATACTGTTAGAGGTTGCTTCAAATCCACCTTGTTCGTCCGTTTTAGAATGGAAGGCTGTTGCATAAAAGTAACCTTTGTTGAATTTTTGTTTGTACCCAATTTCGGCTTGTTGTAAGAAGTCCAAAGCATTGATTTTATCTCCGTTTAAGTAATCCAAATCACTGTTGAATAAAATTCTGTCCGCTTTAGCAGATGCACCACGGCTGTAACGAGCAAAAACCGATTGTTTGTTGTTGATTAAAAAGTTAGCTCCTAAAGTGTAAGAGTAATAATCGTAATCATAGTTTACCGCTGTTGCATTTGCATTATCCACTGCAAATACATTTTGCTCCGGAACTGAAATCGTACCATCGTTGTTAATGTCGTAAGCAGTTGATGTTCCGCCTGCAAAAGATCCTGTAACTTTTCCTTTGTCATAACGTAATCCACCTTCTAAGGATAATTTGTCGGTTGCATCGATGGAAATGTTTACATAAGGAGCAGAAACATTGTATTGTGTGTCATAATTTCGGGCTAAATTACCCCAGGCAGGTGTTCCGTAAGCATATAGGCCGTTTTCAGATAATAATGCGCCGCCAGCATTTTTAACGTCAATTAAACGTGGGTTGTTATCGGATACTTCCTGTACATATGAGTTCCATAACCATGACATGGAAATGTTTTGCATGGATTTAAACAATCCTGCCGTGATACCTACTTTGTCAAATTTTTTGGTTAATCTCAAATCATTCATGAAGTTACCCATATTGTTAAGTTGGGTGTCAAACATGTGAATTCTGGCTACTAATCCATTTGAATTGTTAAATGCAGCGCCGTTATCAGCATATACTAATGTAGATCCGGTTCCAAATGAATTTGCAATTGTAGCAGCAGTTGCTAACTCGGCAGGGAAAGGAGAAATAAATCCTCCTGAGTTTGAAGTGAATCGAATGTTATCTGTTATTTTCCAACCTCCGTCTAAGTCAAAATTTGCATTAGCACCGATAGATCTTGAAATAGGATGCATACCATTTGCTACTGCTTCTCTGCGAACATTTCCGTCAGGACCTAATCCAAGATTATGAGTTAAATAAATAGATTGTAAAGCTCCTGTTGTTGCATCGTATCCGTTAACACTTTTCCAGGTTGGATTGGCATTTGTTCCGGAAACCGCAACTGGCATTGGCATGTAAGCAGCAGCTCGGTCATTTAAGAATTTAGCGTAAACAGTAATCGAACCGTTTTCAAATTCTTTGGTAATGTTGAATTTAAACTGACCACCGTTATTGCTGTTGAAACCTGTTTTTCTAACACCTTCACCAGTTCTGTAAAAACCACCAGCGTGAAAATATAATCCCTCTCCAATTTTCCCTCCGTAGTCAATATCAGTTCTGAAATTTCCATAATCTAATCCAAAAGTTGTGCTGATATTTCCGCCTTCTGTTTTTCCGGTTTTACTGATAAAGTTGATAATACCACCAGGAGAATTCGAAGAAAGTGTAGATGCCGAACCTCCACGAATAGCTTCTACTTTTGCAATGTTGCCATCAAAACGGGTAAAGATATCTGCTGTTGCGAAGGCAATATCTCCAAATAATAATACCGGAAGACCATCTTCCTGAAGTTGCAAATATTTAGACCCTCCTGATGAAATTGGAACTCCACGTACCGAAATATTTGAGTTTCCTTCTCCACCTGATGATTCTGAGCGGATTCCGGGAATAGTTCTGAAAATTTCCGCGGTTGATCTCGGAGCTGATTGGTTGATTTGTTCTGTTCCTAAAGAAGTGATGGAAACACTGGATTTTATTTTAGCTTTAGGATTTACAACCCCTGTGATTACCACATCTTCTAGAATATTAGTGTCTTCTGTCAGGGTAATATTTTGAACTGTGTTTCCATTAATGTTAACGCTGATTTCTGTTTTTTTGAATCCAATATAAGTAACAATAAGTCCAATGCTGCCATTTTTTAAATTGTTAAATGCATATTTTCCATTAGCATCAGTGGCTATTGCTTTTGAGCTGTTTTTAATGGCGATATTTACTCCCGGAAGCGGTGCTCCTGAAGTATCTGTCACAGTTCCTGATAAATTTGAATTTTGTGAAAAAGAAACATTGAATAACAATAGTGCTATGAGCAAACCTATTCTTTTCCATAGTAAATTATCTGTTTTCATGGTTTAAAATTGTTTAGTTAGTAATTTGTTTGGTTATTTTTTATCAAATCTATTTTTATTTTTGTTAAAAAAATCAATATTTTTATTCGAAAACGTTTTCGAAATTACCGAAAACGTTTTCGATTTTAGTAATTTATTTTGATATTTGCCGGCATGAGAGAAGCTACATTAAAAGAAATAGCTCATACTTTGGGAATTTCTATCACTACTGTTTCAAAAGCACTTAAGAACTATCCTGATGTTAGTGAAAAAACCAGGAAAGCGGTTATTGCTCTTGCCGAGGAATTGCATTATACTCCTAATAGTTTTGCGGTTAATTTAAGAACCAAGGAATCTAAAACCATTGGTCTTATTATTCCGGAAGTAGTGCATCATTTTTTTTCAGGAGTTGTTAATGGAATTATTGATGAGGCTGAAAAAAATGGTTATTTAGTTATTATTCTTCAGTCTAATGAGTCTTTAGAGTTAGAGAAAAAACAAGTGGCACTGTTGCTTAATAAAAGAGTTGACGGAATTATTATGTCGCTGTCTAATGAATCTAATGATGATGCTCATATTAAGGAGATTATTCAGAAAGGAATTCCTTTTGTACAGTTTGATAAAATTTCCAAGTTGATTCCGAGTTCGAAAGTGATAATTAATGATCAAAAAGCAGCTATGGAAGCGGTACAGCATCTAATTGATATGGGTTGTAAAAAGATTGCTCATATTCGGGGACTGGCTAATCCGCAAAATTCTATTGATCGGTTTTTAGGTTATAAAAAAGCTTTGGAGAAAAACGGAATTCCGTTTGATTCCAGTTTAGTTTATTCCTGTAAGAGTATCACTTTTGAGCAGGGAGTTGAATTTGCTCAACAGATTTTAGAAGAAGATAAAGGGATTGACGGAATTTTTGTTATAACAGATTTGGTTGCCGTTGGTCTTTTGGCCCATTTTAATGAAAAAGGAATTCAGGTGCCGGGTCAAATTGCAGTAATTGGTTTTAGTAATTGGTTAGTTTCTCAGGTTATTACCCCAAAACTAAGCACCGTAGATCAGCCAAGTTATGAAATGGGAGTTGCGGCTTTTAATTTGTTGTTAGAAGAAATGATTTATAGAAAAAAAGGAAAGATTTTTGAGCCCAAAACAATTGAGTTGCCTACGTCAATTATTACGCGTGAGTCTACTCTGAAAAAAATAGAGGCATAAAAAAAGCAGTTTGGAATGAATCAAACTGCTTTTTTGTATGGTACGGTTTAGGATTATCCTAAAGTTACTCTTTTGAAACCTGTGATTTCAACGTTGAAACCTTTAACGTAATCACCTACTTTTTTACTGTCATCTTTGATGAAGTTTTGATCCAAAAGAGCTTTCTCTTGATCTAAAGTAGTGTTGTCAGAGATAAAACGTTGTACTTTTCCAGGAATAATTTTGTCCCAGATTTGTTCTGGTTTGCCTTCAGCTTTTAATTCAGCTTTAGCATCTTCTTCAGCTTGTTTGATAACTTCTTCAGTTAATTGAGCGTAAGAGATGTATTTAGGTACATTTTTCAAAGTTTTTCCTAAACGAGCAGCTTCTTCATTTTCTTTTTCGATTACAGCGATACGAGCTTCAAGTTCAGAAGCGATGAAAGCAGGATCGAAATCTTTGTAAGATAAAGTGTCAGCACCCATAGAAGCAACTTGCATAGAGATGTCTTTTGTTAAAGTCTCAGCGTTAGCAATTGGAGCAGAAATTGCAGTTAAAGCGGCAATTTTGTTTACGTGAACATAAGATCCAACGAAAGCACCTTCAATGATTTCAAAACCACCGATTTCGATTTTTTCACCGATAACCCCAGTTTGCTCGATTAATTTCTCAGCAACTGTGATTCCGTTGAAATCTGAAGCTAAAAATTCTTCTTTAGAAGAGAAATTGATTGCTTTTTCAACTAATTGTTTAGCTAAAGTTACGAAAGCTTCATTTTTACCTACGAAGTCAGTTTCGCAGTTTAAAGTGATGATAGCTCCTTTAGTGTTGTCAGCGTTGATAAAAGAAACAGCAGCTCCTTCAGAAGACTCACGGTCAGAACGGTTAGCAGCAACTTTTTGTCCTTTTTTTCTAAGGTTTTCAATAGCTTTATCAAAATCTCCTTCAGCTTCAACTAAAGCTTTTTTACAGTCCATCATTCCGGCACCTGTAGCTTGTCTTAATTTATTTACGTCTGCAGCAGTAATTGTTGCCATAATATATTTTATTATTTTAATGTTAAAAGTAAAAATTCCAATCTTCAAATCCCAAATTCCAACGTTATCAGATGGTTAAAAATCTGATTTTGGAATTTGGAATTTAAAATTTGGAATTTAAAATGATTTATTCTTCAGTAGCCGGAGCTGCCTCAGCAGCTGGAGCTTCTTCTGCAGTTTCTTTTTCAGAACCTCTTTCAGAAAGTCCTTCAACAACAGCAGTAGTTACTATAGATAAAATTTTCTCAATTGATTTAGAAGCATCATCATTGGCTGGGATAACGTAATCTACTTCACGTGGATCAGAGTTAGTATCAACCATTGCGAATACTGGAATGTTTAATTTTTGTGCTTCTTTTATTGCGATGTGCTCAGCTTTGATATCTACTACGAACAATGCAGCTGGAAGTCTGGACATATCAGCGATTGAACCTAAGTTTTTTTCTAATTTAGCACGAAGACGATCGATTTGCAATTTCTCTTTTTTAGAAAGAGTATTGAAAGTTCCGTCTTTCTTCATTTTATCAATAGAAGACATTTTTTTAACTGCTTTACGGATTGTAACAAAGTTTGTTAACATTCCACCTGGCCATCTTTCAGTGATGTAAGGCATGTTAGCAGCTTTTGCTTTTTCAGCAACGATGTCTTTTGCTTGTTTTTTGGTAGCTACGAATAAGATTTTTCTACCTGATGCAGCGATTTTTTTCAAAGCTTCGTTAGCTTCTTCGATTTTAGCTGCAGTTTTATATAGGTTGATAATGTGAATTCCATTACGCTCCATATAAATGTAAGGAGCCATGTTTGGATCCCATTTTCTAGTCATGTGTCCGAAGTGAACACCTGCTTCTAGTAATTCTTTAACTTCTACTTTGTTTGCCATTTTTTTAACTAGTTTACGTTCTGTTGATTAGCAATGTATAAATGGCGTTAATCGGCTTTATACATTTAGATGCTAAACTAAATCCTACCTCGATAGGAGAGCAACAATAACTGTGTTTTTTAATTTCAATAAATAATTGATAAAGTCTTGCACCATCTGTACAAGACAGGTAAATATTAACGTTTGGAGAATTGGAATCTCTTACGAGCTTTCTTCTGACCGAATTTCTTACGTTCAACCATTCTTGGGTCTCTTGTTAATAAACCTTCTGGTTTCAAGATAGATCTGTTTTCAGCGTTTGCTTCACACATAGCGCGAGCGATTGCCATTCTTACAGCTTCTGCCTGACCAGTAACTCCACCTCCGTAAACATTTACATTTACGTCAAAGTTTTCAGCGTTTTCTGTCATAGACAAAGGTTGCATCACTTTGTATTGTAAAGTAGCTGTTGGGAAATAAGTGGCTAATTCTTTTTTGTTTACAGTGATTTTTCCTGTTCCTTCTGAAACATAAACACGTGCAACAGCGGTTTTTCTTCTACCGATTTTGTGAATAACTCCCATTACTTAAGATCGTTTAGGTTAACAGTTCTTGGTTTTTGGGCCGCTTGTTTGTGCTCAGAACCAACAACAACATTTAAATTTCTGAAAAGTTCAGCTCCTAATTTGTTTTTAGGTAACATACCTTTTACTGCTTTTTCTACTAAGGCTGCAGGATTTTTAGCTTGCAATACTTTAGCAGTTAAAGTTCTTTGACCTCCTGGATAACCTGTGTGACGTAAGTAAATTTTTTCGTCCATTTTGTTACCTGTAAGGTTAATTTTCTCAGCGTTAATAACGATTACGTTATCTCCACAGTCCACGTGTGGGGTATAGCTTGGCTTGTACTTTCCTCTTAAAATCATAGCGACTTTAGAAGCAAGACGTCCTAAGTTATGACCCTCTGCATCTACAACGATCCACTCTTTGTTAGAGTTTGCCTTTGTAGCTGAAATTGTCTTGTAGCTTAATGCGTTCACAATAAAAATTTTTTAATTAAACATTCCGTCCCCTCCCGAATCGTCGGGAAAAGGGTTGCAAAAGTACAATTAATTATTTTAAATACAAATACCTTAAATGAATAATTTTTTTTGGTTTTGAAGCTGATTATCAATCGGATATTTATTCCGGTGGCAGAGCTGTCTTTTTTCTAATTCGAGTTCGTGCTTTGGTTTTAAAATTATCTTACATTTGATATGAAAAATAATTTGATTACCTTGCATTCTTGCGATGGAAGAAATGAAGCATGAAATCCTTTTTAAGGTGCCGTTTAAGTTGTATTGCGTTTTTGTGTAATACTATTTTGAAAATGACTAAAAAATAAGAACAATATAAACTATTATGAAAGTTAAAGCAACACTGAAGCAAATTGCAAAGGAACTTAATGTTTCTGTTTCTACAGTTTCTAAAGCACTAAACGATAGTCCGGAAATTAGTAACCAGACTAAAGTTAAAATTAAAGAGTATGCTAAACTTAAAAATTACAAGCCCAATATCATTGGTTTGAATCTAAAAAACCGAAAAACCAGAACTATTGGGGTTATCATCCCGAATATTTTAAATTCTTTTTTTGCCAAAGTATTCAGCGGTATTGAAAAAGTAGCCGATGCTAAAGGTTATAATGTAATCACTTGTATTTCGAATGAATCCTTAGTGAAAGAAATTAATACTTTAGAAATGTTGAGTAATGGAACTACCGATGGTTTTATTTTATCGGTATCTCAGGAAGCGCAAAAACTTCAGGATTACTCTCATTTTAATGATATTATTAATGAAGGGACTCCAATTGTGATGTTTGACCGTATTGCCGATGAGGTAGAATGTGATAAAGTAGTGGTGGACGATTACGATTCGGCTATAAATGTTACCCAACGTTTGATTGATACCGGGTGTGAAAATATTGCTTTGATTTCCTCAGTTGACGATTTAAGTGTGGGTAAATTAAGAACTGAAGGCTATTTGAAAGCATTAGCAGATAATGGAATTGCAGTCAATGAAAATATTATTCTTCGTACTAATTCAGAAGATGAAATGAAGAAAAAAATTGAAGCTGTTTTTGAAAATAATACGATTGATGCGGTTTTTGCTTTGGACGAACGTGATTCAGTGGCGGCTTTAAAACTAGCCATCAAAAAAGGGTATAAAATTCCGGATGAATTATCAATCATTGGTTTTGCCGACGGAATTTTAGCTTCCAGACGATTGACACCAAGTTTAAGTACAGTAAGTCAGCACGGAGTGGAAATTGGAGAAGTAGCGGCCAAACTGCTTATCGACCGCTTAGAAGCCGACGAAGAAGATGAAGCTCCTTATCAAACTGTGGTCATTAAAACCAATCTGAAGGAAAGAGAATCTTCCCGAACTAAAAAATCCATTGCCAAGAAGTAGGCAATGGATTTTTTGTTTTCTGTTTAGTGTTACTTAAATCTAAATTCTGTATTCTAGAATCCTAATGCGCTTCCAGCCAGTCTTTCCCCATACCCAATTCAACAACCAATGGAACTGCTAATTGGAAAGCATTTTCCATTTCGGTTTTAATCATCGGTTGGATTCGTTCTAATTCGTCATTATGAACATCAAAAACCAATTCGTCATGAACCTGTAATAACATTTTCGATTTCCATCCCGAACCGTCGGGATCAGAAACTAATTTATTATGAATGTTGATCATCGCAATTTTGATAATATCGGCAGCCGAACCCTGGATAGGAGCATTTACCGCATTTCGTTCGGCACCACCACGTACCACGGCGTTTTGCGAATTAATGTCTTTTAAATAACGACGACGACCTAAAATCGTTTGCACATAGCCATGATCTCTGGCAAAATCAATTTGCTCATTAATAAAGGATTTCAATCTTGGGTAGGTTTTGTAATAAGCCTCAATCAATTCGGCGCTTTCCGAACGGCTCAGATTGGTTTGATTCGAAAGGCCAAAAGCCGAAACGCCATAGATAATTCCGAAGTTTACCGTTTTGGCATGACTACGTTGTTCACGGGTTACTTCTTCTAATGGTACATTGAAAACCTTAGAAGCAGTCGATTTATGAATGTCTTCATTATTTTGAAACGCTTTAATCATGTTTTCTTCGCCACTTAAGGCAGCAATAACACGTAATTCAATTTGGGAGTAATCGGCAGAAACTAAGGTGTAGTTTTCATCGCGGGCAATAAAAGCTTTACGGATTAATCGTCCTCTTTCGGTACGAATAGGGATGTTTTGTAAGTTCGGATTATTCGAACTCAAACGTCCCGTTGCAGCTACTGTTTGCATATAATCGGTATGAACACGACCTGTTTTTGGGTTGACCTGATTAGGCAAAGCATCAATATAAGTGCTTTGTAGTTTCACCATTTGGCGCCATTCCAGAATATCGCGCACAATTTCGTTGTCATTGGCTAAATAAGATAAAACTTCCTCACCGGTAGCATATTGTCCGGTTTTGGTTTTCTTTTGTTTGGCACCGCCAATTTTTAATTTGTCGAATAAAATATCGCCGAGTTGTTTTGGTGAAGCCAAATTGAATTTTTCTCCGGCGGTTTCGTATATTTTTTGTTCCAGCGTCTTGCTTTCGGCAGCCATTTCGACCGACATTTTTTTCAAAAACGGAACATCGAGATTAATTCCTTCGGTTTCCATAGCAGCCAATACTGGAACCAGTGGGATTTCAATTTCGTCAAATAATTTTTGGGTTTCGGTCTTTTTCAGTTCAACTGCAAATAATTCTTTCAATTGAAAAGTGACATCGGCATCTTCGGCGGCATATTCTTTAATGTCTTCCAAATCGACTTCACGCATTGATTTTTGGTTTTTTCCTTTTTTTCCAATTAAATCTTCAATCGATTTTGGCGAATATTTTAAATAAGTTTCTGCCAAAATATCCATATTATGACGCATATCCGGATTAATCAGATAATGCGCAATCATGGTGTCGAATAATTTTCCGCCTACGCGAATGCCGTAATTAGCCAGAATTTTCAAATCGTATTTGATGTTTTGACCTATTTTTTCAATTTCAGGATTCTCAAAAAACGGAATGAATTTTTCGGCTAAAACTTTAGATTCCTCTTGATTCTCTGGAAACGGAACATAAAAACCTTTGCCTTTTTCATAAGAGAACGACATTCCAACCAATTCAGCATGCAAAGCATCCAGTCCGGTGGTTTCGGTGTCAAAGCAAACGGAAGTTTGTTTTTCTAAATTTTGCAACAGCAAACGAATTCCTAAATCGCCTTGGATAATTTGATACGAATGCGGAGTGTTCTCCAGTGTGTTGTAAAATTGTGTGTGTGCGATTTCAGCATCCTGACCCGGAGTGGTTGCCGAAAATAAGTCAAACTGATCTTCGTTTTTAGGTGATGTTTTTTTGTAAAGTTTAGCTTCGTCAACTGTGTTTTCTACGTTTGCGGAAGCTGGTGATGGGTTTTTGAAAATAGCATCAAATTGTTCGGCCATTCTTCTAAATTCCAATTCGTTGAAGATAGCATCTGTTTTTTCAACATCAGGTTTAGATAATTCATAATCTTTCTCGTCAAAAGTCACCGGACAATCCAATAGGATAGTAGCTAGTTTTTTAGACAATAAACCTAATTCGGCATTGGCTTCTATTTTGGTTTTCATCGCGCCTTTGAGTTGGTGGGTGCTTGCCAAAAGATTTTCCATCGAACCGTATTCGGCCAGGAATTTTTTAGCGGTTTTTTCACCTACACCCGGTAGTCCCGGAATGTTATCGGCGGAGTCACCCATCATTCCCAAATAATCAATCACCTGATCCGGTCTTTCGATTTCAAATTTTTCCAAAACTTCAGGAATTCCCCATATTTCTATTCCGTTACCCATTCGGGCGGGTTTATACATAAAAATATTTTCGCTTACCAATTGGGCAAAATCCTTATCGGGAGTCACCATGTACACCTGATAATTTTGTTTTTCGGCCTGTTTGGCAATGGTACCAATCAAATCGTCGGCTTCATAACCCGCTACTTCAATAATAGGAATGTGCATGGCACGCAACAATTCCTGAATATAAGGAACGGCAATTTTGATGGCTTCGGGAGTAGCGTCACGATTGGCTTTGTACTCCGGGAACATTTCGTTACGTAAATCACTGCCGCCTTTGTCAAAAGCTACCGCCAAATGATCTGGTTTTTCACGCTTAATCACATCCATTAACGAATTCATAAATCCCATAATGGCTGATGTATCCATGCCTTTAGAGTTAATTCTTGGATTTTTAATAAAGGCGTAATAACCTCTAAAAATTAAAGCATAGGCATCGAGTAGAAAAAGACGTTTTTGTGACATTGATTAATAAATTGAATTTAAAATGTAAAAATATAGAATTCAATTTACTTTATGATTATTTCTAATTGCTTTGTTGAGATTGGTTTGTTTATGAAAAGTCATTTTTTCTTAATCTTGTTAAGTAGCTTTTTCTTTTTTGCTTGATCAAAAAAGAAACAAAAAAATCAAGTCTTACACTTCCTCATCGGTCAAATTAGTTTTCGAATACTAAAAGAAAAGAACTCGTCCCGAAATGTCGGGACTCAAACAGCTTTTCTTTTTACGTATTCTTCAAACATTTGACACTCGACTGCGGAAGTTAAGGACTGGGCGAGACTTTTAAGAGATGATGTTCTGCTTTTACGTAGAAATTTCTTTAGGGAGACAATTTTCCATAATCTTGTCTTTTCGACGAAGGAGAAATCTCACCAAGTAGCTCTATGAAGATTTGAGAGAATATGACTTATGAAAAGATTCGCGTTATAGGAGTTAGTATTATAGAAATTTTGCTATCTCGGTATGATTATTGGTGATGTAGGTTATCAAATATTGATTTTCCTTTTTTTCGAAGAAAATGTACCAAGTTGTACGTGGATTGCTTTTGTAGAAAATGTATTTTGAACCCAGATGATAAAGAGGTAAAGGAGTAGCTTTTGAAGGGAAAGATGCAATGTTTTGTTCAATAAAATCAATTATTGGTCTTTGTATTCAATTGCATTTTCAAGATAGCTGAAATAGTTTTCTTTGTGAAGGATGTAAATTAGTTCGTTTATGTAGTTTTTAACTTCAGCTTTATAGAAAATCTTTATTTTTCCCATTCTAATGACTTTAAAAAATCAGAAGTGCGTTTTTTTAATTCATCAGCTGTAATGGCGGAGTTTATTTCTTTTTCAAAATCAAAACTACTTTGTTGTTTTCTAAAGCTATCAATTTGGTCAATAATGGTTTTGTCCTCAATAGAAGACAACCATTTAATCAATTCCATTTTTTTGGCAGCAACATTCATAACTTCAATGATTTATTCAAAGGTACGACTAATTTTTTTTAAAAAAATTATTTGATTTTGATTTGTGTTTTTTTAAGTTGAAAATAAATTTCTCACCGTTTTCCATAAAATAGAGCTAAAAAAGATAATTTGAACGAGAAGGATACTTATACTTATGATTAAGTAACTAAAATTCAAGTATTCATTGATACATATATTTTTAAGCGTTTCTTCAATATTTTGTTGGGGTGCATTGTTGGATTTTTTTGATAATATCCAAATTAAAATTAATCCACCAATTGATAAAATTGTATGCGAATTAATAATCCAATTGTTTATTTCAATTCCTTTTTTTGATATAAAAAAATGAAATAATCCAAGTAATAAATAAAAAGCACTTAATATAATTCCTAAGTGAGAATATTTGATAATAAAGTAAGTGTCGCGAATATTAATGTTAAATATTCCTTTGGATTTACTAAATCCAAAAACCAAAATAACAGGGACTATTAAAAAGAAAAAATGATAGGGTTTATTAAGAGCTAGATTCATCTTTGGTATGTTTTTTTTCTTTCAAATATATTAAAATTTTCTTACAAGATATTATTTGTTTGAATCCACACCTACTAGATTTTAGAAACCTAGT
The DNA here is from genome assembly GCF_000425425.1 of Flavobacterium daejeonense DSM 17708. Classification (GTDB taxonomy): domain Bacteria; phylum Bacteroidota; class Bacteroidia; order Flavobacteriales; family Flavobacteriaceae; genus Flavobacterium; species Flavobacterium daejeonense. The sequence goes on from NZ_AUDK01000002.1 coordinate 62,435, forward strand.
AAGTTTTTAAATGATAAAAAATCAAGATTCCGTTAAAGTTTAATTAAGTAGTTCTTAACTAAACGGTAGAAGTTGTTATTTTGTGAAAAAATGTATTGACATGGGTTTTAGGTTGCTATTTTTTATAGTATTTCTTTTTATAATCGAATTGTATGCTTTTCAGGCTTTCAAAACAATTCTGAAAGATAAATGGTTTTTAATTGGATACGCTGTGTTAAGTCTGGCGATTTTAATTTATATTATTTACGGTTTTATGAATTTTGACCGTTCCGTAGGGCAAACCAAGCAAACGATGTTTGTGATGGGGTTAATGCTGGTGGTGTATGTGCCTAAGATTGTGTTGGCGCTCGTATTACTTGGAGAAGATATTTTCAGGCTGGTTATGGGTTCGGTGAATTATTTTGTAGAGAACAGCAATGAAGGATTTCTTCCTAGCCGAAGAAAATTTGTGAGTCAGTTGGGTTTGGGATTGGCTTCCATTCCGTTTTTATCTTTGATTTATGGTGTGACAATTGGGAAATACAATTATAAAGTAATTAAACAACGTATCTTTTTCCCTGATTTGCCGGATGCTTTTGATGGTTTTACGATAACACAAATTTCGGATGTGCATTCGGGGAGTTTTGATAATGCGGACAAAATTAATTATGCCATTGATTTAGTAAATGAGCAAAATTCGGATATGATTTTGTTTACCGGAGATATTGTAAATACGCATGCTATCGAAATGCATCCGTGGGTTGAAACTTTTAATCGTATCAAAACACACGAATATGGTAAATTTTCCGTTCTGGGTAATCATGATTATGGCGAATACGTGACCTGGCCTTCACAGACTGCCAAAGATCAGAATTTTAAAGAAATTAAAGATTTGTACGGGCAAATTGGTTTTCAGTTATTATTGAACGAGCATACTTTTATCAAAAAAGGAAAGGATAAAATTGCTTTAGTAGGGGTAGAAAACTGGGGAAAAAACTTTAAGCAGGCAGGCGATTTGGAAAAAGCCTCTGAAGGCTTGAGAGGAAATGAGTTTAAAATTCTGATGAGTCACGATCCGAGCCATTGGGAATATGAAGTAAAAAATGATGATATGAATTATCATTTAACCCTTTCCGGACATACGCACGGCATGCAGTTTGGGATTGAAATTCCGGGCTATTTCAAATGGAGTTTAGCGCAATATGTCTATAAACAATGGGCTGGTTTGTATGAGCATTTGGGGCGTTATGTGTATGTAAATCGAGGCTTTGGTTTTCATGCTTATCCCGGCAGAGTAGGAATTATGCCCGAAATTACGGTTATCGAACTAAAAAAAGGGGGTAAAGTAGCATAATTCGTTAAAAATGCTACATTTGTATGAAAGAAAAATAATTTTTTCTTAGATTTAAAAAAATAATTCGTTGGTTTTATGTCAAAATTTGGAGAACTAATAAGTGCACAAGTACCAGTGTTGATTGATTTCTACACCGATTGGAACGAATCTTCAGTTTCTATGCATGAAGTGATAAGAGATGTTGCGGCAGCTTTAGGCGATAAAGCAAAAGTGATTAAAATTGATGTGGATAAAAATCAGGAACTTGCCGAAGCATTGCGAATTAAAGGATTACCAACATTGATGGTCTATAAAAACGGTCAGATGGTTTGGAGACAATCCGGTGAATTGGATGCCAATTCGTTAATAACGATTGTTCAGGAACAACTTTAAAAGCGAATTGCTTCAAGCTTAAAGTTGTTTTGGGTTAAATGTTTTAACACTCTGGGTAAAACATATTCCAGATTTTTAAAAGCTTTTACACTGTCGTGAAAAACGACAATACTACCGGATTGAATATGATTAACCGTATTATTCAAACATTCTTCTTTACTGATATTTTGGTCAAAATCGGCGCTTAGAACATCCCACATGATTATTTTGTAGCCTAGTTGTCTTAATTTTTTAGATTGAGCTGGCTTAATTTTGCCGTAAGGCGGACGAAAGATTTTAGGTTTTAGTCCCGAAGCTTCGGGATTGATTTTAGATTTATGAGTGGAAATGATGTTTTCACATAATTGAAAGTTTTTAATATAATCATCCGTTTTATTTATCCAACCGTTCAAATGATTGTGGGTGTGATTGCCTATACTGTGCCCTTTTTCAATAATTTTAGTGAAGATTTCTGGATGCGCAACAATATTCTTACCAATGCAGAAAAAAGTAGCTTTGGCATTGTGTTTTTCTAATTCGGCTAAAACCCATTCGGTTATTTCAGGAGTGGGACCGTCATCAAAAGTAAGGTAAACTTTGTTTTCGTTATTGGGGATGTCCCAAACAAAATTAGAGAACAGTTTTTTGATGATTTGGTGGGTTTTTATCCAATAGGGTTTCATCTGAAAATCATTTGATATTAAAGATAAAAAAAATGTAGCAATCTTGTTTTGTTGGGATTGCTACATTTTTTATGATTTTTGAGTTTTACTTATTCTTTGTCTCTGCCAAAACGGTGGAAAACATCAATATAAGTGTTGAATACGGCTCGGTGTTTTTGGAAAAAATCCGTGTCGTTGTTTTTCTTCATTACTTCCAATAAGGCTCTGTAGCGCTCAATATCGGTTACAATATCTATTGCTAAATCTGATTGGTCTGAAGCAGGCATTTTGCTGTAGTAATTTAGGTTTTCTTTGTATTTGCTTACTAATTTATCCAACAGTTCATGCGCTTTTTGCGTTTCGCTAACTTTATAATATCCATTTGCAAAAGGCTCCAGTAATGAATAATAACCAAATTTATCTACCGGCATTTTTTGCATAGCCAGTTCAATCACTTTTTTGGCTTTTTCAATTTTGTCTTCTTTGATTAATTGATCCATTAATCGGGAAAGATTAGTTCGGTAAGTAATACTTTCACGACGGGTTTCCGGATCGTGGTAAATGTCGCCATCGCTGTTACCCCAATCCCAACTCATGATAATATTATACATTTTGTCCGAATCAATTTTTCCCATTTCCATAGGATTTCCGTCTTTAGGAATGGTGGTTTTAACAGGGACTAATTTGTAAACCATTCCGTCCAATTGCAGGTAATCTTTCATCCAAAGATACTCTTCGTCGTCAAAAGCGCCTCCACTGAAATAAATAGGCCGTTTCCAGTTGTTATTGGCAACTAAATCCAGCATCATCAAACGGTTTTTGTATAAAGCACCTCCTTTAATGTCGATATCGATATAAGGAACGATGGAGTCGTAGTCTTTGGCTGCAACGATTTTGTTTTTGATAATGGTGTTTTTATCAACCGGAATTCGAACCTGATTAGTTGGGTAGAAATGGATGGTTTGTCCGTTTTGCATTTCTACAGTCGATTTAGGATGTTTGATAAAGTCCATCAATCCTTTTACGCTCCAACGACTTTTTATTTTTGGAATATTAACAACGTAATCTAATTTATCTCCAACATATTGATCGTGTGTAAACGAAATAGGTAACGGATCTGATTCGTATGTTTTTCTCTTCATTTGATCAATATACCAATCGGTCATGAAAAGGCTGGTGTTTACGATTTTTATATCGGTACGGTAGCCTTCAATTTCCTGAGCGTACCAAAGCGGGAAAGTGTCATTGTCTCCAATAGTAAATAAAATAGCGTTTGGGTCGCAGGAACTTAAGTAAGCTTTAGCCATTGCTAATGCTGTATATTTTCCGGAACGGTCGTGGTCATCCCAATTTTGGGAAGCCATAATAACAGGAGCACCTAATAATGATGCAGCTACAATTGCCGGGCCTATAAGTTTTGGAGAGACATATTTCTTAGCGCTTTCGTATAAAGAATAAACACCTAATCCAATCCAAATTGCAAAAACATAGAATGAACCTACTAAAGCGTAGTCTCTTTCTCTAGGCTCAAAAGGTCTTTCGTTCAGGTAAATTTTTAATGCAAGTCCTGTGAAAAGAAATAATACCAATAAAACATAAAAGCTTTTTAGGTTTTTTTGGGCATGAAACATTAAACCTATTAATCCTAAAATAAAAGGAATAAAGTAATATACATTTCGTCCTTTGTTGTTTAAAGCATCTTCAGGCAGGTTGTCCTGAGAACCCAGGTGTAAAGTGTCGATAAAATTAATACCACTTAGCCAGTTTCCGTCCTGGTTACCGTATCTTCCCTGATTGTCGCTTTGACGTCCAACGAAGTTCCACATTAAATACCTCCAGTACATGTAGCCAAATTGGTATTCCACCATAAAGCTAAGGTTATCGGCTGTAGTAGGTTTTTCGATAATTAAGTAGTCGCTGTAAGTTTTAAGGAATTTTACATAGCCTTCGTTATCAATTTGTTTTTGAGCGTAAGCCTGTCTGAATTCTGAAATGGTTTTTTCAACTTCGTTTCTCAATTGTGCAATGGCTCTGTTGTAATCTTCCTCAGATAATTTGCTGGCATCAATTCCGTAACGCGCTAAATCATTTTCATAAGGATAGTTAGGATTGATACTAAATTGGGGTGGATTTGTAAAGTTGATGTAATTTTCAATATGTTCCGTACTCCACATTCTTGGAAGGATTGCTTTTTGAGCATTATCACTATTTTGTTCGGCATTTTTGTAATTGTTTACAATTTCATATTTACCGGTTTTGTAGTTTCTTTCATAGTTGGGAGCTTTGTCAAGATAAGGCGTGTCTTTATCTAATCCTGCAAAGGTTTCGGTATATTGAGGACCGTAAAATAATGGGTTTGAACCATATTGTTCCCTGTTGTAATAGGCTAAAACTTCTCGGGCATCCGATGGCTTGTTTTCGTTAATATTCACATTGGCATTGGCACGAATAGGAAGCATTAACCAGGTTGAGAATCCGATTAAGATAAATAAAATACAAAGTATAAGAGTGTTGTAAGTAACTAAACCTTTGTCTTTAGTGTATTTTAATCCAAAGTAAAAAGCAGCAACCACTGCTAAAACGGCAATAATAGTACCTGAGTTAAAAGGCATGCCGAGACTGTTAACAGCAAAAACCTCTGCTTTGGCAAAAAAAGCCATCGTTAGCGGAAGTAATAATTTAAAAATGAATAATAATATGGAAACGACAACGATATTAGCGATAATGAAGTTTTTAATCGTTACTGTTTTGTAGTGCTTGAAATAATATAAAAATCCTATAGCCGGAATGGTAAGTAAAGCCATGAAGTGTACACCAAACGAAAGTCCGACAATTAAGGAAATGATTAAAAGCCATTTGTTTCCTCTGGGTTTGTCCATGTCCTGTTCCCAGCGTAAGCCCAGCCAAAAAAGCAAGGCAATTAATAAGGAGGCCATGGCATACACTTCAGCTTCAGCGGCATTAAACCAAAAACTATCTGAAAAAGTATAAGCAAGAGCACCAACAAGAGAGCTTCCTAAAATTACAATATCGTTGCTTTTGTTAGGTTCTTCTGAGTTTGAAATGATTTTTCTCAAAATCATCGTCGAAGACCAAAACAGGAAAAGAATAGTAAAAGCACTGGAAAATACCGAAGTCATATTAACCATTAAAGCTACATGTTGGGCATCGGAAGCAAACATGGCAAAGAAAGCACCAATCATTTGGAACAAAGGAGCTCCGGGCGGATGACCTACTTCCAGTTTTGCAGCTGTGGCAATGTATTCCCCACAGTCCCAAAAGCTCATTGTCGGCTCAACGGTAAGAGAATAGGTTATTAAAGCGATTCCAAATGCAATCCATCCGATAATAGTATTCCACTTTTTGAAATTGAAAGTCTCCTTATTCATGTAGTAAATTTTAGTTAATTTTTTCGAGTTACAAAGAAAATGTTTTTTTATTTAAGGATATAGGCATTAACAAAATTTTCTGCAAAAGCATGGTTTTTTTAAAGTCTTGATTGTGAAATGCTTTTGGGTTTTTGAAAAAATTTTTCAAAAAAAATCAAAAAAAAATTTGCGGAAACTAAAAAATGCTCTAAATTTGCACTCGCTAAACAAAACAATAGTGATGTAAGGCAAACATGGAATGGTCCATGGTGTAATGGTAACACTACGGTTTTTGGTGCCGTCTTTCTAGGTTCGAGTCCTAGTGGACCAACAAAAAAGTCCCGATTTAATCGGGACTTTTTTTATGCGGTAAATTTTGCATTTATATTTTAAAAACAATAAGTGGTTTGTTTACGTGATTAGCTAAATCTTCGCTAATGCTTCCGGTAAAAAAATGAGAAAGTCCGGTGCGTCCGTGAGTGCAAAGAGCGATTAAATCGGCTTTGATTTCATTGGAGAAATGTATAATTCCTTTTTCGATGTTGGTGTCGTTGTAAATGTGGGTTTCGTAGTTTTGTATATCGAATTCTTTAGTGAAATCATTCATTATTTTGTTGACCAGGGCTGTAGTTTTGAAGCTGTTTGGAGTGCAAATCATGGTTAGGTTGAGTTTGGCTTCAAATTTTTTGGTAAAATCCAGTATTTTGTGAAAAGGTTTTTTGATTTCTTCTGAGAAATCGGAAGCAAAAACAATATTTTTTGGAGAGAAGGAGTCGATTTCTTCTTTAATAACCATGACGGGTGCTGTTGACAGGCGTACTACTTTTTCGGTATTAGAACCAATAATAATTTCTGTTAGTCCCGAAGCACCGTTAGATCCCATAATGATTAAATCAATTTGGTGTTCTTTGCTGTAGGAGAGAATGCCTTGAGTGGCTTTTTCTAATTTGATAGAATCTATAACGGTAATGTTTTTGAGGAAGTCTCTCTCTTTGGCTAGTTGCATAGTTTCTTTTGCTTTTTGGATAAAAAGCATGATTTCCGGTATTGGGGTAGCGCCGGTAATAGCATCATTCATTTGGCTGGGAATTTCCAGCATGTGTAAAAGATGAATTTCAAAATCGTTGTTTCGGGCGAGCTGTGCGGCTAATTTCAGCGCGTTATCGGCTCGGCTGGAGAAGTCGGTAGGGACTAAGATTCGTTTCATAGTTTTGATTTTGGGAGGTAGTTTTGAAATTATTTGGTTGCAGTACTAAAGGTAAGGAATAATTTTACAGTAATCAATTGTTAAAGTTTAAAAGTTTAATTGTAAGTCTGTTAATCCAAAAAATGTTAATGTCTTTCCTGAGTTGTTTTCTGGAGAAACTCGGTTTTTTTAGGTTGTGTTATAAGTTGGGATGTTTTGTTTTCCGGCGTTTCTTTTGCTAATTAGATTTTGAATTATTTTAAATCTAGTTGTTTTATTTCTTCATTCAATGTTTTCTATAGTAGTTGTTTTTGTTTCTTATTTAAAGGTTTTAACTTAAATAGCAGTTGTTATGTTAAAAAGAGGATAATATAATCTTATTATGTGTTAATATATACTTTCTAAGGAAGTGTTCTTTTAACATAATTTTACAATTATATGCTGAACTTATTACCAATAATTAATTTTTAAATTAAAATGTTAAATTATGAAACAATTCATTTATTACTTTGAGCTAATAAAGAAAAGTTCTTTTTTTGGGAAGAAATTATGGACATTGATTTTTATCTTTGTCTTTTTTTCTTCTTTTTCTCAGCAGAGAATAAAAGGGACAATTAAAGATGGTGCTGATTTTCCAATACCTGGTGTTACAGTAATGGAAAAAGGAACAAAAAATTCGGTGGTGTCAGATCTTGATGGGAATTACGAAATTATTTCCATGACAAGTCATCCTACATTAATTTTTTCTTATGTTGGTCAGGAAACGAAAGAAATTGCAGTTGATGGTAGATCAATTGTAAATGTCGTAATGAAAGATGCTGTGAGTGACTTATCAGAAGTAGTTGTGATAGGTTATGGAACTCAAAAGAAAGGAGATGTGACCAGTTCAATTGCAACGGTAAAATCAAAAAATTTTGCAGCTGGATCTGTCAGGAATGCTTCTGAACTTATAAGGGGTAAAGTTGCTGGTTTGAGTATTACAAATGGATCTGGTGATCCCTCTGCTTCTTCGAGTGTTTCATTACGAGGAGTGGCTTCTTTACAAGGAAATACTGCTCCCTTAGTGTTAATCAATGGTGTTCCCGGTGGATTTGATAGTATTGCGCCAGAAGATATTGAGTCTATAGATGTACTTAAAGATGCTTCAGCGGCAGCAATTTATGGTACTAGAGGGGCAAATGGAGTTATATTAATAACTACTAAAACGGTAGGTAGAGATGTTCCAACTACTATAACCTACTCTCATTATACTGCTTTTTCTTCTTTTGGGAAAAAAGCTAATTTTCTTGATGCTGGACAACTTAGAGAGCTTAGGGAAAATAATACATTTCCTTTGATTGTAAAGAATTCTTTAAACGCAGATTTAGGATTCGATACTGATTGGCTTGGTGAAATAACAAGAAAAGCATTTACTCAAAATCATACGATTGGAATGAAAGGAGGAAATGTGAAATCAAATTATGTTGCAAGTGTTAGTTATATGGAACAAGAGGGGGTTTTTAAGGGTTCGGATAATAATGAATTTAAAATATCTCTTGATGTTAATCATTTTATGTTTAATGACAAGTTGAAAGTAAATTTAAATTTGGTTAATGGGATTCAAAATATTAATGCAGCATTTAACCCAAGAGTTTATAGACAGGCATTAATAAGAAATCCAACAGATAGAGTAAAAAAGGAAGATGGTACTTGGCAAGAAAGAAGTATATTTCAATATGAAAATCCACTGGCTTTAATTGAAGAAACTGAAAGCTTAAATCAAAATAAGTGGATGAGACTAACAGGAAATACTACACTTACATTACTTCCTGGTTGGGATACAAGTTTGAATTTGTCTACGCTGAGAAGTATGGGATTGAACGGCTATGCTGAAAGTAAGCAGCATATTTCAAATACTAGAGATAATAGAAATGGATATGCTTCTCGTTCAACTTATAATGATAAAACAGATCTACTTGAATTTACTACAAAATATAGTGAGAAACTTGATAAGCATAGAGTTTCTGCTTTAGCAGGATATAGTTATCAATATATTGTCAGAGAGGGATTTAATGCAAATAATTCAGATTTTCCTACAGATGCATTTTCGTATAATAATTTAGGAGCTGGTCGAAAAGTTATTGAGGGGCAAAGAGGTTTAGTGGGGAGTTATAAAAATGATGAGAAATTGATAGGTTTCTTTGGTAGGGTAAGTTATGGTTACGATAATAAGTATAACATCTTGATGAGTTTGAGACAAGAGGGGTCTTCTAAATTTGGTAAAAATAATAAATGGGGAACTTTTCCTTCTGTATCTGCTGGATGGACAATTAGCAACGAGTCTTTTATGAAGGATTTATCATTTATTGATAACCTAAAATTGAGATCAGGTTTTGGTGTTACCGGGATTACTCCTGGAGCATCATATCTATCGCAAACACTTTATAACTATGCGGGAGATATATATAGCGATGGTAAATGGGTTCAGGGCTTAGTTCCTGCAAGTAATCCAAACCCTGATTTGAAATGGGAAAAATCAAGTGAGTTTAATATTGGTTTGGACTTTTCGTTTTTAAAAAATCGTATCAGCGGTAGTGTTGATGTTTATAATAAGCAAACTAAAGATTTATTATGGGATTATAGTGTTCCTACACCTCCCAATTTATATGGTAGTACATTAGCAAACGTAGGTAAATTGGAAAATAAAGGTATAGAAGTTCTTTTAAATGTAAATCCAATAAAGCTATCAAATTTTTCTTGGGATTCTAACTTGACATTTGCGTATAATAAAAATAAATTATTGAGTTTGTCAAATGATTTGTATGAAATCGATGGTGATTATATCAATACAGGTGGAGTTGGTGATCCAATATCAATGAGTACTCACCGATTAGAAGTAGGTCAGCCTGTAGGAAATATTTGGGGATTGAAAACAGTCGATATTACTGATGGGGGTACTTGGATAATAGAGACAAAGGACGGGACAAGAAAAACACTTGAACCTAATTTGTATACTGATGAGAATAAACAATATTTAGGTAACGGTAGACCTGCCTATAATGTAGGATGGGCTAATACTTTTAAGTATAAGCAATTTGATTTGAATGTAGCGCTTATTGGATCTTTTGATTTTCAAATAATAAATCAGCAAAGGATGTTTTATGAGGTTCCAAAAGCTGTATATAATAAATTAGATTCAGCTTATGATTTAGTTTATGGTAAATCTTTATTGACATATGATCAGACATTTGTAAGTTATTATGTTGAAAAAGGTGATTATGTAAAGTTAGACAATGTTACATTGGCTTATAATCTTGATGTTAAGAAATTAAAATTTATTAATTCAGCAAAAATTTATGCATCAGGTTCAAATATTGCTACTATAACAGGATATAAAGGTCAAGATCCTGAGGTAACTAGCGAGGCAATAACTCCAGGAAATGATGATAGAGATAAGTTTCCTACAATTCGTACATTTACACTAGGAATTAATTTAACTTTTTAAAGATAATCTCATGAAAAAAAATAATATAATATGTAGACTTTTTGTTATATCTATCGTTTTTTTAGGGATAGGTTGTACAAATTTAGATGAAACTCTTTATGATAAAATTTCGGCAGAAGATACTCAATTAAAAGCTGAAGATTTAACTAACATTATGGCGCCTGCTTATGCTTCATTTCGTACGGTTTATTGGGGATGGAATGGATTGTTTGATCTTTATGAAGAATCTTCAGACTTAATTGTAACTCCTTTTCGTATAGGTATAGGTTGGGGAGATTTGTATATAACAATGCATAAGCATACCTGGGGGCCAGATTTAGGTCATGCGGAAGGGAATTGGTATTATCTTTATACCGCTGTTAATGAGTGTAATAGGGCGTTGTATCAGGTTGAGAATTTAGATGGTCTTGAAGCTTCTGTCCAAAAAAGTAGTGTTCAGGAATTGAAAGCGTTAAGGGCTATTTATTATTATTTATTGTATGATAACTTTAGAAATATTCCTATTGTAACAGATTTTGTTACGCCAGTAGGTTTTCTACCTACTCAAAGTACATCTCAAGAAACTTATAATTTTATAGAGAATGAATTGCTTACAGCTTTACCTTCATTGAGTGAGGATAATAACTCTAAAACATATGGAAGGGTTACAAAATGGGCAGCAAAGATGACTTTGGCTAAATTATATTTGAATTCTGGGGTTTATTTGAATACACCAAAATGGGATAAGGCTTTAGAACAAGTTAATGATATTATTTCCAGCAATAAATTTGAATTAACAGCAAATTATTCTGATTCTTTTAAGATTAAAAATGAAGGATCATCAGAAGAAATTTTATCAATTCCTTATGACGAAAAGTATGCTGGGGGCTCTTATTACCCATTTAAAACTTTACATCCTGCAAGTCAGGCTACATTTAATATGGCTGGTTCACCATGGGGAGGAAGTGCAGCGATTCCACAGTTTATCGATACTTATGATGTCGATGATGTAAGATTAAAGGATACTTGGTTAGGAGGTTTACAATATGATAGTTCAGGAAATCCATTAATGTTTAATAATATTCAATTAAATTATACCAATTATATGTCAGAAGTAGATGGTACGGTATATAATGAAGGATATAGATGTATAAAATACGAAATTGGCTCAGGTACAGCTTCGAGTTTATCTAATGATGTTCCTTTTTATAGATTAACAGATGCATTAATGATTAAAGCAGAATGCTTGTTAAGAATGGGAGATGTTGCAGGAGCAGCTACTATTGTTAGTCAAGTAAGGGCTAGGTCTTTTAAAACTAATCCAATTAAGGCTACGGTAACTGGTGCTAAATTATTAGGAGGCAGTGTCTATAAATATGGAGAGTATTCTTATGGAAATATTACAAAATTTGAAGGTGGTGCCGATATTTTATATGGAGGGTTTTTGGATGAATTAGCTTGGGAATTTGTAGGAGAACATCATAGAAAACAAGACTTAATTCGTTTTGGTGTCTATACTACAAAATCTTGGTTTTCACATAAACCTAATGGTGATTATCGAAAGATTTTTCCAATACCTCAGTCGATAATGGAAACTAATTCTAAATTGAAACAAAATACCGGTTATGGTAGTTAAGTTATTGGTTTAAAAGTTTTTATTGTAAAAGCCAAAGAGGGGTTTTCTGTCTTTGGCTTTTAATTTCGATAACTATTTTGTTTAAAATCCTAATGTATGAATAAAGTGTTTTTAAGTCTTTTATTGTGTAGTTGTTTAACTCTTCAAGCACAAAAAAAAGACAAAGTAGGTTATCCAATTTCTCCGGTTCCTTTTACTTCAGTAAAAGTTAATGATGCTTTTTGGGGTCAACGTTTACAAGCAAGCCGTGAAGTGACAATTCCGTTAGCATTTAGTAAATGCGAAGAAACGGGAAGATATAAAAATTTTCAAATGGCAGCTCATCCAAGTGAATCTAATAAAGTTGAAGGGTTTACATTTGATGATACCGATGTATACAAGACAATCGAAGGTGCTAGTTATTCAATGCAAACATTTCCTAATCCTAAATTAGACAGGTATATAGACAGTGTATTGACGATTGTGGCAAAAGCACAAGAGCCTGATGGGTATCTATATACTTTTAGAACCATGAATCCTAAACATACACATGAATGGGTAGGGAGTAAACGTTGGGAAAAAGAAGAAAATTTAAGTCATGAATTGTACAATCTTGGTCATATGGTTGAAGGAGCAATTGCTCACTACCAGGCTACAGGTAAGAAAAATTTTCTAGATATAGCAATTAAATTTGCTGATTGTGCAATACGAGAAGTAGGGGATAAGCCTGGGCAAACGATGGTGGTTCCTGGGCATCAAATTGCCGAAATGGCCCTTTCGAAATTATATATTTTTACAGGTCAAAAGAAGTATCTTGATTTTGCTAAATTATTATTAGATAAAAGAGGAAAAACGACATTCAAAAGTGAATATTCTCAATCTCATTTACCGGTTTTAAAACAGGAAGAGGCAGTAGGACATGCTGTTCGTGCAGCTTATATGTATTCAGGTATGGCTGATGTTGCAGCACTTTCAGGAGATAAAGAGTATATTGATGCCATTAATCATATTTGGAATAATATTGTAAGCAAGAAATTATATATAACAGGAGGAATAGGAGCTACTGGTAGTGGAGAGGCTTTTGGTGCAAACTATGATTTGCCTAATATGTCAGCATATTGTGAAACTTGTGCAGCAATTGGTAATGTATATCTTAATCATAGATTGTTTTTATTGCATGGAGATGCCAAATATTATGATGTTTTGGAACGTACCCTTTATAATGGCCTTATCTCGGGCGTTTCTTTAGATGGTGGTGGTTTTTTCTATCCGAATCCTTTAGAATCTAATGGGCAACATCAACGTCAGGCTTGGTTTGGTTGTGCTTGTTGTCCGTCAAATATTTGTCGGTTTATTCCTTCGGTACCGGGATATATTTATGCTGTACATGATAATGATTTGTATGTAAATCTTTTTATGGCGAATCATTCTGATATTAATGTGAATGGAAAAATAGTAAATATTAAACAAGTTACAAGATATCCTTGGGTTGGCGATGTGACTTTGGAAATTGCTCCAAAGACAAAGCAAGATTTTAATCTAAAGATACGTGTTCCAGGATGGGTACAAAATAACGTAGTTTCCAGTAATTTATATAGTTATGCTGATAAGAAATCATTAAATTATACGATAAAAGTAAATGGTAAGTTGGTGAATAGTAAAATAGAAAAAGGTTATTTTAGTATTCAACGCATTTGGAAAAAAGGAGATCAAGTTGATATTCATTTTGATATGGAAACCAGAACCGTAAAAGCAAATCAGGCAGTAGAAGCAGATCGAGGAAAAATTGCTGTTGAACGTGGGCCTATTGTTTATTGTGCTGAGTGGCCAGATAATGATTTTAGCATTTTTAGTGTTATCATGAACAAGAAACCATTATTCAATGTAGAGTTTAAAAAAGATTTGCTTTCGGGAATTAATGAAATTCAAACACAAGCACAAACATTAAGTTACGATGATAATGGTAAATTGATTGCTAAAGATGTTCAGTTAAATTTGATTCCTTATTATGCATGGGCACACAGAGGAAGTGGCGATATGGCAGTTTGGTTGCCTGTTGAATTGAATGCAACAAGACCTTCAATGCCTCCTACTATAGCTTCAGAAAGTGAAATAAATGCTTCGCATAATGTAAAATCAATTGCAGCAATTAATGATGGTATTGTGCCTAAAGAAGATAAAGATCGTGCTTTGCCTTATTATCATTGGTGGCCAAAGGAAGGAACAACCGAATGGATTTCGTATGATTTTAATTCTGAAAGAACAATTAGTCGTTCTACAGTTTATTGGTACGATGATAAACCTTGGGGAGGTTGTCAGGTGCCACAAAGTTGGGTATTGTATTACAAAGACAATTCTGGAGCATGGAAACCCGTTGAGAATAGTTCGGTTTATGGTGTTGAAAAAGGTTTTGGAAATGAAGTTGTTTTTAACCCTGTAACCACCAAAGCGATGAAACTTGAAGTCAAACTCGCAGAGAAAAATGCAGCAGGAATTTTTGAATGGAGTATAGAATAGTAAAAAAAAAAGAGGCGAATAAGTAGCCATGGTCGGAAGAAATTCCGGCCATTTTTTTTATGTTTTAAATACTTTATCAGGATTTCCACCTGCGAATATTATCAAAATAGCTGTAATCATATCTCTAAGCTCCATTGCGATTCTTCTTTTAGCAGTTTTGTAGCCTAAATTATTTGCTTTTTTATAAATTAAAAGTAGCATAGCGGCTATCATTGTCATATACACCATAACCTGGATACCGTTTTTATTGAGAGAAACCAAATGACTGAGGTTTAGTTCTTGTTTTAGGAATCTAAAAAACACTTCTATATCCCATCTTTTACGATAATAATCTGCAATTTCTTTGGCAGTAAGTTCGAATTCATTAGTTAGAAACCAAAATTCTTTGTTTGTTTTTTCATTTTTTATGACCACTAAACGAAATTTTGTTTCTACTTTTTCTTGTCGAAAATGTAGGTTACCTCGTTTGTTTTCAATAGGTTTTCCGGTGTAAAGTTTTACTTTAGAATCTTTTATTATTTCCCAATCACCCCATTTTTTAAGACTTGATGAAATAAGAAAAGATTCTATTTCTTCAAATTTGCGGTTTTCTTTTGCGCGGATAATGAATTTTACTGATTTCTCTTCAAAATCTTTCATCATCCGTGTGGATTAAAGTCCTCGGTCAATAACATAAATATTACCGTGATGTTGGTCTTTTTTTACTTGTTTCAAAATAGCTTCAGGAAGAGCCGATTCTTCTGAAGAATATTTCTGTGCGGTAAAAACTTCGACACCAGAAGGCAAAATACCATCAAAAGAAAAACTAAATTTCACCAGCTTTTTTCCTCTTTTTTGATCGATTCCTTCTTTGAGTTTCACACAGGCATCTGCAACAATGGTACTGTCTACACGGATTAAGTTGTACTTCTCTATTTCTGATTTATCATAAAGATTAGAAAATTGTCCATACATCTGCTCATATATTTCTTTGAAATAATTAGCATCGATATTCGAAAGCCGTTCTGAAATTGAACTACGTCTTACTTTTTCTTCTTCTCCTAAACCAAACAAAGCTTTGAATCCACTACTGTTAAAAGTATCTTCTAAAGTTCTCTGGCTTAATTTTTCATTGTCGAAAATAGAAAACAAAAGCAGGTAAAACATTTTTCTACCATGAAGAACCTTACTATAATAATCTACCTTAGTAGTTGCCGAAAGATGGCATAAAAGAGCCTCAGGTATAAACTCTAAAATCTGTTTAAGTGAAATTTTGTGATCTCTAAAAGTACTCATTATATCTATATTTACAACTGTAAATATAAGAGATTTCATTCATTTAAACAATAGAAATACATAAAAATATGGATCGAATTATTGATTTATGTGACTTATAAAACAAAAAAAAGTCGGAAGAATAATCTTCCGACCATGACTAGGGATTTCCCCTCTTTTTTTTGTTATTATTTAAAACTGAGCTCTAAATTGTGAAGGAGAAATGCCTTTTAATTCTTTGAATTTTCGATTAAAATTAGCAATGTCCTGAAATCCGGATAATTCTGAAATGGTAGATATAGATAAGTCTTTATTGTGGTGAAGCATTTTACAGGCATTTTCTATTCGGATTTCGATTAAAAATTGAAAAAAAGTTTTGTTTGTTCGTTTTTTGAAATACCTACAAAAAGCATTTTTGGTCATATTAGCTTTTTCAGCTACTTCTTCAAGTGTGATTACTTCATTAAACGAACTGATTGCATAATCAAAAACATCATTCATGCGTCGGCCTTCGTCTTCAGTGTATTTTTTTCTGTTTACAAATGAAGAAAGAGGGCTAGTTTCGGCAAAAATGATAAGATTAAGAATTTTTAAAAGGGAAGAAATTCGTTGGATTTTATTTTGCCTACTTAATTTAAAAAATAAGATGCTTATTTTTTCTTTTTTGGATAAGACTTTCATTCCGTATTCAGATTTTTTAAAAAAATCATCAATATTACTCATGTCGGTTAAGTTAAAGAAATCTTTACCAAATGAATTTTTGGTAAAAAACAAAGTAAGCATTTCTGACGAAGAAGAAGAATTTCGATCTGTTCTAAAAACATGAGGGATGTTTTCACCAATAACTAAAATATCATCTTCTTTATAATCATTAATTGAATCACCAATAATTAATGTGCCACGTCCTTTGACAATATAACTAATCTGAATTTCTTCATGTTGATGCAGTTGATCGTAAAAAACGACTCCAATATCTTCTTGATATATTAGTGCTTCTTTTTCGGGTTTGGGTATTTTAAAAGGGAGGACTTTCAATGGATTAGTTTTTAGTTATGTAAATATTAACAAAAAAAAATAATTATGCAATATTAATGGTAATATAGTATTAATAAAGGTTAACAATCTCTAAGTTGAACCATATAATTAGCTTTATTTTTGTTAAAAAACGAATATATTATGAAAGTAAATTGGTCAGGAGTTATGCCGGCAGTTACAACTAAGTTTACTGCTGATGATAAATTAGATTTCAACATGTTTGAAGTTAATCTAAACGAACAGATCGACGCAGGAGTGAGCGGTATTATTTTGGGAGGAACCCTTGGGGAAGCAAGTACACTTTTAGAAGAAGAAAAAACGCAGTTAGTTAGAGAAACTGTAAAATTGGTAGATGGTAAAATTCCTGTGATTATGAATATTGCTGAGCAAACAACACGTGCGGCAATTATTGCAGCAAATAAAGCAGAACAAGATGGAGCCATAGGACTTATGATGTTACCTCCAATGCGATATAATGCTACAAGTCACGAAACAGTAACTTATTTTTCTGAAGTGGCAAAAAATACTTCTTTGCCAATTATGATTTATAATAATCCAGTGGATTATAAGATTGAAGTGACTTTGGATATGTTTGAAGAAATGCTGAAGTTTGATAATATTCAGGCAGTTAAAGAATCTACCAGAGATATTTCTAATGTAACAAGAATTATTAATCGTTTTGGTTCTCGTCTTAAAATTTTATCTGGGGTTGATACATTAGCTTTAGAAAGTCTATTTATGGGAGGTGATGGATGGGTTTCTGGTTTAGTAGATGCATTTCCAAGAGAAACAGTAGCTATTTATAAGTTAGCTAAAGCAAAGAGATACGATGAAGCATTAGCAATCTACAGATGGTTCTTACCTTTATTAGAATTAGATATTAATTCATTGTTAGTTCAGAATATTAAATTAGCAGAAGTTTATACTAATTTAGGAACTGAATTTGTACGTGCACCAAGATTGCCTTTGCAAGGAGATGAAAGAGCTCGTGTTATTGCAATTATTGAAAATGCGTTAAAAACAAGACCTGTATTACCTGATTATTTGAATATATAATCAATAAAAATAAAAACAAGTTTATGATTACTGGAAAAAATTATATTGGAAATTCACTTTCCGCCAAAGGAGATATCAAATTTAGAACAATAGATCCAGTAGAGAATGTAGAAAATGAATCGCTTTTTGTTGAAGCAACGGATGCAGAAATTAATGAAGCGACTGCATTAGCATCAAAAGCATTCCAAGAATACAGTAGCATTTCTGATGCTAAAAAAGCTGACTTTTTAGAAGCAATTGTAGATGAAATAGAAGCTCTTGGTGATGATTTATTGCAAATATATACTAAAGAATCAGGGCTGCCTTCGGGAAGAGCTACAGGTGAAAGAGCCAGGACAATGGGTCAGTTGAAAGCCTTTGCTACAATGCTTAGAGAGGGATCATGGGTGGAAGCTATCATTAATAAAGTTGGTGATACAGTAGATATTCGAAGAATGTTAATCCCTATTGGGCCTGTAGTGGTTTTTGGTGCCAGTAATTTTCCGCTTGCTTTTTCAACAGCTGGTGGTGATACAGCAAGTGCGCTTGCTGCTGGATGTCCTGTTATTGTAAAGTCGCATCCGCTTCATGCTGGAACTGGAGAGATGGTAGCTTCGGCAATTATCAAAGCAGCTCAAAAAACTGGAATGCCAGATGGTGTTTTTTCAAATTTAAATAGCAGCGGAATCGCTGTTGGAGTAAAACTAGTGGAACATCCTGCTATAAAAGCTGTAGGTTTTACTGGAAGTATTAAAGGAGGAACCGCTCTTTGTGAAATTGCAGCTAAGCGTGAAATACCTATTCCTGTTTATGCAGAAATGTCTAGTATTAATCCGGTGGTCGTTTTACCTTCGGTGTTGCAAAAAGCAAACAAAGAATGGACTCAAAAATATGCAGCGGCTATCACTATGGGAACTGGGCAATTTTGTACCAATCCAGGACTTATTTTAGGAATTGCAAGCAAAGAATTTGATGATTTTGCAACTAATTTAGCATCAGAACTTAACGCTATTCAACCGAGTTGTATGTTGCACCCAAACATTAAAGCAGCATACGAATCTCATAAAAAGGAAGTTTTAGCTCAAGAAGGATATAACCAATTAACTAACTTAGATACCAAAGTAAAAGAGAATTTTGCTTTGCAGAATCTAATTTTAGTGTCAGGAGAATTGTTTTTGAAAAACAAAGCTTTTCATAATGAAGTTTTTGGCCCTTTTTCGGTAGTAGTTAAATGTGAGTCGCAAGAACAATTGGATACTATTATTGCTACTATAGAAGGACAATTGACAGGTACGATTCTTAATGCAGATGTTACTGAATTAGAAAGTTTTAAAACCACAATTGATACTCTTAAAAATAAAGTTGGGCGATTAATTTTTAATAGTGTACCAACAGGTGTTGAGGTTTGTTCAGCAATGACTCACGGAGGTCCTTATCCCTCAACTTCAGATAGTAAGTTTACTTCGGTAGGGATTACTGCTGTAAAAAGATGGGTGCGTCCAGTGTCATTTCAGGGCTGGCCAAACGAGATGCTTCCTGATGCTTTAAAAAATGAAAATCCTTTATCGATTACCAGAACGTTGAATGATGTAATAACTAAGGATAGTATTTAAAATATGCCAAGAAAAACATTTTTTTGTGTAGATGCTCATACTTGTGGAAACCCGGTACGAGTGGTAGCTGGTGGAGGCCCTAATCTAGTGGGAGTCAATATGAGTGAAAAACGCCAGCATTTTCTAAAAGAATACGATTGGATTAGAAAAGGACTCATGTTTGAACCTCGCGGACATGACATGATGAGTGGAAGTATTTTGTATCCACCAAGTAATCCGGAAAATGATTTTGGTATCCTATTTATAGAAACTTCAGGTTGTTTGCCTATGTGCGGACATGGGACGATTGGGACTATTACCATTGCTATTGAAGAAGGTTTAGTGACTCCAAAAATTCCAGGAAAAATAAAAATGGAAGCTCCGGCAGGTTTGGTTCAAATTGAATACCAACAAACGGGTAAAAAAGTAGATTGGGTTCGATTAACGAATGTCAAATCCTATTTAGCAGCCGAAGGACTTACGGTGGATTGCCCGGAGTTAGGGGAAATTGTTTTTGACGTAGCCTATGGTGGAAATTATTATGCTATTGTAGACCCACAGCAACATTTTTCCGGAGTTCAGGACTTTACAGCTTCTAAAATTGTGCAATACAGTCAGGAAGTTCGAAAAAGAATTAATGAAAAATACCCAAATATGTTTATTCATCCCGAAAATGATACCATCAGGGATGTGACGCATATGCTTTGGACAGGTGATCCTATCGATCCAACTTCTTCTGGCAGAAATGCTGTTTTTTATGGAGATAAAGCCATTGACAGATCTCCTTGCGGAACTGGAACTTCTGCAAGAATAGCACAGCTTCACGCCAAAGGGAAATTAAAAAAAGGAGGAGATTTTATACACGAAAGTTATATTGGAAGTAAATTTATTGGAAGGGTAGAAGAAGAAACTTCTATCGGAGATATTAAAGCCATTGTTCCAAGTATTCAGGGATGGGCAAAAGTGTATGGATACAATAACATCATTATTGATGATGAAGATGATCCTTATGCGTTTGGTTTTCAGGTGATTTAATTTTGGTTAATGATTATTTAAAAAAAATCATTGGTGTGTTGTAAATGCTTCGTGCCAATGATTTTTAAATTTATAGGATAATGAAAAAAGTAAGTATTATTGGTGGTGGTATAATAGGTTTGTGTTCAGCTTATTATTTGGCTAAAGAAGGTCATGAAGTAGTCGTTTTTGATAAGTCGGATATGACAGATGGTTGTTCTTATGGAAATGCAGGAATGATTGTTCCTTCTCATATTATTCCATTGGCACAACCCGGAATGATGGCGCAAGGAATAAAATGGATGTTTGACAGTCAAAGTCCCTTTTATGTTCAGCCAAGATTGAACATAGATTTATTAAAATGGGGATGGAAATTTTATAAAAGTGCTACTCCGCAACATGTTGAAAAATCGATGCCAGCTCTTTGTAATTTGTCACTTTTAAGTAAAGAATTATATCAAGATTTGGCTAAAGAAAGTGCTTCTTTTTTTTATGAAGAAAAAGGACTTTTAATGCTTTATAAAACCGATAAGACAGCAGAAGAAATTTATCATGAAGGGAAATTGGCAGAAGAATTAGGTTTAGAGGTTGATTTTCTTTCTAAAGAACAGGTAGCTAAATTAGAAACAGGTACTAAAACTAACGTGATAGGTGGTGTTCATTATAAAAGTGATGCACATTTATATCCTCAAAAATTCATGCAATTCATTAAGGTTGAATTGAAACGTTTTGATGTGGAAATATATAGTAATACTTATGTAAAAGATTTTATTTTTAGAGGAAATACAATAGCAGGTATCAACACTGATAAAGGAGTTTTTACTACAGATGAGGTAGTATTAGCTACAGGTTCCTGGAGTCCTGAATTGGCTAAAAAACTTAATTTATCCATCACTATTTTACCAGGAAAAGGTTATAGTTTTACGCTTAAAGATCGAATTCATAAGCCGCGTATTCCGGCTATTCTATGTGAAGGAAAAGTAGCCGTAACACCAATGAATACTGATATACGTTTTGGAGGAACCATGGAAATTACCAGTACTAAAGATACCAAGATTAATCAAAACAGACTTAAAGGGATTGTAAATTCAATAAACGATTTTTATCCGGATTTAAATATTACAATGCCAAAAGAAAGGGATACCTGGTTTGGGTTTAGACCATGTACACCTTCTGGAATGCCTATAATTACGAGAGATACCCAAACCAAAAATTTAATTTTAGCAACGGGACACGCTATGATGGGATTAAGCTTAGCACCTGCAACAGGTAAGATTGTGGCAGAACTGATTGCCGAAAAACCAACTTCAGTTGATATCTCCATGTTTCAATAGAAAATTCATTTGGTTTAAATTTTTCTTTGAAAATGCATTTTCATAATTTAATAGTCTGATTGATATGAATAGATTTGTTTTGTTTCTTTTCTTTTTTGTAAATATTGTTTTAGGACAAACTACTCTTGATTTGAATCGAATAAATTGGTTGCCGGAATCTCATTCTTTTTGGGTGAATGAAAAAGGAGATTTGGTAATTTATAACGCTGATGAATTAGATAAAAAGACAGTTTTTTTAACTAAAGAACAACTCAAGATAATTGGTTTTGAAGGAGGAATTGAAAGTGTTGTTTGGAATACAAAGCAAGATAAAATTTTAATTTACACTCATTCTCAAAGAGTCTGGAGGGCCAATACAAAAGGAGATTATTGGTTTGTTGATTTAACAACAAAACAAGGAAGACAAATTGGTCAGGGTTTAGATAAGGCTTCACTCATGTTTGCTAAATTTTCTAGTGATGGAAATATTATAGCCTATGTTTCAAAACATAATATTTATACAGAAGATGTGACTTCAGGAGTGATTACTCAATTGACATTTGATGGTAATGAAAAAATTATAAATGGAACATTTGACTGGGTTTATGAAGAAGAACTCATGGCAAGGGATGGTTTTAGATGGAGTCCGGATGGAACACAAATAGCTTTTTGGAGAGTAGACACTACTGAGACTAAATTCCATTTGATGATTAATAATACAGATGCTCTTTATCCATTTACAGTACCTGTTGAATATCCTAAAGCAGGAGAGAAACCCTCTGCTGTAAAATTGGGAGTAATTACTCTTGCAGATAAAAAAGTAAATTGGTTGAAAATACCGGGTGAAGCTGATAATAATTATTTGCCAAGAATACAATGGCTGGACTCTAAAGAGTTAATGGCTGTTCAATTGAATAGAAAACAAAATCAGGTTACGCTTTACAGATGCAACTCAAATTCAGGGGTCGCTAATAAAGTTTATCAGGAAAGTTCAAATACCTGGATTGATGTTTTTGATAGCTCAGCGGGAAAATATGATAGTTTTCCTTGTACAGTTGTTGATAAAGGTAAAGCATTTCTTTGGAGTTCAGATGCAGATGGTTGGATGCATATTTATAAAATAAGTGTTGACGGAAAAAAGAAAGACTTAATTACAAAGGTAAATTTTGATACCTATTTTTTGACTTATAATAAAAATACAAAATGTATCTATCATTTGTCAAGTCCATCTGATGCGACTCAACGCTATTTGTATGAAACCAATTTGAATACTAAGAAAACAAAACGAGTGACTCCTTCTGTTTTTGAAGGAACAAATACCTATAGTTTTTCATCAGATGCAGCTTATGCAGTTCATACAAATTCTAACATCAACAGAAATTGGAATTCACGCCTGCTATCGTTAGTTGAACATAAAAAGATTTTTCCAAAAGAAGCGGATGTTTTTGTAACACCAACTAGAAATTTTAGTCTTAAAAAGTTTAAAGTTAAAACAATCGATGGAGTAGAGCTTGATGGGATTATGGCAAAACCTCTGGATTTTGATGCGACAAAAAAATATCCGTTGTTTTTTTATGTGTATGGGGAGCCTGCAGCTTCTGTAGCTAATGATGTGCCTTATTTTAATGGATTTATTTCTAATTTAATTCCTCAAGGTTATATTGGAATTGCTCTTGATAATCGGGGAACTCCGGTAATGAAAGGGACAGAATGGCGTAAGTCTATCTATAAAAATATTGGAATTATAAATGCGCGTGATCAAGCAATGGCTGCCAAAGAAATTTTGAAATGGAATTTTATAGATACCACCCGTGTAGCTGTTCACGGCTGGAGCGGTGGCGGAACTGTAACCTTAAACTTATTGTTTCAATACCCTGAAATTTATAAAACAGGAATTGCGGTTGCTGCAGTTACTGATCAGCATTTTTATGATAATATTTATACAGAGCGTTATATGAGCTTGCCTTCAGAGAGTGAAGAGGCATACGCTAAAGCATCACCAGTTAATCATGCTAAAAATCTCAAAGGGAATTTATTATATATTCATGGTACTGGCGATGATAATGTACATTATAAAAATGCAGAAGTACTCATCAATGAATTGGTCAAATATGATAAAATGTTTGATTTAATGATTTATCCTAATCGTTCTCATAGTATTAATGAAGGTATGGGAACGAGAAAACATCTGAATGATACATTTATGAAATACATTATTGAAAATTGCCCACCGGGAGCAAAATAATTCAATTGGAGTTGTTCCGGCAGTCATAGTCTAAGCATGTTTTAATTAATTAATCTTAAAAAAAGAAACAAAATGGCAATAAATAATGAGACAGAATTCAAAAAAGAATTAGGATTGCTTGACGGAACAATGTTAGTTGTGGGCTCGATGATTGGATCAGGTATTTTTATTGTTAGTGCAGATATTGCCAGACAGGTTGGTTCAGTGGGCTGGTTGCTTCTTATTTGGCTTATTTCGGGTATAATCACTATGATTGCTGCGGTAAGTTATGGCGAGTTGAGTGCTATGTTTCCAAAAGCTGGAGGACAATATGTATATCTGAAAGAAGCTTATAATGAATTAGTTGCTTTTTTATATGGATGGAGTTTTTTCTCTGTCATTCAAACAGGAACTATTGCTGCTGTAGGTGTGGCTTTCTCTAAGTTTACCGCTTATATTTTTTTAATAGTAAGTGACGAAAATATACTTTTTGAGTCGGGAAATTTTAAGTTGAATGCCGCTCAAATTCTTTCAGTAGTTACTGTTGTTTTTCTATCTTATTTAAATACAAGAGGTGTTAAGAATAGTAAGCTATTACAAACGATTCTTACTATAATTAAAATTGTGTCTATTTCCGGACTCATTATTTTTGGATTTCTGCTTGGTGCAAAAGCTGAAGTCTGGAATATGAATTGGGCTAACGCATGGTCGCCTCGTTCTTTTGATTTGTCAACAGCTAGTTGGTTACCTATAAGAGGAGTTGCCTTACTTTCAGGAATTTCTGCAGCAATGGTTGGAACTTTGTTTTCAAGTGACTCTTGGACAGGTGTCACTTTTATTGCAGGAGAAATTAAAAATCCAAAACGAAATGTAGGATTGAGTATGTTTTTAGGTACATTAATTGTGACAATAATCTATGTTTTGATTAATGTAATGTATGTTTCTGTTTTGTCTTTAGATGAATTAGCAACTGCTAAATCTGATAGAATTGCGGTAGTGGCTGCTCAATATATTTTGGGTAATATAGGAACTTTGATTATTGCGATAATGATTATGATTTCAACTTTTGCCTGTAATAATGGATTGATTTTGGCAGGAGCAAGAGTCTACTATACAATGGCTAAAGATGGTCTGTTTTTTAAAAAAGCAGCTGTTTTGAATCATGCAGGTGTGCCTGCTTGGGCACTTTGGGCACAGTGTATTTGGGCTTCTGCTTTATGTTTTACTGGTAAATATGGCGATTTACTTGATTTTGTAATTATCATTGTACTTGTTTTTTATATTCTGACAATTTTTGGAATATTTATTCTTAGGAAAAAGAAACCAGAATTAGAAAGGCCTTACAAAGCATTCGCTTATCCTGTATTACCGGCTATTTATGTTTTTGTAGCTTCAGCTGTTTCCATTTCTTTATTATTTACTAAATTTTCTACTTGTGGCTGGGGTGTGCTTATCATGCTACTGGGAATTCCTGTTTATTACTTGATAAAAAGGGAGAAGTAATTTTTAGAAAAAAAAAATTAAATAAAACATTTTGAAAAAGTAAAAAATATAATCTGCATAAATGCGGATAGGCTTTCTATTGTGTAAATCTTGCTAGCAATAAAGTGATTGTAAAATTATAATTTAATGAATAAACTAGTAATTCTTGATAAATAATAGCATTTGAATAGTGGTTTTCACTATGAAGTTTTCGGTAAAATATTTTAAAAAAATTGTGTTTGCCTAAGCTGATCAGTTGGATGTATTAAAGGCAGCACAACTCGCTTTTGAAGAAGGTATTGCTACACCTGTTTTGCTCGGAGATAGAGAAACGATACTTGAACTGAAAAAAAAGATTGATTTTAATGCCGATATCACTATTATTGATATGCATAGTGAGGAATCAAAAGGTATTAGAGCACAATATGCTGAAAAATTTTGGAACAAAAGAAAGCGAAATTGTATAACACTTTATAGTGCTCAAGCCAAAATGCGTGAACGTAATTATTTTGCAGCTATTATGATACATGATGGTGACGCTGACGGAATGATTTCGGGTTATTCAAGAGTTTATTCTACTGTTGTGAAACCTGTTTTTGAAGTAATTGGTAAAGTGGTTAATGTAAAAAAAGCAGCTATAGCCAATATCTTAACTACTGAAAGAGGGCCAATGTTTTTAGCTGATAGAGCTATTAATATTGAACCTACAGCCGAAGAGTTAGCCGATATTACTAAAATGACTGCTAATGTAGCCACTGCCTTTGGTTTTGACCCTGTAGTAGTTATGTTATCATATTCTAATTTTGGTTCTTCTACACATTCTAATGCTACTAAAGTGAGAGAAGCAGTGGAAATTTTACATTCTAGTGTGCCTGAATTGGTTGTTGATAGAGATATACAATTTGATTTTGCTTTAAATATGGAGTTGTTACAAAGTAAATTTTCATTTTCAAAATTAGCCGGAAAGAAAGTCAATACTTTAATTTTTCCAAATTTTGAAGCCTCAAATATTACCTATAAATTATTGAAGGAACTCAATAAAGCCGATTCAATAGGACCGATAATGTTAGGTTTAAGTAAATCAGTTCATATTCTGCAATTAGGAGCAAGTGTGAATGAAATAGTTAATATATGACAGCTGTAGCTGTAATTGATGCTCAACAACGTAAGCAAAGCCTGATGTTAAATTAATTTTAATTAAAAAACGAGTAAGCTGATTAATCTACTAAATAAAATAGAGTTGTTTAAGGAAAGGTGATTTTAGTATAAATTAACTAATTTTCTCTAGTCAGATTATTAAACAGACCAATATAGTATTAGAAGTGGTTAATATTAACAAATTTCCGAAAAATGATTTAATATACTTTTATAATATGATAAAAGCTAAAAAAAATATAAGTGTAGTTTTAATACTTTTAGTAGGTGTTATGAGTTATTCTCAAGGCACTTTAAAAGAGTATCAAAAAGCAAATACAGTAGATTCTTTATTCAAGAATAAAGTTTTTAAATCCCCAAAAGAATTTCATTGGGTAAATAATACTATTTTTTGGTATATTAGTAATACTAAGAATGGAAATGAGTTTCTGTTGGTTGATGCTAAACAGGAAAAACAAATTCCTGCTTTTAATCAAGAACGTTTGGCAGTGTCACTTTCTGAAATTTTAGATAAGGAAATAATTTCTAAACAACTTCCAATTGAAAATTTAGAGTTCAGTAAAGATTTTTCGCATCTTGTTTTTACAACAGATACTTTAAAAATATCTTGTGATTTAAAAAGTTATGAATTAAGTAAAATACAAGGAGGCTACCAAAAGCCTCAACGAAGAAATGCATATTGGGGAGATCGTTTTGATGAACAAAGTAAACGAGAAGTTAAATCACCGGATTTGCTTAACGTTGCTTTTATAAAAAACTACAATTTATACATAAAAAATATAAAAACTCAGCTAGAAACTCAATTGAGTTACGATGGTTCAAAAGGTTTCTATTATTCGTCCTATTTAGAATGGTCACCAGATAGTAGAAAAATTATGGCTTATAAAGTAAGACCAGGGGAAGAACATAAAATTTATTTTGTTGAATCTAGTCCTAAGGATCAATTTCAACCCAAATTACAGGATAGAGATTATTTAAAACCCGGAGATCAGTTACCTTTTAAAAGTCCGCAATTATTTGATATTGCATCTAAAAAGCATTTGGTAATTGCAACGGGGTTGTTTCAGGAACAGTATGAGCTTTCTGATTTTGACTGGAAGGATGATAGTTCTGCTTTTACATTTGAATTCAATCAAAGAGGGCATCAGGTTTACAGAGTTTTGGAGGTTAATGCAGCCGATGGAAAAGTAAAAGTGATTATTGATGAAACAAGCCCAACTTTTGTTAACTATAGTGGAAAAAAATACCGTTACAATTTAAGAAAAGCAAATCAAATAATTTGGGCATCAGAACGTGACGGCTGGAATCATTTGTATTTGATAGATGCCAATACTGGCAAGGTGAAAAATCAAATTACAAAAGGGAATTGGCCATTAAGAGAAGTAATTAAGGTAGATGAGGTAAACCATCAGATTTATTTTACAGCTAGTGGATTAGATAAAAATCAGGATCCATATTTATTACATTATTGTCGTATTGATTTTGATGGTAAAAATTTTAAGCGTTTAACTACTGAAGAGGGCAATCATAAAGTGAGTTTTTCTCCGGATTATCAGTTTTATGTGGATCAATATTCAAGTGTAGATAAAGCTCCTGTTACTTTGTTGAAAAGTGTTACAAATTCAAAAGTAAATGTAAAATTACAACAAGCAGATATTACTGATTTGTTAAATGCAGGGTGGAGAGCTCCTGAAGTTTTTACTGCAAAAGGAAGAGATGGAAAAACAGATATTTGGGGGATTATTGTGCGTCCTACTACTTTTGATCCCAATCGTACTTATCCAATAATCGAATATATTTATGCAGGACCTCAGGATTCTTTTGTGCCAAAGAATTTTCAGCCTTATTATTGGTCTATGACAGCCTTAGCTGAATTAGGATTTATTGTAGTACAAATTGACGGAATGGGAACTTCTAATCGTTCCAAAGCATTTCATGATGTATGTTGGAAAAATTTAAAAGACGGTGGATTTCCGGATAGAAAATTGTGGATGCAAGCAGCAGCTGCTAAATATCCTTATATGAATATCAATAAAGTTGGAATTCATGGAACTTCAGCCGGAGGGCAGAATGCAGGAGCAGCTTTAGTATTTAATTCTGATTTTTATGATGTAGCTGTTTCTTCTTGTGGATGTCATGATAATCGAATGGATAAAATGTGGTGGAATGAACAATGGATGGGTTATCCTATAGGACCTGAATATGAAGCTTGTTCTAATACCGCCAATGCAGCTCAAATGGGCGGAAATTTAATGTTGATTTTAGGTGAGCTTGATGACAATGTCGATCCGGCTTCAACAATGCAGTTTGCAAATGCTTTGATAAAAGCCAATAAAAACTTTGAATTGGTTACTATTCCAGGGATGGGGCATTCGGCAGGAGGAGATTACGGTGAACGCAAGCGTAGAGATTATTTTGTACAACATTTAATGGGGGTTACACCACCAACTTGGGATAAAGTATACAAATAGTTTTTTTCTAAGGTCTGAAATTGAAATTTTTAGAATTAGTAAAAAAGTTTAATTTTCAGGAGGGCATTATAAGCTCTTAATGCAAGCGCTAAATGAATTTCAAAGCAAATTCAATATTTTTTTAAAACAAATATTATCTAAATATGAAAAGATACAAGTCATTTATTTTTGGTATGCTAAGTTTCTGGACATTGGGGACTACTACTTTGTTGGCGCAAAGTGGAGATCAAATTTTAGACGGAATTGGCGAAACAGATTTGATAGCCCGCTATGTTTTTGATGGAGATACTAAAGATTGGTCTCGAAATAACTGGCATGGAAAGATCCAAGGTACAGGAGCTAAATTTGAAAATGATATGTTGTTCGGTAAGGTTTTGTCTTTATCTCCAAATGGTAAAGCTTATGTAACTCTGCCAGGTGAAGCCTTGATAGGAGAGGAATCTGTAAGTATATCGGGATGGATTTATTTGTGTTCTGGACAATCGGGGCAACTATTTTTTGACTTCGGGAAAACTGCTAAGTCTCACTTTTTTGTTGCTCCAACGGGAACTAAGGAAGCGAATGGTTTTCAAACAATAATAGCCACTGAATCCGGAAATAATTATAACTCTAAATCAGCAGTTCTTGAAGTTGATAAGTGGAATCATGTGGTAATAGTTATTGCAATTTCAGATAAAACAATGAGCACTTATGTTAATGGTGTACTTGCAAGTGTAACTAAAAATATGGATTTGGAATTGAAGCAATTGTTTGGCAAAAATTCTGCGATTAAAAACAAGCTATATATTGGTAAATCTTTGATAGATGAAAATGGTTATCTCAACGCTAAATTGCATGATTTTCGAATCTACCGAACTCCTTTGAGCGAAAAGCAAATTAGCATGATTTATAAAAATGCTTCGGGGAAAGGCAACTCAGATGTAAATGAAGAAAAAGGGGGTGTAGATGTACTTCAGGTTTTTTCTAAAACAAATCCTCAGCTTTATAATGAATATTTAGTTAATGTATCTGATGTCGAAGTACAAACAGAATTAGGTCAGCTTCCAAGAATTCCAAGTTACGTAAAGGGTGTTTATAAAGACGGGGTTCGGGGTCATGATGTACGTGTGATTTGGCCTTCGCCAAAAGATAATAGCGATGTGTTAAAAGCTGGAAATTATACTGTGACAGGACGTATTGCTGGTTCTGATTTAAAACCGAAAGCAATTATAACTGTAGTAAATAGTAAAGAGATTACACCACCAAACAAGAAGTTAGAGGTTTTCAATTTAGATCAAGTTTCTTTGAATACAGATCTTCAAGGGCATAATACAAAGTTTATTGAAAATAGAGATAAATTCATAAACACACTTGTTAAAACTAATCCAGATGATTTTCTCTTTATGTTTCGCAATGCTTTTGGTCAGGAACAACCTGTAGGGGCAAATCCACTAGGAGTATGGGACAGTCAGGAAACAAAATTAAGAGGACACGCTACTGGACATTATCTTACTGCGATTGCGCAGGCTTATGCAGGTACAGGCTATGATAAAAAATTGCAGGCAAATTTTGCTAATAAAATGGAATACATGGTGAATACCTTGTATCAATTAGCCCAAATGTCTGGCCATCCCAAAACAACTGGAGGATCTTATGTGTCAGATCCAACTGCTGTACCTCCGGTTCAAGGAAAAACAACTTATGATTCTGATTTAAGTGATGAAGGTATTCGCAAGGATTATTGGAATTGGGGAGAAGGCTTCATCAGTGCTTATCCGCCGGATCAATTTATCATGCTGGAAAAAGGAGCCAATTATGGAGGGCAAAAAACTCAAATTTGGGCACCTTATTATACCTTACATAAGATTTTGGCTGGTTTGATTGATGTTTATGAAGTTAGTGGTAACAAGAAAGCACTTGAAATAGCCAAAGGAATGGGAACCTGGGTTAATACCCGCTTAAGTAAATTGCCTACTGAGACATTAGTGAGTATGTGGAATAGGTATATAGCTGGTGAATTTGGAGGGATGAACGAGGTAATGGCAAGATTGTATAGAATTACCAATGATCATAAATATCTGGAAGTAGCTCAATTATTCGATAATATTAAGTTGTTTTATGGAGATGTACAGCATTCTCATGGCTTAGCTAAAAATGTTGATACTTTCAGAGGTTTGCATGCTAATCAGCATATTCCGCAAATTGTAGGTGCACTTGAAATGTACCGTAATGCGAATGATCCTGCTTATTACCATGTTGCTGATAATTTTTGGTACAAAGTTACTAATGAATACGAATATAGTATAGGTGGTGTAGCCGGAGCACGTAATCCTGCTAATGCGGAATGTTTTATTGCACAACCATCTACTATTTATGAGAATGGGTTGTCTGCAGGTGGGCAAAATGAAACTTGCGCCACTTATAATATGTTAAAACTAACAGGTGATTTGTTTTTATACGATCAGCGTGCTGAATTAATGGACTATTATGAACGTGGTTTATACAATCATATCCTTGCATCTGTAGCTGAAGACAGTCCGGCAAATACGTATCATGTGTCCTTGAGAGCCGGTGCGACAAAACAATTCAGTAATGGTGACATGTCAGGTTTTACCTGTTGTAATGGTACAGCCTTAGAAAGCAGTACAAAATTGCAAAATTCAATTTATTTTAAAAGCAAGGATAATAATGCATTGTATGTGAATTTATTTATGCCTTCAACGTTGAAATGGACTGATAAAAATGTAATTGTAGAGCAAACAACTTCCTTTCCAAATACCGATAAAACATTATTAACCATTAAGGGTAAAGGTAAATTTGATATTAATGTACGTGTACCACATTGGGCAACAAAAGGTTTCTTTGTTAAAATAAATGGAAAAGAAGAAACTGTAAAAGCTCAGCCGGGTAGTTATATTACTCTAAGTCGTAAATGGAAAAATGGAGATACAATTGAATTGCGTATGCCATTTGAATTTCATTTAGAACCTATCATGGATCAGCAAAATATTGCCAGTTTATTTTATGGCCCTGTTTTACTTGCTGCTCAAGAAACAGAACCGAGAAAAGATTGGCGAAAAGTAACCCTTGATGCTAAAGATATTAGTAAATCAATTCAGGGAAATCCTGAAAAATTAGAGTTTACTATTGATGGAGTAATCTTCAAGCCATTTTATAATACTTATGATCGTCATTCGGTTTATCTCGATGTAACTTTAAAATAGTGTTTAGATTATGGAAGTATAAATCTTTAAATTCATTTGTATGAAAAAATCAATTTTAACCTTTATTATATTTTTATTTATGCTTACTCCCACTTTTTCCAGCGAGCTCATAGATGTAGTCAATACATATAAAGCTGATAAAACCGCGCTGAAAAATTTTTATTCTAACAGAGAATCAGAGGAATATTATGTACGTTTTTCAAAGTTATATGAGGATTGGAAAAAAACAATAAAAGAAATTGATTTTAAGAGTCTCTCTCAACAAGGAAAAGTAGATTATTTATTGTTGAAAAACGTTATCAATAAAGACGATTACTTTTTACAAATAGAATACAAATCATTTAAAGAAATTGCTTCGGTAATTGATTTTACAACAGATATTAATGTTTTTATAAAAGAAAGAAGAAGAGGAAAGAAGCCAGTATCTGCTGATTTGGCAAAGCAGTTTGGTATTGCTGAAGCTAATATCAATAAAAAAATAGAATTGCTTAAAAATAAACCTTTTAAAGATTGGTTTGAGGCAGAGAAAGCCTCGAAAGCGGTGAACTCATTTGCAAGATCATTAAAAGAAGCTTATGGGTTTTATTATAGTTACGATCCTGAGTTTACCTGGTGGATGGAAAAACCATACCAAAGTTTGTCAGCAAAATTGAAAGAATATAGTAGTTTCTTAAGTACTAATTATTCCAAAACAAGTATCAAAGATGATGGAAGTGGAATTATTGGAAAACCTTTAGGAAGGGAAGCCGTTTTGAAAAGCTTTGCTTTTGAATACATTCCTTATACACCTGAGGAAATGATTCTTGCTGCACAAAAGCAATTTGAATGGTGCAAACAGGAAATGATTAAAGCTTCGACTGAATTAGGTTACGGAAAAGACTGGAAAGCTGCTTTAGAACATGTAAAACAAACCTATGTTCCGGCCGGAGAACAACCTCAAACCATAACTGATTTGTACAATCAATCGGTAAAATTTATTGAGGAAAGAGATTTAATTACTTTGCCAGATTTAACTAAAGAGACTTGGCAAATGATTATGATGACACCGGAACGTCAAAAAATTAATCCGTTTTTTACAGGGGGGTGGGAAATTAGTATTTCATATCCAACAGAAGATATGGATCAGTCTGATAAACTGATGAGCATGCGAGGAAATAATCCTAATTTTTCGCGCGCTACTGTACAGCATGAATTGTTGCCGGGACATAACTTGCAGTTTTTTATGAATAGTCGTAATAAGCCGTACCGAGAACTTTTTGATACGCCTTTTTGGATGGAAGGTTGGGCTTTATATTGGGAAATTGAACTTTGGAACAAACAATTTCCGCAAACACCGGAACAAAAATTAGGGATGTTATTTTGGAGAATTCATCGTTGTGCCCGAATTATATTTTCACTAAAATACCACTTAGGTGAAATGACACCACAGCAATGTATTGATTTATTGGTAAACGAAGTGGGTCATGAATATGCTAATGCTGAGGCTGAGGTAAGACGTTCTTTTGCAAGCGGAGATGCTCCTTTGTATCAAATGGCGTATATGACCGGTGGTTTACAATTTTATGCATTGAAAAAGGAATTAATAGCTAAAGGTTGGACTGAAAAGCAATTTCACGATCGTGTTTTAAAAGAGAATATGATGCCTGTAGAAATGCTAAGAATCTTGCTTGAAAATTTAGAAGTTAATGAGGATTATAGATCAACATGGAAATTCTCAACTGATTTTAAATAAAGGACAAAAATGAAAAAAACACGTTTATTAGTCTTGTTTATCTGTTGTTACATAGTATCAAATAATCTACAGGCGCAAGAATATTGGGATAAAATTAAGGCAAAAAAAGCAACGCTTGAAGTAGATAAAGGATTTATTAATTTGACTACTAAATCTTTTGCACTTAAATTGCTTCAGTCTTCTCAAACTGTTGCGGAACTATCCCCGCTTTCGGATAAGAGTTTTGATTTTACTCCAGGTGACCGATTAGCTATTAGAGATAAAGATGGGCTCTATCATTTAGGGGATATTAATCTTCGAATTAAAGCTGCAAATGGAAGTTGGGAAAGTTATTCGACAGCTGCTAAACGTACTGCGATAATTCCGTTAGAGGTTTCAGGAAATATTATAGCGGCAGCCGATCTTTCGAATACATTACCTGCAAATATTCCTGTAACGATAAAGCGTTTTTATGAAGAGAAAGACGGAAATTTAATTTTACGTTTTGAGATTACTAATAAAACCAATGCTGATTTAGAAATAGGAGCTTTAGGAATTCCTATGGTTTTTAATAATATTCTGGAAGGAAAAACATTAGACGAAACGCATATTAAAAATGTATTTTATGATCCATACATTGGTAAAGATGCCGGTTATCTTGAAGTGAAAAGATTAAGTGGTCATGGTCCGGCTTTATTAGTGCTTCCTGATCAAAACATGCCTTTTGAAGCCTACCGTCCTTTATTAGATGATCCTACACCCAGAACGATAGTTTTTGAAGGTTTTCATGAGTGGATGCCATTTAGTAAGGCTTATGCCGAAAATGAATGGAAAGCTGCGGAACAATGGAATACACCTACGTCTTTGATTTTAAAATCGGGAGCAACTCAAAACTTTTCATTAAAGTTGGTATTGGTTGACGAAATCAAAAATATTCAAACAGCTTTGATTAAAAATGAACGTCCAGTCGCATTAGGAGTTCCAGGTTATGTTTTACCTCAGGATGTAGACGGACATCTTTTTCTAAAATACAATAAGGCGGTTAAGACTTTTAAAGTGGAACCTGAAGGAGCTTTAGTTATAGAAAAGGAATCAAAGGATAAAAAATCTTTTGCAGAATATATTGTTCATGGGAAGAAATGGGGTAGAGCCCGATTAACAGTAGTTT
The DNA here is from genome assembly GCF_000425425.1 of Flavobacterium daejeonense DSM 17708. Taxonomy (GTDB): domain Bacteria; phylum Bacteroidota; class Bacteroidia; order Flavobacteriales; family Flavobacteriaceae; genus Flavobacterium; species Flavobacterium daejeonense. Next base: position 97,587 of record NZ_AUDK01000002.1, read on the forward strand.
ATGAGGATGGTTTGGAACAAACAATTAATTATAAAATAATTAAATCAGAAACGAATGTTATTGCAGATTTTGGCCATTTTTTGACAACTGCTCAATGGTTTGACCAAAAAGATGATCTTTTTCATAGAAATCCTTCTGTGATTTCATATGATTATGAAACAAAGAAACAATTAAGTCAGGATAGCCGTGTATGGGTAGCAGGACTTAGCGATGAAGGAGGAGCTGGTGGTTGGTTAGCTGCTATTATGAAGCAGTTGGTTCAGCCAGATGTAAAAGAAATAAAAAAACTGGAACAATTTGTAGATAGTACACTTTGGGGAGTTATTCAGTATAAAGACGGGAAAAATAAATTTGGTGTTAAAAAGAGTGTTTTTTACTATGAGCCAAAATTAATGCCGGAAGGGACTTATAGCAAGGATATTAATTATGGAACTTGGGCAGCATGGAACAAAAAAGCTTCAGATGATCCGGGAAGATCTTATAATTATCCTCACGTTGCTGCAGCACATTGGGCAATGTACCGTTTGGCACGTTATCATGAAGGTTTGGTAACAAATCAATCTTGGGATTGGTATTTGAAAAATGCTTATGAAACTAGTATTGCTATGACAACGCTAGCTCCTTATTATGCACAATTTGGTCAAATGGAAGGCACGGTTTTTTTATTGATATTAAAAGATTTGAAAACCGAAGGTTATACTGAAATGGCAAATGATTTAGAAGCTAAAATGAAAAGTAGAGCTGATCATTGGAGAACACTAAATTATCCATTTGGTAGTGAAATGCCTTGGGATTCTACAGGTCAGGAAGAAGTTTATATGTGGTCGGATTATTTTGGATATGATGATAAAGCAAAGGTAACATTAGATGCAATCTTGGCTTATATGCCAGTAATGCCGCATTGGGCTTACAATGGGAATGCACGTAGGTATTGGGATTTTTTATATGGAGGAAAATTGTCCAGAGTAGAGCGTCAGATTCATCATTACGGGTCAGCTTTGAATGCTATTCCTGTTTTAGAACAATTCAGAAAAACGCCAGATGATTTTCATTTGTTAAAAGTAGGATATGGTGGGTTATTAGGTGGAATTTCAAATATTACAGAAGATGGTTTTGGGCCTGCTGCTTTTCACTCCTATCCTGAGACTCTTCGCATTGATTATCTGTCGGGAGATTATGGTTCCGGGTTTTTTGGTTATGCTGTAAACACGGCTACTTTTATCACTTATGAGAAAGATTTGGGTTGGCTGGCTTTTGGAGGAAATCTTAAAACAAAAGGTGATGTTGTTGAAGTAGCAATTACAACTGCAGCAAAATCTAAGGTATATATCGCTCCTAAAAAAATGTGGCTGACCCTAGATTCAGGCACATTTAAAAAGGTACGCTATAACACAAAAACTAAAGAAGTTGAAATTACTTTAGATGCTAAAACTGCTTATACGCCTTACGCTTATTTAAGAGTAGATCAGGAAGTGAAATTATCTTATGAGAAAACTAGAGATGCTTTCAAAATTCCATTAAAAACTAAAGAGATTCAAATTAAATTATAATTCAAATGGGACAGATATTGGAATCACATTTTTTTAAAAAAGTTTTTTTTGTCATTTTGAGTATTTTTTTTGGCTTCAATCTAAATGCTCAAAAATTTGATAAATATTTTCCAAAGAAAGACCTAACTACAGTAGGGGTTTATTATTATCCTGAACATTGGGACCCAAGTCAATGGGATCGTGATTTGAAAAAGATTGCTGAAATGGGTTTTGAATTTACTCATTTTGGTGAATTTGCCTGGGCTGAATTAGAACCACAGGAAGGAGTTTACGATTTTAAATGGTTAGACAAAGCAGTAGCCATTGCTGCAAAATACAATTTGAAAATTGTAATGTGTACTTCTACAGCTACTCCTCCTGTCTGGTTAACGCGCAAGCATCCGGACATACTTTGTACTTATGAGGATGGTACAAAAACAGACCATGGTTCCAGACAACATGCTTCATTTTCAAGTAATTATTATAGGATTTATTCGTTGAAAATGATCGAGCAATTAGCTAAAAAATATGGGAATAATAAAAATATCATTGGTTGGCAAGTTGATAATGAACCTGCTCGTTTTCTGGATTATGGAGCAGATGCGCAACAACGTTTCCGCGAATGGTTAAAAGCCAAATATAAAACGATTGAGACCTTAAATCATGCTTGGGGTAATAGTTTTTGGAGTGGAACTTACAGTTCTTTTAATCAAGTTAATATTCCATTGCACAGAGAATGGGGGATGAATTTACATGCACAATTAGACCATTACCGATTTGCAGATGAGGAAACGGCTACTTTTCTCGATTCTCAGGCTGTTACTATTCGTAAGAACATTACAAAGGACCAGTGGATTACGTCTAATTACAGATCCAATTACAATGAAAGTTTTGTAGGGATGAGTAAAGAATTAGATTTTGATTGTTATACGCGATACATAGTTTATGGAGGAAGTTTAGGAATAGGTAAAAATGGATATCGATTAGGTAATTATACTGACGTAGCGATGTCAAACGATTTTTTTCGTCCAATAAAAGGAATGTATGGATGTATGGAATTACAACCGGGTCAGGTAAACTGGGGAAGTATAAATCCACAGCCGTTACCAGGTGCTGTTCGTTTATGGTTATGGCATGTTTTTGCTGGTGGTAGTAAGTTTACTTGTACCTATCGTTATCGTGCTCCGTTGTATGGTTATGAACAATTTCATTATGGGATTGTGGGGACAGATGGGGTTACACCAACTCCGGGAGGTCAGGAATTTGCTCAGTTTATCAAGGAATTGGGCACACTACGTACAAAATATGATGCTAAGGCTACCTTGCCTGATTTTTATCTAAAACGTAAAACAGCTATTTTGTTCAATGCTGATAATGTAATGGGAATTGACCTAAATAAGCAAACAAGAGAGTGGAGTACGCTTGGCCATTTTATGAAATATTATAAGGCGGCAAAATCTTTTGGTGCACCTGTTGATTTTGTTCGGGATACAACTGATTTTGCTAATTATCCTGTTTTACTCGTGCCTGCTTATCAGATGATTGATCAAAAAATGATAGATAAACTTACTTTGTATGCAAAGAATGGAGGGAATTTAGTGTTAAGTTGTCGTTCAGGAATTCAAAATCGTTTGGGGCATTTATGGGAAGCCAAATTTTATGAGCCAATGTGGGATTTAATAGGTTCTCAAATAGATTCTTATGATTTACTTATGGCACAATCTCCAGGAACGGTTAAGTATAATGATCAAGATTTTACATGGACTAGTTGGGGCGATTTATTAAAGCCAAATCAAGGGACAGCTGTTTGGGCAACGTATCAGGGTGATTTTTATGCAGGGACACCAGCTGTTATTTCACGTAAACTAGGTAAAGGAACTGTGACTTATATTGGGCTAGATTCGAAAAATGGGGATCTTGAAAAACAGGTTTTGACGAAATTGTACAAACAGCAGAATATTTCTATTGAGAATTATCCGGAAGGTGTGATGGTTGAATATCGTGACGGCTTTGGTATTGCTGTGAATTATACGGATAAAGTATTTCATATTGATTTACCATCTAATGCTAAGGTTGTTATTGGGAAAAATGATATAAAAACTGCAGATGTTTTGGTGTGGAAATATTGAGGAATTAAAAAATGAATAATGTTTGCTTTATGATGTGGGACAATAAATTATTATGCAGTTTAGTCATACTTTTTTTTACAGAAACTCTTTTAGCTCAAAAAGATACTGATATTAATGCTCTTGGAGTCAAAAATCCTATTTTACCGGGATGGTTTGCTGATCCTACTATTAAAAAATTTGGCGATATTTATTATATATACGCGACTACTGATAACGAAATGTTAGCTTCGGGAGCACCTACAGTTTGGTATAGTAAAGATTTTCAAAATTGGTACAATTATACCATGGAAATTCCTTCTTTTTCAGCGAAATCTATCACAAATTTTTGGGCTCCGGACATTGTAGAAGGGAATGATGGGAAGTATTATCTATATTTTGGAAATTGTGAAATGGGCTGTAATATTTATGGTTATGTTTCTAATACTCCTGTTGGACCTTGGATTAAATTAAGTGATAATGATGTTCCTGTGATTTCAAACGGATATCCCAGAGATGGATTTCCTTCACTAGATGCTCAGTTTTTTACGGATACCGATGGTAAAGTATATGGTTATTGGGGGACTTGGGTGCATTACAATGGAGGATACGCTGTTGGTGAACTCAATAAGAACACTATGAAAGATATGGTAAATTCAACGAATATACCTTTGGTACAAACACCAGAGCCTTTTGAAGCAGCTTATATGATGAAAAAAGGTAGTAAATATATCTTAATGTATTCGGGAGCTTCTTGTCATGACGAAACCTATAATGTTCGCTACTCTTATGCAGATTCTCCTTACGGACCTTTTACACCAGGTAAAAACAATCCTGTTCTCAGTACAAATGCTAATCAGACAGTTCATGGTCCGGGACATCATTCGGTACTAAAAGAAAAAGAAGATTATTACATTGTATATCATAAGCATGATTATCCTATGACACGCGGAGGTCTTGCCAGACAGGTTTGTATTGATAAAATGATTTTTGAAAATGATTCAACTATAAAAACAGTTGTTCCCACAATAAAAGGAATTAATAATTTGATGAAATCTGATGTGCCTGAAAATATTGCTTTCAAGGCAAAAACAATAGCTTCTTCTTATCATTTGAAATCTACACAATATGATTATGAGTATAAATCTTCTTACGCTACTGATGATAATAATGGAACAATGTGGAAAGCTGCCAATAACAGTTCACCGCAAGATTTGACAATCGATTTAGGTTTTATTAAACCAATAAAAAGGGTGATGACTCAATTTGAATTTGCCAGCTATTATTACCAATACAAATTAGAATATTCTGTTGATGGAAATAAATGGAATTTGTATGCTGATAAATCTAAAAATCTGATAGCCGGAAGTCCAATGATTGATGATAATGACGTAAAAGCGCGTTATCTAAAATTAACTGTTTTAGGAACGGAAAAGATGGGATTGTATGCTGCTGTTTGGAATATTAAAGTATATAGTTCGTTATTTGACATTCCTTTGCAATTGCAAAATAAAAAATCTGATAAAGCAGTTGCTCCTGTAAGTTCAAAAAAACTGTTAGTTGATCTTAATGTTGATACCATTAAAGATAATAATGGTTTAAACTCAATTCCTAATAAAGGAAGTTTAGGTGGAATTTTTACCAAAAGTGGTACAGTATCTATAGAAAAGAAAGAAGGAATTAAGGCTTTAAATTTTACAAACGGAGCTTTAATCTTGGATAAAGCTGTTCCAAAAACCTTAGCATGGAATGGATCGTTTACTGTGACAACTTGGGTTAAAAATCCTGAAATCGCAAATGAAGGAGAGATTATCGCCTCTTGGTGTGATCGACATCAATTTAGTTTAGCTAATTCTTATAATGCATTGGCATATAATAGTGGTAATTATGGAGCTGTAGCTCATTTAGATGGTCATTTTGATATGCGTTATTCTAAATTACCTGAAGCAAACAAATGGCATTACATTGTTGTAACGTTTGATGGAGTTGTCGAAAAAATATATGTTGATGGTGTTTTAGACAATTCTCAAAGTATGTTGTTGTCTTCAGCAATTGATAAAGCAAAAATTATAATTGGAGCTTCTGATATTGGAGAGAATTTTTCAGGAGATATGGCTTCTTTACAAATGTATGATTATGCAATTGATCAGCAGGAACTTTTGAAACTAATGAATACTACAAAGCCAAAAGGATTGCTTTAAAGATATTGTATTAAGAATATGAAAATGAGAAAACGAATTATTTTGTCTAAAAATAAAGTACAGCTGATGATTTTGAAACCATTTGGGACTTTTTTAGCATTGATATTGTGTTTTAATTCTTTTTGTCTTTTATCTCAGGAAAAACTAAAGAAAGAGTTGTATATACCTTCTAAGGTGTGGATGATTCCCGAAGGAAACGACTATGCTAATCCAAATAGTGATTATAATTTTGAGAACATGGTCACTTCGGATAATGTAGCAATATTGTGGCATAAGGATTATGGTAAAGATCCAATGACAAATAAAGATGAAACAGAAAGATTTAATCCGGTCAAAATGTTGAGTGAATGCGAAAGAATCTATAATGTTTATGTAAACGAATTAAAACTTGTGGAATCAGGTCATTCTTTAACAGATAAATACAAGATTCTGGTTTATGTATTTAAAGGAGAAGAGAAAGCGGCTTTTGGAGGAGGAGAGGAAAATAAGGTAGGAATCTTTTGGACACCAGCTGTTCGTGTAAATAAAGAACCATATGGCGTATTAGCTCATGAATTAGGACATAGTTTTCAATATTTAAGTAATGCTGATTCAGGAAAAGGTCCTTCAGGTGTTATTCAGGAAATGTCAGCACAATACATGCTCTGGCAAGTATATTCTGACTGGATTACTTTTGAAAATTATCATTTGGTTGATTATTTAAAAGGTACGCATTATGGTTTTTTACATCCTTATAATACCTATCATTCTCCATTTGTAATTGAGTATTGGTCACAAAAGCATGGTAAAGAATTCTATGGAAAACTCATGCGTAACACAGAAAAAGGTGAAGATCCTGTATTGACTTATAAGCGTTTGAATCAGCTTTCTCAAGACCAATTCAATGATGAAATGTTTGATGCCTCCAGACGATTTATTACTTGGGATTTAATGAGAATTGATTCAGTTGCTAAGAAATATGCTAATACACATTATGCCAAAGTAAATCTTTTAGAAAATGGTTGGTATCAGGTAGATTCTATTAATTGTCCTCAAAACTATGGTTACAATGGAATAAAATTAAGAGTCCCAGAATTTAGAACCCAAGTAAAATTAGATTTTAAAGGAATTTCAGGAGCTAAAGGTTTTTCAAATGTTAAAGTTGAAAATGCGGCATGGCATTATGGATTTGTTGCACAATTAAAAAACGGACAGCGGGTTTATAGCAAGACTTTTAAAAAACCGAATGATAAAGTATCGTTTAAGATTCCTCAAAATACAGAATATTTTTGGTTAGTAGTTATGGGGGCTCCAAAAGAACATTGGCAGCGCCCTAATAGACGGGACGCTAATCAAAATAAAACACCAGATGAACAATGGCCTTATCAGTTTAAATTATCTGGTACTACACTTGAATAGCATTTTTTAAAAAAGCTTACATTTTATAAAATTTAAAAAAATGAATACAATCTTATTATTTATATTCTCAATGATATATTTCAATAGCCAGGCACAAGAAGGGAGTATGATTCGTATCGAAACTGAAAATTTTGCTCATGTTTTAAAGATAGGACTTGATCATAAATTGTATCAAACCTATATTGGAACTAAGCTGAATAACAATGCAGAATACGAGGCTGTTTCTAAGGAAAATATAAAGAAATTTGTAGTTAATGATGGAAATCCATTGATTGATTTACGTCATGCTGCTTATCCTACTTTTGGAACAACTAATTTATTTGAACCAGCAATTCGTGTGACACATAACGATGGAAATCCTTCATTAGAATTAGAATATCAAAAGCATAGCACTAAAAAGATAGATGACAATTGTATTGAAACAATCATAAAATTAAAGGATCCTCAATATCCTGTATTTGTAGAATTACACTTTAAAGCATTTTATAAACAAAATGTAGTTGAGTCCTGGACAGTAATCGAACACAAAGAAAAAGAACCTATTACCTTATATAATTACGCTTCATCAGCGCTGCATTTAGATGCTGATAAATATTGGTTAACTCAGTTTTACAGTGATGTTGTTGAGGAAGTTAGGATTGAAGAAAGTCAATTAACCAAAGGTATAAAGATAATTGATTCTAAGTTGGGGGTAAGAACCAATATGTTTGCAGCGCCTAATTTCTTCCTGTCTTTAAATTCAAAATCAACCGAAGAAACCGGAGAAGTTTTGGCTGGAACAATTGCCTGGTCAGGAAATTTCAAATTTACATTTGATTTGGACAATAATAATGAACTTCGAATTATTTCGGGAATTAATGAATTTGCTTCAGAGTATAGTCTAGAACCTCAAAAGGTTTTTAAAACACCAGTTTTTATCTATACTTTTTCCAATCAGGGAAAAGGATTGGCTAGTAGAAATTTACATTCCTGGGCTATGAATTATGGCTTAAAAGATGGAAATAAATCAAGACTTACTTTATTGAATAATTGGGAAACTACTTTTTTTGATTTTGATGAAAAAAAATTAACGAATATGTTCTCCGATGCTAAAACACTGGGAGTGGATATGTTTTTGCTAGATGATGGTTGGTTTGGAAATAAATATCCAAGAAGCGGTTCTACATCAGGATTAGGAGATTGGCAGGCCACTAAGGCAATTTTGCCCAATGGAATTGGTTATTTGATGGATCAGGCAACAGCAACGGGAGTAAAATTTGGAATTTGGATTGAGCCGGAAATGATTAATGAGAAAACAGAACTCTATGAAAAACATCCGGATTGGGTTTTAAGTTTGCCTAACAGAGCAAAAGATGTTTACCGTACGCAACTTGTTTTGGATTTATGCAATCCTCAGGTGCAGGATTTTGTTTTTAAAGTTGTAGATGATATTATGCAAATTAAATCAGGAGTTTCGTTCTTTAAATGGGATTGTAACCGAATGATGACTAGTGCTTATTCTAATTATCTAAAAAAACAACAATCGCATCTGTTTATTGAATATACAAATGGGCTTTATAAAGTACTGGATCGTATTAAGGCAAAGTACCCAAACTTAGAAATGATGCTTTGTGCTGGTGGTGGAGGAAGGGTAGATTATGGAATGTTGAACTATTTTACTGAGTTCTGGGCTAGTGATAATACAGATGCTTTTAATCGTATTTTTATTCAATGGGGATATTCTTATTTTTATCCTGCTTTGGCAACCTGTAATCATGTTACCTCAATGGGAAAACAATCCATCAAATTCAGGACGGATGTGGCTATGATGGGTAAATTAGGATTTGATATTCATGTTGGTGGATTAAAAGAAGATGAACTTAAATTTTGTCAGGATGCTGTTGTCAATTATAAACGATTGAGTCCTACAATTTGGAAAGGAGATTTATATCGATTAGTTTCTCCGTATGAAGATACCAGAGCGGTTTTGATGTATGTTGATAAAGAGAAGAATCATTCAGTTCTTTTTTCATATACTTTACAACCACTTACGGATCCTAATTATGGTTTAGTAAAGTTTAAAGGGCTTGATGTGAATAAAAAATATAAAGTAGAAGAAATCAATAGTATGCCTCACGGAAGAAAGAGTTTTGAGGAATCAGGCAATGTCTGTTCAGGTGATTTTCTAATGAAAATTGGTTTGAAAGTTTCTTCTTCTCAACCAGAGTCTAGTGTGATTCTCGAAATTAATGCAGTTGAATAATTTTTGAATAAAGAACATGAAAAAAATTCATCATATATCAGATGATTACATAGAAAAAAATTGCAATTTTAATGAATTGATTGAGACACTGAGAGATGGGTTTTCAAATTCTGATATCGAAGTTCCTATGCGCCACCATCATGATTTTTCTAATCCGGAAGAAGATAAGGATTCTACCTTGTTATTGATGCCTGCTTTTAATCCGGGGAAAAATTTAGGTGTAAAAATAGTGACTGTGAGTCCTAATAATGGTAAATATGATATGCCGGCCATTCAGGGGACGTATATCTATTTGGATGCTCATAAAGGAAATATTAATGCTATTTTGGATGCAAAATCGCTAACAGCTAAAAGAACTGCGGCAACATCCGCTTTGGCAAGTAGTTATCTTTCCAGAGTTGATTCCAGTTCTTTGTTGATGATTGGTACAGGTGCACTTTCTGTTGATTTAATTAAAGCTCATGCTAGTGTAAGACCTATTAAACAAGTTTTTATCTGGGGAAGAGATAAAAAGAAAGCACAGAAAATTGTAAATATTCTAAAAGATTTTTCGTTTACTTGTACTGCCATTGAACAGATAGAGGATAAAATTTCCGAAGTAGATATTATTTCTTCAGCGACATTGTCTCCTACTCCTTTGGTTTTTGGAAAATATCTAAAAGAAGGACAACACCTGGATTTAGTGGGGGCTTATAAAAAAAATACCAGAGAAGCTGATGACGAAGCGATTTTAAAATCATCTGTTTTTTTAGATACTTATCAAGGCGGACTAAAAGAAAGTGGTGATATCCTGATTCCATTGACTAACGGTATTATTACTAAAGAAAGTATCAAAGCTGATTTGTTTGAGTTGTGTTCTAATGTTAAAAAAGGAAGGAGTTCAGATACTGAAATTACTTATTTTAAATCTGTAGGACATGCTTTAGAGGATTTAATAGCGGCATCTTATTTTTATCAGTTATTTGATTCAAAGGAGTAAAACAAAACTTTTTTACAATTATAAACAATTAATTATTTTTTGCGAATGACAAAAAAGACAATTGGAGTGGGTGGATCGACAGCTGCTATAGAGTTAGAAAAAATTGTTGATATGACTCAAAATGTAAAACCAATTACAATCGATGAATATCAATCAAGAATGCAAAAGGCAGTCTTTTTAATGAAAGAGCATTCTGTTGAAGTGATGTATTTGAATGCAGGTACTAATTTGTATTATTTTACCGGAACACAATGGAATCCCTCGGAAAGAATGGTTGGTGCTTTGTTGTTTGATGACGGAACTTTAGTGTATATAGTTCCAAAATTTGAAGAAGGTACTTTTAAAAAATACAGTCAGGTTGAGGCAAAAATTTATTGTTGGGAAGAACATGAATCACCTTATGAGTTAATTAATGAATTGTTAAAAACGAAAAACAAAACCACTGCAACTTTAGCTATTGATGAATCGGCATCATATTTTTTGGCAGATGGAATTTTAAAAGCAAATCCATCCTGTAGTATTCAAACCGCTCAGCAAATTACTGCCGGATGTCGCATGCAAAAATCAGCAAATGAATTGGCTATTATAAAGCAGGTAAAAGAGATTACGATGGTGGTGCAAAGGGCAGCTGCTAAGATTTTACGACCAGGTATCAGTGTTGATGAAGTGGTTAGTTTTATCAATGAAGCACATAAAAAAGCAGGTATAACTTCGGGATCTTATTTTTGTATTGTTTTGTTTTCAGATGACACCCAATATCCTCATGGTGTGGTTGTTCCTCAAGTCTTAAAAGAAAATGATGCAGTTATTGTTGATACCGGTTGTCGTCTAGAAGGTTATCTTTCGGATATAACCAGATCATATGTTTACGGTACCCCTTCTGACGAATATAAAGAAATTTGGAATTTAGAAAAAGCTACGCAATTAGCTGCTTTTGAGGCAGCAGTTATTGGTGTTACATGCGGTTCAGTAGATGACGCTGCCCGAAAAACTTTAGCAAATACAGGTTTGAGCTCTGATTATAGTTTGCCGGGTTTACCGCACCGTGTAGGTCATGGAACAGGTTTGGATATTCATGAATACCCATATTTAGTAAGAGGAAGTGAGATTCAACTTTTAGAAGGAATGGTTGTTAGTAATGAACCAATGATTTGTATTCCAGGGAAATTTGGAATCAGGCACGAAGATCATTTCTATATGACAAAAAATGGTCCTCAGTGGTTTACAATACCTATGGAGAGTATTGAAAATCCTTTTGGTTATTAAAGGGTTAAAGAAGAGAATCGAATGTTAGTTTTCTTTTAAATTTGTTGTAGTTTGTTTATTGAAACTTTAAGAAAAGGATTAACAAGGGGTAATTATTTTTGGTTTCTAAAAATAAACACTATATTTGCAGCGTTATTTATTAAAATCTAGATAATGAGGGGACTAAATGTCCCCTCTTTTTATAAAAAAATATGACATTTAAAGAAAAAGTAAGTTCGTTATTGCAAGAGGTTCTCGAGGAAAAGTCTTCACTTTTTTTAATTGACTTAACTATTACTGATGCATTTAAAGTGATGATTACTTTGGATGATGATAACGGAGTAGTTTTGCAGGATTGTATTGATATTAGTCGTGCAATTGAAAGTAAGTTAGACAGAGAAGAGCAGGATTATTCTTTGGAAGTAGCTTCGGTAGGGATAGGTTCGCCATTAAAATTGACACGTCAATATATTAAAAATATTGGCAGAACTTTGATAGTGACTACAAATACTGAAAAAATTGAAGCTGAATTAGTTGATGCTAATGAAGATTTCATAATTTTGTCTTGGAAAGCAAGAGAGCCTAAGAAAGTAGGGAAAGGAAAAGAAACAGTACAGAAAGAACAACAAATACCTTATACAGATATTAAAGAGGCAGTTGTTACAGTAACATTTTAATTAAAGAATTCGCATGGAAAATTTAGCATTAATCGATTCATTTTCAGAGTTTAAAGATGATAAACTTATTGATCGTGTAACGCTTATGGCAATTTTAGAAGATGTATTTAGAAATGCATTGAAGAAAAAATACGGATCAGATGATAATTTCGATATCATTATCAATCCTGATAAAGGTGATATGGAAATTTGGAGAAGAAGAGTAATTGTTGCTGATGAAGATTTGGATTTCGAAAATGAAGAGATTACTTTAACTGAAGCCAGAAAAATTGAAGCTGATTTTGAAATTGGAGAAGAAGTTTCGGAAGAGGTGAAATTGATTGATTTAGGTAGAAGAGCTATCTTGGCTTTGCGTCAAAACTTGATTTCAAAAATACACGAACACGATAACACCAATCTTTACAAACAATTTAAAGATTTAATTGGGGATATTTACACTGCCGAAGTACATCACGTGCGTCCAAGAGTGGTTATTTTGGTGGATGATGAAGGAAATGAAATTGTTTTACCAAAAGAAAAACAAATTCCATCTGACTTTTTCCGTAAAGGAGATAACGTTCGTGGAATTATTGAAAGCGTTGAATTAAAAGGAAACAAACCTCAGATTATTATGTCCAGAACTTCTGAGAAGTTTTTGGAAAAATTATTTGAACAGGAAATTCCTGAGGTATTCGATGGTTTAATTACGATTAAAAAAGTAGTGAGAATTCCAGGTGAAAAAGCTAAAGTAGCGGTGGATTCTTATGATGATCGAATTGATCCGGTAGGAGCTTGTGTGGGAATGAAAGGTTCTCGTATCCATGGTATCGTTCGTGAATTAGGAAATGAAAATATTGATGTTATTAATTATACTAATAATATTCAATTGTTTATAACAAGAGCGTTAAGTCCTGCAAAAGTATCTTCAATCAAGATTGATGAAGAAACCAAAAGAGCAGATGTGTTCTTGAAATTAGAAGAAGTATCAAAAGCTATCGGTAGAGGAGGGCACAATATTAAATTAGCCGGTTTATTAACAGGTTATGAGTTAGATGTTATCAGAGAAGGTGATGTTGAAGGTACTACTGCTGATGAAGACGATGTAGAATTAACAGAGTTCTCAGATGAAATCGATGAGTGGATTATTGAAGAATTTGCGAAAATTGGATTGGATACTGCAAAAAGTATTTTGAAACATGACGTAGAAGATTTAGTAAGAAGAACAGATTTAGAAGAAGAAACAATTCTAGATGTAATGAAAATATTGAAAGAAGAGTTTGATAGTTAGATCTATGCTTCTAACAACACAACGGAATAGGTAATATTAAAAAGTTTATATGTCTGAAGAGAGAGTAATAAGAATAAACAAAGTTTTAAGGGAATTGAATATTTCTTTAGAAAGAGCTGTGGATTATCTTAAGGATAAAGGGATTGCGATTGAGTCAAATCCGAACACAAAAATTTCTAATGATGTATACGATATCCTGTGCGGTCAGTTTGCGGGTGACAGAGGGAAAAAAGAGGCTTCGAAAGAAGTAAGCGAAGAGAAGAGAAAAGAAAAAGAAGCATTACGTATTGAGCGCGACAGAGAAGCGGAAGATAAACGTAAGCAGGAAGAAGAATTACAAAGACAACAACAGGAAGTAATTAAAGCAAGAGCGGTAATTTCAGGACCTGTACAAGTTGGAAAAATTGATTTAAATCCGAAACCTACTCCTTCTCCGGTAGCTGAAGAAAAAGTAAGCGCTACTAAGCCTGAAGTTGCCGAAGAAAAACCGGCTGCTAAAATTAGCTCTCCAGAAAAAACTGATTCAGACAAAAAAGAAGAGAAAGTTGTAGCTGAAACGCCTAAAGCCGCTCCTGAAAATACAGCTAAAGCTGAAGTTAAAAAAGAGGAGAAAGCCGTTAAGGCTGAATCTCAGACTCCGGCTAAAGAAGCTCCAAAAACAGAGGAGGCTCCGGCAGAAGACGCTATTGCTACTCAGTATCAAAAACTTTCCGGGGCTAAATTAACAGGTCAAACTATTGATCTGTCTCAATTTGAGAAGCCTAAGAAGAAAAAAGAAGATTTTAAAAATGCGGCCAATAAAGCGGCTGCTCCGGGAGCGCCGGGTGCGAATGCTAATAAAAGCAAACGTAAAAGAATTGCTCCTAAACCAGGTGCGCCGGCTCCTAATGCAGGTAATCAACAAAGAACTCCGGGAACTCCTAATCCAAATAAAATAACTCCTAATACAGGTGGAGGTTTTAACGCTAATAAAGACAGAGGCGCAAGACCTGGATTTAATAAAGGAAATCGTCCTGCGATTGTAGCTAAAGTTGAGCCAACAGAAGAGGAAGTTAAAAATCAAATTAGAGAGACTTTAGAAAAACTTCAAGGTAAAAAAGGAGGGAAATCTAAAGCGGCTAAATATAGAAGAGATAAAAGAGATACGCACCGTCAAAAATCGGATGATGAGCAAAGAGCATTAGATGAAGAAAGCAAAATCCTTAAAGTAACCGAGTTTGTTACCGTAGGTGAAATTGCCATCATGATGGATGTGCCTATTACTAAGGTAATTGGAACCTGTATGTCTTTAGGGATCATGGTAACCATGAACCAACGTTTGGATGCAGAAACTTTAACAATTGTTGCTGACGAATTTGGTTATGATGTAGAATTTATCACCGTGGATATCGAAGATGCTATTGAAGTAGTTGAAGATAAAGAAGAAGATTTAGTAAACAGAGCGCCAATTGTAACTGTAATGGGTCACGTTGACCACGGTAAAACTTCCTTACTGGATTACATTCGTAAAGAAAATGTAATTGCCGGTGAGTCCGGAGGTATTACGCAGCACATTGGAGCTTATGGTGTGAAATTAGAGAATGGTCAAAAAATAGCCTTCTTAGATACACCAGGTCACGAGGCGTTTACCGCGATGCGTGCCCGTGGAGCGCAATTGACAGATATTGTTATTATCGTAATTGCTGCCGATGATGATATCATGCCACAAACCAAAGAGGCAATCTCACATGCTCAGGCGGCTGGTGTACCGATCATTTTTGCTATCAACAAAATCGATAAGCCAAATGCGAATCCGGATAAGATTAAAGAAAGATTAGCGGGTATGAACTTGCTTATTGAAGAATGGGGAGGTAAAATCCAATCGCATGATATTTCTGCCAAAACAGGTCTTGGTGTAAAAGACCTTTTGGAAAAAGTATTATTGGAAGCTGAGATTTTAGATTTGAAATCAAATCCTGGTAAATTGGCTCAGGGAGCTGTTGTGGAAGCTTTCTTAGATAAAGGTAAAGGATACGTTTCGACTATCATGGTTCAACACGGAACTTTAAGAATTGGAGATTATCTGTTAGCAGGTAAACATCATGGTAAAGTGAAAGCAATGCATGATGAGCGGGGTAATATTGTTACAGCAGCAGGACCGTCAACTCCGGTATCTATTTTAGGTCTGGATGGAGCGCCTACTGCAGGTGATAAGTTCAGTGTATTTGAAGATGAAAAAGAAGCAAAACAAATTGCGGCTAAGCGTTCTCAATTGATGCGTGAACAATCCGTACGTACACAACGTCATATTACTTTGGACGAAATTGGTCGTCGTATTGCATTAGGTCAGTTTAAAGAATTGAACGTAATCCTTAAAGGAGACGTGGATGGTTCTGTTGAGGCATTATCGGATTCCTTCTCTAAATTATCGACTGAAGAAATTCAAATCAATATTATTCATAAAGGGGTTGGAGCAATTACTGAAACCGACGTTATGTTGGCTTCTGCTTCTGATGCAATTATTATCGGATTTAACGTTCGTCCTGCCGGAAATGCAAGACAGTTGGCTGATAAAGAGGAAATCGATATCCGTTACTACTCTATTATCTATGCAGCTATCGATGATTTGAAAGATGCAATGGAAGGAATGCTTGCTCCGGAAATGAAAGAGGAAGTCTTAGGAAATGCTTCTATCAGAGAGTTGTTCAAAATTTCTAAAGTGGGCACTATTGCCGGATGTATGGTTACGGATGGTAAGATTACCCGTCAGGCGAAAATTAGAATTATACGTGATGGAGTAGTTGTTCACGAAGGCGAATTGGTAGCCTTGAAACGTTTCAAAGACGATGTGAAAGAAGTAACCAAAGGTTACGATTGCGGTATCCAAATTAAAGGATTCAATGATATCGAAATTGATGATGTGATTGAAGCGTACCACGAAGTAGCAATTAAGAAAAAATTGAAATAATATTTCGAAATATATTTTATAAGAAAAATCCCGAGTAATCGGGATTTTTTGTATTTTAGGTTTTTTTTGAGGAAATTTTGTTCAAAGAGAAAATTATATTGGCTATGTGAGCAATAGCAACCACCCAACTATACAAAAATGCAATGAAATATAGATTATTACTTTTAATTATGCTTTCTGTTTTTTCTAATTATTTAAAAGCCCAAAATAAATCGGAGGAAAATAGGAAAGCGGAGACTAAACGAGCTTATTTACATTATTCAAAATTATTTAAAAAAAAGGATTTTGTATTTCATAAAGTTGATTTTATTGAATCGGATTATTATTACAAGATAATTGATGAAAATAAAATCAAAGAATATTTAGACCACATAAATAAGTCATTAAAATTAGAAATTATTAAAAATTCGAATACTGATGGTTTTTCTGATTTAAAACTTACAGTTAATTTGCCTGATTTCTTCGAAGATTTAACCAGTCAAAAATTTTATGAACTATTTCATAATCAAATAAAGATTAGAAATATCTATAGCGATTTGGTAGATGAATTCAATACTCCTTTAAAGTTAGGTTACGTCACTGAAGATTATAGTTCCAAAAAAATTATATACAGTAGAATGTTTGTTAAGGACACTATGCATAAATTTGAATCTATTAATTTTAAAGGGACTATAAGATATGCAATGGAATTCTTGACTAATTATGATAAAATAGAGATAAGTTTAGATCAAATTGGAAGTGATTTTATGCTTGGTAATTCAAAGTATAAATTAATAGATTATTACAATAATTATTTTATAATTAAAAAATTAGCGGGTCCCGTTGAGAGTATTCATATTGTTAATTTAACGCCTGATGGCAAATTAATAAAGCCTTATTCAAATTTAGAGTTTAACAATTTAAGGGAAAACGATAAAGCCTTTGCAAATAAAGTAAATTTTTATATTAGTCCGACTTCTGGTGTTCCTGAATTGTTTTATGATATTTTCAAAAAATATCCAAATATAACATTGGACGAATTTGATAAACTGATGACATTTGAAAAATTAGAAGAAGTAAATAAATTCGACGACTTTTCAAAGAGAATTATCATGCTATCTACAGTAAGTAATTTGAATTCAAAATATATTTTATATACGCCACAATATAAAACTGAAATTATTGAAATTAATAAGTGAATCTGTGACTAATAGTTATAGTTTCGTATAGGGCATTTTTCAAATTGTGAAACCACATTGGTCATTGTTTATCTATGATTTTGGTGTTTGTCTTTTCGAGTGCCGACATTGATTAAAAGATAAATCATTGCGTTTTTAACGCGGTTATAACAAACGAAACCATTCTATAACGGAATGGCTTTGTTTGTTTTGTAACTATGATTTATAAATGAATTTTGCTAGTTATAATTTTTTAGTATTCGCATTAAAATTGTTATAAAAAAATATAGAGGTAAAATCAATAAGATTTTACCTCTATATTTTGATAATAGATGTAGTGTTAAAACGTTACTTTTTGGGTTTAATCAAAAAAGCATTTGGGTAGCTTTTTTTGATTTCGATTAAATTTCGTTCGGCTTCTATTCTGGTTTTAAAATTCCCAATCCAGACTTTATAATTAGGCGTGTTGAATACAATGGTTCCGTCAAGGTTGGTGAAACTTTGTTTGCAGTCATTAAGTGTGCTTTTGGCTTTTTCGCTGTTGCCACTAAAAATCTGGATTTTATATTGCTCATTTACAGTAATTGAGGGGTTTATTTTTCTTTTCTCATTAAGTAGTTGTTCGAACTTAGGGTTTTGCTGAATGTTAATTTTTGATTCCTGTGCAGTCAATTTGAAAGAGTAAATTGAAAAAAAGAGAAGTGCAATTAGTGTTTTTTGAATTGTTAAAATTCTCATAATGTGAAGATTTTTAAGTAAAAGTAAAATTTATTGGCTGAAACAGCAATAAAAAAGTTATTTAGAATTAATATAAATTGTTTTTTTAAAGAAGTTAGGGTTTTGAGAATAGTTCTTAAGTCGTATTTTTGTGGCTGTTTAAAATAAAGGAACGTTTTTTATGTGATTTTGTTGCATAAAAAATTGTGCCAATTTTTAGTAGATAATCAATATACTTTATGAAAAAGGTGGGTAACCATAATCCGAACTCAAGGAAAATGTTTTTAAGTTTAGCTATGATGCTGGCTTTTTCCTTCTCTTCATTTGCGCAAGATGCTGCTCCTGCAGCTGCAACCGAAGCTGCTCCTGCAGCTGCTACAACTGGTGGTGATCCGGTAAAAGGTAAGGCGCTTTTTAATTCTAATTGTGCTGCTTGTCATAAGCTTGATGCTAAATCAACAGGGCCTGCGTTGAGAGGGGTTGCTGAGAAGCATGACATGGCTTGGATCTATAAATGGGTTCATAATAGTTCTGACATGATTAAGTCAGGAGATGCTGCGGCAGTAAAATTATTTAATGAAAATAATAAAGCTGTAATGACATCTTTCCCTCAATTGTCTGAGGCTGATATCGATAATATTATAGCTTATACATCTGAGCCAAAAGCAGAGCCTGCTGCTGCTTTACCTGGCGCTCAGGCTGCGGCTGGTGCTGCTGATCAGGGGGGGAGTTCTAATAATGTAATTTTAGGAGTTCTTGCTTTAGTATTAGTAGTGTTGGTTGTGATGTTATTCATGGTTAACAATGTGTTAAGAAAAGTTGCTAAGGCTAACGGAATCGAAGTTGAGCCAAAAGCTGGAAAAATTTCAATCTGGAAAGCTTTTGTTAAAAATCAGTTTTTAGTATTGGTTTCCTGTATTTTCTTATTGTTGGCTAGTGGATATTTTGTTTACGGTTACTTGATGCAGGTAGGTGTAGATCAGGATTATGCTCCTATTCAGCCAATTCACTATTCGCACAAGATTCACGCTGGTGATAATGAAATTAACTGTAAATACTGTCACTCTGCTGCCAGAGTAAGTAAAACTGCAGGTATTCCTTCTTTGAATGTGTGTATGAACTGTCATAAAAATATTTCGGAAGTTGCTGAGTCAACTGCTACTCCGGAATACAGCAAAGCTTTCTATGATGCTCAAATCCAAAAATTATACGATGCAGTTGGATGGGATAAAACGACTCAGTCTTACACTGGAAAAACACAACCGGTTAAATGGGTTCGTATTCATAACTTACCTGATTTTGTTTACTTCAATCACTCTCAACACGTAACTGTTGCGGGAATTGAATGTCAAACATGTCATGGTCCTGTTGAGACTTTTGAAATTCAAAAACAATTTGCTCCATTAACTATGGGATGGTGTGTTAACTGTCACAGAAAAACAGAAGTTAAAATGGAAGGAAATGGGTATTATACTAAGATACATGAAGAACTTTCTAAAAAATACGGTGTGGATAAATTGACTGAAGCACAAATGGGAGGTTTAGAGTGTGGAAAATGCCACTATTAATTTAATTATTAAGATTTTAATATATATATACAATGTCATCAAACAAAAAATACTGGAAAAGTGTTGAGGAACTAGAAAATGGTTCTATTGTTGAGGCGCTTAGAAATAACGAGTTTGTCGAAGAGATTCCTACGGATGAGTTTTTAGGAAATGCTGATGCGATGTCATCTTCAACATCTAGACGTGATTTTCTAAAGTACGTTGGGTTTAGTACTGCAGCAGCTACTCTTGCAGCATGCGAAGGCCCTGTGAACAAGTCGATTCCTTATGTATTGCAGCCAGAGCAAATCATTCCTGGAGTAGCTGATTATTATGCAACTTCGGTTTTTGATGGTTTTGATTTTGCAAACCTACTTGTTAAAACACGTGAAGGGCGTCCTATTAAAATAGATAATAATACTATTTCGGGAGCAAAATTTGCTGCAAATGCCAGAATTCACGCCTCAATATTGTCATTGTATGATAATATGCGTTTGAAAGCACCAAAAGTTGAAGCAAAAGATTCATCTTGGTCAGTAGTAGATTCGAAAATTAAATCAAGTATCGCTGATGCAAAAGCTAAAGGTGGTCAGGTGGTTTTCTTGACGAATACATTAGCGAGTCCTTCGACAGAAAAATTAATTGCTGATTTTATTGCTGCTAATCCAAATGCGAAACACGTAGTTTATGATGCGGTTTCTTCATCGGCTGCTTTGGATGCTTTTGAAACCGTTTACGGAGAAAGAGCTTTAGTAGATTACGATTTCTCAAAAGCTTCTCTTATCGTTTCTGTTGGTGCAGATTTCTTAGGAGACTGGCAAGGAGGAGGATTTGATGCAGGATATGCTCAAGGAAGAATTCCTAAAAATGGAAAAATGTCCCGTCACTTCCAATTAGAAGCAAACATGACTTTGTCTGGTGCTGCTGCTGATAAACGTTTACCGATGTCGGTTGCGAATCAAAAACAAGCATTAGTACTTATATATAATATCATTACAGGTTCTTCGGTTTCTGTAAACTTAGCTCCTGAATTAAAAGCTGAAGTTACTAAAGCGGCTCAACAGTTAAAAGCTGCTGGTGCTAAAGGACTTTTAGTTTCTGGTATTCAGGATAAAAATGCACAATTGTTAGTTTTAGCTATCAATCAGGTGTTGGCTAGCGAAGCTTTTTCAACTGTAGGAACAAGACAAATCAGAAAAGGTTCTGATGCTCAGGTAGCTCAGTTAGTTGCTGATATGAAAGCGGGAAGCGTTCATACTTTAATTATGAGTGGTGTGAATCCGGTTTATACTTTAGCGGATTCTGCTTCATTTGTTGAAGGTCTTAAAAAAGTTAAAACTTCAGTTGCTTTATCTTTAAAAGAAGATGAAACTGCTGCTGTTGCAACTATTGCTGCTCCGGTTCCTCACTATTTAGAGTCTTGGGGAGATTTAGTTTTAACAAAAGGAACTTACAGCTTGACTCAACCTACAATCCGTCCGTTGTTTGATACTAAACAATTTCAGGATGTATTGATGTCTATTAACGGACTTACAGGTTCTTACTACGATTACTTAAAAGCGTATTCTTCAAATTATATTGTTGGTTCAACTTGGAATAAAGTTTTACACGATGGTATTTTTGTAGGAGCTCCTCAGGTTACTTCAGGAGGAACTGCTGATTATGCTTCTGCAGCTAATGAATTAGCGAAATCTAAAGCTGGTGCCGGATTAGAATTAGTATTATATACTAAAACCGGAATGGGTGATGGTCAACAAGCTAATAACCCATGGTTACAAGAGTTTCCGGATCCAATTACAAGAGTTTCCTGGGATAACTATGTAACTGTTTCTAATACCGATGCTAAAACTTTAGGGTTGTCTAATGAGATTGTTGCTAATGGAGGTTTGAATGGTAGTTATGCTACAATTGCAACTGCTGATGGTGCTAAATTAGAAAATGTACCGGTTATTGTACAACCAGGTCAGGCTGTTGGAACAGTAGGTTTAGCTTTCGGATATGGTCGTAAAGCGGCTTTAAAAGAAGAAATGCAGGTAGGTTTAAATGCTTACACTTTATATAAAGGATTTAACGAAGTTCAGTCAGTTGAATTAGTTAAAGCTGCCGGTGAACATGAGTTTGCTTGTGTTCAAGGTCAAAAAACATTGATGGGTAGAGGAGATATTATTAAAGAAACTACTCTTGAAATCTTCAATACTAAGGATTCTAAAATTTGGAACGAAACACCAAAAGTATCTTTAGATCACAAAGAAGTTGAATCTACAACTGTTGATTTATGGGAATCATTTGATCGTTCTGTAGGTCACCACTTCAACCTTTCTATTGATTTAAATGCCTGTACAGGTTGTGGAGCTTGTGTTATAGCTTGTCACGCTGAAAACAACGTTCCGGTTGTAGGTAAATCAGAGGTAAGAAGAAGCCGTGATATGCACTGGTTGCGTATTGACAGATATTATTCTTCTGAAGAAACTTTTGAAGGAGATAATGAAAGAAAAGAAGGAATAGCTGGTTTATCAAGTTCACTTTCTACTTTCAACGAAATGGAAAAAGCTTCTGATAATCCGCAAGTAGCATTCCAACCGGTAATGTGTCAACACTGTAACCACGCTCCTTGTGAAACTGTATGTCCGGTTGCGGCAACTTCTCACGGTCGTGAAGGTCAAAACCATATGGCATATAACAGATGTGTGGGTACTCGTTACTGTGCTAACAACTGTCCTTATAAAGTACGTCGTTTCAACTGGTTCTTGTACAACAAAAACAGTGAGTTTGATTACCATATGAATGACGATTTAGGTCGTATGGTATTGAATCCGGATGTGAATGTTCGTTCTCGTGGGGTTATGGAAAAATGTTCTATGTGTATTCAAATGACACAAGCAACTAAGTTGAAAGCTAAAAACGAAGGACGTCCTGTTGCTGATGGTGAATTCCAAACAGCTTGTTCTAATGCTTGTTCATCTGGAGCAATGATTTTTGGAGATGTAAATGATAAAGAAAGTAAAGTTGCTAAATTAGCCGCTGACGAAAGATCTTATCACTTATTAGAGCACATCGGAACTAAACCAAATGTGGTTTATCACGTAAAAGTTAGAAACACTTAAGAATAAATTAAAAATCAATATAAAGGAATATGTCTCATATATACGACTCTAGTATTAGAAAGCCTTTAGTTATAGGTGATAAGTCTTATCATGATGTAACAGTAGATGTGGCAGCGCCTGTCGAAGGTTTGGCTAATAAACATTGGTGGATTGTATTTTCAATCGCTTTAACAGCCTTTCTTTGGGGAATAGGATGTATAGTTTATACAGTATCTACAGGTATTGGAACATGGGGATTAAATAAAACAGTTGGTTGGGCATGGGATATCACTAACTTCGTTTGGTGGGTAGGTATCGGACACGCCGGAACTCTTATCTCTGCAGTATTATTGTTATTCCGTCAAAGATGGAGAATGGCAATTAACCGTTCGGCTGAGGCGATGACAATCTTCTCGGTAGTTCAGGCAGGTTTGTTCCCAATTATTCACATGGGACGTCCATGGTTAGCGTACTGGGTATTACCAATTCCAAACCAGTTTGGATCTCTTTGGGTAAATTTTAACTCACCTCTTCTTTGGGACGTATTTGCAATCTCTACGTATTTGTCAGTATCGTTAGTTTTCTGGTGGACTGGTTTATTGCCTGACTTTGCAATGTTAAGAGATAGAGCTATCACTCCATTTAACAAAAGAATTTATTCTATCCTTAGTTTTGGATGGAGCGGGAGAGTAA
Source organism: Flavobacterium daejeonense DSM 17708 (assembly GCF_000425425.1). Classification (GTDB taxonomy): domain Bacteria; phylum Bacteroidota; class Bacteroidia; order Flavobacteriales; family Flavobacteriaceae; genus Flavobacterium; species Flavobacterium daejeonense. The sequence goes on from NZ_AUDK01000002.1 coordinate 121,374, forward strand.
AAGACTGGCAACGTTTTGAAGAAGTATCTTTGGTACTTGCTGGTTTAGCAACACCTCTTGTACTTTCTGTACACACTATTGTATCTATGGACTTTGCTACTTCGGTAATTCCTGGATGGCATACAACAATCTTCCCTCCGTACTTCGTTGCCGGAGCGGTATTCTCAGGATTTGCGATGGTAAATACTTTGCTTATCATCATGAGAAAAGTATCTAACTTAGAAGCTTATATTACTTTACAACACATCGAATTGATGAACTTAATCATTATGATTACAGGGTCTATTGTAGGGGTGGCTTATATTACTGAGTTATTTATTGCTTGGTATTCAGGAGTAGAGTATGAGCAATATGCCTTCTTAAACAGAGCTACCGGACCTTACTGGTGGGCTTACTGGTCGATGATGACTTGTAATGTATTCTCACCACAATTTATGTGGTTTAAGAAGTTAAGAACCAGTATCATGTTTTCATTCATTATTTCTATTGTGGTAAACATCGGAATGTGGTTTGAGCGTTTTGTAATCATTGTAACTTCTTTACATAGAGATTACTTACCGTCTTCTTGGACAATGTTCTCTCCAACATTTGTAGATATTGGTATTTTCATTGGAACAATTGGTTTCTTCTTTGTATTGTTTTTATTATACTCTAGAACTTTCCCTGTAATTGCACAGGCAGAGGTTAAAACAATTTTGAAAGCAACCGGAGATAATTATATTAGAGAAAGAGAAGCACATAAAGATTCACACCATGAGTAATAAAGTTATTTACGCCATTTATAATGACGATGATATATTGATGAATGCTGTAAAGAAAACCAGAGCAGCTCACCATCATATTGAAGATGTTTTTTGTCCATTTCCTGTGCATGGTTTGGATAAAGCTATGGGGATTGCCCCAACAAGATTAGCTATTTGTTCATTCTTATACGGATGTGTCGGTATCTCTTTTGCAACTTTTATGATGAGTTATATCATGATTCATGATTGGCCTCAGGATATCGGAGGAAAGCCAAGTTTTAGTTTTATTCAAAATATGCCTTCTTTTGTGCCTATTATGTTTGAGATGACTGTGTTTTTTGCAGCGCACTTAATGGTAATTACTTTTTATATGAGAAGTAGATTGTGGCCATTTAAAAAAGCTGAGAATCCGGATGTAAGAACTACAGACGATCATTTCCTAATGGAAGTTGCTGTAAATGATAATGAAGAAGAATTAGTTTCTTTTTTCCAAGGTACAGGAGCTGTAGAAGTTAAAGTAATTGAAAAGAATTAATTTAGATATGAAAAGGGTATATAAAATAACACTATTATTAGGCATAACTGCTTTATTAGCTTCATGTCATAATGATAAAAAGCCGAATTATCAGTATTTTCCAAATATGTATGAATCAGTAGGCTACGAAACTTATTCAGAGTCTAAAGCTTTTGCAAATGGTAAAGAAGGACAACTTCCTGCTGAAGGTAGCATTAACAGAGGTTATGAACCTTACGAATATCCTAATACAACTGAAGGTTATGAATTAGCAAAAGCTAATTTAAAATCGCCTTTAGATTCATTAGATAGAAATTCTGGTAAAGGAAAAGAACTTTTCGAAATCTATTGTATTAGTTGTCATGGTGCAACTGGTAATGGTAAAGGAAAATTAGTTGAAAGAGAAAAATTCTTAGGTGTTCCTAATTATAAAGATAGAGAAATCACAGAAGGAAGTATTTTTCATGTTGAGACGTATGGTTTAAATGCAATGGGTTCTCATGCCAATCAACTAAGTGTTCATGAGCGTTGGTTAATTGCTGACTACGTTCTAAAACTTAGAAGCCAATTATAATTGTTGAACAAACTGATCGTAATAGATATGTATACATTTTCAAGTAAATTAAAAACGTTTTCTTTTATCTTAATGGCCGTTGGTATATTAGGAATTGGTTACGGTTTTTTAAACGCCCCTAAAGATATTCACGAAGTTGAGAATATCCTTTCTGCATCATCTCATGGTGGTCATGGAGAAGCTACTCATGAAGAAGCTAAATCTCATGAAGAAGCTCACACAACAACTAAACATGAAGCTAAAGGTGAAGTTAGTGAAGCTAATGAACACGAAGAGCATTTGAACCATGTTTTGCACCAGTTGCAAAATAAACCTTGGTCAGCTCTATATGTAGCTTGTATTTTCTTTATGTTATTGACTATGGGAACTTTAGTTTTCTATGCTATTAATGTTGTTGCTGTAGCAGGATGGTCTCCGGTTTTAAATAGAGTTATGCAAGGTATAACGGCTTATCTTCCGATAGGTTCAGCTATATTTTTTGTAATATTAGTAATGTGTGGTCTTCACTTTAATCATATTTTTTCCTGGTTAAATGAAGGTGTGACTGATCCTGCTAGTCCAAATTATGATGCATTAATTGCGGGTAAAGCGGGATATTTAAATTTTGGTTTCTGGATTGCCAGAGCTTTTATTTTCATTGCAGGATGGAATTTATACCGTCACTTGTCAAGAAAAAATTGTTTAGCTCAGGATGAAGCTGATGATAATGCGAATTATAAAAAGAACTTTAAATTATCTGCAGGTTTCTTAGTATTCTTTATTGTTTCTGAGTCTATCATGTCTTGGGACTGGATTATGTCTGTAGATCCACACTGGTTCTCTACCTTGTTTGGATGGTATGTATTTGCCAGTTTCTTTGTAAGTGGTATTACAACAATTGCTATGGTTACTGTTTATTTAAAATCTAAAGGTTATTTAGAGTATGTAAATACTAGTCATATCCATGATTTAGCTAAATTCATGTTTGGTATCAGTATCTTCTGGACTTATTTATGGTTTTCTCAGTTCATGTTAATTTGGTATGCTGATATTCCTGAAGAGATTACTTATTTCGTAACCAGAATTAATGATTACAATTTACCATTTTTTGGTGCTGTTGTTATGAACTTTGTGTTCCCGTTATTAATTCTTGTTAATACTGATTTCAAAAGAATTACTTGGGTTATCGTAATGGCTGGTATTGTTATTTTAGCAGGTCACTATATTGATTTCTTTAATATGATTATGCCAGGTACAGTTGGAGACCAATGGTTTATTGGTATTCCTGAAATCTCATCAGTTCTTTTCTTCCTTGGATTATTTATTTTTACTGTATTTACAGCATTAACTAAAGCTCCATTATTAGCAAAAAGAAATCCTTATATCGAAGAAAGTAAACATTTTCATTATTAATTTTTAAAGAGATAAACAGATGACAAGTTTGTTGGTAATTATAGTTTTAGTTTTATTAGCTATTGCTTTATGGCAATTGACTAAAATTTTCGACCTGACTCAAGTTGGTGCTTCTTCGGATAATTCGCAAGTAGCTAATGATAAAGATAATAATCTTCAAGGTTATTTGATGTTTGGGTTTTTAGCATTCCTTTATGTATTTACAATTTACGGTTTGCTTAAATGGGGTAACTTACCTCTTCATACTCCAGCTTCTGCTCATGGAGGTCAGGTAGATAATTTGATGAATATTACCTGGGTTTTGATCTTCATTGTTCAGGCCGTAACACAAGTATTATTATACTGGTTTGCTTTTAAATACAAAGGAAAGAAAGATCAAAAAGCTTTATATTTTGCTGATAATAATAAATTAGAAGCAATTTGGAGTATCATTCCAGCGGTTGTTTTAGCCGGATTAATCCTTTACGGATTATATGCCTGGACAAACATTATGTTTATTGATGAGGATGAAGATACTGTAGTGGTAGAAGTTTATGCTCAACAATTTAAATGGACTGCCAGAATTGCTGGTGAAGATAATGTTTTAGGTAAAGCTAACGTAAGATATATTGAAGGAGTAAATACTTTAGGTGTTGATTTATCAGATCCAAATGCTCAGGATGATATTGTAGTTACTGAATTGCATATCCCAAAAGGAAAGAAAATCCACTTTAAATTCCGTTCTCAGGACGTTTTACACTCTGCTTATATGCCTCACTTCAGAGCGCAAATGAACTGTGTTCCGGGTATGGTTACTGAATTTGCTTTTACACCAATTTATACAACTTCTGAGTACAGAGAGTTACCAGAAATGGTTGAAAAAGTGGCTCACATCAATGAGTTGAGAGCTAAAAGAAGTACAGAATTAATTGCAAAAGGAGAATCGGGATTAGATCCTTATACTTTTGACTATTTATTGCTTTGTAATAAAATTTGTGGAGCTTCTCACTACAACATGCAAATGAAAATTGTTGTAGATACTCCGGAAGATTACAAAAAATGGTTAGCACAACAAACTACTCTAGTTAATGAAGTAAAAGCTTCATTAGAGCAACCAGCGGAGGGTGAATCAGCAGCTCCGGCTGAGGCTAAAGAGAATGATACTGTAGCGGCTGCTACAGTTGCTATGAAATAATTATTAAGAATATTTAAAGTATAATATATGTCAGCAGAAGGTCACGATCACGCTCACGATCACGAACACGAACACCACCATAAAGAGACATTCATTACTAAATACATCTTTAGTATTGATCATAAAATGATTGCTAAGCAATACCTTATTACAGGTATTATTATGGGGATTATTGGTATTGTCATGTCTTTGCTTTTCAGAATGCAATTAGCATGGCCTGAAGAATCTTTTAAAATTTTCAATATTTTATTAGGTGATAAATTTGCACCAGATGGTGTAATGGCTAATGATGTTTATCTTGCATTAGTAACAATACACGGTACTATCATGGTATTTTTTGTATTGACAGCCGGATTGAGTGGTACTTTTAGTAACTTACTTATTCCACTTCAAATTGGTGCACGTGATATGGCATCAGGATTTATGAATATGATTTCTTACTGGTTGTTCTTCTTATCAGCTGTTGTAATGATTATTTCATTATTCGTTGAATCAGGACCGGCTTCAGCAGGTTGGACAATTTATCCTCCTTTAAGTGCTTTACCACAGGCTATTCCTGGTTCTGGAACTGGTATGACACTTTGGTTAGTATCTATGGCTATATTTATTGCTTCTTCTTTAATGGGATCTTTAAATTACATTGTTACAGTTATTAACTTAAGAACTAAAGGGATGTCTATGACCAGACTTCCACTTACAATTTGGACGTTTTTTGTAACTGCAATTATCGGGGTTTTATCTTTCCCTGTATTATTATCTGCAGCATTATTATTAATCTTCGATAGAAGTTTTGGTACTTCATTCTTCTTGTCTGATATTTATATCGCTGGAGAAGTTTTACATTACCAAGGTGGTTCTCCTGTATTATTCGAACACTTGTTCTGGTTCTTAGGGCACCCTGAAGTATATATCGTAATCTTGCCTGCAATGGGACTTGTGTCTGAAATTATGGCAACAAACTCTCGTAAACCAATCTTTGGTTACAGAGCGATGATTATGTCAGTTCTTGCAATTGCTTTCCTTTCTACAATTGTATGGGGTCACCACATGTTTATTTCGGGTATGAATCCTTTCTTAGGATCTGTATTTACATTTACCACTTTATTGATTGCAATTCCGTCTGCTGTAAAAGCGTTCAACTGGATTACAACTTTATGGAAAGGTAACTTACAAATGAACCCAGCTATGTTATTCTCTATCGGAATGGTTTCAACATTCATCACCGGAGGTTTAACAGGGATTATTTTAGGAGATAGTACATTAGATATTAACGTTCACGATACTTACTTTGTAATTGCACACTTCCACTTAGTAATGGGTATATCTGCTCTTTATGGAATGTTTGCAGGAATCTACCACTGGTTCCCTAAAATGTACGGAAGAATGTTAAACAAGAACTTAGGTTATGTTCACTTCTGGGTAACGGCTGTTTGTGCTTATGGAGTTTTCTTCCCAATGCACTTCATTGGATTAGCAGGTTTACCAAGACGTTATTATACTAATACGAACTTCCCATTATTTGATGATTTACAAAATGTGAATGTTTTAATTACAACATTTGCTTTAGTAGGAGGTGCTTTCCAATTAGTATTCTTATATAACTTCTTTAGTAGTATTTTCTACGGTAAGAAAGCGGAACAAAACCCATGGAGATCTACTACATTAGAGTGGACTACACCGGTAGAACATATTCATGGTAACTGGCCAGGTGAAATTCCAGAAGTTCACCGTTGGGCTTATGATTACAGTAACCCGGAGCACGAAGAAGATTTCGTTCCTCAAACGGTTCCAATGAAACCAGGTGAATCAGTTTTACACCACTAATATATTTAAAACCTCTGCTTCGGCAGAGGTTTTTTTTATGCCTTATTTTGTTGTATGTATTATTTAGCAATCACAATCCGTTTTCTTTATCTTTGCTAAATGAATGAAAACTTAGACCCAACAACAAGAGGATATAATCCTGAAGAACTTGATCTGGATAAAAGATTGAGACCGCTTAGTTTTGATGACTTTGCTGGGCAGGATCAGGTTTTAGAAAATTTAAAGGTTTTTGTGGCTGCTGCCAATCAGCGAAAGGAAGCACTTGATCATGCTTTGTTTCATGGACCACCTGGATTAGGTAAGACGACTTTGGCTAATATTTTAGCGAATGAGTTGGAAGTTGGTATCAAAATTACTTCAGGTCCGGTTTTAGATAAACCTGGCGATTTGGCTGGTTTATTGACCAATTTGGATGAACGTGATGTTTTGTTTATTGATGAAATCCATCGTTTGAGTCCAATTGTTGAAGAATATTTATATTCGGCAATGGAAGATTTTAAGATTGATATTATGATAGAATCGGGTCCTAATGCCAGAACGGTTCAAATCAATCTGAATCCATTTACCTTAATTGGTGCTACCACCCGTTCCGGACTTTTAACAGCACCGATGCGAGCTCGTTTTGGTATTTCTTCAAGACTACAATATTATACGGTCGAGTTATTAACTACTATTATTCAAAGAAGTGCTTCTATTTTAAAAATGCCAATTACTATGGAAGCCGCTATAGAAATTGCCGGAAGAAGCCGTGGAACACCAAGGATAGCAAATGCCTTGCTGAGAAGAGTTCGTGATTTTGCACAAATAAAAGGGAATGGTACTATTGATGTTGAAATTTCTAAATATGCCTTAAAAGCATTAAATGTCGATGTACATGGTTTGGACGAAATGGACAACAAAATTCTGAATACTATTATTGATAAGTTTAAAGGAGGTCCGGTTGGACTTACTACTTTGGCAACAGCCGTTTCAGAAAGCAGTGAAACCATTGAGGAAGTTTACGAACCCTTTTTAATTCAGGAAGGTTTTATTATGCGTACACCACGTGGCCGTGAAGTTACGGAGAAAGCCTATAAACATTTGGGAAAAGTCAGAGCTAATATTCAGGGGGGACTTTTCTAATTTTGTAAACAAGTTAAAAGTTATGAGTATGGTATGAAACTCATAACCCATAACCCATAACTCATAACCCATAGACTTAAAAGCTAAATACACGCAGTTTATCAAATCCGAAGCCAAACGCCTCGGATTTTTGTCTTGTGGTATTTCGAAAGCGGGTTTTTTAGAGGAGGAAGCTCCCCGATTAGAGAATTGGCTGAAAAATAATCGAAATGGTCAAATGGCTTATATGGAAAATCATTTTGATAAAAGACTTAATCCGACCTTGCTTGTGGATGATGCCAAAAGTGTCGTTTCGCTTCTGTTAAATTATTATCCAGAAAAAGAACAAAATCCTGATTCTTATAAAATTTCCAAATATGCTTATGGAAAAGATTATCATTTTGTAATCAAGGACAAATTAAAAGAATTATTGTTTTCTATTCAGGAGAATATCGGCGAGGTTTCCGGAAGAGTTTTTGTTGATTCGGCTCCGGTTATGGATAAAGCCTGGGCAGCTAAGAGCGGTTTGGGATGGATTGGAAAAAACAGTAATCTGTTAACTCAAAAAATAGGTTCTTTTTATTTTATAGCAGAACTCATTATTGATTTGGATTTAGAATATGATCATGCTGTTACAAATCACTGTGGCAGTTGTACGGCTTGTATTGATGCCTGTCCAACGCAGGCAATTGTGGCGCCTTATGTAGTTGACGGAAGTAAATGTATTTCGTATTTTACTATCGAATTAAAAGAAAACATTCCTCATGAGATGAAGGGACAATTTGATGATTGGGCCTTTGGTTGTGATGCCTGTCAGGATGTTTGTCCCTGGAATCGATTTTCTAAAAGTCATAAAGAGCCTTTGTTTAACCCAAATCCTGAAATACTCTCTATGTCAAAAAAAGATTGGGAAGAAATGACCGAAGAAACTTTTAGGGTTGTGTTTAAGGATTCGGCGGTTAAAAGAACGAAATTTCAGGGCTTACAGCGGAATATCAGTTTTTTAAAAAAATAAAAATTTAAATTATGAATCATCTTAAAGTTGTTTTTGATGATTTTTTTTTATATTTATATCTCTTAAAAAAATCTCGATATGACTGTAAATCAAATATTAAGTACGAAAGGGAACGATGTATATTCAGTTGTTTCTACTATTAGCGTTTATGATGCTATAAAAGTAATGGGTGAGAAAAATGTTGGTGCTATTTTGGTCATCGAAGACGGCCAACTGAAAGGGATTTTGTCTGAGAGGGATTATGCCCGAAAAATTGTTCTTAAAGATAAGGCGTCTAAAACTACTTTGGTTCAGGAAATAATGATTAGTAATGTTATTACGGTTAATCCAACGGATGATATTGATAATTGTATGGAATTGATGATTTCGAGAAGGATTCGTCATTTACCGGTTGTGGAAAATGATAAGGTTGTTGGACTTATTTCGATTGGAGATGTTGTAAAATGTATTATAGAAAAACAGAAGGAAACCATTCAGTTGTTAGATTCTTATATCAATGGAACACAGTCCTGATTTTTTTGTAAAGTTATTGAATAGAAGAAGCCGCTAATTTTAGTGGCTTTTTTTATGAACTTATTTGTAGATTATTTTAAAAGAATTATGAAAATGTTAACTTTTTAAGTTAAGACTTCTATCTTTGTATATAAGATAAAACTGCTATTATGAATAAAGAAAGCAAAAGGAGAGAAGCGTTATTATATCATGCGAAACCTACTCCGGGGAAAATTCAGGTTGTTCCAACAAAAAGATATGCTACCCAAAGGGATTTGTCTTTAGCCTATTCGCCGGGTGTAGCCGAACCTTGTTTAGAAATAGAAAAAGACGTAGAAAACGTTTATAAATATACGGCCAAAGGAAATTTGGTGGCTGTAATTAGTAATGGTACAGCTGTTTTAGGTTTGGGAGATATAGGTCCCGAAGCCGGAAAACCTGTTATGGAAGGGAAAGGTTTATTGTTTAAAATTTTTGCTGACATTGACGTTTTTGATATAGAAGTGGATACCAAAAATGTTGAAGAATTTATTCAAACAGTAAAAAATATAGCGCCAACTTTTGGAGGAATTAATCTGGAAGATATCAAAGCGCCGGAATCTTTTGAAATAGAAAGACGATTGGTTGAAGAATTGAATATTCCTGTGATGCATGATGATCAGCATGGAACGGCAATTATTTCGGCAGCCGGATTGATTAATGCATTAGAAATAGCCGGAAAAAAACCGGAAGAAGTAAAAATGGTGATTTCCGGTGCCGGATCGGCGGCTTTGGCCTGTGCTGATTTGTATATTGCTGTTGGTGTGAAACGCGAAAATATTTTGATGTTTAACAGTAAAGGTTTGTTAACTAAAAACAATCCGTCACTTACGGAAATGCAATTGAAATTTGCGGTAGAAGGCGATGCAGTTTCTTTAGCAGAAGCGATGAAAGGATCGGATGTTTTTATCGGACTTTCTTCAGGAAATATTCTGTTGCCTGAAATGTTGTTGTCGATGAACAAAAATCCGATAGTTTTTGCAATGGCTAATCCTAATCCTGAAATTGATTACAACTTAGCCGTAGAAACCCGAAAAGATGTGATTATGGCCACCGGTCGTTCGGATTTTCCAAATCAAATTAATAACGTTTTAGGTTTTCCATATATTTTTAGAGGAGCGTTGGATGTGCGTGCAACTAAAATTAACGAAGAAATGAAAATGGCAGCGGTTCGTGCTTTGGCAGCTTTAGCAAAAGAGTCGGTTCCGGAACAGGTAAATGTAGCTTATGGAGCCACTAAATTAGGGTTTGGTCGCGAATATATTATTCCGAAACCTTTTGATCCGCGTTTGATTAATACTGTTTCTCCTGCTGTTGCAAAAGCAGCCATTGAATCAGGGATTGCTAAAAACCCAATTGCCGATTGGGATAAATATGAAGAAGAACTTTTAGAACGTTTAGGGAATGATAATAAAATGGTTCGATTGATTAGCAATCGGGCTAAAATGGATCCGAAACGAATTGTTTTTTCGGAAGCTGATCATTTGGATGTGCTAAAAGCAGCACAAATTGTTTACGAAGAAGGAATTGGTTTTCCAATTTTATTAGGAAGTCGTGACATTATAAAAGAATTAATGAAGGAATTAGGTTTTGATGCCGAAGTTGAAATCATTGACCCAAAATCCAAAAGCGAGATAGAAAGAAGAAACCGGTATGCTACAACTTATTGGCAATCCAGAAAGCGCCGGGGAATTTCGTTGTTAGACGCTCAAAGATTAATGCGTGAACGGAATTATTTTGCCGCGATGATGGTTAATACCGGCGAGGCCGACGGTTTAGTTACCGGTTATTCCAGAAGTTATTCGACGGTGGTAAAACCGATGTTGCAATTGATTGATAAAGCACAGGGAGCTTCTTTAGTTGCCACTTCCAATATGATGATGACCAGCCGGGGGCCAATGTTTTTGTCCGATACAGCGATTAACATTAATCCGTCTTCGGAGGAATTGGTTAAAATTGCGGTAATGACGGCCAAAACCGCCCGTATGTTTGGCCTTGAACCGGTAATTGCAATGGTTTCCTATTCTAATTTTGGTTCGTCAACTCATGAAAATGCCTCAAAAATTAGAGATGCCGTAGCTTATTTGCATGAAAATCATCCTGATTTGATTGTTGATGGCGATATTCAGGCCGACTTTGCTTTGAATCCTGAAATGTTAACCGAGAAATTTCCATTTTCTAAATTAGCCGGAAAAAAGGTAAATACCTTAATTTTTCCCAATCTGGATTCGGCAAACATTACTTATAAATTGATGAAAGAATTATACAAAACCGGTTCCATAGGTCCTATTATGATGGGAATGGGAAAACCGGTCCATATTTTTCAATTAGGTGCAAGTGTGGAAGAAATGGTAAATATGGCTGCTATTACCGTTATAGATGCACAGGAAAAAGAAAACAGAGAAAAAAAGTTAAATAAATAGTTAGATAAATAGATGATTGCGCATTTACAGGGGAAGTTAGTTGAAAAAACACCAACACAGCTCGTTATTGATTGTGGAGGTGTGGGCTATGAAGTTCATATTTCACTGCATACTTATTCATTACTTCCTAATTCAGATTTTGTTAAGGTGTTTACTTATCTTCAGATAAAAGAAGATGCACATACTATTTTTGGTTTTGTGGAAAAATCCGAAAGGGAAATATTTAAAATGTTATTGTCAGTTTCAGGTATTGGAGCCGGAATTGCCAGAACCATGTTGTCGTCATTAGAACCTAAGCAAATTATTAACGCTATTGCTTCGGCTGATGTAAGTACAATCCAGTCAATAAAAGGAATTGGAGGAAAAACAGCGCAGCGCGTAATTTTGGATTTGAAAGAAAAAGTATTGAAATTGTACGATTTAGACGAAGTTTCCATTGCTCAAAACAATACAAACCGTGATGAAGCGTTATCTGCATTAGAAGTTTTAGGTTTTGTAAGAAAGGCTTCTGAAAAAGTGATTGATAAAATTGTGAAAGAGAATCCGGATGCCTCCGTAGAATCGATTATTAAACAAGCCTTAAAAAGCTTATAAAAGCACCGCAAAAAAAAACATTGTATGCATAAAATTTGTATTGTTTGGGCAGTTTTATTATGCAGTTTTGTATCCTTGGCTCAGGTAAATCAGCCGGCTCAGGACACAACTAAAGCAACCTATTCTTTAGGGAAAGTTCAGATGAAAGACCCAAAGAGTATCTTGTCGGCTTATACTTATGATCCTAAAACAGATCGTTATATCTATACGAATTCGGTTGACGGATTTTCAATAAAGTATCCCGTTATTCTAACGCCAAAAGAATATGAAAATTTGGTTTTGAAAGAATCAATGAAGGATTATTTCAAAAAAAAATCGGATGCTATTGACGGGAAAAAAGAAGGAAGTGAAGCCGCTAAAAAAGATTTGTTGCCCAGATATTACGTGAATTCAGGTTTGTTTGAATCTATTTTTGGAAGTAATACCATAGATGTAAAACCAACGGGTTCGGTAGAAATGGATATGGGAGCCCGATTTACTAAACAGGATAATCCTTCGTTTTCGCCAAGAAACAGAACCAATCTGGCTTTTGATTTTGACCAAAGAATTAGTATGAGTCTGATGGGGAAAGTGGGAACCCGATTGAGTGTTAATGCTAATTATGATACGCAGTCTTCTTTTGCTTTTCAAAATCTGTTAAAATTAGAATATGCGCCAACAGAAGATGATATTATTCAAAAAATTGAAGTTGGAAATGTAAGTATGCCTTTAAACAGTTCCCTGATTAGAGGAGCGCAGAGTTTATTTGGGGTGAAGGCGCAGTTGCAATTTGGAAAAACAACGGTTACCGGAGTTTTCTCCGAGCAAAAATCGCAAACAAAAACGGTTGTTTCTCAAGGTGGAGGAACTATTCAGGATTTTGATTTATTTGCCTTGGATTATGATAATGACCGACACTTCTTTTTATCACAATATTTTAGAAACCGATACGATGTGGCTTTAAAAAGTTATCCTTTTATTGACAGTCGGGTGCAAATTACCCGAATTGAAGTTTGGGTAACTAACAAGCAAACACGTTTGAATACCACTTCTAATAACCTTAGAAATGTAATTGCGCTGCAGGATTTAGGAGAATCACAATTAAACGGACTAGATGATAATGAAGTAGTGGTTTTAAATCCTTCCACAGGAATGTTTAATGTTCCTGCTGATACTCCGTCAGATAATGCCAATAATAAATTTGATCCGTCTAAAATTGGTCAGGCAGATGGTTATCTGACAACTTCCATTCGTGAAATGGCTACGGCAGCATCGGGTTTTAAAGTGTCAGTAACCGAAGGACAGGATTATTCCAAACTGGAAAATGCCCGCAAATTAACAACCAATGAATTTACTTACCACCCGCAATTAGGATATATTTCGTTGCAGCAAAGGTTATCCAATGATGAGATTTTAGCGGTGGCTTATGAATATACCATCGGAGACAAAGTATATCAGGTAGGTGAATTTGGAAATGACGGCGTTGATGCTACTTTAGTAACCGGAACTCCTCAAAGTACACAGGCGGTGGTTACCCAAAGTTTGATTTTGAAAATGTTGAAAAGTAATTTGACCAATGTTTCTAATCCGGTGTGGAACCTGATGATGAAAAACATTTATCAAATTCCGGGTGCTTACCAAATTAAACAGGAAGATTTTAGATTTAACATTCTTTATACCGATCCTTCACCGTTAAATTACATTACTCCGGTAGCCGGAAATCCTTTTCCGGTAAATCCTTCTCCGGATGATAAAGTAGCTGAAACTCCTTTGTTGAATGTATTCAATTTGGATAAATTAAATTATAACAACGACCGTCAGGCTGGCGGAGACGGTTTCTTTGATTTTGTTTCGGGATTAACTATGGACACTCAAAACGGGCGAATTATTTTTACCACTAAAGAGCCTTTTGGGGAGTTGTTATTTAAAAAATTATCTAATAATGCCGGTGAAGATTATGCTAATGCTTCCACGTATAATACAAACCAAAGCAAGTATGTTTTTACAGCAATGTATCGAAAAACACAGGCGAAAGCTTTAGAAGATAGTGATAAAAATAAATTTCTTTTACGAGGAAAATATAAATCATCTGCCGGCGACGGAATCCCGATTGGAGCTTATAACGTGCCACAAGGTTCTGTGGTGGTTACAGCAGGAGGAAGAGTTTTAGTTGAAGGTGTAGATTATAGCGTGAATTATCGATTGGGGCGTGTTCAGATTTTGGATCCTTCCCTGCAGGCATCTAACACGCCGATTAATGTTTCTTTGGAAAACAATACCGTTTTTGGTCAGCAAACCAGAAGATTTATGGGGGTAAATGTTGAACATAAATTTTCGGATAACTTTACCTTGGGTGGAACCTTTTTGAAAATGACCGAAAAACCATTTACTCAAAAATCCAATTATGGTCAGGAATCGGTTAATAATACCATTTTTGGGTTTAATACTAATTTCTCTGCCGAAGTTCCTTTCTTTACCAGATTAGTAAATATGTTGCCTAACGTAGATACCGATGTGCCGTCTAATTTATCGGTTAGAGGAGAAGTTGCTTTCCTAAAACCGGGAACTTCTAAAGCCGACCAGTTTCAGGGGGAATCAACTTTGTATGTTGACGATTTTGAAGGTTCTCAGTCCACGATCGATATGCGTTCGGCTTATTCCTGGAGTTTGGCTTCAACACCTGAAAATAATACGAACAGTACGTATAATTTTAATGCTTCGGCAAATGATTTAAGTTATGGTTTTAAAAGAGCCAAATTGGCTTGGTACACCATCGATCCGATTTTTTATGTTCAAAGACCATCGGGAATTTCAAATGATGATATTTCGTTAAACGCTACCAGAAGGATTTATAGTGAAGAATTGTATCCTAATCTGGATATTGCGCAAGGGCAAACACAGGTAATTAACACCTTGGATTTGTCTTATTTTCCATCCGAAAGAGGACCGTATAACAATAATTCCAGTTTTAATTTGACTCCCAAAGAAAATTACGGAGGGATTATGCGTTCCATCAGTTCCACGAATTTCGAACAGGGGAATGTGGAGTACATCCAGTTATGGGTTTTAGATCCTTATGTAGGTAATGGAAAATCAGACGCAACAAATACTGGTAAAATTTATTTTAATCTGGGTGAAATTTCAGAAGATATTTTAAAAGACGGAAGAAAACAATACGAAAACGGATTAGGTCCGGATCAGATTATGACTAATCCAAGACCAGTTTGGGGAGATGTTCCGGCTTCGCAATCGTTGATTTATGCTTTTGATGCCGATGCCAATAACAGAAAAAATCAGGATGTTGGTTTGGATGGTTTGACTAATAATGATGAGGCGGCGGTTTATACTAATTTTGCCGGCGAATCTGATCCTGCAGCCGATGATTATACCTATTATTTGAATACTTCCGGAGGTGTTAAAGAGCGCTATAAAAATTATAATGGTGTAGATGGTAATTCGGCTGTTGATATAAACGATCCTAACCGTGGTGCTACTACCGTTCCGGATGTAGAAGACATCAACAGGGATAATACGATGAATACGATCAATGCTTATTATGAATACAGCATTGAAGTTAGACCCGATATGAAAGTGGGTGAAAATTATATTACTGATATTAGAGAAACCACCGTGCCATTACCCAATGGAGGGACAACAGATGCCCGATGGATTCAGTTTAAAATTCCGGTTTCTCAGCCGGAGAATACCATTGGAAACATTAGTGATTTTAGATCTGTTCGTTTTATGCGAATGTTCATGACCGGATTTGAGAATGAAGTTACAGTACGTTTTGGTGCTTTGGATTTGGTTCGCGGCGAGTGGAGAAGATATACCACAACTCTGGATCCTAATGATACCAATGTAGATGATGATAACACCGAATTAGACATTACCGCGGTTAATATTCAGGAAAATGACGAAAGATGTCCGGTAAATTATGTTACTCCTCCGGGCGTTATCCGCGAGCAGTTGTATAACAATAATACGCTGATTAATCAAAACGAACAATCCTTATCGTTAAGAGTTAGCGGAGACGGTTTAGAAACAGAAGATTCCAGAGCGGTTTTCAAAAATGTGAGTGTCGATATGCGTCAGTTTAAAAGACTGAAAATGTTTTTACATGCTGAATCGTTAAAAGGGGAGATTCCGTTAACAGATGACCAAATGGTTGGATTTATTCGTTTTGGTAATGATTTTACGCAAAACTTCTACCAAATTGAGATTCCGTTAAAAGTTACCGCTACAACGGACGGTAATTGTAAATATACCGCCAGTGAAGTTTGGCCGGATGCCAATGAAATTGACTTGGCTTTGTCATTGCTTACCAAATTAAAAATCGAATCCATGAGCGTGGATGCAAGCACTTTGCCATTGGACGGAATTTATTATAAAAATGAAGATGAACTGGATGGAGATTTGGCTAATAAAGTTAACAAACTAAGATTAGGAATTAAAGGGAATCCTAATTTTGGAATGGTGCGTACTTTGATGGTTGGAGTAAAAAGTAATGATACGCGTCAAAAAATTAAAGGAGAAGTTTGGTTTAACGAACTTCGTTTGGCTGAAATGGACAATCATGGCGGTATGGCTGCTGTATTGAATGTGGATACTAATTTTGCCGATTTTGCTACTGTTTCCGCTACCGGAAAAATGAGTACTGTCGGTTTTGGAACTATTGAGCAAGGTCCGAATGAAAGAAGCAGAGAGGATATTCAGCAATACAATATTGTAACTAATATCAATCTAGGAAAGCTGTTGCCTAACAGATGGGGAATTAATTTGCCGTTTAATTATAGTGTAGGCGAAGAAACCATTAAGCCTGAATACGATCCGTTTAATCAGGATATTAAATTGAAACAGCTTTTAAAAGAAACGGATGATGCCGATACTAGAGCAAATTTAAGAAACCGCGCCATTGATTATACGAAGCGTACCAGCATTAATTTTATTGGGGTGAGAAAACAAAGAAGTGCCGAGCAAAAACCACATGTTTATGATCCGGAGAACTTTACTTTTTCGCAATCGTTTAATAAAGTGGAGCGTCATGATTATGAAATTGAAGACTATTTAGATCAGCAGGCAAGTACAACCGTAGATTATGCTTATAGTTTTGAAAACAAACCGGTAGAGCCTTTCAAGAAAACAAAATTCATGAAGAAAAGTAGTTATTGGAAGTTGCTGAGTGATTTTAATTTTAATTATTTGCCATCTAATATTACTTTCAATACTAATATTAACCGTCAATACAATCGTCAGCAATACAGACAGGTGGATAATGTTCCCGGCTTAGAGTTGCAACCGTTGTACCGCCGAAATTTTGGTTTTAATTATAATTATGGTTTCAACTTTAATTTAACAAAATCATTAAAATTCAGTTATGCGGCTTCAACCAATAATTTGGTTAAGAATTATTTGGATGATAGCGATCAGCCAATAGAAGATTTCTCTATTTGGGACAGCTATTGGGATATTGGAGATCCAAACCGTCATACCCAACAAATTATTTTGAATTACGATCTTCCAATTAATAAGATTCCGTTGTTTAGTTTTGTGAAGGCAAATTATTCTTATACGGGAGATTATAGTTGGCAAAAATCAGCTAATGCATTGTCGGAAATTGTTGTGGATGGAATGAATTATAACTTAGGGAATACAATTCAAAATGCCCGAACTAATAATTTGAATGCCAGTTTCAACATGGATATGTTGTACAAATATTTAGGATTGTCTCCAAAAGCTAAAACTCCGGTTAGAAAAGCGCCTGCTGTTGCACCTAAACCAGGACAGAAAATTACCGCCGCTCCTAAACCTCAGGTTCAGTCTAATCCGTTTGTGGACGGATTATTAGGTGTGCTAACCAGTGTTAAAAATATTCAGATTAATTATTCGGAAAATAGCGGAACGCTCCTGCCGGGTTATACACCAAGTATTGGTTTCTTAGGTTCTTCAAGACCTTCGTTAGGATTTATTTTTGGCAGTCAGGACGATGTGCGTTATGAAGCGGCTAAAAATGGTTGGCTGACCAATTATCAGGAATTTAGCCAAAATTACACGCAGGTAAGTAATAAGGTATTGCGTGCTACGGCTAATGTGGATTTGTTCCCGGATTTCAAAATTGATTTGAATATGGACCGATCGTTTTCGGAAAATTATTCTGAACAGTACGATGTTTCAGCCGACGGAACGTACAACTCGCGTTCACCATACAATTACGGAATGTTTTCTATTTCGACAGTCTTAATCAAGACGGCTTTTTTACAAAGTGACGAAAATTCTTCGGCTGCTTTTGATGATTTTAGAAGTAACCGACTTACAGTAGCTAATAGGTTAGCTGCTGAACATCCTGAGCTTTATGCAGGAGGTATAATTCAAAGATATGATGCAGCATCGCTTCCTGCTGAGAATCCAGCCGCAGATGAAACTGATTTGGCGAATCCTAACAATCCGGAGCGAAAAAGAATTATTGTAAATGATGGATATCCGATAGGTTTTGGAAAAAATAATCAAGCGGTGTTGTTGCCGGCCTTTATAGCAGCTTATTCCGGAACGGATGCTTCAAAAGTTTCGACGGGTATTTTCAGAAATTTCCCGATTCCTAACTGGACGATAAAATACAATGGATTGATGCGTTATGAAACTTTTAAAAAAACTTTCAAGCGTTTTTCTTTACAACACAGTTACAGGGCTTCTTATACCATTAATCAATTCCGTTCTAATTTTGATTATGATAATGATTCGTCAGGAATGGATGATAGCGGAAATTTTTACAACAAAACACTTATTTCGAATGTCAATTTAGTGGAGCAGTTTAGTCCTTTGGTGCGATTGGATTTCGAATTGAAAAATTCCTTAAAAGTGCTTACCGAGATTAAAAAGGACCGCGCTTTGTCGATGAGTTTTGATAATAATTTATTGACCGAAGTAAAAGGAATTGAATATATCGTAGGTTTGGGTTATCGCTTTAAAAATGTGGTTTTCTCTTCCCGATTAGCTGATAATCCTACGGGGGTTATCAAAGGAGATATTAATTTAAAAGCCGATTTGTCATATCGAAACAATCAAACGATAGTGCGTTATTTGGATTATGATAATAACCAATTGGCTGGCGGGCAAAATTTATGGTCTTTGAAAGTAACAGCTGATTATTCGTTTAGTAAAAACCTTACGGCGATTTTCTATTATGACCATTCATTTTCAAAAGCAGTAATATCGACTTCGTATCCGATTACGAATATTCGTTCCGGATTTACACTTCGATATAATTTTGGTAATTAATTTGTGAAATCTACATATAATTTAAGTTGAAGATTGTTACATTTGCCAAAAAAATAAATTTCATATTTCAAATACTATTATTATGAGCATACCAGCAGATTTAAAGTACACTAAAGACCACGAATGGGTAAGTTTAGACGGAGATATTGCAACAGTTGGAATTACACATTTTGCCCAAAAAGAGTTGGGTGATATTGTTTATGTAGAAGTAGAAACTTTAGATCAAACTCTTGATAAAGATGAAGTTTTTGGTACTGTAGAAGCTGTTAAAACGGTTTCGGATTTGTTTTTACCTTTATCTGGCGAAATCATTGAATTTAACACAGGTTTGGAAGATGCACCTGAATTAGTGAATTCTGATCCTTACGGAGAAGGTTGGATGATTAAAGTGAAAGTTTCAGATTTAGCTGAATTTGATACTTTGTTAGACAGCGAAGGTTATAAAGCGTTGATTGGTGCTTAAGAAAATTTGCTTGGGAGCAGCACTCGCCTGGACAGGGAATATTATTTATCTCTGTTTGATAAAAGCCAGTGAACTTCCTCAAATAACGATTCCTTATATAGACAAGTACGTTCATGCTATTTTCCATTTTGTATTTAGTTTATTGTGGTTTTATGCTTTTCGTTTTTCATTCAAAATGGTTCATCGTGTAAAATTATTAAGTATCGTTTTTGTAATGTCTTTGGTTTTCGGAATTGCAATTGAGCTTTTTCAAACCTATTTAATGGTAACCCGAAACGGAGATGCAGTTGATGTTTTGGCAAATTCTACCGGAGCATTACTGGCAATTTTAACCATACAGATTTTGAATAAAAAATTCAATTGTAAATAAAGAAATCCTGCTTCGGCGGGATTTTTTTATTGATAACTTTGTTTTCGTCATTCAGTTGCATTTGATTTCATCAAAAAGAACAGAACAGGAATCCATTTAAAATTTAAATGTATTTTTGTGTAAACACCAACCTAAAAGCTGAAGTATGGATATCAGGTCGTATATAGATTCTACGTATTTAAAAACGTTTTCACAATCCGGACTAAATGAGGAACGAAATCAGGAAGTCGTAGCAACTTTGGTTGAAGAAGCCATTAGGGAAAGCTTTAAGTTGGTGATGATTCGACCCGAAATGGTGTCATTGGCTAAGCAAATGATTGTGAATGCGGCTTCGAATGTAAAAGTGGGAACGGTGATTGATTTTCCGGAAGGAAATGCAACTATTGAAGTAAAATTAAAAGAGGCTGCTCAGGCTATTGCCGACGGTGCTGACGAATTGGATTTTGTTTGTAATTACGAAGCTTTTAAAAACGGAGCTGTCGATTTAGTCAAAGGCGAAATTTTGAGAGGGACTCAACTGGCTTTGACCAATCATAAAATTATAAAATGGATTATCGAAGTAGCAGCGCTGACCGATAAACAAATTATTCAGCTTTCTGCTTTGATTAAAAATGTGGTTATGGCTCATTTTAAAGAAGCTGATTATTCGGCTGTTTTTGTGAAATCTTCTACAGGATTTTATAAAATGCCTAATAATGAACCTAACGGAGCGACTAAAGAAGCGATTATAATGATGTTAGAAAATGCTTCGCCACTTCCGGTAAAAGCAGCCGGAGGCGTTCGTACTTATGAAGAGGCGGAGGCGATGATTAAACTGGGTGTTAAACGTATCGGGACTTCATCGGCTTTAGCAATTGTTAACGGAGGAAAAGTGCAAAAAGGATATTAAGATTTAGATTAAAATATATGAAAAAAAGCTGGCTGGTTTTGTTTTTTACTTCCGTTTTGGGTTTTGCCCAAAATACAAATTTGAATTCTTTAGGTACCGTTAATACTTCCCGTTTTCCGGTTTTTTCAAGTTGTGAAAATCTGGAAAATCAGGAATTGCAAAATTGTTTTTATACCGAAGTGCAGGATTTTGTTTTTCAGAATTTTGTGGTTCCTGAAGATTTAGTTCGAAATAATTTCAAAGGAAATGTAAAAGTGCTTTTTGAAGTCAATGCCAAAGGGGTTTTCAAAGTGATTTATGTGAACGCCGTTGACGAAAAATTAATTGAGGAAACCAAAAGAGTTTTTTCAAAATTTCCAAAAATTACTCCGGCAACATATAATGGAAAACCGGAATATTCGAAATATAACATAACAATAGCCATACCATTAAAAAGTGCTGCGACTCTGGCAGCTGAGAATTTGGCGAAAGCCGATATTCTTAGAAATACAACCCAACAATTGACCGAATTGGATAGCATGGTATATCATAAATATAATAATCCGGAGTTAGAAAGTCATTTAAATATTCCTTTTTCACATAGCTATTATGCACAATTTGATGCTGCAATTAATCAAGTAGGAAGTAATAATCATACCGCTTCAAAGCCTTATACGTATGCAGAAGTAGCTAAATATTATGATTTTAAAAAAGTCAATGAGCAATTGAAGAAACAAACTACCGGCTGGTGGACCCGAAAATTATGGAATGAAAACACGGTTGAGATTAAAGGAGAAGATTATTGGTTTACGTTAAATCCGGTTTTTGATTTGCAGTTAGGGAGGTCTTCCGGGAATACCAATGTGAATACTTTTGTCAATACCCGAGCCATTAATTTTAGAGGAGGTTTAGGTGATAAGCTTAATTTTTCGACTACTATTTTTGAAAGCCAGGGGCGTTTTGCGGATTATTATAACCAATATGCCGAATCGATTAAACCTTCGGGGGGAAATCCGGCGGTTGTTCCGGGAATTGGGATAGCCAAAGAATTTAAAACGGATGCTTATGATTTTCCGATGGCAGAAGCCAATATTACTTTTACTCCCAATAAATTTATGGATATGCAATTGGGATATGGCAGAAATTTTATTGGTGATGGTTATCGTTCTTTGTTGGAAAGTGATGGCGCGAGTCCGTATCCTTATTTTAAGCTGAATACAAAGTTTTGGAAGATAAAATATACAAACACTTATATGTGGCTCAAAGATATTCGTCCGGAAGTAACGGAGGATAAAACCTATGCGACTAAGTTTATGGCGAATCATTATTTGAGTTGGAATGTGTCCAATCGATTGAATTTAGGATTTTTTGAATCGGTGGTGTGGACGAATGGAAACGACAGAGGTTTTGATGCCAGTTTTGTAAATCCGATTATTTTTTATCGCGCGGTGGAATTTGGGTCTTCTTCTAAGTCGGGGAATGCCTTACTTGGTTTGACATTTAAATACAAATGGAATAATCAGCTTAATTTTTACGGACAATTTCTCTTAGACGAATTTTCTTTGAATGATATTAAAGAAGGCAATAATAGCTGGAAAAATAAATATGGCTATCAAGTAGGTGCAAAATATTACAATGCATTCCATGTGCCAAATTTGTTATTGCAAGTGGAATATAATAGAGTGCGACCTTATGTGTATTCGCACAGTGAACCAATTACTAATTACGGACATAATAACCAAAGTTTAGGGCATCAGTGGGGAGCTAATTTTGGCGAATTCATCGCTATTGCCCGTTACCACCAGGGAAGATGGTTTGCTGATTTGAAAGTAACCAGTGCTATAAGAGGATTTGATTTTGTCGCTTCGGGAGCCAATTCTAATTACGGAACGAATATTTATCGTGATTATGATGAAGAGCGTTTTGCTAATTCAGGTGTAAAAGTGGGGCAAGGAAATAAAACCAATTTTTTCATGACCGATGTTCAGGGCGGTTATTTGATTAATCCGTCCACTAATTTGAAATTATTTGCGAGTTATATCTACAGGGATTTCAACCCAATAGAAAATACAACTACAGTATTTAAAGAAAGCACTCATTGGTTTTCAATTGGAATACGCTCGGATATTTTTAACTGGTATTTTGATTATTGATAGTATATTCAAAATCGTAGTTTGGCATTAATTTTAATAAAAAGAGATATGAATGATAAAGAAATTGAAAGCGTATCAAATTTAGAGCCTTTTAAAAGGTATCAATATTTTATTAAAAAGATTGCAGATTTTGAAGAATTGTGGACGATAATTAATGGTAGTGGAGATTTTGCTCTTTCTGATATTGACGGTAAAGTATTGATTTCATTTTGGTCTGCTAAAGAATTCGTTAATTCGAATTTAAATAATGGATGGGAAAATTGCAGACCTAAAAAATTAACACTGGGAGATTTAGAGGATGAAATATTTGATTTAATAGCATCTGAAAATTATTTAATTAATGTTTTTCCTGTGAATGGAAAATCAGGTTTTGTGGTTGGTTTAGATGAGTTTGCAAGAGATTTAAGCGATGAATTAGAGAATTATTAGTTTTTTCAAGGGGCTTATTAAGTTAATGTTTAAAAATATTATTCTAAAACAACTTAAATTTTTCTTCAACAATATTTTATGATTAGTTTTTTGTCAATTCCCTTTTGATGCGTTACTTTTGCAGCAGTTTTACAAAAACCTAATGAAAACGGCATTGAGCACAACTACACATACAGTTTCCCTGAAATCAATTTTTACCGATTTTAAAGAAATCACTAAGGCAGGATTAGCCATTAGTGTGTTGTTTTCGTCTATTGCGGGTTATCTTTTAGGTTTTAATGATGCGCAACCTTTTGAGTGGTCGGTGTTATTAATGCTTTGTGTAGGTGGTTATTGCATGGTAGGGGCTTCCAATGCTTTCAATCAGGTAATCGAAAGAGATTTGGACGCCTTGATGGATCGAACTAAAAACCGTCCGGTGCCTTCAGGAAGAATGGCGCCAAATGTTGCTTTGGTTGTGGCTAGTTTACTGACCATTGCGGGAATTACATTGTTGTATATGATTAATCCTAAAACAGCGATGTTTGGGGCGATTTCCATTTTTTTATATACCAGTGTTTATACGCCGCTTAAAACCATTACTTCTTTATCGGTATTTGTGGGGGCTTTTCCGGGAGCGATTCCTTTTATGTTAGGCTGGGTGGCTGCGACTGGTGATTTTGGAATTGAGGCCGGGACTTTGTTTTTGATTCAGTTTTTCTGGCAATTTCCTCATTTCTGGGCTATTGGCTGGTTTTTATATGATGATTATGCGAAAGCCGGTTTTTATATGTTGCCAACGGGTAAAAAAGATAACGGAACGGCTTTGCAGGTAATTTTATATACGATTTGGTTGATTATTGCTTCGCTTTTGCCAAGTTTAGGTTATACCGGAAAATTGTTTATTTCTCCTTATGCGGCTGTTGCGGTATTTTTATTAGGACTTTGGATGCTGTATTATGCAGTGCGATTGCATAAAATAAAAACAGCAAAGGCGGCCCGAACCTTAATGTTGGTGAGCGTATCGTATATTTCCTTGTTGCAATTGGTTTATATAATTGATAAATTTTTAAGATAGTTATGAGTGTTTCAATCACAGCGGAAGAGCAAAAAGAGCGAAGTGCAAAATCGTCCAAAATGATTTTGTTGTTTGCAATGGTGAGTATGTTTATGATGTTTGCCGGATTGACGAGTGCTTTTATTGTAAGTAAGTCAAGGGTGGACTGGTTGAATAATTTTCAATTACCAACGGCTTTTTACTTTAGTACGGCAGTTATTTTGGCTTGTAGTGTAACTTTTCATTTGGCTAAAAAAGCAATTCAGCAGGATAACCGTTCTAAAACTACGGCGATGTTGTTAGCTACATTGGCTTTAGGTGTTGTATTTGTGATTTCACAGTTTGCTGGTTTTGGACAAATCATCGAAAGTGGTTATTATATGACCGGAGAAGGGAGTTCGATAACAGTAACTTTCTTATATATTATAGCGTTTATGCACTTGCTGCACCTGGCGGGAGGGATAATTTCGCTTTTAATCATAATTTATAATCATTTTAAACAAAAATACAATTCAGCTCAAACTCTTGGTATAGAACTAGGTGCGATGTATTGGCACTTTCTGGACTTACTGTGGGTTTTATTATTTTTATTTATATATTTCTTTAAATAAGAAAAAAACGTAAATTTGGGAACTTTTTAACGAATATCTTTATATGGAAGCGACAGTTACTACTGCAAATAACGAAGGAACAACTTGGGGAGGCGGCAATGAGCCAATGAGAGCAAGTTATGGTAAAATGATGATGTGGTTCTTTATCATGTCTGATGCCTTGACTTTCTCGGGATTTTTAGCAGCTTACGGTTTTTCAAGATTTAAATTTATTGAAACTTGGCCATTGGCCGATGAGGTGTTTACGCACTTCCCATTTATGCATGGAGTTTCTGCTCCAATGTACTATGTGGCATTTATGACTTTTATTTTGATCTTCTCATCTGTAACAATGGTTTTAGCTGTTGATGCAGGTCACCAAATGAAGAAAAATAAAGTGACACTTTACATGTTTTTAACTATTATTGGGGGTTTAATTTTCGTTGGTTCTCAAGCTTGGGAGTGGAAAAACTTCATCAAAGGAGAGTACGGAGCTATTGAAACAAAAGGAGGAAGTGTTCTTCAGTTTGTTAAAGATGGTAAACAAATTGCTCTTGCTGATTTTGCAGTAAAGTTGCCTGAAGAAAGGGAGCAATTGTCAAGAAGCCGTGCAACATGGTTTATGGAAGAATCAAGCTTGCCTTCTTATTCTGTAGCTGAAATTCAGGCTGGTTTCAAAGCGCATCCTGATGTGTTAATCAGAACGGAATTGATTCATGATAAAAGCAAAGTTATTCTTTCAAGAGCAGAATCTGAAGTAAGATTAAAAGACGCTGCTTATGTTGTTGAAGGGGCTAACTTAGTAAGAAATGAATATGGTAATAAATTGTTTGCTGATTTCTTCTTCTTTATTACTGGTTTCCACGGATTCCACGTGTTCTCGGGAGTTATTATTAATATCGTTATTTTCTTTAATGTGTTGATAGGAACATATGAGAAAAGAAAAAGTTACGAAATGGTAGAAAAAGTTGGATTGTACTGGCACTTTGTAGATTTAGTGTGGGTATTTGTATTTACAGTTTTCTATCTAGTTTAATTTTTTAAAGTTTTTATATTATGGCACACGCACATGAATCAAATGCAGGTAGAATTTGGAAAGTATTTGGAATTTTATCAGTAGTTACAATTATAGAGGTACTTTTAGGGATTTATAAACCAGATGTTATTCATCGTCAGTACTTCCTTGGGTTAAGCTTGTTGAATTGGATTTTCTACGCGCTTACAGTATTTAAAGCTTATTACATTGTTTGGGCTTTTATGCACTTAGAAGGTGAAAAACCTAGCCTTAGATGGTCTATCGTTTTACCTATTGTTTTTCTTGTCTTATACTTACTTTTCATTCTGTTGACTGAAGGGCATTATATTTATGGGGTTTTTAAAGATTCAACCATTAAATGGAATTTTTAACACTATATTAATTCAAAAAAAGGGCACGCTATTGCGTGCCTTTTTTTATTTTTGCAATTAAAATTACTTTCCCTAATGAAAAAAAATATTGTTCTTTTTGTACTTTTTGTGTTGCCAATTGTTGCTTATCTCTTTTTTGCTTCAGGAGTTAACAGTTTTACAAAATTACCTGTCATTACGCCTAAAGTTGTCGACTTAGGAAATTGGGAGTCATTAAGAGGAGAGAAAGTAAGTTTGAATAATAAAATTACCATTTTGGGTTTTTCGGGGACTGAGGTTTTGAAAAACAGAGGAAATCTATTCAATCTAAACGAAAAAATCTACCAACGTTATCACAATTTTAAAGATTTACAGTTTGTAATGGTTTGCCCGTTAGGAACTGAAAAAGATGTCAAAAGTATCATGGATGCTTTCGATGATTTTACCGATGTGTCACATTGGTATTTTGTTTTTACAACTCCTGAAGAAATCAAAAACTATTACAGTCAGTTGAAATTAAAAGAAAGTTTAGGCGCTAACTTTGGGACTTCAAATGTGTATATCGTAGATAAGGAGAGAAATTTGAGAGGAAGAAATGGCGACAAAGATTATAAAGAAGGTTATGATACTTTTCATCCGTCTGATTTGAGTAATGAAATGCTAGACGATTTTAAAATTATTCTTTACGAATATCGTGCAGCATTGAAAAAGAATCACAACGCAACTAAACAATTGTAAATAGTTATTATGTTTAAAAATAAATCCTATATCGGAATTGCATTTATCGTTTTAATTTTTGGAATTTATGCTGTTCCAAAGATTGTTTCCCGAATTCAAAATTCTGATGTCGTAAAAGCAGATCGTTTGGATAAACTTTCTTCCGATTCGAATGCCGAAGTGGCTTTAGAAAAAATTGGTCCGGCTCCCAAATTCGATTTGATAAATCAGGACGGAAAAAAAGTTACTAATGAAACTTATAAAGGGAAGGTATATGTTTTGGAATTTTTCTTTACGACCTGTCCTTCCATTTGTCCTAAAATGAATCAAAGCATGTTGATTATCGAAAAGAAATTTTTTGGAAATCCTAATTTCGGAATTGTTTCTATCACCATTGATCCGATGCATGATACACCGGAAGTTTTAAAATCACATGCCGAACTGATTGGGGTAAAATCATCCAACTGGAATTTCTTAACCGGAGACCGTCAAACTATTTTTGATTTGGCTAACAAAGGATTCAATTTGTATGCAGGAGAAAACAGTAAAGTAAACGGCGGTTTTGAGCATTCCGGAATGTTTGCTTTAATTGATAAAAACGGTAATATTCGTTGCAGAAAAGATGAATTTGGAAATCCGATTTTATATTATGACGGCTTAGACAAAAAAGGAGTTAGGGATATTCAACAGGATATCAGTATTTTATTAGCAGAATAAGTAATGGAAAAACAAAATTTGGAAACCAAATACAACAAGTGGATTGTAGTATTATCTGTAGCGATACCTTTAGTGGTGGCTTTGCTTTTTGGAGTGAATTTAAGAAAAATGGGTTATGATGTAGAACCATTATCTTTTTTGCCTCCTATCTATGCTACGATTAATGGTATAACTGCTATTTTATTATTACTGGCTGTTAACGCTATAAAAAACGGAAAAGTAAAATTACACGAAAACCTGATGAAAACAGCTATTGGCTGTTCGGTAGCTTTTTTAGGAATGTATGTGGCTTATCATATGACATCTGATTCGACTAAATTTGGTGGTGAAGGAATAATAAAATACATCTACTATTTTATTTTGGTAACCCATATTGTACTTTCTATTGTGATTATTCCATTGGTTTTAATTACGTATGTGCGTGCTTTGGCAAAGGTATTTGATAAGCATAAAAAGATTGCTAAAATTACCTATCCTATTTGGTTGTACGTAGCTGTAACCGGTGTAGTGGTTTATTTAATGATTGCTCCTTATTATGCGCACTAAAGTTAAAAGTCTGATGTTAGAAGTTAGGGGAGAAAGTCCCAAATCTCAAATTCTAAATTCTAAAACTATGACAATTTTTTTTGGAATTTGTTTTTTGTTTTTTGGAATTTCAACTTATGCGCAATGCGCCATGTGTAGAGCTGCTTTGACAAATGATGGAAATATTGAGCAGGCAAAAGCGGTTAACGATGGTATTGTTTACCTGATGGTGATTCCTTATTTGTTGGTTGCTCTCGTTGGTTATTTTGTTTACAAAATGAGAAAATCCAAGTCAAAATCTGAATAATTCTATATAAAGGAAATTTCTAATTTAGGATTAATTGATATTTGATATTGCCATTGAAACTGAAATTGTCATTTCAATCGTTTATTCTAATCCGTCAACAGCAATGTTGATTTCTCCGTTTACTTTTACAAATGCAATAATGGCATTTTGACTCAATTCTATTTTCTGAAATTGAATGTCTTCCATTTTACCGTTTACAAAAACACCTTTCATTGGCGAATAATTGTTGAGGTAATTCAGCATGGTTTTCTTGCCTTCGTCTAAATTTGGCTGAATAGAATAACGGCAATTTTGCTGAATTTTTTTCAGAATAATTCCCTGAGCGAGCCAGTTAGCAGTTCGTAATAATTTGTTTTTGGTATCCAAAACATAATCCAGCTCGTCAAAATAAATTTCTTTTTTCTCCGAATTATATTTAGGAAATCCCGCCAGGTAAATCGTTCCGTTCAGGGAACCAATTAAGTCCAGAGCGATGACCATTTTGCCGCTTTTGTGCCAAATAGAAACATCCTGAACGGTTACTTTTCTGGAACCGGAACTAAAACTTTCTCCGGCAAAATTCTTTTTTATAATACGGGAAGCATCCTGATAGCTGGAAACAGCTACAATGTTGGCGGTTATTTGATTCGGGATTTTACTTACTGCTTTTAAAACAATTTTTTCTGCATCAAATTGGGTTTCGGGAACCTGACCGATGATGGTTTCCATGTTGCATTTTACTCCCATTTGCAATACAAAAGAATCGTTTTTTAAATGAGAAGCGGTGGAGTAGATTTCTGTTGGAACAATTCGCAGCCAACTCTCATAAGCCTCATTCATTTGGAAAGGTGTACAAATTTTTTCCAATGCTGCTAAAACATTCGGCTTGAAATCTGTTGCTTTTTCAATAGCTGTATCAATTTTTTTCTCAATTTTAGCTTTAAAAAGTTTTATAGAAGGATTGATCAAATAAGTTACC
The DNA here is from genome assembly GCF_000425425.1 of Flavobacterium daejeonense DSM 17708. Lineage (GTDB taxonomy): Bacteria > Bacteroidota > Bacteroidia > Flavobacteriales > Flavobacteriaceae > Flavobacterium > Flavobacterium daejeonense. Next base: position 151,032 of record NZ_AUDK01000002.1, read on the forward strand.
GGCATGTTTTTGCCAAAAATACTCATCGTCGGACTTTCATTCCAGTCTAATGATTTTAACTCGGTTTGTGTTTTTAGTTTCCAGTTGTTTAAATTCACTTTGCTGTTTAGTGTTACAACGCCATTCAGATGAAATTCTTTGGTGTTGTACAGATTTACTCCCATTGTTTGAGTGCCAATGCGGTATTTTATAGTTGCTTTTAACGGAAGTACAGTAGTAATTTTATCTGCATTGACTTCATTGCTGTTTTTGATAGAAATAGGAGCTAATTTCCAAATTTTCATTTCAATATCGTCATCTTCAATGTCGTTGTCTTCGTAAATCAAACCGTTCAAAAAGCTGTTGGTTTTGTTTTCAATGTCATTAAGTTTTATATTTATCGGCATGTTGATAAACGAAGGAACATTGTTGTAAACAATAGGGCTGGCATCGTCCGGTTCCGGTTTTAAGGTAGCAAGTTTTTGAGAAGTAGAGCAACTCATAATTGTTAGCAGGCTCAAAGAAATAAGGGAAAAAGCAGTTTTTTTCATGGGTTCAATTTGAAGTCGTAAATTTAGAAAAAGCTTTGATTTTTTGTTTGAAAAAGAATTTGTCAAAGTAGATTTTGTTTTCATTTTTAAGATTTTCAAATGTTTTCTTTATATGTATGATTCTTAATCAGAAAAACTTATTTTTGTGTAGTAACTTTACTTCATTTTATCTGAATCTTATGAACCGAAAAAAATATTTTAGTTTACTGCTTCTGGTTTTAACTCATTTTTATTCGATGGGACAAACCCGAAAATGGAACTTGGAAGAATGCGTGAAATATGCTTTGGATCATAATATTTCTATTCGACAATCGGAATTAGATACTCAAACAGCCGTAATTGACAAGAAAGATGCTTATGGTAAATTTATGCCTTCAGTATCGGCTTCAGCTTCGCATTCCTGGAATATTGGATTGAATCAGGATATTACCACAGGACTTTTAAAAAATCAAACAACGCAGTTTACTTCGGCTGGTGCTAATGTGGGAATTGATATTTATAAAGGTTTGCAAAATGTAAATAATTTGCGAAAAGCCAAATTATCACTTTTAGCTTCCCGGTATCAATTGCAAAAAATGCAGGAAGATATCGCGTTGAATGTTGCCAATGCTTTTTTGCAGGTGCTTTTTAATAAAGAAAATTTAAAGGTTCAAAATGAGCAATTGGCTATCGATAACAAGCAATTAAAAAGAACTCAGGAATTAGTCAACGCCGGAAATTTGCCAAAAGGAGATTTGCTGGATGTAAAAGCGACTATTGCTGCCGATAATCAAAAGGTAATTGCTGCGGAAAATGCTTTGTTGATTTCCAAATTGAGTCTGGCGCAATTATTACAATTAGACAGTTTTGATAATTTTGATGTCGCTGATTCGGAGGAATTTCAAATGAATCAGTCGATTTTAAATCAAACGCCAACATCCATTTATAATAAAGCCAAACAGGAAAGAGCCGAGTTGAAAATAGCGCAGACCAATCTTGAAATTGCCCAAAAAAATGTGAGTATTGCTAAAGGCGCTTACCAGCCTACATTAAGAGGTTTTTATAATTTCAATACCCGTGTATCTTATGCCGATGTTGCGTTAAGAGATCCAACAACAGGAGCAATAATTGGAACTCAACCACCGCCTAAATTTTTCGATCAGTTTAATGATAATAAAGGGCAGTCTTTCGGTGCGCAATTGAATATTCCGATTTTTAGCGGATTTGCTGTTCGAAACAATGTAGAGCGTTCAAAAGTGAGTTTTGAAAAATCAAAAATAGCCTTGGAACAACAGGAATTAGATTTGCAACGCAATGTTTATACGGCTTTTACCGATGCAAAAGGAGCTTTAAAAGCGTATGAATCAGCGGTTCAGGCGTTGGATTCCCGTTTGGAATCGTACAATTATGCCAAAGAAAAATTTGAAGTAGGTTTGATGAATGCTTTCGAATTGAGTCAGTCGCAAACTTTGTTGTCGGCAGCGCAATCGGAGGTGTTGAGAGCCAAATACGATTACATTTTTAAAACGAAAATAGTAGAATTCTATTTTGGAATTCCAATCATAAAAAAATAAAACCATCATTATGTCAAAGAAAAATATTTATATCCTTCTTGCTGTTTTTGTAGTAGTTCTTGGAGTGCTTTTGTATCTGGGGAAAAAAGGTCTTTTAGGAAATAAAGACGATGCAAAAGAGATTGAAATTGCCAAAGTGGTTCCAATGACTATTGTGGAAACCGTTTCGGCAACCGGAAAAATCCAACCGGAAATTGAAGTGAAAATTGCTTCGATGGTTTCGGGAGAAATTATCGATTTGCCGGTAAAAGAAGGTCAGATAGTTAAAAAAGGTGATTTGCTAGTTAAGATAAATCCCGATTTGTATTTGTCCAGTTTGAACAGAACTGTTGCCGGATTGTCCGGTTCCAAGGCGGGACTGACGCAGAGTGAAGCTCAGTTTAAAGAAGCCAAAGCCAGTTATGAGCGCAATAAAGTTTTATTTGAAAAAGGAATTATTTCCAAATCCGATTGGGATAAATCCATCGCTTCTTTCGAAGTTGCAAAAGCTACCAAACAATCGGCTTATTATAATGTGCAGAGTGCTTCGGCTTCCGTGAATGAGGCTAAAGATAATTTAGGACGAACCAATATTTATGCGCCTGCCGATGGAACGATTTCGGTGCTAAACGTAGAATTAGGCGAAAGAGTTTTGGGAACACAGCAAATGGCCGGAACCGAATTGATGCGTGTAGCCAATTTGAACAATATGGAAGTGGAAGTGGATGTGAATGAAAATGATATTGTTAAAATCAAAGAAGGGGATTTAGCAAAAGTGGAAGTCGATGCTTATTTAAAAAAACAATTCAAAGGCGTGGTGACGAGTATTTCTAACTCGGCAAGTTCTACTTTAACTGCAGATCAGGTGACCAATTTTAAAGTAAAAGTTCGCATTTTAAAAGAATCCTACGAAGATTTATTAGAAGGAAAACCGGCTACTTATTCGCCTTTCAGACCGGGAATGACCGCCACGGTTGATATTATTACAAAAACTAAGAAAAATGTTTTGGCAGTGCCTATTAGTGCTGTGGTTGTGAAATCGGATACGGCTGCGGTTAAGGTTTCAGATAAAAAAATACCGGATCCAAAAGAAGAGAAAAATGTAGTTCCTAAAAACGATAAAAAACTGGAATGCGTTTTTATCAAATCGGGTGAAAAAGCGAAAATTAAAATCGTAAAAACAGGAATTCAGGACGATACGAATATCGAAATTTTAAGCGGCGTTAAAAATGGAGACGAAGTGATAACCGGACCTTATACAACGGTAAGTAAAGAATTGAATTCCGGAGATAAAGTGAAACTCAAAACAGAGGGGAAAAAGAAATAATTTAGTTCTTTAGACCCGGAAAATTGAATTTTTTCAGACCTTTGCAAAAAAAAAATATACCATTGAGCTACATACTTAATATAGAAACGGCAACTAAAAAATGTTCCGTTTCCATTGCCAAAGAAGGAAAAACGATTGTTTGTAATGAAATAGCCGAAGAAGGTTATTCTCACGCAGAAAAATTACATGTTTTTATTGAAGAAAGTATTAAGGGAGCCGGAATAACGTATCAGGATTTAGTTGCTGTTGCAGTGAGTCAGGGGCCGGGTTCTTATACCGGACTTCGGATTGGAGTTTCGGCGGCAAAGGGCTTGTGTTTTGCTTTGGGGATTCCGTTAATTGCGGTAGATACTTTAAAAGCCTTGGCGGATCAGGCTAAGGTAGATTCTGGCTTAATTATTCCCATGTTAGACGCCCGAAGAATGGAAGTGTATAGTGCTGTTTTTTCGACAAATTTGGAGTCGAAAAGAGCAATTCAGGCTGAGATTATTGACGAAAATTCTTTTCAGGAATTTGAGGAGACACTTTATTTTGTGGGTGACTGCGCCGAAAAATGCAAAGCTGTTTTGACTAAAGCTAATTTTGTGTTTTTGGATGAAATTGTATACCCGTCTGCTAAAGAGATGAGTGCTTTTAGTTATGATAAATTCCTTAAAAATGATTTTGCGGATGTGGCTTATTTTGAGCCTTATTACCTAAAAGATTTTATGGTGACTACTTCAAAAAAATAAGAATATATATATTTCACCATTAAGAAATTAAGGCTTAATGATTTAATGAAAGGAATAATGATAAATCGTTTATGAAAACAAACAAGAAAAGCGTTTCAATTGAAACGCTTTTCTGTTTTATTTAATAATATTTTAAGCATTAATAGCTTCCACCTGAATGCTGTTGTCATTCAACATGCTTTTCAACATGTTTTCTATTCCGGATTTCAAAGTAAAAGTTGAAGAAGGGCAACCACTACAGGCACCCTGAAGAATTACTTTTACCGTTTTGCTTTCTTCGTCATAAGATTCAAAAGCAATATTTCCGCCATCGGCAGCAACGGCAGGTTTTACATATTCTTCTAAAATATTTACGATTTGTTGCGAAGTTACATCCAGTTTTTCGAATTCTTCATTCTTGATTTGTTCCTGTTTTTCAGCATTAGCCGCAACGCTGTCATCCAGAACAATTCCTCCGTTTTCAATGTATTGTTTGATAAAAGTTCGAAGTTCTAAGGTGATTTCATCCCAGCTGTTTAAATCGTATTTAGTTACCGAAATGTAATTTTCGTCAATGAAAATTTCTTTTACATAAGGGAATTTGAACAATTCCTTAGCCAATGGTGAAGAAGCCGTTTGGTCAATATTTTTGAATTCAACAGCTGTTTTAGTCAGCATTCGGCTTACTACAAACTTCAAAGCCGAAGGATTTGGAGTTGTTTCTCCGTAAACCGTGATCGGTTGTTTTTTAGGTTTGTTTTCATCAAGATTGATGATTACACCGCCATTGTTTACGTATTTTTCAATTTGTTCGGCTACAGCGTCCTGAACATCTTCCCATTCTACAATGCTAAATCGTTCAATAGCAATAAAATTACCCGAAATATAAACCGTTTTTACAAATGGTAAATAAAATAATTGTTGGGCAAGGGGAGAAGATTTGGCCTCGTCTATATTTTTAAACTCAAAACTTTCGTTTCGGGTAATAAAATCCTCAAATTCAAACTTTAAAATCGTTGGATTCTGAGTTTCTTTAATTGTTATTTTTGTCATGATTTTTTGTAAATTTTTACAAATTTAGTAAAGTTATTTTCAGCGAATAACTATATTTGGATTATTAATGAATAAATTAACTTAACTTTAGTTATTTCCGTACATCCTGATAAATTCTATTATAAATGTATAGCAAAATAAAATTCTTATTAATCTGTTTGTTTGTTGGAATAACTGCCTATTCACAGGAAGGGATTCCGGTATATTCAGATTATCTTTCCGATAATTATTATTTGTTACATCCTTCGATGGCGGGAGCTTCTAATTGTGCAAAATTGCGATTAACAGCCCGTAAACAATGGTTTGATCAGGAAGATGCTCCTGCGCTTCAAACGCTGAGTTATAACGGGAGAATTGGAGAGAAAGCCGGAGGGGGAATTATTCTTTTTAATGATAAAAACGGGTATCATTCTCAAAAAGGAGTGAAGTTTACCTATGCCTATCATTTGATGTTTTCCAGAGATGAAATCGATTTGAATCAGTTGTCTTTTGGTATTAGCGGAGGATTAATTCAAAGTCAGCTGGATGAAACTAAGTTTTTGCAATCAGGAGATTATGACCCAATTGTAGATGGAACGATTGTTCAGAAAGATTCTTATTTCAATATTGATTTTGGAATGTCCTACAATTATCTTGATTTTTATGTGCATGCCACCATTAAAAATGCGATTGAAACCCGCAGGGAAATTTACACCGGATACGAAAGTGATAATTTGAGAAAATTTATCCTGAGTTCGGGTTATATTTTTGGAAACAGAGACCGTATTTTATGGGAGCCTTCCATCATGTTTCAATATGCTGATTTGACCAAAGAAAAAGCGATCGATTTTAATTTGAAAGCTTATAAAAATATGGATTTTGGAAGATTATGGGGCGGTTTATCATATAGAACCAGTTTTGATGGTGCCGAATATAGTAATGGTAGCGGTACTTCAAAACAAAGATACCAGTCTTTTAATCCAATTATAGGGGTGAATTATAAAAACTTTATGTTTGCTTACACCTATTCTCACTTAGCGGGTGATGTGAAATTTGATACCGGAGGTTTTCACCAAATTACTTTGGGACTTGATTTGTTCTGCCGTCGGGAGAAGTATGAATGTTATTGCCCTGCTATTAATTAATTTCTTTGATTATGTTGATAAAATCGGTTAACGGAAAATTGCCACTAATTCCGGAAGATTGTTATGTGGCTGAAAATGCGACTATTGTTGGGGATGTGAGTTTTGGAACTTCCTGCAGTGTGTGGTTTAATGCGGTGGTGCGTGGGGATGTGAATTATATTAAAATTGGAAACAAAGTAAATATTCAGGATGGAGCTGTGATTCATTGTACCTATCAAAAATATCCAACAATTATAGGGAATAATGTATCTATTGGGCACAATGCCATTGTGCATGGTTGTGTGGTTCATGACAATGTTTTGATAGGAATGGGAGCGATTGTTATGGATAATTGCACTATCGAAAGTAATTCTATTATTGCCGCTGGTGCCGTAATTACTCAAAATACGGTGGTGGAATCCGGTTCGATATGGGCGGGAGTTCCGGCTAAAAAAGTAAAAGATATAAATCAATCGGGTTTTGCAGGCGAAATTGAGCGAATTGCCAATAATTATCTGATGTATTCCAGTTGGTTTAAGGAATAATTTTCAAAATATAAAAACCTATATTTTAAATTCCAAATTTCAATGTAGTTTGAATAATATTGGAATTTGGAATTTTCTGTTTGGGATTTTAAAAACTACAAATTGATTTTTTCAAAGAAAGCATTTTTATAGCTTTCACTAATAGGAATGCGTTTGTCGGCCAGTAAGACTTTGTTTTTTTGTATTGATTTTACGTATTTGATATTGATAATGTATGAACGGTGAATTCGCGCAAAACCTTTTGAAGAAAGCATGTTTTCCAGTTTGATTAGGCTGGTTAAGGTGAGCGTAAATTTATTGTCGGTGGTGTAAATTTTTACATAATCTTTCAGTCCTTCAATAAATAAAATATCCGAAAAGTTAATTTTTACGTTTTCGTATTCCGAACGCACAAACATAAAATCGGGTTCGTTTTCGGGAACTACTGTTGGCGTTGTGGTGTTAGGAACTATTTTATTGGAAAGAAATAATTGCTGTGCCCGCATAACCGATTTTAAAAAACGGTTAAAAGGAATTGGTTTTACCAAATAATCTACCGCACCCAAGTTGAACCCTTCTACGGCATAGTCAGAGTAAGCAGTGGTGAAAATAACCAAAGGTTTCTTGTCAATCGCATTCAGGAAATCAATTCCGGAAAAATGAGGCATTTCGATGTCTAAAAAAATCAAATCCACATTGGAAGTGTTAATCATCACGATGGCATCAATAGCATTGTTGAAAGTATTGATGAGTTCAAGACTTTCTACTTTGCTCACAAATTCTTTAATTAAATCGACTGCTAAAGGTTCGTCATCAATAATTACGCACTTCATTTTGTTTAATTTTCCAAAGGTTCTAGTTCTAATTTTAAATACACTTTGTATTTGTTATCCTCTTGTTTAATGTGTAACTGATGTGCATTAGGATACAAAATAGTCAGTCGGTTTTTTATATTATTCAGGCCAATTCCGGAATTGTTAGGATCTTTTATCTGGTTCTCTATTTTATTTTCAATCCAAAAATCCAAAACATTGTCTTCAATACTAATTTTAATTTTTACAAAAGCAGCTCCCTTGTAATCGGTGCCGTATTTAAAGGCATTTTCGATAAACGAAATTAGTAACAAAGGTTCAATCGATTTGTTTCGGGTATCGCCGTGAATATTTATAAAAATGTTTTCAATATTGTTTAATCGTAATTTTTGTAATTCGATATAGTTTTTAATATAGTTGATTTCTTTTTCTAAAGATACTGCTTTGTTGTCAGTTTCATACAACATATAGCGCATCATTTCGGACAAAGTTACAATGGCATCGGGAACTAAATCGGATTTTTTATAAGCCAGCGAATAAATACTGTTCAAAGCATTGAATAAAAAATGCGGATTGGTTTGTTTTCTTAAATAGTTTAACTCGGTAGAAGTTTTACTGGTTTCAGAAATTAATTTGTTTTGTTGATTGGTGTAAAATTCCGAAAGCGTTTTAATAATAGTACTTATCGTGATGATAAACAGATAGAAAAGCGAAGGGAAAAATTTGAAAAAAAACGGAGGAGGTTTTCTTAAAAAACGTTTGTCACGAATGATTTCTTTTCCGTGAATATCAAATATTCGCTGATGTTGTGGTAAATTATGAAAATCCGGACTAAAATAAACGATTTTAATAGAGGTTAAAATAGCTATAATTCCGAAGATGATTCCCAGATAAGCGACGTATTTTTTTTGCAAAAGTAAATTAGGTACAAAATAAAAATAATTGGCATAAAATAATAAGATGCCACTGGACCACTGAACGTAAAATTCGGCGTTAATTCCGGTGAAGTTTTGATAAAAAGGTAACAGTGAGGCAATTATTAAAAAGCACCAAACAATACTGTGTATCAGTATTTTGTTTGAATGGTTGTTGGTGGTGATGCCCTCTAAGTTCATTTAGGTTTTAATTGATAATAAAATTAAATCTTTTTTTGTAATTGTCGGCGATGAATGTGCTTCCAGTTTTTTGAGTACTAAATTACCAACTTTTAGTGCATCTTCTTCGTTTTCAAATGATTTTTGATTTTGAATTACTGGAATTATCGACTGTTTGATAATAATTTTATCGTTGTTTTTAATAATATAACCCCAGCCATTGTCGGTTTTTAAGGATTCTAAAGTTAATCCTTTGTTGTGGTTACAGGCCAGGAGAATCAGTAAAAAGCTGCTTAAAATAAGTGTTTTGGCTGTGCTGAATGAAAAATTCTTCCGGGAAATGCCCCAGAAGAATTTTGTTTTTGTATTAGTTGTCATCGTCATTTTGTTCGTCTTGTGGTCTAAATTCCCAAATATCATCATAATAAGAAGAACCGGAACGTCCTAGTAAAACAAATCCTCTTTCGTTGATTGAGAATCCTATTGCATCAGTTCTTCCTGAACCTTCAAGCGCAGTTCTTTCTTTCCAAACATCAGTTGCCGGATCGTATTCCCAAATTGTTTTCGAACTTTCACCGCAGGCAATATAACCTAATCCGTTCATCGTAAATGCAGAAGCATTCGAACGTACAATTACGTAATCGTCGTTGTAAGATTCATCATCGTCTGTATCCTGATCGATATCACGTTTTCGGGTCCAGCTTTCGTCACTTGGATCAAACATCCAAAAATCCACCTGATAAGAACCGTTGTTAACTCCGGTTCCTAAATAAGCTTTGTCGTCAATTACAAAAACAGCTGCATTTCTTCTTTTATTTCCGCTAAAACCATTTAATTGTGTCCAGGTGTCGGAATTAGCATCATACTGATAGAAATCTTTCAGGTAGTTTCCGTCGTATCCGGTTCCAAAATACCCTTTTCCGCCTACCTGAAATCCAACAGCCGAATAACGAGCTGTTCCTGTAAAATCCGCTTTTTGAGTCCAGGTGTTATTGTCTGGATTGTATTGAAAAAAATCGTTTAATTTGTTTATTCCGTCATAACCAAGTCCGATATAACCATTTCCGTCAATGCTAAATCCTGAAGCGGAACTTCGGGCAATACCTGTAAAATCGGCTTTTTGTTCCCAATAATCACCATCAGAGTTATAGGCCCAAAGGTCTTTTAGATATTCATCTCCGGTATATCCTGTAGCCACATAAGCATAAGAACCAATAACGAAACTCGCTGCGCTTGATCTTGCCGGGCCGTCAAATGAGGATTTTTTGATCCAGTTACCAGTCAATTCTTCATCGTCATCATTGCTGCAACCTACAAATACCAAACTCATCAATAGCATGGCGATTAGTGTTCTTCCTTTAAAAATAGTCATAATTTAGTTTATTTGTTATTGTTTGTATTTTATGCCAATATTGAAAAGGGTTCCATCATTAGCATCGAAATTAAATTTTGTTGTTCCTCTATTATCTGTTAATCTGTATTTTTTGTTAAACTGATACCCACCCTGAAAACTTAGAAACCAATTTTTATCTATATTTCTTTCGTATTCAAATACTGTTGTCATTTGAGAAAAACTGATTCTCGAAGCCGTCTGATTGCTCTCGATTTTTTTGCTTTGATCTAATTTGTAATATTCCCCATCAAAACTATTGGTTAGGTTAAAATGGTTGCGTTCGTTGTTTGAATAATGAATTGCCGAATTAGGAAATCCAATTTCAATATCAGTGTCCGGATTGAGTTTGCTGTAAAAAGCAAGAGTAGGTAATATGGCTGCTTTTCCAAAAACACGCATTCTTTTTACACCTAACTCCAGGCTGTTTTTTTCGTTAAATGAATAACGTATTTCGGCTCCTCCAAAAATGCTAACGTCTGAAATGCCGAAATTGTTTTCAAAAGCCGCGACAGTTTTAAATTCTAAATCGAGACTTAATTTTTTGTTGAATTTATGACTCAATTCCAAATTGTTTTCTATTCGGTTCAAACGATAATCTATGTCGTTTGAATAGTAATCGTCTAAGTCAAAATTGAGTCCTGTGTTTTTATAGCTGATTGTATTGCTTATTTTATTTTTGGTATTCCAATTGTCATACAATGAAAAACTGGCTCCTGTTTCATTTTTTGTAGTCATTTCGGCAGGAACGGTTTTAATGTTCAATTCTAAAGAATAGCCACTTTGAGCTGTTGTTTTGAGAATTGAAATCATACAAATCAGGCTTATAAAATATTTTAATTTCATTTAATTTTTTATTGCTTCAAAAGTATGTGCATTCCTTATTTTAAAAAAAGAAGATATATAGATACCTTTTTTTCATAGACAAAACCCCGTTTTATTCCGTTGAATCCGATTTGGATTTTCTATTTGGATATGTAGATAAAAAAAAGGAATTTATAGATATAAAATACGGGATTGTATATGTTGTTAGGCTTTGTAGAAGGTGCTCTGCTATATTTGTTCAAAAATTTTTTATGTACAGATTCATTATAGTCTTGATTTTTGGAGCGTTGTTCACTTCGTGTAATTCGGATGTTGATGCGGGAGAATTTGTCGTAGGCTCAGATAATTTAGCGATTACGAATAAGGTTGTTTTAATTGATACCGCTACTGTTGAGGTTTCGACGATTAATTTTGATTCCCTGGCTACTTCCGGTCAAAGCAGAATTCTTTTGGGGAATTATGATGATCCTATATTTGGAAAAGTAAAATCGGATAGTTATTTTCAGTTAAGTTCTTCAAGTTTTGCTTTGCAGACCACCAGTTCGGATTTGGAAGGGGCTAATTATGTTTTCGATTCTATTCGAATGGTATTAATTCCGGATAAATATTATTACAGCGATACCACTAAGACTCAGTCAATAAGTATTCATCGTTTGTTGCAAAAGGTAAAACCGAATACGGATGACGATAGTTTTTATAATAATTCGGCTTTGAGTTATGATTCTAACAGTCTTGCCACGGTTACTTTTAGTTCCATGCCTTTAAGACAGGACAGTATTTTTGTAAAACTGGATACTACTTTTGGTGAGGCTCTTTTTCAAAAATTAAAAAAGCGTGAGATTACTACCGAAGATCAGTTTATTGAGTATTTCAAAGGATTAGTTATTCGTTCGGTGTCAGAAACCTCTTCTTGTGTGATGGGTTTTAAAACGACGAGTTTGATGCAATTGTATTATTCGAAAAAAGTAACCGATGCACAAACTTCCATCTTGAAAGAATTCACTATTACGGATGCTTCAAAGCAATTTAACCGAATTACTTTAGACCGAACCGGAACGGTTTTGAAAGATTTGCCAGGAACCACGGAGCGTTTGTCCAGTAATCTAACCGAGAACAAATCCTTTATCCAGTCAGGTACGGGACTGGCTTGCAGAATTGATTTTCCTAATATTAAGCAGTTGAAATATATTACAGAAAAAGGGGCTATTGTGGATGCGAAATTAGTTATCCGACCAGTGAATAATACATATTCGGCTGTGTATCCGCTAGCTGATTCTTTGAATGTTTATCTCGCTGATGATTTAAACCGATTGAAAGGAACTTTGAATTCGTCTTCCGGTTATCCCATTTATGCAGTGTTGAATAAAGATAATGACGAGTTTGACGAAAATATTGGTTACAGCATTCCTTTGGGAACTTTTATGCAAAACGAAATGATTAAGCAATCCGATTCCAGATTGTCTTTGATTTTAACGATTCCTAATATTTCTAAGGCTGTAGATCGTTTGGTGTTAGGGAATCAAAAAAATACCGGTAATAAAGTTCAGTTGAAAATATATTATATCTCTTATTAGATGAAAAAAATAATCGCAATAATAAGCTTTTTGATTGTCGCATCTTTTAGCTCTTATGCACAAAGTTTGTCCAGTTCTCCGTATTCTATTTTCGGATTAGGAAGTTTGTATGAATCCGATTTTGGTTCGCTTCCGGGTATTGGAGGTTCCGGAGCAGCTTTGCCGTCTGATAGATTTATTAATAATTTGAATCCGGCTTCTTTGGGATTCATGTATAAAAATCATTTTATTTTTGATGTGGGAGGTAATGCGATTCAGACTTCGTATCAAAATTTATCCAGAAAAGAAAGCCGCAATAATGTGCAGTTTTCACATATTGCTTTTGCTTTTCCGTTAAGTTCTAAATCGGCAGTAAGTGTAGCTTTAAAACCTTATTCGAGTGCCGGGTTTAAAATCTCTGATTATAAGTTACCTATTCAGGACAGTAATGAAGAATACACTTTAAGCGCTACGGGAACCGGAGGATTGAATAATTTTGATATTTCTTATGCACACCGCATTGGAAATAAATTGTCTTTGGGTTTATCGACCTCAATTCTTTTTGGAAGCACCAAGGATTCCAGAGAATATATCATCTCCAATTCGATCACGACTATCGCTAAAGAATCGTCTTATAATGGTACGAGATTTAATTTTGGCGGCCAATTTAAAATTGATTCCACTTTTACGATTGGAACTACATTGAAATCTCCCGCAAAAGTAAATGCTACTAAAGTCCAATCGGTGGTTACGTATAATTCAGAGTTGGAAGCATCAAATACGGTGGAAACTAATGCAGCATCCGATACGGATGATTATTATTTGCCTTTCGAATTTTCGGCGGGATTAAGTAAGAAATTTAAAAATAATCTGAATCTGACGATGGATTATGAAATGGCTTTTTGGGGAAATACCAATCAGGCCGATTTGTACGGGAATTATTTGAATCAGGAAAAATTTAAGATGGGATTGTCTTATCGAAGAGGGAAAAATCAAAGAAGTTACTTTGATGGTATTCAGTTTTCAACAGGTTTCAGTTATGATACCGGATTTTTGGAAATAGATAATAAAAGGATAGAAAATACAGCGATTTCTTTTGGGGTTTCGTTGCCAATTGAGAATACTTTTTCAGTGTTGAATATTTCGTATTCTTATGGACAAAAAGGAAGAATCAGTAACGGACTGATAAAAGAGAATTATCACAAAATATCGCTTAATCTGTCTTTAGACGGAATTTGGTTTGTAAAAAGAAAATTTGATTAGGTTAAAAATCTTTTTCTTGTACTATGTACTCGCTGCCCAGGATGTTCTCTAAAACTTTTGGGTTGGTATTGGTATAAAAAATGGGCTCGTTGTTGTTATCCGGATTAAAACCGATTTCTTTTAATATATTTTGCGTTTGTCTTGCCACGGCCAAACCAGAATCGATTATCTGAATATGATTGGGGATAATTTTTCTTATTTGAGGGATGAGATAGGGATAATGACTGCAGCCCAGTACAAGAAAATCGATATTGGCTTCAATCATTGGATTTAAATAGGAGCGAAGCAATTGTTCCATTTCAGGAGAATCGATTTGACCATTTTCAATGAGTTCGACTAATCCATAACCAATTTGTTCAATGATTTTAGTTTCAAAGAACATTTCGGTGGTTTTGTTAAATAACTCGCTGTTTAGGGTTCCTTTTGTAGCCAGAATGCCTATTATTTGGGTTTTGGAGTTTATGGCAGCTGGTTTTATGGCAGGTTCGATACCAATGAATGGAACATTGTATTTTGCTCTTAATTCTCTGATGGCATTGGTGGTTGCCGTATTGCAGGCTACAACGATTAATTTGCAACCCATGTCGAGTAAAAAATCGGTGTTTTTCATACTTAACCGAATGATTTCTTCTTTGGATTTTTCTCCATAAGGAGCGTTTTTGCTGTCGGCTAAATAGATTGTTTTTTCGTTAGGTAAAAGATGATGTATCTCTTTCCAAATCGAAGTTCCTCCAATGCCGGAGTCAAAAACACCTATGGGTTGTTTGTTGTCCATTGCAACAAATTTAATAGCTATGAATTAATTTTCCTAAAAATAAGCTGTAAAAAAACCGCTCGTTTTTGCATACAAAAAGAGCGGTTTTTTAATATGTTTTAGAATCAGAATCTTAGAATCCTAAATCTTTTTTAACGTCAGCAGTGATGTTTGGACCATCAGCTAATAAAAGTGAAGAACCGTCTAAAACGTATTGGAAGCCTTTAGCTTTACCTACTTTTTGGATAGAAGCTCTTACTTTTTCCATTAATGGTTTTACGATGTCAGATTCTTTTTGTTGCAATTCTTTTTGAGCGTTATCTCTAAAGTCAACAATTCTTTTTTGCATGTCCTGAACCTCTTTAGAACGTTCTCCGTTTACAGCGTCAGTTACTGTAGAAGATTCAGCTTCGTATTTTTTTAATTTAGCCTGGTATTCTTCTACCATTTTTTTGTAATCGGCGTCGTATGTAGTGCTGAGTTTTTCTAATTGGTTTTGAGCATCTAGCATAGCCGGCATTTTTGCCATAATCTCACTAACATCTACATGGGCAGTCTTTGCTTGTGCATTGATGGTTTGGTTTGCTCCTAAAACGAAAAGAGCGGCAATTAATAAAGTTTTAATTTGTTTCATTGGTTTTAAAATATTAAGTAATTAATTTATTGTTTTAATTTTTCTTCTCTAGCTTTTTTGATAGAGTCTCTTTCTCGGATAATTTTTAATCTTCTTTCTTCTAATGCTTTTTTACGGTCTTCAATAATTTTTTTTCTTTCTTCCAGTGTTTTAGCTTTTGTTTCTTCTGCTTTTTGTCGGGCTAATTCGGCTTCTGTTGGAGCATTTGTAGCGGTGGTGTCTTTTTTAACTGTTGTTTTAGCAGTAGTCACAGCGGCTGCTGTTTTAGCTGTTTCAGAAACCGTGCCATTTTTTTTAGCGGCTCTTTCGTCTAATATTTTTTGTCTTCTTTCTTCGTATTCTTTCTTCTTTTGTTCTATAGCAGCTTTTCTGTCGGCCATAATTTTATCTCTTGCCGCTTTTCTTTCGTCTAAGATTCTTTGTCTTTCGGCAAGTTCCGGATTATCGGATATAGCATCTTCTTTATTTTCTTTTTCCTGTTCGGCTGCTAATTCCTTTTTGCTTAGCTGTTCTCTTTTTTCAGTTCGGTTAATGACTCTTAACACCTGATCGCTGATGTCAAATCGTTTGTCGGCGAAAAGCAGCGTTAAGTCAGAGGATTTGTCAAATATGAAATCATATTTTTTTGCTTCAGCAATGTCCTGAACGGCAGTAAAAACCTGATCCTGTATCGGTTTGGCTAATAATGCTTTTTGATTCATTAATAAGCCGTTTGGGCCAAAACGTTTTTGTTGTAAATCTAATAATTCGTTTTCCAGAAACGTGATTTCGGTTTCTCTTTCTTCGATTAATGATTTAGTTAAAAGCGGCTTCTCGGCTGCGAGGGCTTCTTTAACCTTGTTAATTTCTGTTTTTTTAGCTTCTGTTTCCTGTCTCCATTTCTCTGCTTTTTCTTCCAGAAGCGCATTCGATTCCTTATAGCTATTTACATTTTCTAAAATGTATTCCATGTCTATAAAACCCACACGGTTGCCACGTGCCTGCGCGCTAAGGCTGTTGCTGGCTAAAGCGGCTAAAAATAGAAATAAAAAATGTTTTCTCATAGCTTTTAAGTATTAGAAAAAATCAGAAACCAATTTTTTAGAATTGCTGTCCAATGATGAAATGGGTTTGCCATCCGCTAGGTGTTGTTGTTCCTGGCATAGCATCAAATCCGTGACCAAAATCAATTCCTAATAAACCAAATGCCGGCATGAATACTCTCAGACCCACACCCGCCGAACGTTTAATGTCAAACGGATTGTAAGTTTTAAAGCTTTCAAATGAATTACCCGCTTCTAAAAATGCTAAGGCATAAATTGAGGCTGCTGCTTTTAATGTTATAGGATAACGTAATTCCATAGAGAATTTATTATATACTGTAGCTCCAATTTGTTGCCCGGCACTATTGATTGGGGTTAAAGAGTTGTTTTGGTAACCTCTCAACTGTACCGTTTCTCTACCATCCATAGAGTAGTTAGCCATTCCGTCTCCTCCTACATAAAAACGTTCAAAAGGAACCAGTCCTCTGTCCTGATTGTAGGCACCCAGGAATCCAAATTCAGTTAATGTTCTTAAAACAAATTTACCATAAACTTTTGTATACCAGTCGGCTTTGAATTTAATTTTATAATATTCCAGCCAATTAAATTTCTTTTGATCCACTTTAGAGGCATCTGCCGAAGCATCGTCAGCAGAAGTAGCTTTGGTATATACTCCGGATCCGCTATAGGTTTCTTTTAAATATTCCCCATTAGTGTAAGTGTAATTTTGATCCAATGTTACACGAGTTGGATTAGAAGAATCATATTGTAATTTGTTTTCTTTCTGGTTTTTTAAGTTGGCATAATCCACACCGTTGAATAAGGAATAAGGAGGGGTAACTTTAGCCGAAATACTAAATTCAGAACCATAATTTGGGAAAATTGGATTTACCCCTTTGTTACTTCTCGAAAGTCCAATAGTGTAAGCAAAGTTTTTAGATGATCCGTCTCCAAAAGTAAACAAACCGGTATTGTAATTGTTCAAATCATAGTTTTGGTAACTAATTGCCTGTGACAATACAAAGAAATCATCCGGAACGGTTAATCTTTTAGCAAGTCCTACCGATACGGTAAAGATGTTAAAGCTTTTTGATTTATCTACTTTGTAAGTAATATAGTTGTTTAAGAATTGCTTACTGTATGAAATCGAGGTACTAAATTGTACTGGTTTTTTTTGTCCAAACCAAGGCTCAGAGAAAGAAACACTATAAGTTTGGAAATAAGTACTTCCCTGTAAACGTAAAGAAACTTTTTGACCGTCTCCCATTGGAAGTGGTTTGTAGGCGGCTTTGTTTCCAATGTTTCTGGCTGAAAAGTTATTGAACGAAAGTCCTAAGGTTCCAATGAAACCTCCGCCTCCGTAACCTCCCTGAAGTTCGATTTGGCTCGATCCTTTTTCTACTAAGTTGTATTCGATGTCAACCGTTCCGGCAGCACCATCAACGTTTTTGAATTTTGGATCAATCGCTTCCGGGTCAAAATAACCTAATTGTCCAATTTCACGAACGGTTCTTACCAATTCTTCTTTGCTGTATTTTTCTCCTGGTTTTGTTCTTAATTCACGGTAAATAACGCGGTCATTGGTTTTGTCATTTCCTACTACTGTAATGTGGTTAAAATAGGCAATCGGTCCTTCGGTGATTCTGATTTCGAAATCAATTGTGTCGTTAGCCGTTTTTACCTCAACCGGATTGATGCTTGAGAACAAATATCCGTTGTTTTGGTATAAATTAGTAATGTCTTCTCCATCCGGTTTTGTTTTGTCGGCAATTCTTTTTTCTAATAAAACACCGTTGTAAGTTTCTCCTTTTTTGATGCCTAAATAACGATTTAATTGTTGGTCAGAATATACGGTGTTTCCTAAGAATTTGATGTTTCCAAAGTAATATTTGTTCCCTTCTTCAACATGAATCTTAATAGCCAGCTTGTTTTTTTCTTTATTGTAAGTTACGCTGTCCGAAACAATTCGGGCATCACGATAACCTTTTTCTTTGTAGGTTTCGATTACTTTTTCTAAGTCTTCTTTGTATTTGTCTTTTACAAATTTAGAAGCTTTTAGTAATCGGATAGGATTTCTTTGTTTGGTGTTTTTCATGGCCTTGCGCAGGCTTTTGTCTGTCAACTTGCTGTTGCCCACGAAATCAATATGGCTGATTTTAATTTTATCACCTTTGTCAACGCTAACCACCATATTTACTAAATTACCGGCAGTAGTGTCTTTTACAGTATTGATATTAACTTTGGTGTTAAAATAACCGTCTTTTTTGTATTTGTTTTCAATGTAATTTTTAGTTGTGGTAATGAGGTTTTCATTGACTACTTTTCCTTTTGTCAAACCATTGTCTTTGATGAAGGTTTCGGTTTTTCCTTTTTTAACGCCAACAAATTTTACGTCATTTAGTTTAGGAAGTTCCTTAATGTCCAGATCCAGATAAATACTATCGTTGTCGATGTGATTGATGTAAAATGCAATTTCATCAAAAAGCCCCAGTTTTCCCAGTTTTTTGATGGCTGCACTAATTTGTTCTCCGGGTACGGTGATTTCCTGGCCTTTTTGCAAACCGGCAAATGTTACCACGGTTTGGTCATTAAAACTAAGTTTGTTAGTGAGTTCAACTTTAGCCAATATGTATTTTTTACCTTGGTCGAATGGTACTCTGTCTTGTGCCTTTATTTGTGAAAAACTACCCAAAAAAACAAGGGTAAGTAATGCTTTGATACTCTTATTCAACACTAAAAAATTATTTAATTTGTTCACTTGTTTTTCCAAATCTACGTTCTCTTTTTTGATAACTAATAAGCGCCTCATAAAGGTGCTCCTCTCTGAAATCAGGCCACATAACTTCAGAAAAAAACAATTCAGCATAAGCAATTTGCCATAATAGAAAATTGCTTATCCTGTGTTCTCCACTCGTTCTGATTAATAAATCTACATCAGGTAAATTTTGCGTGTAAAGATGCTTATTAATAATTGAATCGTCAATAGAATCGATTGAAATTATATTATTTTTAACTTTATCTGCAATCTTTTTTACAGCGCTAACTATTTCTTCTCTGGAACCATAACTGAGGGCAAGTGTCAGGGTCATTTGAGTATTATTCTTGGTCTTTTCCATCACCTCCAGAAGCTCTTTCTGAGCCGATTTTGGCATCATATCGAGATTCCCGATGGCGTTAAGTCGGATGTTGTTGTTTTGCAAAGTAATTAATTCTTTTTGCAAAGATTTAATCAATAACTTCATTAAGGTTTCAACCTCTAATTTAGGCCGGTTCCAGTTTTCGGTCGAAAAGGCATATAAAGTCAGGTTTTCAATTCCTAATTTTGCACAGTTCTCGATGGTGATTCGTACTGATTTGGTGCCGTTTTCGTGGCCAATTGTTCTTAAAAGACCTTGTTGTTTAGCCCATCGCCCATTGCCGTCCATGATAATGGCAAGGTGTTTTGGGAGATTATCTTTATTTATTGTATTTAATACACTCATTTTTTTATTGCGGACAATAGCAGGGTTTTTCGCCAAAGGTATAGGTTAATGTTATACCTGAGAAAACATACCAATCATTATTATTTAAATTTCCAAACCGAAATGCACTCAGATTTTCTTTTTTAGGATTGCTCCCGTCAAGATTGTCCGAAAATGTATATCGGGCTCCTACTTCAGCTCCAAGTACCAAACTTCTGGAAATATTTGTTTTTATTCCAAGAATCATTGGGATTGCAATGGAGTTCTTTCTGTTTATTTTTTTTGTTTCTCCTAATTCAATATACATATTTTCATACGTAAAGAAATTCACTCCGGAGCTTACATAAGGGGTGAATTTTTGTGCTAAAGTATGAAGATTGAAATCAAAAAAGTTGAATTCAAGCCCTAAAGATAGTTCTTTTATGCTATTTTCAAAATTATAGCCTCTCAGACTTCTGCCGGGTTCTTCAGAATCCAGATCGTCAGCACTTATTGTTGACTGCATGTAGGAAATTCTCCAAGCATGTCTCGGACTTCTGTTCCATTTGTACAAAACTCCAAAAGCAAGCTCATTTGGAGCAATATAGGTAGTTTTGCCCACATCGCCAATGTAGTTGCTGCCACCCAGAAAAACACCTATTTCATGTATTTGAGCCTGTGCTTTTGTGCATAGAAAAAAAACTACCAGTACGCTTAAAATTTTTTTCATTTTCATAGAAAATTGCCTGCAAATATAATAATTATCAATACGAATCAATGCCCAATAAAATAAATGTACTTTTTTTTGAAAAAAGATACGCTTGTTTTAATGGGAATTTGTTTTTTGTTGTACTAAAACGCTAAAAACGAATGATATTGTATAAATGGCAACTGAAAAAATTAATTTCTTTTGTCTTCTCCCCAAAGCAATTTACTTCTTAAGGTTTTTAAGAAGGTTTCATTGGGAATTTCGACCATGTTAATTTGAAAAGGGGTTTTCTTTACCGTTAAAATGGTTTCATTGCCTACTGATGTAATTCTGGAATCAAGAGAAACCAAATAATTTTCTTCCCTGCCGGATACTTTTAGTTTAATTTCGGTATCGTCAGGAATTACCAGAGGTCTGGCATTCAGGTTATGTGGAGCAATAGGAGTGATTACTAAACTGGTAACATCCGGCGTAAGTATTGGTCCTCCGCAACTTAAAGAATAGCCTGTAGAACCCGTCGGAGTTGAAATAATTAAGCCATCAGCCCAATAGGAATTTAAGATTTCGCCATTCAGATAGGTATCAATAGTAATCATCGAAGTAGTGTCTTTTCGGCTCACCGAAACTTCATTCATGGCAAAGTTAATATCGTTTAAAGCTTCGTTCTCTGGCGAAGAAGTAAGGCTTAATAAGGTTCTTTTAGAAAGGGTGTATTTTTTGTCAAGAACCATTTGTAAAAATTCATCGATATTTTCTTTTTGTACTGTGGCAAGAAAACCCAGTCTTCCGGCGTTGATTCCTAAAATTGGAATGCCGGAATTTCTAACTAAAGTGGCTGCTCTTAAAATAGTTCCGTCACCGCCAATGCTGAGTAACATGTCAAAACTGGAATCCAGTTCGGTATGCGAACAAAAAGTTTTGTATTCTTTTTCGATGATTTTTTTTTCCTGAATTAAAGCCAGAAAATTGGATTCGATAACAATTTCGATATTTCTTTTGTTAAAAAAAACGAAGATGTCTTTGATGATAGGTTCTGTACTATTTTGATAATATTGACCGTAAATGGCTATTTTCATTGAGGTTACATGTTAAGATATTTGTCTAAATAGTCTGAACGTTCTTTTAAATTAGCGATATAAGAATCTTCGTGATGTTCGGATATGATTTCGTAATTGTATCTTCTGAAAGTCTGGATAATTTCGTTGATAGCTCCTGAGCTTATTTTTATGGTAATTTCCACACTGTTGATATCCGATTCAGAGATGAACAAACCCAGAAGTTTTCCGTTGTTGCTTTCAACAATCTGCGTGATTTGGCTCATGGAATAATCTAAAATCCCTTTTCTGATTTTAATGATAACCCCTTGCTCTTTAATAAAAGGAGTCTGGTGGAAGAAATTAATAATATCCTCCATTTCGTAGTAGCCTACATATTTGTTGTTTTCGTCTAAAACCGGAATCAAATTAGAATGATTTTTGGCAAAAACTTCTAAAACTTCTAACCAAAGCGCATCGGTTCTGATGAAAAAAGTTTCCAGGCTGTATTTGTAGTCGGCGACTTTTTTTTGTTCATCAAAAGTTTCCACATCTTCTGCCGAAATACTTCCGATATAAACGCCATGTTCGACAACAGGGAAATGCGAAAAATTGAAATCGCTCAAAAAATCTCTTGCGACCTCAATAGTTTCCTGACTGTCAATAGGTTTGAAATCATTTGTTATGTAATTTGTAATTTCCATTTTCTTTGAGGGCTCAATTTTTATGCAAAATAATCAAAAAAAGGCAAAAACGCCTAGCTTTTACTTTGTATTTTTGTAACCAAAATATAGTTTTTCGTAATCAAAATACGTTCTAATGACAAAATTAAGTGTAAACATCAATAAAATAGCTACTTTGCGTAATGCACGCGGTGGAAATGTACCCGATTTATTAAAAGTAGCCAGCGATATTCAAAAATTTGGGGGACAGGGAATCACTATTCATCCACGTCCCGATGAGCGTCACATTCGTTATCAGGATGCCCGCGATTTGAAAGCGATAGTTTATACCGAATACAATATTGAAGGCAATCCGCAGCATAATTTTGTGGATTTAGTTTTGGAGTGCAAACCGGATCAGGTGACTTTAGTGCCGGATGCTATCGGAGCGATTACTTCTTCTGCAGGTTGGGATACCGTAAAAAATCAGGCTTATTTAACCGAAATGATTCAGGAATTTCAAAACAACGGAATCCGTACTTCTATTTTTGTGGATCCCGTTTTGGAAATGATTGAAGGTGCTAAGAAAACTGGAACTGACCGCATTGAATTGTATACCGAATCTTTTGCTCATCAATACAGTTTAGGAAACGAAAAAGGAATTGATCTGTATGTGACCGCAGCCAAATTGGCTAACGAATTAGAATTAGGAATCAACGCCGGACATGATTTGAGTTTGGATAATATTCAGTTTTTTAAACAAAATATTCCGGGATTATTGGAAGTTTCCATCGGTCACGCATTGATTTCCGAAGCTTTATATCTTGGTTTGGAAAACGTAGTGAACATGTACTTGCGAAAATTAAAATAATTTTTGTTTCACAAAGATACGTCAAGGATTTCGCAGAGAGTAACAAAGAAGGAGTGGTTTTAAATAGCTTAGTGTATCTCTGTGTCTGTTTTGTGAATCTCTGCGAAATAATTTTTAAAATCTAATAAATGTTATATTCAAAAATAGAAGGCGAAGGAAAACCTTTTTTAATTATACACGGATTTCTGGGAATGTCAGACAATTGGAAAACCTTAGGGCAGCAGTTTGCCAGCGAAGGTTTTCAGGTGCACATGCTGGATATGCGCAATCACGGGCGCAGTTTTCAGTCGGATGAATTTAATTATGAGTTGATGGTTGAGGATGTTTTTGCCTATTGTCAGGAACATGCTTTAGAGAATATCAACATTTTAGGTCATTCTATGGGCGGGAAAATTGCTATGCTTTTTGCTACGCGTTTCCCTGATTTAGTCGATAAGTTAATCGTGGCCGATATTGGTCCAAAATATTATGCACCACACCACCAAGCTATTTTAGCTGCTTTGAATGCGGTTGATTTCTCTGTAAAACCAACTAGAGCAGAGGTGGAAGCAATTATTGGTCAGTATATCCATGATTTTGGAACCAAACAATTTTTATTAAAAAACCTTTATTGGCTGGAACCGGGACAATTAGCATTCCGTTTTAATCTGGCTGTTTTTAATGAAAAAATTGAGGAAATTGGTGTGGCATTACCAAATGGATTAGTATTCGATAAACCTACATTGTTTATTCGCGGAGGGAATTCGGATTATGTTTTAGATTCGGATATTGAAAGTATCAGAGAACATTTTCCGCTGATGCAATTAAAAACTATACCAAATGCCGGACATTGGTTGCATGCTGAGAATCCTGCTTTGTTTTATCAAATGGTAATTTCGTTTTTGAAATAATCTTTTCGATTTTAAGAATATAGAAACAGTAACTTTTTTTGAAGTTGCTGTTTTTTTTTTATTTGTTATTTTGATAAATGTAAAAAAAACACTTAAGTTTGTTACCTAACTAAAATTAACCATAAAATCTATAAACCAATTCAAATGAAAATATTCAATCTTTTTTTAGGGCAACATAAAATTGTCAAACAGTTGGCAATGCTTTTGGGAGGCATTTTTCTTTTTTCTGCCTGTAGTTCGGTGAAAAACGGAAAAAGTAATACCTCAAAAGACAAAATGGCCGCCTATTTACTAACTTATTTTAAAGACGACACTCACGGATTATACTTTGCTTTGAGTAAAGACGGCTATACTTTTACCGATGTGAATAATGCCAAGCCCGTAATTGCGGGCGATACGATTGCTGAACAAAAAGGAATTCGGGATCCTTATATCATGCGCGGTAACGACGGTTATTTTTATATTGCGATGACTGATTTGCATATTTATGGCAAACAAAAAGGCTATCGCGATACCGAGTGGGAGCGTCCGGGAGAAAAATACGACTGGGGAAATAACCGTGATTTGGTTTTGATGAAATCCAAAGATTTGATTCATTGGTCGCATTCTATTTTAGATATCGATAAGGCTTATCCGGAATGGAATGTAGGTTGTGTTTGGGCGCCTGAGCTGATTTATGATGAAGCAAAGGACAGAATTATGATTTATTTTACGATGCGAAAAGGAAAAGGGAAAACTAAGTTGTATTATGCCTATATGAATAAAGATTTTACAGCTTTGGAAACCACTCCTGAAATTCTTTTTGAATATCCTGATAGTACGAAACAGATTTTGGATGCAGACATTACCAAACTGCCTGATGGAAGATTTTGTATGATGTATGTAGCTCAGGAAAATCCGGGTGGTATAAAAATGGCATTTTCAAAAAGTATTAACTCGGGTTATGTATATCAGCCGGAACAAATTGATTTTGAAAAGAAATCATGTGAAGCGCCAAATGTTTTTAAACGTTTAAGTGATAATAAATGGGTGCTGATGTACGATATTTTTAGTGTAAACCCACATAATTTCGGGTTTGCTGAAACTAGTGATTTTAAAAATTTCACCAATTTGGGGCATTTTGATGAGGGAGTTATGAAGCGTACTAATTTTTCAGTTCAAAAACACGGAGCGGTGATCCATTTGACTAAAAAAGAAGCCGAACGTTTGGCCAAACATTGGAATTTGAATTTTTTATTTTAAGAATTAGAAAAGTATGAAAAAAGTATATAAAATTGTCTTTTTTACGGTATTAAGTTTATCCAATTTGTACGCTCAAAACAAAGATTTTAAAGGCTATCTTTTTGCTTATTTTGAAGGAAAAGGTGCTGCCAGTCAGCAGGAACAGTTGCGTTTTGCTGTGAGTGAAGATGCGGTAAACTGGAGAGCATTAAATAATAATGAATCTATTATATCGTCAAAAGATATTTCTAATACCGGCGGAATTCGTGACCCGCATATTCTTAGAAAAGCAGATGGAAACGGATTTTATATCGTTGCAACTGATATGAATACTAAGAAAAATGGATGGGATTATAATCCTGGAATCGTCCTGATGCAATCAAAAAATCTTTTGGACTGGAAATCATCGGTTATTGATTTGGAAAAATTATATCCTAAGAAATTTAAGGATATCAAATGGGTTTGGGCACCGCAAACTTTTTACGATGCAAAAGCCAAAAAGTATTTGGTATACTTTACGGTACGTTTCAAATACAATGAAAAATTGGATTTTTATTGTGCCTATGCCAATAAAGATTTTACTGCTCTGGAAGCAGAACCAAAATTATTGTACAGTGCCAAAGATGGTGCTATTGATGGCGATATCATTTATAAAGACGGAGTGTATCATTTGTTTTATAAAGGAAATACCAAAGATGCAAACGGAAAAGAAATAAAAAACGGAATTAAACAAGCAACAAGTAAAAAACTCTTAGGACCTTGGAAAGAAAGTTTTGAGTACTTGGATGCTTATGCGAATGATAAAACCGGTGTAGAAGGTTCTTCTGTATTTAAATTAAATAACAGTGATGAGTATATTTTGATGTATGATTTGTATTCAAGCGGGCGATATGAGTTTCAGCGTTCTAAAGATTTGTATCATTTTACTGAAAAGACCGAATCTTTTACTAAAGATTTCTTTCCGAGACACGGAAGTGTGATTAGTATAACTAAGGAAGAAGCACAACAATTGAACGAAAAATGGGGTGGAGTGCCTCAAAGTTTGTTGTTGTCAGAAGACGGATTGTATCGTTTTCAATCCACAGGGAATCCGATTATCAAGCATAAATATACCGCAGATCCTGCCGCTTTCGTGGAGAACGATACTTTGTGGTTGTTTACCGGACATGATTTTGAAGGTGGACAAAAGGGTTATAAATTGAAAGATTGGTTGGTTTTTTCAACGACCGATTTGGAAAATTGGACCGAATATCCTGTTCCGTTGAAAATAGAAGATTTTAAATGGGATAAAACCAATGATGCTTATGCCGGACAAGCCATTAAAAGAAATGGAAAGTATTATTGGTATATCAGTACCAATGGTTCCGGAATAGGTGTAGCAGTAGCTGATAGGCCTCAAGGTCCTTATAAAGATGCAATTGGGAAACCACTTTTAACAAATGCTGATTGTTTTGCTTCTACTCATGGTTGGACTTGTATCGATCCTGCTGTTTTTATTGATGATGACGGGCAAGCCTGGTTGTTTTGGGGGAATGGGGTTTGTTATTATGCCAAACTAAAAGAAAATATGATTGAAATTGATGGTCCGGTTAAGAAAATTGATTTTAATGGATTACAATTTACCGAAGCGCCTTGGGTACACAAAAAGAATGGTAAATATTACCTGAGTTATGCCAGCGGTTTTCCGGAAAAAATAGCATACGCTATGGCAGATTCTATTGAAGGACCTTATGAATATCAAGGAATATTAAACGAAATTGCCGGAAATTCTAACACCAATCATCAGGCGATTTTAGAGTTTAAAGGGAAACCTTATTTTATTTATCACAACGGTGCCATTCAAACTAACGGCGGAAGTTACAGCCGCTCGGTTTGTATTGATCAATTAGAATATAATACTGATGGGAGTTTAAAAAGAGTTATGATGACTTCTGAAGGTGTTTCAAAATAAGATTCTAAACAGATTACAGCAATTTCTTTTTAAAACAAATTGCTGTAATCTAAAAAAGAGTATTTTTGACCTATTAAAATACGGTAAATGAAATTAATTTTAAGAGTACTTACTACTTCCATTTTGGTATTACTGATTTCGCACTTTATGAAAGGCGTTCATGTAGCCAGTTTTTCAACAGCCATTTTTGTAGCTATTGTTTTGGGCTTGCTGAATATTTTTATCAAACCTATTTTGGTTTTGTTTACGTTGCCAATTACTTTTGTTACATTAGGATTATTTTTGCTGGTTATTAATGGTTTGATTATTATACTTTGCGATAATATTGTGGGAGGTTTTGATGTAGATACTTTTTTTACAGCGCTGTTATTCAGTATTATTTTGTCGGTTTCCCAATCGATTGTCAATCTTTTTATCGGAGATAAGTAAAATTAGAAAGTATAAAAAAAGCATAAATGACTTTGGCTTTTATTTATACAATATAAAAAATAGTAACTTTGTAGCATTAACGATTTAGAAATGAATAAATTCTGCCTCATATTGATTTTGCTTTTAGGCTTTTTTTTGTTGCCGGCAAAAGCCTATGCTTGTGGATCAGGTTCAGGTAAGCATTCCTGTAAAATGGAAATGTCTTCTAAAACCAAAATGAAAGCTTGTTGCTGTAAAGATTCTAAATCTAAAGAAACCAAAGGTCATAAAGGTTGTTCCGGTAAATGCGGACAAGCAATGTGTGGTGTGTCTTCCGTGAATATTGGAAATACCACTTCAATAGCATACGAAATGCTGCAAACGCATTTTGGTTTTTCTTCAAAAAAACAAAATTTTTCTTCATTAATATCTGTTCTTTCGGACGGATATACCTCTCTTTGGCTTATTCCTAAAATAGGCTAAACTTCTTTTTTGATAGCCAAAAGTGCATCAAATTCAAAGCATATTTGCTTTACCCATTCATTTTTTTGTTAGTACAATGTCATAATGGTTTTTTGAACCGTTTTGCTATTGGTTAACTATTTTCTCTTATTAAATTTAACATCATGAAATCAATCAAAAAAGTATTGATGGCAATCATTGTATTGTTGTCAGGTGTTGCTGTACAGGCACAAATAAAAAATGCAAAAACTGAAACGGTAAAAATATACGGAAACTGTGGAATGTGTAAAAAGACAATCGAAAAAGCCGGAAATCTTAAGGACGTGGCTGAGGTTAATTGGAATAAGGAGACAAAAATAGCTACTATAACGTATAATGTGGAGAAAACAAACCAAGAGGAGATTTTAAAGCGCATTGCTGCTGCGGGTTACGACAGTAAAAAAAATAAAGCTTCAGCTGCCGCTTACAATGCCCTTCCTGGTTGTTGTCAATACGATAGAAATTAAAAAAAGGATTAAAATAGATTAAACAACAAAACAATTAAAAGATATAAAAATGAAAAATATTTTAAAAATAAGCATATTAGTTCTGATGGTAGTTTTTGCTTCATGTAAGGATAACAAATCAGGAAATAAAGAGACAGTTGAGGAGAGTAACCAACCAACAACTAAGAAAAGCCAGACTTCTTTTTCGATAGAAACTATTTTGGACAATTATCTAAAATTGAAAAATGCTTTAGTTGAAGACAATTCAGAAGAAGCCGCTCAGTCAGGAAAAGAATTAGCAGTAACATTAAACGATTTAAATACTGATAAAATAGAGCAGGAATTAAAAAAAGAATATGCTGATATTTTAGAAGATGCCAAAGAACATGCCGATCACATAGGTGCAAATGCTGACAATATAGCGCATCAAAGAGAGCATTTTGTAACCTTAAGTAAGGATATAGAGGATTTAATTGAATTATTTGGAACCAATAAAAAGCTCTATTTGGATTTTTGTCCAATGGCAGATGAAAACAAAGGAGCTGTTTGGATAAGTGAAAAAGAAGAAATCAAAAATCCATATTTTGGTTCACAAATGCTTAGCTGTGGTTCTGTAAAAAAAGAATTCTAAAATGAAAAAGATTACCAAAAGGATACTTTTTATTGGGACAATTGTTTTTTTGCTGATGCAGTTGTATCAGCCTTCTCGTAATGAAGGCAGTAAAAAAGAGATGACTGAAAGTTTTGTCAGGGTGTATACAGTTCCTGAGAATATCAAGACTGTTTTACGTACTTCTTGTTATGATTGTCACAGTAATAACACTTATTATCCTTGGTATTCTAATATTCAGCCAATACGTTTTTTTATGGATAGTCATATAGAGAAGGGAAAAAAGGATTTAAACTTTGATGAATTTGGAAATTATTCTAAACGAAAGCAAAAAAGTAAATTGGATGGAATTGTGAAACAAATAAAATCAGATGAAATGCCTTTAAGTTCATATACTTTAATCCATAAAGAAGCAATTCTTACGACCGCTCAAAAAAAGGAAGTAATTTATTGGATGAATAAAATAAAAGATAGTATCTCGTTATAAAATATAGAAAAATGGTCAAAAAAATAATAGCACTGGCATTACAAAACAGGATAATTGTTCTGTTGATTTCCGCTTTTTTATTTGGTTGGGGCGTTTACAGTGTACAACAAAATCCTATTGATGCTATTCCGGATTTGTCTGAAAATCAAATTATCGTCTTTACGGAGTGGATGGGAAGAAGTCCGCAGGTAATTGAAGATCAGGTGACCTATCCGCTAGTTTCCAATTTACAGGGAATTCCAAAAATTAAAAATATCCGCGCTTCCTCGATGTTTGGGATGAGCTTTGTTTATATCATTTTTGAGGACAAGGTTGATCCGTATTGGGCAAGAACCCGGGTATTGGAACGATTGAATTATGCTCAGCGTCTCTTACCTCAAAATGTGGTACCCACTCTGGGGCCTGACGGAACCGGAGTAGGTCATGTGTTTTGGTATCATCTGGAAACAGATGGAATGGATTTGGGAGAGCAGCGCGCTTTACAGGATTGGTATGTGAAATTTGCTTTGCAAACTGTTCCGGGAGTAGCCGAAGTAGCTTCTTTTGGAGGGTTTGAAAAACAATACCAGCTGGTTTTGGATCCACTCAAAATGCAATACTACAATGTCAGTATGATGGAAGTGATGCAGGCGGTAAAAACCAGTAACAACGATGTAGGCGGAAGAAAATTCGAAATGAGCGACCGGGCTTATATTGTGAGAGGATTGGGCTATATTAAAAATATCAAAGATATTGAGAACATAGCCATCAAGAATTACAATTCGGTACCGGTAAAGGTGAGTGATATCGGTTCGGTACAAATGGGTGGCGATTTGCGTCTGGGAATTTTTGATGGCAATGGCGAAGGAGAAGTAGTAGGCGGAATTGTGGTCATGCGATACGGAGAGAATGCCGATAAAGTTATTGAGGCTGTAAAAGTCAAAATGAAAGAAGTCGAAAAAGGTTTGCCGGAAGGCGTTACTTTCAAAACTTCTTACGATCGCAGCGAGCTGATTGAAAAGGCTATCGATTCGGTTAAAGGAACTTTGATAGAGGAAATGATTGCAGTATCTATCGTAATTCTTCTTTTCCTTTTTCATTGGCGCAGCGCATTGATTATCCTGATACAATTGCCTATTTCGGTGGCTGTGGGGTTTATTCTTTTAGAAGCTTTTGGAATTTCTTCCAATATTATGTCGCTCACCGGAATTGCTCTGGCAATTGGTGTTGTAGTGGATGACGGAATTGTTATGGTTGAAAATGCCTATCGGGGACTTTCGGAAAAACAGGAAGAAAAAGGTATAATTCAATAAGCGGAACTATGAAAAATATATTTAAAAATAGGTTTAATAAAGAGCAGGATTCTTTATCTTCCGAGGAGCGAATGAAGATTATTGAAGATTCTTCCAAACTAGTCGGTCCGGGAGTTTTCTATTCTACGCTTATAGTTATTGCTTCTTTTCTGCCCGTGTTTTTGTTAACGGGAATGGAAGGAAAGCTGTTTAGTCCGCTGGCCTGGACAAAATCATTTATTTTGATTGTTGATGCTTTCTTGGCAATAACGCTCACTCCGGTGTTGATTAGTTTTTTGCTCAAAGGCAAATTGCGTTCTGAAGAAAAAAATCCGATAAACAGAAAATTAGAAAAGGTTTATACACCGGTTTTGATTTTTTGTTTAAAATGGCGAAAAACAATTTTGGCCATAAATGTAGCAGCCTTGTTAATTGGTGGTTTTATGTTCACCCGATTGGGTTCGGAATTTATGCCACCTTTAGATGAAGGATCCATTTTGTTTATGCCGGTGACTTTACCGGATGTTTCGAATACGGAAATCAAACGAATTTTGCAGGTTCAGGATAAATTAATCCGCTCAATTCCCGAAGTAACTCATGTTTTAGGAAAAGCCGGAAGAGCCAATACAGCGACCGATAACAGTCCGATAAGTATGATTGAGACCATAATATTACTCAAACCGCAAAGCGAATGGAGAGACGGAATAACGAAGAATGATATTATTACCGAAATTAATAATAAACTTCAAATTCCCGGAGTAACCAATGGTTTTACTCAGCCAATTATCAATCGGATTAATATGCTTTCAACCGGAATCCGAACCGATGTTGGGATTAAGGTTTACGGAACCAGTCTGGATACTATTGATGCTTTATCCCAAAAAATTAAAAATGCATTAGAAGGCACTTCGGGGATCAAAGATTTATTTGCCGAACCTATTACCGGCGGAAAATACATCGATATTATTCCCAAAAGAGAAGAAATTGGCCGCTACGGTCTTAGTGTTGATGAGGTAAACAATGTGGTAGAAACTGCCATTGGCGGAATGACGCTGACTTCTACCATCGAAGGGAGGCAACGTTTTTCGGTCAATGCGAGATATGCTCAGGAATACAGAAACAGTCTGAGCGCCTTAAAGCAATTACAACTTCAAACCATGGAATTTGGACCAATTCCTCTCGAATCAGTTGCCGAAGTTAAAATAAGTGACGGACCGCCGATGATTAATAGCGAAAATGCCATGCTTCGCGGAAGTGTTTTGTTTAATGTACGCGACCGGGATTTGGGCAGTACCGTAAAAGAAGCTCAGGATAAACTCAATGCTATGATGGCTAAAATGCCTAAAGGTTATTATTTGGAATGGAGCGGTCAATGGGAAAATCAAATTCGGGCAAACCAAACCTTAAGTCTGATTTTACCGATTGTTGTCCTCATTATTTTTATGATTTTGTATTTCACGTATCGTTCCATGAAGGAAGCTTTAATCACGATGATAACTGTTCCTTTTGCTCTAATTGGAGGAATATTTATGGTGTATTTCTACGGAATCAATTTGTCAGTGGCTGTTGCTGTAGGTTTCATCGCTTTGTTTGGAATGGCGGTCGAAACCGCTATGTTGATGACCATTTACCTCAATGAAGCAATGGATAAAATGATTGCCAAATATGGAAACAGCAGCAAAACTCTCAACGAAGATATTATACGGGAATATGTTATTGAAGGTTCGGCAAAAAGATTGCGACCAAAATTAATGACGGTTTCGGTATCACTTTTTGGGTTAGTGCCAATACTCTGGTCTTCCGGAACCGGCGCCGACGTGATGGTTCCAATTACCGTACCCTTGATTGGAGGAACAATTTCCTCTGTTATTTATGTATTATTAGTAACCCCTGTTGTTTTTGAAATCACCAAATTAAGAGAATTGAAAACAAAAGGGAAAATAGATATTATCGATGCAAATTAGTAAATATTACATCAGTATAGTTTTTTTGCTTTTAAATGCCTTAGCAGCTGCAGGACAAACGCTTTCATTGGATGAAATTTTGATGCAAATTCAAAACAATAATCCTCAGCTTAAAATGTACGAAGCCGATATTCAAAGTATGGATGCCGCTGCAAAAGGAGCAAAAAGCTGGATGGCTCCCGAAATTAGTACCGGGTTTTTTATGACGCCTTACAATACTAAAATGTGGAAAGCCGATGAAATGAGCCGGGGAATGGGTTCGTATATGGTTGGTTTTACTCAAATGATTCCTAATGCTTCCCGACAAAAAGCCGAAGCTAATTACATGAACACCATGTCTTCGGTGGAAGCCGAAAATAAAAAATATACCGGTAATCAGTTGAATGCTTTGGCCAAAGCCAATTATTACCAATGGCTGGTTTTAGATAAAAAAATTAAAATTATCAAAGAGAATCTGTTGCTGTTGGATTACATGATTAAAAGTATGGAAATCCGCTATCAGTATAATATGGATAAATTGCCCACGTATTATAAGGCCAAATCCAAATACAGTGCTTTGCAAAGTGAAGCGCTAATGCTGCAAAATGAAATTTCCCAAAAACGAATTGCACTCAATACGCTGATGGCAAGAGATAAAAATTTGCTTTTTGAAATTGATTCGAATTATACGCTCAAAGAAGCCGATTCGTTTCAAACGGATGTGACTATGCTTGCTCAAAACCGAAGCGATGTTAAGGCAATCGAAAAAACGATGGAGTTGAATGAACTTAAAATGGAAATTGAAAAGTCAAAACAGCTGCCGGAATTTGGCATAAAATACGATCACATGTTTGCTTTTGGTCAAATGCCCCAACAATTTACTTTAATGGGAATGATCAAACTGCCAATGCCCTGGTCCACTAAAATGAATAAGGCGAATGCTAATAGTTTTAAGATTAAAAACGAAAGTCTGGAATGGCAAAAACAAATGATTCTGAATGAAGTTTCGGGAATGATTGCCGGTATGCAGGCAGAATGGAGCAGCCTGAAAAAGCAATACGATATTGCAGAAAAGCACATTATTCCGGCTTTAAAGCGTAATTATGATACGGCGGTTTTAGCCTGGCAAAACAATACCGGCGATTTATTTGTGGTACTGGATGCCTGGGAAGCACTCAATATGGCGCAAATGGAAAAGCTGGATAAATTGCAAATGATTTTGAATGTTCAGGTAGAAATTGAAAAACAACTAGAAAGAAAATAAACATGAATAACTATCTAAAATATGGTTTGTTGGCTATAGCAGTTGTATTGCTGGGATTTGCGGTGTATTATTTTGTTGGTACATCTAAAAATGAGTCCGCTCATTCGCATGAAGAAGCCGTTTATACCTGCCCGATGCATCCGGAAATCATTCGAAATGCACCCGGACAATGTCCCATTTGCGGCATGGATTTGGTCAAAAAAACAGTAGAAGGAGAAAAGTCACAAAGTCCCGATGTTGAAGAATTACTTCAGCCGGGCAATCAGTTTGTGGCGGGAAATTTTAAAACTACCCAAGCCAAAGATACCGCAATAAGCAGCGAGTTAAAGTTACCGGGAATTGTTACTTATGACGCGAATTCCTATGAAAATATTGCAGCAAGAGTAAACGGAAGAATCGAAAAAATGTATGTGAATTATGCATACCAAAAAGTAATAAAAGGACAAAAATTATTCGATTTGTACAGTCCGGAATTGCTTACCGAGCAGCAAAATTTCCTGTATTTGATTCATAATGATTCAGAAAACAAGCCTATTATAAACGCTTTAAAACAAAAATTACTGCTTTACGGCATGACTAAAAACCAGATTAATTCGTTGGTTACAACACAAAGAGTCCACCCGATAATTTCAATTTACAGTCCGGTTAGTGGTGTTGTGAGTGGTTCAAAAAGTACAACTGTTAATGATGCGATGAAAACTACCGCTGCTTCGGGAGCTCCTTTGTTGAAAGAAGGCTATTATATTACTAAAAATACCGTGGTTTTTCAGTTGGTTAGTACTGATAAAGTCTGGGGCGTATTTAATGTGATACAGGGTTATGCCGGGCAAATTAAAGTAGGGCAGTCTATTGAGATTAGGAGCGAATTAGATTCGGATGAGGTAGTGAATGCTAAAGTAGATTTTGTAGAAGCCCAACTCAATCCTTCGGAAAAAACCAATCGCATCAGGGTGTACCTCAATAATGCGCAACGGCAGTTCCCAATTGGTTTGCGATTAGAAGGAAAGATTGAAACGCTTTCGCAAAAGGGAATCTGGCTTCCCAAACAAACTTTGGTGAGTTTAGGAAGTCATCAGCTTGTATTTGTAAAAAAAGGTAACGGATTCCAATCGACTAAGGTAAAAACCGGAGTTGAAAGAAAGGGCTGGATACAAATTTTAAGCGGAATAAGCACCGAAGAGGAGGTAGCCGAAAACGGATACTATCTGATGGACAGTGAAAGTTTTATTCGCTAGAAATTATTGTTGAAATAGAAAAAACGATTCTAAAAAATAGAGAAGAAATGAAAGTATCTAGAAAAATAAGTTGGCTTAGCTTATTGGTTTTTGTTTTGCTTTTGTCCTGTAATTCCAAGAGTAAGGATGCGCATCTTCATTCTGAGGAAGAGGCGTATTATACCTGCTCGATGGATCCTCAGGTAAAAGAAGACAAACCGGGAAAATGCCCTATTTGTCACATGGAATTAACTTTGATGAAAAAAGATAAAGACCAGTCAAATGAAATTTCGTTGAGCGACCAACAGCTAAAGTTAGGGAATATCACAACCGCTCCGTTAGTTGCTTCACAAGCTAGTCCGGAGGAAAGCTATAACGGAATACTGGCCGTTAATCAGGAACGAATTAAGAGTATTTCGTCCAGAGCGATGGGAAGAATAGAAAAGTTGTATGTTAAAACCGAAGGTGATTTTGTACAAAAAAATCAGGCGGTGTATCAGTTGTACAGTGAAGATTTGGCGATAGCCAAACAGGATTTTCTGGCGGCTTTTAAACAACTGAGTATGCCGGGAAATTTTGGTAAAAATGCCCAAAATATTTTGGCCTCAGCCAAAGAGAAACTGTTGTTTTACGGCTTGTCGCCAAAACAGATTGAAGCCATTAAAACGCAAAAAGAGGTTTCTCCTTATACCACTTTTTACAGCACTTACAGCGGAACGGTTTCGGAAATTGCCATTACCGAAGGCAGTTATGTAATGGAAGGAACACCGATACTTAAACTGGCCGATTTAGGGAGTTTGTGGCTCGAAACTCAGATTAATGTTAATTATGCTAAAAAACTGCATCTGGGACAAAAGGCAACTTTGTCTTTTGTGGATTATCCGAATCAGGTTGTGCGGGCACAGGTGATTTTTATTAATCCGGAAATTGATCCTAATTCTAGATTGTTATTCGTCCGAATGGAAGTTCCTAATCCTCGTTTGGATTTAAAACCGGGAATGCAGGCTATTGCCCGATTAAAAATGACGATACGAAAAGGAATTTTTGTTCCTGTTGATGCGGTCATCAGAGATGAAAATGCCACGTTTATCTGGCTGGAAAAAAGTCACGGTGTTTTTGAAAATGTGATGGTAACAACCGGTGTAGAATCGGGGGGGATGGTTGAAATTACTTCCCCGTTGGATTCAGATAAAAAAGTGGTAATTACCGGTGCTTATGCCATTAACAGTGAATATAAATTTAGAAAAGGAAAAGATCCTATGGCGGGAATGAAAATGTAGCGGAATCATTTTTGGTATAAAAGATGCGCTGAGATTGAAATTTTTAAACAAAGCATGTCATCAAAAATGGGAAATTTTATCCAGATGTCGTACCTTCGGTACAGTTTACGTGAAAATAAATTATAAAAAGAACCAATTAATTTTAAAGATTAAAAAATAAAAAAAATGAAAAAAATAATGTTTTCCTGCTTCATGTTAACACTTGCCTTAGTAAGTTGTAATCAAAAGAATAAAGAAGAAAAAGAAACAGAAGGACAGGTAATTGTCAAATCCGATGTGCAATACAGCTGTCCGATGCATCCGGAAATTACAGGAAAAAAAGGCGATGTGTGCAGTAAATGCAGAATGGATTTAGAACCCGCAAAATCAGGAGAAGAATCGGCAGACACTAAAGTTGAAATTGCAGAAGTAAGCGATGCTGTGAAAGCTTCTGTTTCTACTGATGCGATTATTAATGCTTATTTGAAAATCAAAAACGCCTTGGCAGCCGATAATGCAAAAGAAGCAGCTACCGTAGCAGCCGATTTTGAAAAAGCAGTTTCGGCAACTGATGTTACAAAAATTGATTCCAAATTATTGACAAAATATTTAAATAGTACTGACGATGCTAAAATCCAAGCCGGATTAATCGCTAAAAATGAGACTAAAATGGATTTGCAAAGAAAGTATTTTGCGGTTTTAAGCAAAGATATTTCAACTTTGATTGCCACTTTTGGGAGCAGTCAGCATTTGTATCAGGATTATTGCCCAATGTATAACGAAGGAAAAAGCGGGTATTGGATTAGTGAATTTAAAGCCATCAAAAATCCGTATTATGGTTCCGAAATGCTTGAATGCGGAGGTATGATTAAAGAAATTAAATAATCTTTTTCCAACTTAATTATTGTAGTTGATGAAAGCAATCCAAATCCTGACTTCGTTTTTCTAAGTTGGGATTTTTTTGTTTAAAGTAGTTTTAAAATAATTTTTCAAATGAAAATTTATATCAAAAATATGGTTTGTGCCCGTTGCGAAATGGCCGTCAAAAAGCTATTGGAAGAAATGGATATTTCGGTGCGCACCTTAAAATTAGGAGAAGCTGAAATTGAAAATCCGCTTACGGAAACCGAAAAACAACAGTTGTCTGAAAATTTGAAAGACTTGGGTTTTGAATTATTGGATGACAAAATAAGCCAAACTATTGAGCGAATAAAAAAACTGATTGTCAATTTGGTGCATTATCAAAAAGACCAGCTCAAAATTAATTTGTCCACATATCTCGCCGAAGATTTAAAACAGGATTATAATGCGTTAAGCAATTTGTTTTCGGAAAATGAAGGCATTACCATCGAGCATTATTTTATTACACAAAAGATTGAGAAAGTAAAAGAACTGATGAATTACAACGAATTAAGTTTGAGCGAAATTGCTTTTCAGCTCAATTATACCGATGTGGCACATTTGAGTAATCAGTTTAAAAAAATTACCGGATTTTCGCCTACGGCTTACAAACAATCTCAGGAAAATAGCCGGAAACAGATTGATAAATTGTAAATTTTACAAATCTTTATCAAAATTGTACAAGGCAAAAAATGCATGATTTTCTGAACTTTGTATTAAGAAAATAACCAAAAATAAATTAATAAAATCATGAAAAAAATACTCCTTTTGCTAAGCCTGTTCTTAGCGGTTTCGGTAACAGCTGTTGCTCAAACCACCGAAAAAGCTTCTAAAAATGAAGCTCAAAAAGCCATGTACACTTGTCCGATGCATCCGGAAGTGAAAAGTGACCAACCCGGAAAATGTCCTAAATGCGGGATGGATTTAGTGGCTAAAAAAATGAAAGCCGAGAAGCATGCTGATAAATTTTGCTGTCCGATGCATCCTAACGAAATGAGTGACAAACCGGGCAAATGTCCTAAATGTGGTATGGATATGAAAGCGATGAAAAATATGAAAGAAGACATGCCTAAGATGAAAGAAGAGATGCATAAAAACATGGATTCGGAAGAATAAATAGTTTTTAGAATTTATATTTTTTAATTGAAGAGTCCTGTATTTACGGGACTTATTTTTATCGTTTATAATCATGAAACATACTTATACAGTCACAGGAATGAGTTGCGACGGTTGTCGAACCAAGGTTGAAAAAACGCTGAATACTATTGAAGGCATTGAAGCAAAGGTTACGTTGAATCCGCCGGAAGCTATTATCCAAATGGAAAAACATCTGCCTGTTTCACAATTACAGGAAGTTTTGGCAAATGCCGGAAATTATACCATCGAAATGGCTCATCCGGAAGCTAAAGATAAACCGAAACCGGAATCCAAATCCTGTTGCGGGACTTCTTCTCATTCGCATCATCATCAGCCAAAAGAGAATCCGGAATTGTCCGCAAAACAAGCCGGGAAATATTATTGCCCTATGTTTTGCGAAGGAGATAAGGTGTATGATAAACCCGGAAGTTGTCCGGTTTGCGGAATGGATTTAGTAAAAGCCCCTGAAATAACCGCTGCTAAAACCCAATATAGTTGTCCCATGCATCCGGAAGTGATTAAGGACGAACCGGGTTCCTGTCCTATTTGCGGAATGGATTTGGTACCCATGAAAGCTGTAGAAAACGAGGATAATAAAACTTATACCGATTTACTTAAAAAAATGAAAATTGCCGTAGTATTTACGCTGCCTATTTTCATTATTGCCATGTCGGATATGATTCCTAATAATCCGTTAATGAAAGTGATGGATATGGAAAGCTGGAATTGGGTGCAGTTTGTATTGTCTTTACCGGTTGTTTTTTATGCCTGTTGGATGTTTTTTGAACGCGCCTGGAAATCAATAATAAGTTGGAATTTGAATATGTTCACGCTTATCGGAATTGGTGCTGGTGTGGCTTTCTTGTTCAGTGTATTTGGTTTGTTGTTTCCTGATTTTTTTCCGGCAGAATTTAAAACTGAAATGGGAACGGTGCATTTGTATTTTGAAGCCACAACCGTGATTTTGACACTGGTTTTGTTAGGACAGTTGTTAGAAGCCAGAGCCCACAGCCGAACCAGTGGTGCCATTAAGGAATTGTTGAAATTAGCTCCTACAGAAGCCATTTTGGTAGAAAATGGTACAGATAAAGTGATTGCTATCGATGCAATTAAAAAAGGCGATTTATTGCGTGTAAAACCGGGCGATAAAATTCCGGTGGATGGAAAAATCATCGAAGGAGAAAGCACTATTGACGAATCGATGTTGACGGGCGAACCCATTCCGGTGGATAAAAAGACAGCCGATGCGGTGGTGGCGGGGACCATCAACGGAAATAAATCTTTTTTAATGCTGGCCGAAAAAGTAGGAGCCGAAACCTTATTGTCACAAATTGTACAAATGGTGAATGATGCCAGCCGTTCCAGAGCGCCCATTCAAAAATTAGCCGACAGAATTTCTAAATATTTTGTACCTATTGTCGTTGCCGTGGCTGTAATTACTTTTTTGGTTTGGGCTCAATTTGGTCCGGAAGAAAATGCTTTGATTTACGGATTTATCAATGCTGTTGCGGTTTTAATTATTGCCTGTCCCTGTGCTTTGGGATTGGCAACACCTATGTCGGTAATGGTTGGAGTGGGTAAGGGAGCGCAATTGGGGGTTTTGATAAAAAATGCCGAAGCTTTGGAGAACATGAATAAGGTAAATGTTTTAATTACGGATAAAACCGGAACCTTGACAGAAGGAAAACCTTCGGTGGAGCACATTCAGGTTTCTGACGAAAAGGAAAATGTGGCGCTTGAGGCAATTGCATCTGTTAATCAATACAGCGAACATCCTTTGGCACAAGCCATCGTTTCTTTTGCGAAAGCGAAAAACATAACTTTAACTGCGGCTGAAAACTTTGAAGCGATTACCGGAAAAGGAGTAAGCGGCATTGTGAGCGGAAAACGGGTTGCTTTAGGAAACAGCAAGCTTATGGAAGAAATTCAGGCCGAAATTCCTTCTGAGATGGAGGAGCAGGTTATTACCGAGCAAAAACTGGGGAAAACCGTTTCTTATATTGCTGTTGATCGTTCGGTTTTGGGATTTGTGGTGATTACTGACGCTATAAAAACCAATAGCGCGGCGGCGGTCAAAGAGTTGATGCAAAAAGGTGTGGAAGTGGTGATGCTGACCGGAGATAATAAAAATACGGCTGAGGCAGTGGCCAATGCTTTGCAATTGAGCTCTTTTCAGGCGGGATGTTTGCCGGAAGACAAACTGAAAGTGATTCAGAAATTGCAAAATGAAGGTAAAATGGTAGCGATGGCGGGAGACGGAATTAACGACGCACCGGCATTGGCACAGTCGGATGTGGGGATTGCCATGGGTACCGGAACCGATGTGGCGATTGAAAGTGCTAAAATTACTTTGGTAAAAGGCGATTTACAGGGAATTGTGAAAGCCAAAGAATTGAGCCAGGCGGTAATGAAAAACATTCATCAGAATTTGTTTTTTGCCTTTTTCTATAATGTTATCGGAATTCCAATTGCGGCAGGGGTTTTATATCCTGTTTTTGGAATTTTATTGTCACCCATGATTGCGGCTTTGGCCATGAGTTTTAGTTCGGTTTCAGTGATTACCAATGCGTTGCGATTGCGAAATTTGAAATTATAAAAATATAAATTGGGACACAGATGAAACGGATTTTAGCAGATTACCGCAGATAAGTTTTAAGGGCTAAAATCTGCTTGTTTGATTCCTGTTTTTTTTACTGTATAAGTTTATCATTGACTAAATGAACTTATATGGTTAAGATTTTAATTTATTATTTTTGAAAAAAAGACAAAATGATGCAACTCTCTGAAATTTGGATTTATCCGGTAAAATCGCTTGCCGGCATTCGTTTGGAAAAAGCAAAAGTCACTCCAAGAGGGTTGGAATTTGACCGAAGATGGATGCTGGTGGATGAAAATGGCGTTTTTGTTAGCCAACGTAAACATCCGGAATTGGCATTATTTCACCCTCAAATTGAAGACAGTTTTTTACAAATTTCTCACAATGATGCTGCTAAAGGAAGTATTCGTTTTCCGCTTTCGCCAAAAGAGGAAAGTCTTTTAGAAGAAGTAATGGTTTGGGAAGATGTTGTGCAGGCTGTTGAGGTGGACGAAGCGGTTTCGGACTGGTTTTCGGAAATTTTAGGCATTAAAGTCCGATTGGTTTATATGCCCGAAGGCAGTTTGCGCAAAGTAGATCCGGATTATGCCGTTACTCCGGATGATATTACTTCCTTTTCGGATGGATTTCCGTTTTTGCTTATTGGACAGGCTTCATTAGACGATTTAAATACCCGATTGGAAAATCCGGTTTCTATCCGACGTTTTCGGCCTAATTTTGTGTTTAGCGGAGGAAAGGCTTATGAAGAAGAAAAATGGCGGGAATTTCAAATTAGCACACATACTTTTTACGGGGTTAAGCCCTGCGGACGTTGTATTATGACGACCATTGATTTTGAAAAAGGAGTTTTTGCAGGAAAAGAACCTTTATATACACTGTCTACGTATAAAAAAGCAGGGAATAAGGTGATTTTCGGGCAAAATGTAATCGCGCAGCAGGAGGGAGTTCTTGCAACCGGAGCTGCAATCGCATTGAAAAAATAAAAAGCCTGCCGGGGATTTCATGATTCCTGACAGGCTTTCGTTTAAAAAAAGGAAAGCGTTATTTTATTTTTCTTTTTAAATTATAAATGGTTTCACTTACGGTAAACCAACAGAAGTAAAAAATACCCACTGAGAAAATAATATCACCAATCATGCGCAACCATTTTAAGGTTTGTATGGTTGGAGAGTACAGTAATTCGCTTTCTCTGGCAAAGGAATAGCCTTTGGTAATTGAGGTGTATGCCTGAATAATTCCAATTGGCAATAAGCTAAAAAGAACCATTGCAACAAGACCGATGTTCAAAGCCCAAAAAGCTTTTTTAAGTTTGCTGTTATCCCAGTCTCTGTCTGAATAGAAACGCAAACAAATTAAAATGAATCCCATTCCGAGCATTCCATATACGCCAAATAAAGCAGTATGGGCATGAACAGCTGTTGTATTTAATCCCTGAATATAATACAAAGCAATTGGCGGATTGATTAAGAATCCAAATACTCCGGCTCCCATAAAATTCCAAAAAGCGACGGCAATGAAAAAGAAAATAGGCCATTTGTATTTTTGCATCCAGGCAGTACTTTTTAATAAATTCCAGTTTTCTCTGATTTCAAATCCCATTAAAGTAAGCGGCACAACTTCTAAAGCACTAAAAGTAGCTCCCAAAGCAATGGCTTT
Organism: Flavobacterium daejeonense DSM 17708; assembly: GCF_000425425.1. Classification (GTDB taxonomy): domain Bacteria; phylum Bacteroidota; class Bacteroidia; order Flavobacteriales; family Flavobacteriaceae; genus Flavobacterium; species Flavobacterium daejeonense. Next base: position 193,628 of record NZ_AUDK01000002.1, read on the forward strand.
TACCGGAGTTCCTGAAAAATACAAATGGTGCAAAGTTCCCAAAATCCCTCCGGCTAAAAAGATGGTCGCTGATGCTACTGAAACTCTTCCCGCTGTTTTGGCTGAAATTATTTTCATTTGAGAGAAAATATAAGCAATCACCACCGTGGCAAATACTTCAAAGAAACCTTCTACCCAAAGGTGAACCAGCCACCATCTCCAGTAATTAATAACCGGCAAGCTGCTGTTTTCGCCATACATTAATCCTGAGAAGAAGAACATTCCGATGGCCATTACCGAAATCAATAATATGGTGAGCAATGTTTTAGAATGATCGTTTTTACGTATGGCAAAAATAATGTGCTGACTTACCATAAGAACCCATAAAACCAATCCTACTCCCAGTAATATTTGCCAAAAACGTCCTAAATCCATGTATTCATAGCCCTGATGCCCGAAGAAAAAGTTGGTTGTAAGACTTAAGAATTGGTGTATTCCAAGCCATTCGCCAAACATAGAACCCAATACAATAATCAGTAAGGCAATGAACAGAAAATTGATTCCCAAAATGTGTTTTTTGATTTCTTTTCCGGAAATCATCGGTGCCAGGAATAATCCGGTGGCTAACCAGGTTGCGGCAATCCAAAATACAGCCAACTGCGTATGCCAGGTTCTTGTGACAGAATAAGGCAGGAATTTGGAAATTTCGAAACCAAAAAACGCCTGACCTTCTACGGTATAATGCACCGTGACAATTCCTAAAACAATTTGTAAAACGATTAATAATGAAATAACCAGGAAATATTTTAAAACTGCTTTTTGAGAAGGCAATAATTTTAAGTCCTGTAACGGATTGCTTTGTGGTTTGTCCAGCAATTCGCCTTTTTCATGATTAAGAAGGTAATAGTAAGTTAATATTCCGATGAACAATAACAACAATACAATTGACAAACCTGACCAAATCACCGAGCTGTTGGTAATGTTATTGTCAATCAAGGGTTCGTGCGGCCAGTTAGACGTATATGTATAATCGGCGTTGGGTCTGTTGGTACTGGCAGCCCAGGAAGTCCAGAATAAAAAAGCATTTAGCTGAGCTAATTTTTTGCTGTCGGTTAATGCTTTTTTCTGGATAGCATATTCGGCATTTCCTTCTGAAAAAATACTGCTAAAGTGTGCCGTATTGTTTTTGATGGCATTGTAGCGTTCTTCCGAAATACTGATGGTTTTTGTGGCTTCATCATAAGTATTGGTTCGGATGTCCTGGATTAATCGGGCTTTTAGCGCCGCTTTTTTTTCAACATCTAAATTGTCATAAGAAGTGTTAAAGGCTTTTGCCCAATTGTCCAGCATGAAAACGGCTTCTTTATGAATCCATTCGGCGGTCCAGTCCGGAGCTACATAACTCCCGTGTCCCCAAACCGAACCTACTTCCATTCCGCCAATGGATTCCCATACATTTTGGCCGGTTTGAATATCTTCTTTGGTATAAATTACCGTTCCTGTGTTTTTTAAGATTACTTTTTCCGGAATAGGAGGCTGTGTTTGATAGATTTCTTTCCCCACTCCCAGAAGGACTATAAATGAGATGATTACCACACTTATAAAGGCTAACCACGTTTTTTTCATTTTCATTTTATTTAATTGGAATTAATTTGTTGTGATTTTTTTACTTTTTTCTTTTGATAAAAGATAAAAAGAGTTTTTTATCTTTTATTGTTTACTGCCAGATGTTGATTTTTCATTTTGTGTAAAGGTTTTAATTATTCGATACAAAAGTACACTAATTTTAATAAAAGACAAAAACATCCTTTATTAAAATTTAGCACGAAGACTTTGCAGATTTGAGCTGAAAATTTATTCGGTAATCTGCGGAAATCTGCAAAATCTGCGTGAAGATTTACTGTTTCGAACGCGAAAGATTTTTTTAAGAGTCGCGTGGCAAATGCTTTATTTAGTTTTTAAAGTAAGTGGGTACTCGTTGCAAACGAGCCAGATGGGGGACTTTGCGGAGCAATAATACAATGGCACGCAGATTTGGCAGATTTGAGAAGAATATTATTTAATCTGCGGAAATCTGCAAAATCTGCGTGAAAATTTGCTATTTCGAATGCGAAAGGATTAGCTTCGCTGAATTTCATTTCGCGCACGAGATGGGGTTATGTGCTGCCAACTTTATTAAATATTTTAAAAACTACAAATGATATTACTGAAGATATTAAGGAAATCAAAAGAATTATGAAATCAAGTTTTGCATATTCTTGCCCCAATTCACTATAAAATGGATTAATTCCAAAATAAACAAGAACAGTAATGTAAATAAAATTATTCACCATTATTGACTGACCGATTTCGATTGCTTTTCTTAGTCTTATCACATAAAGAATGAGTAAAGAAATCGGAATAGTGATAATAACCGCAATTAAAATTAATAAAGGCAACATTCCTACATTCCCACCCGGCAAGCCAGAAATGTCTAAATAAACACCAACGAGAATAGGATTTATTATGAAATAAAAAATTAAGATTAAAATTATTTTAACGTAGTAATTCATATTAGTTGCGCATAACGGTTTCTGGCTTTGCGTTCGGGCTGGTTTCGGAGCACAAAACTGTCTGCCAGCACTGAACTTGAATAGAAGCACAAAGCTCCAAGTTTGCACGTAAGCCCGCCTGACGCAAAACCCGTGTAGTGGCAGTTATTTTTTGTCTTTCCAATTCCACCATTTTAGTTTTTCGCTGTATTGTATGTTTGTCGGTGTTTCTGCAAAATATACGGCACACCTAAAAACATAAAGTAAACACCTGTCTTGAACGCAACCTGCAAAAAGGTTTGAATTGTCGTAAAGCACTTCTGGGTCTTTGCCTTTTAAGTTGTCAATGTGTCTAATGCCGATGTTGTATAAATCAGTCGCAATAGATTTTCCAACACCCGGAATTATTGTCAATGCTTTTATTGTCTGCGTTGCTGTCATTAAAGTTTTACGTTGTCGTTTTCGTCAAGTTTCCAAAACGGATTGTAAGCAACTTCAAACAAATGTCCGTCCAGGTCTTTGAAGTAACCGCTGTAACCGCCCCAATAAACTTTCTGTGCAGGTTTTACGATTGTCGCACCAAGTTTCGCAACCTTTTCTAAAATTTCGTCCACATCTTTTTCCGATTTTGTGTTGTGCGAAATAGTTAGTCCCGAAAATGTTGTCGGTTGATATGTCAATGTCGTGTCGTCCGCAAGTTCGTGTCTTGGGTGCAATGCCAAAATGATTCCGCCCAAGTCAAACAAAGCCAAGCCGTCCATACTTTTATCAGATTTTTTCCAACCAAGTCCGTTTTCGTAAAAGTCTAACGATTTTTCAAAGTCGTCAGTTCCAAGTGTTATTAAATTCAATTTTTGTCGCATTGTCTATTGTTTTTGATGTGTCTGTCTGTATAATTGCCACTAACTTGTTTATAACCGCTATCAATTAGCGCCTATACACCCAAATTTAGGTAGATTGTTGCTGTTTTTTGTTATTTCGCTAAAATAAATAAAAACATTTTCATACAAAAAAACACGGTATTAGCTGTGCTTTTTAAAATATATTTAAAAGTTGTCTTAGTCTCGAGTGTCATTTTGACCAAAGGGAGACTCAAGAGCTTTGCTCGAACAGGCAAAGCAAATCACATAATGAGACTCCTTCTTTCGTCGGAGTGACAAACTGCACTTTGATAGAAGCTTTTTGGAAAGCATCTTTAAATAATAACTATTAAGGAACTAGTTTAATATTCGGTTTTGGAGCTGCTTTCATTCCGGTTCCCATATAAAAACTGGTGTGTGGCGGCTGGTTGTAGCCTACATTTTGCCAGGCAATCGCCAGTCGGTATTGGGAATCGTGCATTAAGGTGTATTGCCTAATTGTAGTTGGAATCGTGGTAGAATAAATACGCAATTCGCTGTTGTCGTTACTTCTTAAAATAAGTTCTTCTCTCCAGTCGCCTAAAATATCCGCTGAAAGGGCAGGAGTAGATTTGGTTCCATTATTAGAACGGGCACCTTCGGCGGTAAAGATTCTGCCTGTGCCATATTTGTCAATATAGTTCCCGTTTAAAATTTCTCTCGAAGCATCGCCATCCCAGTAAATTAAGAAATTGGTAGAGCGAGGCGCATCGCCAATTCTATTTCCTTTGATGTCATACAAACCTTTGGAACCGGACCACCACATTTGAGCGCCTGTTCGCGTTGCATCAATGTTATCGGCTACGCCACGACCTACATCTTCATTAGGAGCTGCGGTAAACAACACTTTTCCATCCGCAGCCGAAAACAAAGTAACTCCGGGACCTTTAGTGCCTTCTTCGATTTCGTGTACCCCAAAAACTTCCTGACCCGGAATTTCAGGATCTAAATCGCTTACATGAAGCGCATCGCCATGACGAAATCCGGTAGTGTACAATCCTTTTCCGTCGTCATCAACCACCATCGAACCATAAATAATTTCGTCTTTTCCGTCGTTATCGACATCGGCAACCGAGAGTCCGTGATTTCCCATTCCGGAATAAGGATTACTGCCGTCTTTTGTATCAAAAACCCATCGCGAAGTCAGTTTTTTATCTTTAAAATCAAAAGCTGCCATCACAATACGACCGTAATAACCGCGACACATAACCACACTTGGGTGTATACCGTCCAGGTAAGCCACACAAGCCGTAAAACGATCGACACGGTTTCCGGTATTGTCATTTTTTCCGTTGCCGCCTTTGCCGCCCCATTTTCCAATATTTCCTCTTTCGGGGATGTAAGGAACAGTAGTCACTAGGTTTCCTGTTTTTCCGTCAAAAACCGAAAGGTATTCCGGTCCTTGTAAAATTTTCCCAAAAGTTCCTGATTTCGGATTCAAATCTCTCCAGTCTTTGGTGGCATCTCCTACTACATTTTGGGTATTATCTGTTGTTCCATCGGCGGTTTTACAAACTAATTCAGCTATGCCGTCACCGTCCAAATCATAGACCATAAATTGAGTGTAATGAGCGCCTTCGCGAATGTTTTTCCCTAAATTAATTTCCCATAAAAATTTCCCTTCCAGGGTATAAGCCTGAAAAACAGGAGGGTCGGTCAATCCGGTAAACGAATTGTCGGCTCCTTTTCCGGTCATGTGAACCACAAGTTCATAGCGGCCGTCTCCGTCTAAATCTCCTACCGAACAATCGTTGGGAGTATAGCCCGGAATGGCTTTTAACGGAATGGATAAATAGTTTTTATCGGGACTATTAGCTGCCAGGCTAAAATTTCCTTTGGTTTCTTTTTCAACACCATTCAGCACTGTTTTTACAAACCAGGTATTTTCTTCGGCGGGATTTGCTTTTTCATCGATCAGATTGGTTGCGCCGCTAATGGGTTTTTCGTTGACACGAACAGGAGCCTTGTTGCTACTTTTTCGATACAAATTAAAAGCTACATTATCAGGGTCGGTGCCCAGAACACGCCAACTAATGTAGAAATGACCTTTTTCTTTGACTGCGATGAGTCCGCGGTCCAGTTTTTCCATTTGTCTTTGACTAAATAATAAAGAACTGGATAGTTGAAAAATGAATAGCAGAATGAGATTTTTATTCCAATGGGTTTTCATGGTTTTTTGTTGGTTTGGTTATAGAAAAAACTGTATTTATCAATTTTTATACCGTTTGACTGCAAAAAAGTGAAAATGTTTAATGGGAAGGAAGTTTTTTTGTTAAAAAAAATCCTGAGAATCAAAAACTCTCAGGATTTAGTTTCATTCGGCTAAAGCTTAATGTAATTAACATAAGCAATAGCAAATAAACCACCCCGCCTTTCAGGCACCCCTCCAAAGGAGAGGAAATTACGAGACTTCCCCTCCTTTGGAGGGGTGCCCAACGGGCGGGGTGGCTTTTCTATATATGAAAGAAGTTACCCTTTAAAACATCTTTTCAAGACCTTCCCATTTTACATTCCATTTACCATCTTTTGGAAAACCCGGATTGTTTTCGGTAGTACCATCCCAACCCGCGCACATCATGGCAACTGCTGTTAGGATTCCACCATTACCAGGTAAATAAATAGGCAAACGACCTTCCTGATAGTTGTGTCCGTTAACCAAATAAGTGTTGGTTTGTACGTCCATAAACAAGGCCTCAACTGCTTTTTCCGGCATTCCTAATCGGGCTGCAGTCATCGCTGTCATTGGGAAATCCCAGCCCCAGGTTTCTTTCCACGACCAGGTGTCCCAAATCAAATCAAAAGTATTTCTCATGATTTTTTTATCCAATAAAGTCGTTTCCGGCAACATACCAAATGTCCCAAAAACAGAAGGATGATCGGTTTTATATTCCGGATTGGTATAAGAATCGGTGGCGCTTTCGGTAGCCAGATACACATTGTTTTGAACCGGTAATTTAGATAATTGAGTTACCACGTCTTTCCATTTGGCAACTTCCGGTTCACCTAATCGTTTTTTCCATTCTAAAGCGGTATTTAAAGCCCAATTCCAATAAGCTAATTCATAGGTTGGATTGTAAGTTTCGGCAGCAACAAATCGCTCCTGCGCCGGAATTACGCCTGGTCCTAAAATGTATCTTTTTTGCTCTTTGTCGTAATAAGCAAAAGAAGCCATAAAATCGGCAGTGGCAAAAACGCGTTTTTTGTATAAATTTAAAGTGGCTTTGTCTTTGTGGTCGCGATACATCAACTCGGCATAAGTAATGAAATGTGGCTGTTGCCAAATTAATAAGGCTCCAATGGATGATGGTGCTTCGTTACCATCCGGGTCAGTCATTTTTTGCCATCTTACGCCATCAAATCCTTGACGTTCGGCAATTTTTTTGGCATTATTGTACACTTTATTGTACCAAGGCAGGCTTTTTTCTAATAGATTGGCTCTGCCCCATAAAGGAAAATGTACGCCATGCCACCAATGCATTTCTAAGTGTGGTTTTCCGTACCAGCTGTTATAGGTCAATCCGGTTTCCTGTGGAGGCTCTGTTCCGGTACATTGTAATTTGGTTAAATATTGTGATAATACAATTCTGCGCTCCAATTCGAAAGCGCGGGCATCAGTACATTGCGAAAAATCAACGGCAGCGCCGCTTTTCCAGAATTTTTCCCAGGCTGAAATACTGCTTGTTTGCACCGCTGCAACATCCGGAATGTTTAGATTTCCTTTATGAGCCGGAGCAAATTCGCAACTGAATTCAAAGTTGTTGCTTTTGGCTGGAGTCAAAAGAAAATAATGCGCTACTTTTTTGGCAATACTTGCGTTCCCTTTCCATTTTAGACCAATGTTATAAGTGATGGAATCCATTTTATGATTGATTATCGCCTCATTTTTGCTTTTGTTGGAAAGGGTGCTGGTATAAGCCAAATCAGCTTTCCAAAGGTTGCCGTTATCACCCCATTTCATCGTTGGAAAAGGGATTCGAACACGAATTTTTAGTTGTCCTTTTTTCATCAAATCGGAGGCTACTTTTACACCAATAACATCTTTTTCTTGGTGAGAAGCTGTCCAGACTTTTACTGGTGTTCCTTCAAATGTAAATGAACTTTCAATCTCTCCCGTCCATACATTCAGCATTTGTTTAATGTTTTTTATGTCTGACGGTTGAGCCAGAGCTCCATTTTTTTTGTACAATTCAAAACCTAAATTTCCCAATTGTAAACGATGCGCATTGGCACGGAAATATTCCACAGCTTTTGCAGCATGTTCCGGTGATTTTTGTTGCATAGAATAAGGAACCTGTCTGCCATGTTGTTCAAAATTTCGAAGGGTTTCCTCAAATTTGTAATTTTCTGTATTTGGAATGGCGTCCCAACCCCATTCCGATTGGGTTCCCAGAGGGACTCCCGCCTGATAATAGTCGGGAAAACTTTGCAATCCGGTGGCATCAACGGTAAAAGCAAAAGTTCCGTTGCCCACCGATAAAGAAGCTAAGGTGTCAATTTTGGTAATATTGACATTATGCCTGGTTACAACGGCTTTTCGGTCAATTTTTTGCTGTGCCTTTGCTGTGGTTAGCAGCAAACATAAAGAGAGGCTGATTAATAATTTTTGCATAAATTATAATTTAATTGATTTTAAAAATAAAAGCGGAAGCCGTTTCATATTTTCCGCCTTGTGAAGCAGTAAACAGATAAGTAGGTTTTCCGTTTTGAAATAAGAGTTGTGGTCTTTCGACTCTGCCGTATCGGTTTAAATGTTTGGGAGCAGGCGGTTGCTCAATGTATTTGCTGAGTTCCTGATAGCCAATTTGTGGTTTCGACCAATGCTTACCATCTTTGGATTCCAGATACAAACCTTTGTCCATGCCAAAAACGCCCATGTCGCGGGCAATCATTTTGAATTTGCTGTTTTCATACCATACATAGGCATCTTCGCATTGCTGATTATTGCCCATTTTATGGAAATCAACTACAGGATTGCCTTCGTATTTGATATAAGGGCCTTCAAGTGAATCAGCAATAGCCAGACCGTATTTTCGATTGCCTTTGATTTCAAATTTTGGATGTACATAACCTTCGGTGTCCAATGATTTGTAATATAGCCAATACTTACCATTATGTTTGATAAAAGAAGGATTCGTAGTCAATAAATCATCCCATTCGCCTTCTTTTCCCGGAAGCAGTAAAGGTTCATCGGGTCTTTTCCAGGGACCATAAAGAGAATCGGCGGTTGCTAATCCGATGCGTTTGCTGTTCATTTTTCCATTGGAATTTCCTAAAAAGAATAAGGCATATTTTCCATCTACATAATGGATACTTGGGTTGTGGCAGGTAGTAGCATCCCAAAAACCGGGACCTCTTGGTGCAAGTACGGTACTCACATATTCGTAAGGACCTTCGGGTTTATCGGCAACGGCATGGGCAATTTCAGAACTGTTAATCCAGCCGCCCATTCCTTTAGTTTTAGGCCAGCGGGAGAAAAAGACATGGATTTTTCCATCCGGTCCTTCAAGGGGACTATTGCACCAAACGTAATAGTCTTCCAATTCCAAAGCACGCCCCACAGGCGTTAAACTTTTGGCAAAATCAGAAAGTTTGGGTTCTTTGTCAGAAGTCAAAAAATCATGCGCATGTACAGGAAGCATAGCTGCCAGAGAAGCCAGCAAAGTACTGCTTATAAATTCTTTTCTGTTCATTTTAGTCTCTTTTTAATGTTAGACTCATTATTCCAATCAATACTTCATTAGCAACGGCTTTGATTTCCAGACTTTTTAGCTTTTTATTTTTGTCCAATGGAATATCAAGAATCGTTCCGGCACCGCCTTCCACACCAAAATCACTAAAACCTTTAATCGTTTTGAAGTCATTGAAATCTCGGGTAATGATTCCTGATTTTAAATAGACTCTTGGCGGTTTTGGAGCATTAGTTGTAAAAGCATAGCCATCGGTATAATAATCCTGCTCAATAGGCCACCAGTTTTCCGGATTTTTCAGTTCCAGTTTTTCGCTGCTTCCATCGCTGTAAGTTACAATTATTTCGCCATTGGTAAAACGGCTTTGCATCGGATTGGTAGTTCCTGCCATCAGCAAATAGACCTGAGAAGCTTTTCCCGAAAGGAGAATACTGATGCTTTTTTGGAAATTATCCCATTGGGATACAAAGGCTATATTTTTTTCGGTAGCCAATGAAGCTGTTGTGAAGGGAACTCCCTGCGGACTCGTAATTTGGTTTTTAATTCCTGCTAATTTTCTTAATCCTGAATCGTCAATTTCAGGTTTTATAAAAGGGTAGCACCAGTTACCAATGCCCTGAGTAGGGATTTGCAAACTAGGCGATTGCGCTCTTGGGCTGAGGTATTTATTTTCAAAAATATTCGTCACTTTATCATTGAAAATTCCGTCTAGTTTTATAGTCTCCCATTTTGTTTTTGGAAGGCTTGCAATATCCCAATTGGTAAAAGTCAGTTTGGTTTTGGTTCCGTTATCCCAATTTAGCTCGATTTGGTTGGTTCCGGAATGCAATTGGTTTACGGGAATTTCAATAGTTTTTTCTGAATTTGCTTCGAAAATTGTATTTGTGTTGTTTGTATTTTGATTAACAACAAAGGAAGCTTTTAAGCTAGAATTTGAATGATTTTTAAATGTCAAAATTACTTTTTCAGATTTTATTTCATTCGAAACAATTGCTATTTTAGGATTGATTTTTAGATCAATCGCCTGCCACCAAATCATGTCTTTTTGTTGTAGTTTGATAAAGAAAGATTTATTACCTAAACCATTGGAAACTGCAGCTATTTCCTGATTTTTTTGGTTGATTTGTTCCAAACAATTTTGACTGTCTTTGATTTCTAAAATAGTTGCTTTTTGGGTTTTTATGTTGAGTTTTTCGCCTTCGCAAATGCTAAAATCAGAGCTGATTTTTTCAGGTTTTTCGCCTTTCCAAATAATTTCGATTTGGTATTTATCTGCATAAGGACTTTCGATACTGATTTTTGGGTTTCCAACCGTTCCTTCAATTGGTTTCCAGGAAACTTCCTTACCGTTTACAGTGACTTTGCTGATGTTCTCATGTGTTGCATTAACGACTAATTTTAGATTCATTTTTGTTGAAAAATGAGGAGTAATTTGATAGCCGTCGGTATTGTTCTTTCTTTCAAAAGTAAAAGCAACATCCGGAATTTCCAACGAAGCCTCATTCCAAGCTCTTGGTAATCCCGGTTGGATAGTTAAAGTATTTTTTAAAGCATCGGGTTGAATCCCAAAAAGTCCTTCTACTAAAGTTCTTCCTGTCATTCCCACAGGATCGGCAAAGTCACGGTACAATTCGCCACGAATCGCATCCTGAAATAACAACTGTTCAAATCCGCCCGGGCAAGCTCCCAAATACATACTTTCAATGAGTCCGCTTTCCCAAAGTTGGTAGGCTTTTTCGGCTTGTCCGCCCTGCCAGTAGGCGAGGGAAGTGTGTAATATCTCAGCCAATGCCACATTGTTTACAGACCAGGTGTAAGGTTGCCAATTGGTCGTTGAAATTAATTCCAGATTGTTTTTATCCAAACCTTCAGCCTGAACCGGAATATGCGGAATTTCGTTGTCAATGTATCGCAAAGCCTGATAAGCCTGAAATGGATTGGCTACTTCGCTGTCCAACGTGTGGTATATACTCCAAATTCCCGGAGTATCATGTGTTAATTGATTGCCCAAAAGATCTTTGTATTCGGCAAAAGTACCTTTGTTGTTGAGCCATAAATTTTGCTGAATGGTATCATAAATATGCTGCGCTTCTTTGGCGTAGGCCGAACCATCTTCGCCTATAATGTTGGCTAATTCGGCAGCCATTTTATTTGCGTAATAGTTATAAGCTGAGGTGTAAACCACGCCACCGCCGCTATAACCCAGACCGTCACTGGCCCAAATAGCTGCGTAGGCATCATATAAGCCATCGCCGTCTGTATCATAATTTCGCTTTTCCCAAGCCAGATGTCTGCTGATTACGGGCCACATTTTTTTGAGAAAATCTTTATCACCCGTCCATTTAAAATGTCGAATTAATTGGTCAATAAAAACCAAATTCATATCGTAATGATGAGCGACGGTGTTTTTGTTTGGATTGCGACTAATATAGCCACTACTAAACATTGAAGTGCCTATTTTTTCGAGTTGACGGGCATAATTGCGGGTTGTATCTGGTACAACAGGGCCTGATTCCGGTTCGATAACCTGAGAATTTCCATAGCTTTCAAAATGGGTTTTGGCTCTGTCATGCCAGCCCAAAGGATTGGCAACATAAGCGCCTCGCCAGGCATTCAGGTACATTCTCCAGGCAATAGCACCGTGCAAATAAGCCGGATTTTCCCATATAGCGTCAGCAGCCATCGCCAGTGCGCCCCCCAAAGTATTAATGTAAGGATCAGGGGTGTTGACTTTGATTCGGTTGGCTAAAGTTTCACTTTGATGGAGCGCTTTTTGGAATTTTTCAGCTAGCCCTTTTTGAGTTGCATTTTCAACTTTTTTGATGTTTTCAATTAGCCAATAATCTCCATTTTTCGAAAATTCATTTAATTGACCAATCAGCATCGGAGCCGAATCTGTTTTTGAAGCCCAATTCTCTAAAGGATTTTTTAGAAAATTAGCACTTGATATTTGTACTTTGGAATCTGGGAATATTCCGGTAAGATTTTGATTGTTTTCGGTTATTTTTTTACTGCTTTCAGACCCATAAGAAAGTGTAAAACTGTTTTTGCTTATTTGGTATTGATTGTTGATGCAATTTTCAGGATGCAAATAAAAAACAGATTCCGGGTCACCACCAATATCTCCATTTCGGGAGAATTTTTTGCCACTGGCACCACCAAAAGCCCAAAATAAGGAGCTGGTTTTAGATATATTGTTTGCTGAAATTTTAATAATAAATCCTTCGCTGTCGTTCAAAGCTACAATTTGAATACTTAAAGAACCATTTTCAAGAAGGCTGTCTTTTATCAAATATTCAACCGTTCCCGGTGTGTATTTGGTGCTAATATTGCTGGCTTCGTTAATCCATTTGCTGTTTTTGCCATTACTAATTCCCAGTTTGAAATTGCCTCCCATTCCCGGCATGTATAGGGCAAATTCCGGTAAATCTCCGGCTTCCACTCTAAAAGCGGTGTTACTTCCGTATAAAGCACGATTGAATTTTCGGGAGCCATTTTGTAAAACAAAACTTTTCCCTTCCGGGCTGTAATGGATTTTTCGTTTTTCTCCGTGCCATAAATTTTGACTTTGAACAGACAAATTAGATATAGAAAGAGAAAGAAGTAACAGGGAAATAGAGATTTTGGATTTCATTATAAAATAATTGTTTTTTGCCGCTAATTCATGAGTGTTATTTATAATTTTCATAGTGAATTCGTGGCTTTATTTTTTATTATCTGTTTGCAACTTTTGAAAAATCTACATTCGTGGAATTTTCAATTTTTAGTGTCGAATTATCTAAGGCATTTATGCTTACATCGTCTAAAAACCAATTTTGGCTAAAATTGATACTTCCGGCGGTTTGGGCTGTAATATGAACGTTTTTTAGATGGACATTTTCCACAATTGACTCCTTTAATCCGCTTACTGAAATGGCTTTTTTAGCGCCTTTGATGTCGATATTTTTTAAGTAGATATTTTTGAATGTTGGAATTCCTTTAGATTCCGGTTCGACTTTGGTGAGCATTTTTTTCCAATGTGGTGGCAAACTTTCCTCAGTATAACCTTCAGGTAATTTGGAATAGCTGTAAGCCGGATTCCAGTTCATCGAAATTGTGATAAAAGTGCCTACACTTTCCATTTTGATGTTTTCCATATAAACGTCTTCCACCGTTCCTCCCCGATTGGTTGCTGATTTAATGTTGAGTCCGTTTTTGGTTCCAAAACCTTGAATATTCGAAGCATAAACGTGACGAATGCTTCCGGAAGTTTCGCTGCCTAAAGTAAATAGACCAGCTCCCTGACGGGCGATGCAATTGCGAACCACGACATATTCGGTTGGTTTGTTGATACGCAGTCCGTCCCAGTCACGACCTGCTTTGAGGCAAAAATTATCGTCGTTACAATCGATGTCACAGTTTTGAACCAAAATCCATCGGGAAGAATCGATATCTACACCATCGGTACTTGGACCGTGTCCGCCAATGTTGTTTCTGATTTTGATGCCGTCAACGGTAACATATTCGGAATACAGTACCTGAACGGTCCAAAAGCCGGCTCTTTGAATATTTAAATTTTTAAGAAATACATTTTTGGAATTAGAAATTAAGATAGTTCGCGGGCGTTTGGCATCATAATCTACAATCCAGCGTAAATTTTTGGCTTCGTATTCTTTACGTAAATTCCAATAATAATCCCAATAGACTTTCCCCTGTCCGTCAATAGTTCCTTCGCCATCCAAAGTGATATTTTTTTGGTCTAAAACATTGATTAAAGCTGCCGGCCATTTCATCTCAATTCCGGCAACACGAGTGTCAATTTCCGGATAATCAGCTATGTTTTCACTTCCTAAAAGTGTCACGTTTTCCGGAACATTAAAATGAACGCCTTCTTTTATAAATAAAGAACCAATCAGATATTTTCCAGATTTAAAAGTGACGGTTCCACCGCCATTTTTACTGCATTCGTCGATGGCTTTTTGAATGCTTTTTGTGGAGAGTGTTACGCCATCATTTACTGCACCAAAATCATTAGTATAATAGATTTTTGGACTGAAAGTATTTTTTTTTGCACCAACTTTGTTAATCCATTCGGGTTCAAAATTGGATTTGCTTTTAGTAATTTGAGCAGTTTCTTTGCAGGAAAAAAATAAGCAACACAATATATTTAAAAAAAGGGGAGCGATTTTCATTTGAATGGGTTTTATTTCCGAAAATCTTTATTTCCTTTCTAAAAACTATCCTGTACTGGTCTGTTTTTTGATTAAAAATGTTTGAATGGATAAAATTGAGATAGTTTTGGATAATTTTATTATGATTTTCGAATAGCGGATTAATGATTTTATTCGATGCCCAGATTGACTTCTTTAGCATCTTTACTAAACTGAATTTCTAAATCCTGTTGTAATTTAGTTGCAATATTTGGGTGTGACAGCATCAGGTTTTCTTTTTCCTCAGGATCTTTTTCGAGGTTAAAAAGTTCGAAAACTGTTGGTGCATTTTTGTGTCGGGTACGGATTAATTTCCAGGGTTTTTCTATAATGCTTTCTTGTAAATGTCCCCTGATGTAAATTTGCTGATTTGAAATAGAATCATTATTTTTAATGGCATTCCAAATGTTTTTTCCTTCTACTGTTGCCGGAATGGTTTTGGCTCCGGCCAAAGTTAAAATGGTTGGCATTAAATCATTTACTGAAAAATAATTTTGGTTCAGCGAATGATCTATTTTATTTTTCCAATAGACAATTGCAGGGACTCTTACAGCGCCTTCATAATTGGTAGTTTTCCAGTCACGCAAAGGGAAATTACTTCCTAAAACGTCATTAGCGGCATGTCTTCCCTGGTACTGATTACCCGGAATCCAGTTTTCCATTGCACCATTGTCGCTCATGAAAATAACAACGGTATTTTGGTCTAAATGCTGTTGCTTTAAAGTTTTTAATATTTGTCCAATGCTATAATCCAAATGCGACATAGCAGCGGCATAATCTCTTCGGGATTTGTTTTTGATAGTTTTTAGATAAGGTTTTTTCCATTTCTCTTCTTCCTGTAAAGGAAAATGTGGGGCGCTGTAACTCAATTGGATGTAGAAATTTTGGTCTGAATTTCTTTGGGTTTTCAACCAGTTGATGGCTTCTTTTTCTACTAAATCGGTTACATGGCCTTCTTCGGTGATGAAAACACCATTTCGATGCCAACTTGGGTCGCCGTTTTTATATTCATGACTGTATTGGTCAATTTGTCCGTGCAAAAAGCCATAAGAATAATCAAAACCATAGGCTTTTGGTCCGCTGGACGGATTGAGTCCTAAATGCCATTTGCCAAATAAAGCAGTTTGGTAATG
The DNA here is from genome assembly GCF_000425425.1 of Flavobacterium daejeonense DSM 17708. Lineage (GTDB taxonomy): Bacteria > Bacteroidota > Bacteroidia > Flavobacteriales > Flavobacteriaceae > Flavobacterium > Flavobacterium daejeonense. The sequence continues at coordinate 209,046 of NZ_AUDK01000002.1, forward strand.
TTGCTGATGCAAAGCCTGCGGTAAAGTGGTAACATCATTTGGCAGACTTAAATTACTTTTATCGCTTATCGGAGCTACAATCCCCATACGGCTGGAAGGTCTTCCGGTAAAGAAACTAGCTCGGGAAGGGGAACAGGTTGGAGCGGCATATAAGCGGTTGAGTTGGGTTCCGTTTTTGGCCAACCAGTCAATATTCGGGGTATGAATTTCCGAACCGTTATAGCCCACATCATTCCAGCCGGCATCATCAGCAACGATTACTACGAAATTAGGCCTCTTGGGAGAATCCATTGATTGACCAAAAGATAAAAACGAGTTGACTAAGACAAGGCTACTGATGATGAGTCTGTTCATGAAATGTATTTTTAAGATTATTTACGGGTTTTTAATTGTAATGAACTGTCGTTAATTTCGAATTCGTTGTTTTTAAGCATCAAAATAATCTCTGAACCGGCTAAAATTACCGGACCATAACCATGTGCGGCAAAAACATTGATGGGGCGATAGTAGTAAAAAGCAGGATCAAATCCCATTCCGGTTCCTACGCAGGTGCCTTCTACCTGACCTTTGTCGTTTACTTTGGTAGCTACGGCATTCCAGGCTAATAATGCTGCAGGAGCATAAGCGGCTTTGTCAATATAGCCTCTGTTAATGGCTCTTGTAATGGAATAAGCATAAATTGCTGTTGCCGATGTTTCCAGATAAGTATCATTGCGGTCAATTAACTGATGCCAAAAACCGGTTCCGTCCTGATAAGCAACCAATCCTTTGATATGTGCTCTTAATTGGTTTAAAACTATATTGTATTCCGGGTGGTCTTTTGGTAATACTTCTAGTAATTCGACTAAAGTCATCACGGCCCAGCCATTGGCACGAGCCCAGTGAAATTGAGGATGTTCTTCCATCGATTGTACCCAGCCATGCATGTATAAGTTTTTTTGACTGTTGAACATTCTTTCGGAAAATTGCTTCACTTGTTTTACCGCATCATCATAGTATTTTACATCTCCGGTTAGTTTACCCATTTGTGCCAAAGCAGGTACGCCCATAAACATGTCGTCCAGCCATAAGGTATTCGGTTGCGGTCTGTTTCTGGCTAAAGTTCCGTCGGTTAAGCGAAATTCCTTATTGCTGATATAATCCATGAAATGGTCAATCAAAGGTTTTAGATCCGCTTTTAATCCGGCTCGTTGTGCTTTAATCATGGCAGCAGTAACAGCACCGCCGTCATCTAAAGCATGTGGCATTAAAAAGCCGTGAATTGGTGAAGGAAATTTATTGTTTTTAGCCAGTTGTTTTTTGTAATAAGGAGCAATATCAGCCATTAATTGTAGGCGTTTATTGGTGTAATCGGCATATTTTTGATCTCCGGTTGCTTCGGTAGCTAAGAGCATAGCGGCATAGGTTACACCCCATTCGTAGCTGGTCAGTCGGAAAGTTCCCGGCGTAAAAATGCTGTTTTCGTCCAGCTTTTTTAAATCCGTAAAGGGTTGTTGGGTTTTACTATTGATTAATCCCGCCGGAGTTGTTTTTTCAAGGAAATTGTATATTTTGTCTATTGTAGCTTTGATTTCCTGAGGAGTTTTGGCTCCGTAAGGGGTAGGATAATCAGGTTGTAAGAGATGCAGTGGAGTAGTGGCATCATTTACAGGATTTTGTGCCGAAGCGTTAAAAGGAATGCTAATCATAGCTGAAGCTACAACCGTTTTGATTCCGCGGGTAATTAAGGTGGTTTTCATTTTGGTTTGGTATTAATGGTTTGATAGTTGTTTTTGTTGATATTAATTTTTGTTGGTCATTTTACGGCTACATCCCAGACTTTTGAAAGTTTAGATTCGCCTTTTGGACCACGAATTTTTAAAATTACAATATATTTTCCGGCATCTTTGTATTGGTGAATTGGATTTTGTTCAGAGGAAGTGATTCCGTCACCAAAATCCCAATTCCAGGAGTTGATTTCTCCTTCTGATTTATCTATAAAAGCGATTTCCCGTTTTTCCATATTGATGATTTTATGCGTCCATTTGGCTTCAATTTCTTTTTTGAATTGCGCTTCCAAAGGCATTAGTTTAAAAGGTAAAGCGAAAGAAGCATTTCCGTACATAGTGTGTTCTTTGGAAAGGTTCCAAAAACCATTATTTTCGGTTTTATTGACATCGTCATAATCGATTACTGCCCAGCAAAGTCTGACGTTTTTGTTTTCTTCTAAAACAGATTCTATAGCTCTGGCAGGATCATTACCTGCATAATCAAAAGGAGTAATCCAGAATTCCAGCGTTAATTTTCCAGCCTGTCCCGGTTTGAAATCGTAATGATAAGCAGCATTCGCATAAGGTAAATTTTTAATCCAAGGCTGGCTGCCCCAAACCATCGTCCAGTCTTTTTCTACGGCGGGAGTAAAAATATGATAGTTTTGTGCATGAACGCCATGATAGGAAAAATAAGCCTCCATCGTATTGGTCAGGCTTTTATTTGGGTGAAAACGATCAATAAACGGACCACCGGACTGATCGGCATCGATTATTAGTTCAAAGGTGTCATTATGTAATCCGGACAAAGAAAAATCCCAATAATCATCATAGGCTTCATAGAGAAAATACAAACGATTGAGTCCTTTTACCCAGCCTACTTTTACACTAATATCCAGATTTTTAGGATCGGCTTTCGGTTGTTTGCCGCTGTCATCCCATAATTCATTCATGCCCACAACGTAATTTTTGGGAACTATTTTCCAATCGTCTGTATTTCCGTCAATCGTCGGGATTTTATTGGCAGGAAATTGAAAAATTTGAAAACTTCTGTTGTCTTGTGCTTTTATTTGAAAAATAATAGCTAAAACGGCACAGCAGGACAGCAGAAATTTATTTTTCAGGGCTTGGTAAAAGAATGTCTGGCGTAAGTTAATCATGATGTTTTTTAGATTTGTTTTTCTTTAAAGAGACCGTTGTTTTGACTCAAAAATATCATAAATTTTGGCAGCATTGTCAAAAAGCAGTTTTTAAATTCCTTTTAAAAAAGTGGTTTTTATTAAAAAAAGCCCTAACAGTTGCCAGGGCTTAGAACTAAAAAACTCACACTAAAACTAAACTAAAAACTAAATTTATAACTATTCAAAAAAAGAATTTGTTGTAAATTTTTGAACTATTCAATATTACTATTGTTTTTTTTATTTAGAATCCTGTACTGTCCTGCTTTTATGAAAATTAATTTTGAAATGGAGTAATAAAAAATACCCCGACATTGCTGCCGGGGTATTTTTGGTAATTTTAAAAGAAAAATTTTTAGATGTATTGGTTAATAATGTTTTCAAAAAGCTCTTGTTTACCACTTTGCAATTGCAATTCTCCGTTTTCCTGAGCGATTTTGTATAAATCTTCTAAACCTAATTTTCCGTTTTCGAAATCTTTTCCTTTTCCGGAATCAAATGAGCTGTATCGTTGGGCTCTTAATTTGTCATAAGGTGAAGAAGAAATAATTTTGTCAGCAGTTAGTAAGGCTCTTGCAAAAGTATCTGCACCACCAATATGAGCTAAGAATACATCTTCCATATCGGTTGAGTTTCTTCTGATTTTAGCATCAAAATTAACTCCTCCGCCTTGCAATCCGCCAGCTTTTAAGAATACCAACATGGCTTCGGTAATTTCCTGAATGTTGTTTGGAAATTGGTCTGTATCCCAACCATTTTGGTAATCACCACGGTTGGCATCCAAACTTCCTAACATTCCGGCATTGGCAGCTACTTCAATTTCGTGTTGGAAAGTATGCTGCGCCAATGTTGCGTGGTTTACTTCGATGTTGATTTTGAAATCTTTTTCCAAACCATATTTATGCAAAAATCCGATTGCTGTAGCCGAATCAAAATCGTATTGGTGTTTCATTGGTTCCATTGGTTTTGGTTCAATGAAGAAGTTTCCTTTGAATCCTTGTGCACGGGCGTAGTCTCTGGCTTTAGCCAAAAATTGTCCCATGTGGTCCAGTTCGCGTCCCATATCCGTATTTAGTAATGACATATAACCTTCACGACCTCCCCAGAATACATAGTTTTCACCACCCAAAGCAATTGTAGCATCCATTGCTAATTTTATTTGAGCTCCGGCTCTGGCCAAAACCTTAAAGTCAGGATTAGTAGAGGCTCCGTTCATGTAACGCGGATGCGAAAAACAATTGGCAGTTCCCCAAAGCAATTTTACCCCGGAAGCAGCCTGCTTTTCTTTAACATATTCTGTGATTAAAGCCAAATTATTTTCTAAATCGGATAGAGAATTTCCTTCGCTTACCAAATCTACATCGTGAAAGCAGTAGTAATCAAAACCCATTTTTGTGATAAATTCAAAGGCAGCATCTGCTTTGTCTTTAGCTGCCTGAATAGAATCATTAGCCTGATCCCATGCAAAATTTTGAGTTCCGGGACCAAATGGATCCGAACCCTGTCCGCAGAAAGTATGCCAGTACGCAATTGCAAATTTGAAATGCTCGCGCATCGTTTTTCCGGCTACAATTTGTTCCGGGTTGTAATATTTGAATGCTAAAGGATTGTCTGATGCTGCCCCTTCAAATTTAATTTCTCCAATACCTTTAAAGTATTCTTTGTTTCCGATTAGTGCCATTTTTTTTATTTTTAGTTATTTGTTTATAATGTATTCTAATTCTTTTTTCCATTTTTGATAGGCTTCCAGATAGGGTTGACTGTTTTGCAAAGGCATATAAGTCATGACGTGGTCGTTTTTGATGATATTGTTACCAAAGGTTTCGTAATCGCCGTCGATTAAACCAACGGCTCTCGCTGCTCCTACGGCTCCGGTGGTGTTGTAAATTTCTATTTCGTGACCAATGAGTGTGGCAACCGTATTTGAGAAAATTTCGGAGCGGAATAAATTGTCGTTTCCGGCACGAATAACGTTGATTTGAGCGTTATCATTTTTTAAAATTTCCATTCCATATACAAATGAGAAAGCAATTCCTTCCAGTGTGGCGCGGTACAAATGTCCGTGGCTGTGTTTGTTGAGGTTCAGATTCAGGAAATGACTGCCGATGGTTTTGTTGTTAAACATACGTTCGGCGCCGTTTCCAAAAGGAATCACCATAACGCCGTCAGAACCTACAGCGATTTCTTCGGCTTTTTGATTCATATTTTCATAAGAATCTAATCCGCAATGATTGCGCAGCCAGCGGTATTGAATTCCCGATCCGTTGATACATAATAATTTCCCCACGGTTGGTTTTGATTGCATATAATTTACATGTACAAAACTGTTAATTCGGGAAGATTCTTTGGATTTTAACTGATCGGTAACCGCATAAATCACTCCGGATGTTCCGCCTGTTGCAGCGACTTCACCCGGTTTTAAAATGTTTAACGAAAGGGCGTTATTTGGCTGGTCACCGGCACGGTAAACCACCGGAATTCCAACAGGTAAACCGGATGCAGCAGCTCCTTTTTCGTCTAAAAAACATTGGTTGGTAAAATTCTCTACAATTGTCGGCGTTAGAGAATAATCTATTCCATAGTATCTTAAAAGCCATTCGGCAACTTCATTTTCTTTATAGTCCCAAAGCATACCTTCCGAAAGACCGTTTTTGGTGGTGTTGATTTCGCCGGTTAACTTAAAGGCAATGAAATCACCCGGAAGCATGTATTTATAAATTTGATTGTAAATTTCAGGTTCGTTGTCTTTGACCCAAACCAATTTGGATGCGGTAAAATTTCCGGGAGAATTCAGCAAATGAGAAGTACATTGTTCTTCTCCGATTTCTTCAAAAGCGTGGTCGCCAATTTCAACAGCGCGACTGTCGCACCAAATGATGGAATTACGCAGTGATTTCCCTTCTTTATCAACCACCACCAGGCCGTGCATTTGATAGGAAATACCCACACCGGTTATTTTGGAAGCATCAATACCGGCTTCTTTGATGGCTCTTTTGGTAGCTATACAGCAATATTCCCACCACATTTCAGGATCCTGTTCGGCCCAGTCCTTGTGATAAGCAATAATTTCCATTTCGTTAGCCGGTTCATTAAGGCTAATGATTTTTTTTCCTGTTGCCGCTTCTACGATGGCGACTTTAACGGAGGAACTTCCCAGATCGTATCCTATGTAATACATAATTTATAATGATTCGCGTAAAATTAATTTTGTTGGTATGTATAGTTGCATTGGTTCTTCATTGCTGATGAATTCCGCCGATTTGCTTCCTAAAGCTTCAAAATCGGTGGTAATTACCGAAATTCCTTTGTAGATGAATTTCTTCATCGGGGTTTCGTTGTAGGATAAAAAGCCAACATCTTTTCCGGGTTCTAAATTTTTTTCCCGACACTGTTCCAAAAAGTTTCCTAAAATCCGGTCGCTGACACTGATGTAGGCGATTCCTTTTTCGATAGTAAAATCTTTTGGATTGGTACTGATTTTATATTTGAAATTAAAATCATTACAAAAGTTTTTAAAATAAGTTAGTGTTTCTTTTGGGTGAAAAGTATATGTTGGATACACAAAAACGATTTCAGAATATTTTTTAAAAAAGCTTTCACCTTCTTTTAAGGCTTGATAAAAGGCTTTTCCAAAATCCTGAAAAACATAATTGTTTTTAGATTTAGAATGAATGTTCCAGTCAATTAATAATAGTTTTTCATTTGAAATAACTGTAAGGGCAGGAGCAATTTCTTTATGATCAAAAGTCATTACTACATATTTATAGTATTTTCCAATGCTATTGTTGATAATAGTTTTAAAGTTGTCTATGTTATAGTGATGGAATTGCACATCAACAATAATATTTTCGGCCAGATTGTTTACAAAAGAATGATAAAGTACTTCTTTGTAAGCTTTGAAAGTATCTAAAACCAAAAGTACTTTTCGGGTTTCGCCAGCTACGAAATAGCCTTTGTTCGGTACAGAATCGATGATCTTTTGTTCTTTTAAATAAGAATAGGCTTTGAAAACAGTGTCTCTTGATAATTTGTTTTTGATGCAAATGTTGTTTACTGAAGGAAGTTGGTCTCCTTTGGCTAAAATGTTCTCGGCAATCGCATTGTTAATAGCGTCCACGAGTTGCTGATACTTTGGAGTATCACTGTCGTGATTGATTGTAAAGCTAAATGATTTTCCCATGCTGTTCTGTTCCGGTATGCAAATATAGATTAGTTTTTGATTTTAAAAAATATTTTTAGAAAATTTCTAAAAAAAAAAATCAGCCTCATTTTCTAAAAAGAAATGAGGCTGGAGTTTAAAGCTGTTGTACTTCGTTAGAGAAATTATTTTAGAAACCAATACTGTTTCCGCCATCAACAGGCAGGATAGTTCCGGTTACATATTTAGATTCAGCTGTAGCAAAGAAATAGGCGGCGTCGGCAATATCATCCGGTTCTCCTAAAAATCCCATAGGAGTTCGTCCTAAAACTTTGTTTTTTCTTTCCGGATCGGTGTCCAGTGCTTTGGCTGACATTTTAGTTTTGATAAATCCCGGAGCAATACAATTAACACGAATTCCAAATTGTGCTAATTCGACTGCCATAGCTCGGGTCATAGCTTCAATAGCTCCTTTGCTGGCTGAGTATCCGATGACTTTTGGGATTCCGTATTGCGAGGCCATAGAACTGATATTGATAATACTTCCGTTATTTTGTGTTTTCATGTTTTTTACTACTTCACGGCTTACAGCAAAAACACTTAAGAGATTGGTGTGAATCACGGATAGAAAATCTTCGTCAGTAACATCGGTGAATTCTTTTTTTAAATTGATTCCCGCATTGTTAACCAGAATGTCTATTGGAGCTTCTTTACAAAGTTCGGCAATCATATCAGGAATTCCTTCCAGATTATTTAAGTCAAAAATAACCGGAATAGCATTTGAGCCTATTTCGGAGCAGGCTGCTTCGGTTTTGTCTTTGGTTCTTCCTATTATATAAGTCTTAATTCCGTTATCGCATAATTTTTTTGCAGTGGCAAAACCCAAGCCTGAGTTTCCTCCGGTTACAATGGCTGTTTTTGTCTTCATTTGTGTGTTGTTTAGATTTTATGTCAAAAATAGTTGATTTTTTTTATGGATAATTATTTTCTGTTGTTGTGCGGGTTTATGCTTGAAATTTATTTGGTGTAGTGGTTTGATTTTTAGCTTTTTACTTTTTTTTGGATTGGTCGAAGATTAAAAAATAATGTTAGTGTTTATTAGGCTGAATGTTTTTAAAGCATTTAATCTTACAAAAAAAGAATGTAAACAAAGTGTTAAAGATGTTATCCTGTTGTTTACTGAAGTTTTCTAAAAAAATATAAAATAAGTGTTAATTTGATATACATGGCTTTTTGATTTTTAACAATATGTTAGCAATATGCTTTAGTTTCAATAAATATAGAGGATTTGCTATTGCTAAAATAATAACATAAAGAATGTGTTGTGTGTATTTATTATGTTTTTTTTTTATATATATAATAAAAAACAGGATAGTGCAGGATAGATGTAAAAAGTTGAACCTATAAATTTGAAAAGTTAAAAAAAACACAAATTAATTTATTCACCATTTTATAAAGCTAACCAAATAATGAAGAGAAAATTTAACTATTTATTAATTCTACCGCTGCTGGCTCTATTTGCCAGTTGTAGCCGAGACGCTTTTAATGAGTTCTATGGGCGTCCGGATTATCTGGAAGATCCTATTTACCAACAACTGGATGCCAGGGGGAATTTTAAGAACTTTACTGCTTTAATTGAGAAAGCAGGTTATAAGGATATTTTAAGTAAATCAGGCTATTGGACGATGTTTGCGCCTAATGATGCTGCATTTGCAAAATATTTTCAGGACAACGGAATTGCTGATGTAAGCGCAATTGATGCAGCTACAGCTTCTAAAATTGTAAAATATGCCTTAGTTTATAATAAATTTAGAGAAGATCAACTTTCAGATTATCAATCCTCAAGAGGATGGATTGAGAATAGCGCATTCAGAAGAAGAACAGCTTTTTACGATGGCTTTGTTTCAAAAACAATCAATGGCCAACCTAAAATAATAGTAGGTTCTAACAGGAATGGAGCATCTTATTATGTTTCAGGAGATAATAATAATAAGTATGTGACTTATTTTGCTGAAGATTATTTTACAGAGCGAGGTTTGACTGCAAATGATTTCAATTTCTTTTATCCTGGTGCAGAATATACCGGTTTGAATCTTTTTGAAGGAAAGGTTACTGAGGCAGATATTGTTGCTGAAAATGGAGTGATTCATGAGGTAGATCAGGTAAATCTACCAAAACTAAATTTAGACCAATACTTAGAAGGGAATTCTAATTATAGCACCTTTCGAAGTATAATGGAAGATTACTTAGTTAAGTATGTTTTTGATCAGACAGCAACAACAGCTTATCGCAATTATACAGGACAGCCAGATGATGTCTTTGTGAAAGTTTATGATCCAACCCTTGCTTTTGCTCCTAATAATGAGAATTATTTAAAAGCGGAAGATAATGATGGTCAATCGGAAGCTTACACTATGATTGTGCCTGAAAATAATGCTTTACAAGAATTTATAGATACGGTGTTGTTGAAGCATTTTGATAACATAGCTCAGTTGCCAATTTATGTTTTTCAGGATTTCATAAATGCTCATATGATTCAGGGGGCCGCATGGCCTTCCAAATTCGGAGATTATAATAATTATTTAAAAGAAGATTTAAGATTCAATATCAATACTGATATTACCGATAAAAAAGTGTTGAGTAATGGATTCTTCTATGGTTCAAGTAAAGTTCAACATTCCGATTTGTTTTATAGTGTTTATACTTCGGCTTATTTAGATCCTAAATATTCTTTTGCAACCAGAATTTTTAATGATGGTTCGGGGTATAGAGATATGATTAGTAATATTCATCAAAAATTCACTATTTTCTTGCCTTCGGATAATGTTTTAAGAGGTTTAGGTTTTGAGTATAATTCACTTCGTCAGGAATGGGTTTATGTGAATCCTTCTAATGGAACAGCTGACGGAGCTACAGCAGCAAGAAACCGATTGGTAAGATTATTATATAACTGTATTGTTTATACACCTAATGGGGAATTGGATAATATTGCGAATTCTTCAGGAGTAATTCGCACAGGAGATTATGATCTTCCGGGGGAATACATCAGATATGACAATAATAGAATTCAGGCGGCAGGTAATATTGAGAAAGGTACTTATGCTAATATAGTAGGTAGTGATGTTCAGGAAAACGGAACAGCTTATTACATTGATAATGTACCACAATTTTCTATCGATTATCCTGGTTTGCAAGGTAAAGTAATTGAGCGTTTGGCAACTTCAAATACTGAGTTTAATAGTTTTTTTCAGTATCTAAAAAATTCTTCAGTCTATAACAGTTCTACAGGGAAAATTGAGGGAATTGAACTAGGTACATCCTGTACTTTTGTAGTTCCTAATAACGCAGCTATTGCCAAAGCAGTCTTAGATGGGGAACTTCCGGCTTCTAATAATCCCGGAACTGCAGGAGAAAGAGATGTTGTGGCTGATTTTATCCGTTACCATATTATTGTTAACGCAACAGCTTCAAATGACGGATTGGTTACCGGTTTACGTGAAACCTTAAGGAAAGATGAATTTGGAGAAAAAACTTATGTGAATATAGCGAGTTCAGGAGGTTCATTGTCTTTTAAAGATGGTACACCTGAAGCTTCTTCAGGTGGAAATCCAGCGGCTAATTTTATTCTGGCCAGTAGTAATAACTTAGCGGATAGATCCTTAATTCATTTAGTAGATAACTATCTTAAATTCCCTAAACCTCAGCAATAAAATGAAACAATATATTTATAAAATTACATTTGCTATATTATTTTTGGCAGCCTTACCGGTAATTGCGCAACAGCAGCAAACAACTTTGTTGGTTCGTGGTCAGGTAATTGATGCAGCTGACAATCAAACGATTCCAGGGGCAACGATTGCTGAACAAGATTCAGACAATAGAACCGTAGGAGGTGTTGTGACCGATTTTGATGGAAACTTTGCTATTCGTGTAAAAAACCCAAATAATAAATTACAAATATCAACTATCGGTTATAAAACGAAAACGGTATCTATTAATGGAAAAGCTTCTATTAAAATTTCCTTAGTATCCAGTACGGAACAATTAAAAGAAATTGTGGTAAGATCAGAAAAAATGTCTGATAATGGTTTGATGAGTATTGCCGATCGTAACCGTACTACCGCTGCGGTTTCTATTAACGCTGCAGATTTAGAGAATACGCAGGCAGCTTCTATTGATGAGGCTTTACAAGGGCGTATGCCAGGTGTTGATATCGTTGCGAATAGTGGTGATCCGGGAGCTGGGATGCAAATCCGTATTCGTGGAACCTCTTCTATTACAGGTTCTTCTGATCCATTAATTGTGGTGGATGGAATGCCTTATGAAACATCTGTTCCGGATGATTTTAATTTTGGTTCGGCTGATGAGCAAGGTTATGCGGCTTTATTGAACATTGCTCCTTCAGATATTGAAACGATTACCATTTTGAAAGATGCTGCTGCAACGGCAGTTTGGGGAGCTCGTGCTGCCAGTGGGGTGTTGTTGATTACTACCAAACGTGGAGCTGTAAGTGCACCAAAAATTTCGTATAGCTTTAGAGGAACCTATTCAAAGTTACCTCCAACGATTCCAATGTTAACAGGAGATCAATATTCACAGTTGATTCCGGAGGCATATATGAACAGAAACGGAGTGCCTTTGAATACACTTACGGTTAAAGAGTTTCAATACGATCCACAAGATGTATATTATTATAAAAATTACAGCCAAAATACCAATTGGATAGATGCTATTACGCAAACTGCTTTAACAGGAGATCATAACCTTTCTTTACAAGGAGGAGGAGAAAAAGCAAGGTATTTTACTTCTGTGGGGTATTATAAAGGTAGAGGAGTTACTATTGGAACTGGTTTAGAGAGATTGAATGCCCGTTTGAATTTAGATTACGTAGTATCAGATCGTATTCGTTTTCGAACAGATATTGCTTATACCCATTCGGAAACCTTACGTAATTATGTAAATAGTTATGGTACTACAGATAGAGACCGATTAAGAGGGGTCGCTTATACTAAAATGCCTAATATGAGTATTTATGAATATGATGAGATGGGCAATTTAACACCTAATTATTTTACTCCGGCTGCCAATGTACAGGGAACCTATTCAGGGACTTATAACCCGGTAGCCATGGGCGAGTATGCTTTAAATACCCAAACGGAAGACCGTATTGTGCCTCACTTTAATGTAAAAGTGGATCTTATTCCAGATAGATTAATTTCGACTTTTGACATACAATTTGATTTCAGAGGATTAAAAGTACACAACTTTTTACCTCAGAGTGCAACCGGTAGGCCATTTACAGAATCAGTGGTGAACAGAGCGGGAGACTCGGATTCTGATGGTGTTGGTATTACAACAAAAACTAATTTTGTTTATACACCAAGTATTGGAAAGAATCAGACCTTACAGGCCTTATTGTCTTTGCAGTCTAATGATTATCGTGGCTCTAGCCATTATGTAATGACAACTAATACTGCTTCTTCTTTATTGACTGATCCTTCTGTTCCCGGAAGGACATCTGGTTCAGGAACTGCTTTGTCAAACGGAAATGGACAATCAAGAGATGTAGGTGCTTTAGTAAGCTTACAATATGGATTGTTAGATCGTTATATTGTTAACGTAGGTTTACGTGGCGATGGGAATTCAAAATTTGCTGCTAATAACCGATATGGATTGTTTCCATCTATTTCTACCCGTTGGAGAATTTCAGGAGAGAAATTTATGGAAAAATTTACCAGTATTGATGATTTAAGTATGCGTTTGAGTTATGGTCATTCCGGTAGAGCACCGCGTTATGATTATCGTTTTTTTAATGTATATGATAATTACAATACTCAATATTTAGGACTAAACGGAGTTGTTCCCGGTAATATGGAGTTAAGTAATTTACGATGGGAAAAATTAATAGGTACTAACTTAGGTTTTAACTTGCAAATGTTTAATAAGCGTTTGTCTATAGATGCTGAGATTTATCGTAATACAACTAAAGATATGTTGTTTAGAGATCTTGATATTAGTTCGGTTTCCGGTTATTCTAGTATTTCTGATCAAAATGTTGGTAGTATGCAAAATCAGGGATGGGAGATTGGTTTAAACAGTACTCCTTATAAATCAAAAAAATGGAGAGTAGATTTTAATTTTAATATTTCTGCTAATCAGAACATAATTAAAGAGATATCAGAGTTTTACCCAAGTGAGAGTGGAAATACGGACAGAAATGGGCAGTTTAAACGTTTTCTTCAGGTAGATAATCCATTTGGTTCTTTTTACGGATATCGTTTCAAAGGAGTTTATACTGATTTAGAAGCTACAAAAGCCAGAGATGCTGCCGGAAACGTTATTATAGGACCAAATGGTCAGGAAGTGTTTATGCGTTTTAATTACCCCGCAGTTGATTATACATTCCAACCAGGAGATGCAATTTATGAAGACATTAATAAAGATGGTAATATAGACAGTCGTGATGTGGTATATTTAGGAAACAGTAATCCTAAATTAGCCGGAGGTTTTGGTCCCTCAATAAGTTATGATAAATTTAAATTGTTGATGTATTTTACCTATCGTTTGAATTATGATATTGTAAATGGCACTGAAATGAATACGACTAATATGTACGGATGGAGTAATCAAAGTACAGCTGTCTTATCAAGATGGCGTAATCCTGGTGACGTGACTGATATGCCTAGAGCTGTTTTTGGTTCAGGATATAACTGGTTAGGTTCCGATCGCTATGTTGAAGATGCTTCTTTCTGTCGTTTACGTTCGGTAACACTTAGTTATAATTTAGGGAAAAAATTGTTGAAAAAGTTAAATTTAGAAGATCTTCGTTTTTGGGTAACTGCTGATAACTTATACACATTTACGAAATACACAGGTCAGGATCCTGAAGTAAGTATGAAGGGTGGAGATCCTTTTGGAATTGCAATCGATGGAGAAGCTACACCACCTACTAAACGTTTCACATTTGGTTTAACAACCCGTTTTTAATACAAAATATTTGATTTATGCAAACTAAAATAAAAACAATAATAGCCTTATTTATCCTGTTTGTTTCGGCAAGTTCCTGTGATAATTATCTGGATTTACGTCCTGAGAATGGTATCGTACGTGATGAATTTTGGAAAACAAAAGAAGATATACAGGCTGCTGTAATAGGTATTTATTCCTCAATGTTGAATTCACCACCTGATGTTAGCGATTTAACATTGACTGAATATCTTTTTATGTACGGAGAATTAAGGGGTGATATGTTGCTTGCCGGTCCTAATGTAAGTGAGGATCAAAGAGATATTATGAATGCGAATATTATCGCTTCTAATGAATTAACATCCTGGGCTGCTTTTTACAGAACCATTAACTATTGTAATACGGTAATCGATTTAGCTCCTGCTGTACGTAGTGAGGATCCGACTTTAACTCAAATGCAGTTAAATCATTTTCTTTCTGAAGCTTTGGCGATAAGAGGGTATTTGTATTTTACTTTGGCTCGTACTTTTAAGGATGTACCTCTTAAATTGAAAGCTACTTTGACTGATCAGGATAATTATCAAATTCCTGTAAGTACTCAGGCAGAGGTTTTTGCTCAGGTAATTAAAGATTTAAAATTAGCTGATGAATATGCTGTTGAAGATTACGGAGATAATGCTTCAAACAAAGGACGTATTACTTCTTATGCTATTAATGCAATGTTGGCAGATGTTTATTTATGGACAGAGAGCTATCAGGAAGCTTATGATGCTACTAAAAAAGTGACGGATTCAGGAAAATTTGCTTTAATAGAAGCTTCTGCTTCAACCTGGTATAATAGTGTTTTTGCTGTTGGAAATTCTTCGGAAAGTATTTTTGAGTTCCAATATACCAGTTCAAATTTGCCTCCTTTTTATAACATCTTTTTACAAAGACCACAATTTAGAGCCGGAGCTTTGGTGATGGAAGAGGTATTCGGAATTGATTTTGATGATCCGGTAAATACAAAGGATATTCGTGGTGACAGAGCTTCATTGGTTGGTGCTACTGGAGAAATCTATAAATTTACAGGATTGAATAATGAAGAGCGTAAAGCGTTACAGGATTCAGATACGCATTGGTTTGTATATCGTTATGCTGATGTATTGTTAATGCAGGCAGAAGCTTCGGCGAGATTACAAGGACAAGGTCAAGAAGGTAAGGGACAAGAGGCACTTGATATTATTGCAAATCTTAGACTAAAGCGTAAAGCACTTCTTCAAACAGAACAGAATGTAAGTGCAGGAGATCCTGATGGTATAATTGATTATATTTTAGCGGAACGTGCCAGAGAATTGGCTTTTGAAGGGAAACGTTGGTATGATGTGTTGCGTGTTGCTCGCGCTAATAATTATGCTCGTTTGAATTTATTAATTGATTTAGCGGTAAAAACTGCTCCGGCCAATCAGCAACAGTCTATTATTGCTAAATTAAGAGATTATAATAGTCATTATTTACCAATTAATACTTACGAACTTTATACCAATAAAGCTCTTGAGCAAAATCCATTTTATAAATAATAAAAAAATTAAGTCATGAAAAGATTATTAAGATTACCTAGTGTGTGGAGACTTACTTTGTTGTTTTTGATTGCTTTGGTGTTTCAAAGCTGTTCAGAGCAAAAAATAAAAGAAAGTACCGATGAAACTCCAAATATTACAGAGTTTATAAGAGCTAATCCGGATTATTCCCTGTTTTTAGAAATTTTGGATATTACTAATTATGCCTCCTTTATGAATACCTATGGGACTTATACGATGTTTTTGCCTACCAATGAGGCGGTACAGGAGTATATGAGTGATTTGGGAGTAAATTCTTTATCACAAATTCCATTAGATGATTTACAGGCTTTGGTTAAATTGCATATTCTTGAGCAAAAAATTAATACTACGGAATTTACTGACGGAAAGTTGGCTACTCCAAGTATGTATGGACAATATTTGATAACTGGTGCTGCAAATAATAATAATGTTTCCAGTACAACTGTCAATAAGACAGCAAATGTTGTTGTTTCTAATATTGAAACAGGTAATGGAATTATCCATGTAATTGATCAGGTTTTACGTGTAGCTACTAAAACTTTGGCAGAGCGAATAGAAGCTGATCCAAATCTTTCTTTATTCACAGAAGTTTTAAAAGCGACCGGATGGTATGAAAAACTAAATCAGCCTATTACTTCGGATGAGAATAATGTAAGTAACTTTCTTACGGTATTAGCGCAAACAAATGAAGTGTATAATACTACCACTTGGAAAAATCCTGCTAATGGACAAACAATAACTTTGAATACGATAGAGAATTTAAAATTAAGATATAGTAAACCTATTGGGAATAATCCGGCGGATCCTACTAATCCAGCTGACAGTTTGAATTTATATGTGCAATACCGTATCATACCAGGATTAAATTATTTGGCTGATTTTGCTACTACTCCGGTATTTTTAACAAAAGCACCTCTGGAAGTAATTAGTTCAAAATTAAAAGGGCAGGATATTTTATTGAATGAGGATGTTTTCAATGGTGTTCTCGAAGAAGGTGTTGGAATGATAAGAACACTAAGTGATGAGACCTGTTCCAATGGAGTGTTGCATTATGTAGATGGAAATTTCTCTATTAAAAAACGTTTACCATCTCCGGTTTATTTTGATTTGTGTGACCAGCCTGAATATGCAAACAATACCGCAAATTACAGAAAGGACGGAGGATTAAGTTTTGGATTTAAAAAAGGAGATATGGCTGATGTTATCTGGACAGGAAGTAGTAGTTATACTTTAGATTGGAATCCTTATGGAACTGCTGCTAATGGAGATCTATGCAGAGTTTTCCGTTTCCGTGTAGGTTCGGGAGGATTAAATGACATTGAGTTTACTACTCCGGTAATTATAAAAGGACGTTATAAAATTTGGGTTTCTTATTGTCAAAATCCTAGAGCTTCTACTGATACCAAGGTGTTTTTTAATGGTGTGCAAACCTCCAGACTTATTAATCAGCGTGAGTATCCAAATGATCCGGCTAATCTTACAAGTGGTTTGACAGACAGGGTGCTGGAGTCTCAGGGGTATAAGCGTTATATCTTCCCTTATGTTCACTCTAGTCGTTTGTACTCCAGATTAGCAGGTATTGTAGAAGTGGAAACAACCGGAAGACATAAAATTAAATTTGTTACTACTTCTTGTTCCGGTTGTGGTGGTGGAGATGCTGACAGATGGGATGTTGTGGAATTCCGTCCGGTAGATATGGATCAAATATGGCCAAAATTCCGAGCAGGTTATAAAAGTCAACCAGGAGTTTCTAGTGGGAACGATTTAAATGGAGATTATTTGATTTCCAGAGAAGAGGCTGACAAAGGAGATAACGGAAATAATGGTTATTAAAATTATAATTGAATATAAGTACAAACTAATCAACAAAAAATGATATCATTAAAAAATAACTATAAAAGATTATTTGCCGGTGTTTTAGCACTGGCAGTAATCTCCTGTTCTAATCCTTGGGATGATCGTGAAAACAATGACGATGCCAACCTGAGTGTTACTTTAACAGAAGCAATTTCTAATAGTTCTGAAATTTCGCAATTCGCAGCTTTATTAAAAGAAACAGGTTACGATAAAGTATTAGCTGCATCTAAGACTTATACCGTTTTTGCTCCTACTAATGCTGCTATGGCTGAAGTAGATACTGCTATATTGGATGATGCTGATGCATTGAAACAATTTGTAGCTAATCATATTGCTTTAACGGCTTATTCTTCGGTGCGCTCTGAAGATGTTCGTGTAAGAATGTTAAGCAATAAATATTTGGATTTTGAAGGAACTTCTGATATAGATGGAGCTACTATTATTACTGCGGATCATTATGCAGCAAATGGTGTGTTTCATATTATTGATCATGCCTTAACCCCAAAATTAAATATTTGGGAATATGTAAATTCTCAGGCAGGTACCTCGGCTATGGCGGATTATTTATTGAGTTTAAAAGAGTTTAGTATTTATGAATCAGATATTGATGCTAAAGCTTTGTCTGAAGAGGAAGGTGCGGGATATCGTGCCGATTCATTGACTAATTCTTATTTAAAGAATGTGTATAATTTGAATAATGAAAGAAATAATTATACGCTTTTCTTAATGAAAGATGCTGGTTATTCTACAGAAGTTAATAAGATGAAACCTTATACTATAAAAGTATCTAATGATGTTACGGTAGATTCTACAGCGATATATGCGGGTTATTTTACTTTGAGAGATTTGGCTTTTGCCAAAAAATATAAAAAGAGTGAATTACCGGCTTCCTTAGTGTCGCAATTTGGAGTGGAAGTGCCAATTGATCAAACTAAAATTGTTGAAGAAATTCATTTAAGTAACGGAATTGTTTACATTATGGATCAGGTGGAAGTACCTCTTAGCAGTCGTTTATTAACAAGACAGATTGAAGGAGAAAAAAATATTAGTTTTATTAATGGTCCTCGAAGTGCAATTAAATATCGTGATAAGAAGGATAATTCATTAGCTTTTTATCCAGAACCAACATTATTTTATGATGTAATTGTGACTAATCCAGGTACTGGGAGATTTATGCTTGATTATAATGCAAAAGATTTGTACAGTACAACTTATAAAGTGTATTGGAGAGCAATCAATGATTTTCAGACTAATGTTATCAATCAAAGTTTAAGAGTAGCCGGGAAATTTAAGTTTGAGGGAGATACAAGAACAGTTTCTGATTTAGTTGAACATTTTGATCCTGTAGCTGTTCAACCAAATGTTTATACTGAAGTTTATATTGGTGAGTTTACATTAGATACGGCACGTAATTTAGATTTAATATCCTTAATTGCTGCAGATAATACAACTAACGGAAATAACTCACTTACATTGGATTATTTGAAATTTGTTCCTCAAGTTAAACCTATACCATAATATACTATAAAAAATTAGTTATGCTAAAAAATATAAAAATAAGCTGCTTAGCGAGTCTTTTTTTTGCCGGTGGTCTTTATGTACCAATGTATGCGCAGGAAACTCAAAAGCCAAAAACTACAGCAAATACAACTATAAATAATAAAACAAAAGGGATTTTGGTAAAAGGGGTGGTTAAAAGTGCTGCCACTAATAAAGCCTTATCCGGAATCAATGTTGCTGTAGAAGGGTTCTCTTCAGCAATTACCAATGATGATGGAAGTTTTGAAATTAAAGTACCTAATTTGGAAGCTTTACTTAAAATTAGTGGGGAAAATTACCAAACTGAAGTTCATCCTTTGCGTAATCAGAAAGACGGAATTGGAATTTATTTAAGTGAGCCAAATTATGCAGCTGCTTACCAAATTGCAGATATGGCACAGGGTTCTAAAATGCAATACAACAATACCCATGCTGCCACCGTAGTTGATTTTGATAAAGACCAATGGTCTAATCCGCTTAACGAGGCCGTAGGAGGTTTTCTTCAGGGAAAAGTAGCAGGTTTAAATACAGTGCGTAATTCCGGAACCCCTGGTGCAGGTAGTTATTTATCACTTCGTGGAATGACCTCCTTGTATGGAACTAATAAACCATTGATTGTTGTAGATGGGATGATCTATGATGATGAGGATTATGGTTCAGGAATTATTCAAAATACTTCTTCATCACCATTAGCTAATATTGATGTAAAAGATATTGAAGATATTACCGTAATTAAAGACGGATCTTCATTATATGGAACTAAAGGAGCTAATGGAGTGATCAAGATTACTACAATACGCCCAACAGAGTTGACTACTAAAATTGATTTTACGATGTATGGCGGAGTGAATCAGACTCCGGATCAATTACCATTATTGGGAGCTAATGGGTATCGTACTTATATGTCACAATTAGAAGCAAGTAGAGGTTTGACACAGTCGCAAATTGCTGCTTTGCCCTATATGAATGATGAGGTAGGATCAACCGGCTATTATACTTATCATAATAATACGAATTGGCAGAATGAAGTCTTGAAATCCAGCGTAAATCAAAATTATTATGTTAAGATTCGTGGTGGAGATGATATTGCAAAATTCGGATTGTCGGTAGGTTATTTGGATAGTAAAGGTACTATCGATAAAACAGAGAGTAAGCGTTACAGTACCCGTTTGAATGCTGCATTAAAATTGACTAATAAATTAACTGTAGATGCTAATTTGTCTTTTGTTCAAAATCAGCAGGATCAGTGGAATCAGGGAGCTTCTTTTACAAGCCCGTTATATTTATCCTTGACAAAATCGCCTTTGCTTGCTAAGCAATTAGTTGATGATGTCGGTGAGGTTTCTCCTAATTTAGCGGATGTAGATTATTTTAACATTGGAAATCCTAATGCTATTTTACAAAATGGTTTTGGATTGAATAAGAACTATCGTTTCTTTGGTGATTTGAAATTTACTTATGCCTTAAATAAAGATTGGGATATCAACACCATTTTAGGTTTGACTTATAATAAAGAGAGAAAAACTTTCTTTATTCCGGACTATGGTATAGCTTCTTTTGTTTTACCAACAGCTATTGGCACTAATCAATCCGGTAGTGAGGTTCAGGTTTACAAAAGTATTTATACCGATACTTATGCTAATTATATGAAGCATATCAATAATGATCATAATTTTAATGCCCGTTTTGGGGTTCGAACCCAAAGTAATAAATCGGAAAGTGATTTAGGTTTAGGTTATAATTCATCAACAGATGATTTTACTACTGTAGGAGCTAGTTCTAGCTTGTTGCGTCAGATTGGTGGTGCTTTAAATGAGTGGAATTGGATGAATATTTATGCTAATGCTGATTATAATTATCGTAATAAATATTTCCTGACTACTAATTATGCTGTAGATGGTTCCAGCCGTTTTGGAGATAAAATGAATGGAGCTAATAAATATGCTTTGATGTCCTCATTGTCAGGAGCCTGGATGGTTTCTTCAGAAGGATTTATGAAAAATATGAAGGCTGTTGATTATTTAAAATTGAGAGCTAGTTATGGTTACAGTGGAAATGATGATATAGGGAATTTTGCAGCTCAACAATATTATGTGTCTCAAAATTTTCTTGGAATGCAAGGTTTAGTAAGAGGCAATATTGCAAATCCAGACTTAGAATGGGAAACGGTAAAGAAATTTAATGTAGGTGTCGATTTTGGGATTTTTAACGAAAGATTAAATGCTTCCATGGATTATTTTACTAACAGGACTCGTAATATGATTGTTTATAAATCAATCCCAAATGCAACAGGTTTTGATTATATGCCTGTTAATAGTGGAGCAATGCGTACTACCGGTGCTGAATTAGCATTGAATGCCCGTGTTATCAAATCTACTGATTTTACTTTTGATTTGGGTATTAATCTGAGTCGTTATAAAAATGAAATACAAGGCTTACCTGATGGTGATATCTTGACTCAGTTTGCTGGTGCTACTTATTTGACTTCAGTGGGTAAGGATGCTAATTTATTCTATGGCTTGAAATCTTTGGGTGTGTTTAGTACTACTGCAGAGGCAAATGCTGCAGGTTTAAATAAGCGTTTGGAAAACGGTAATTTAGTTCCATTTGGGGCAGGGGATATGCATTATGCAGATGTTGATGGTAATAATATTATCGACGAAAATGACCGCATGGTAATTGGAAATCCAAATCCGGATTTAACAGGTAATGTTTCGGCTAATTTTACTTATAAGCGTTTTAGTTTACAGGCTCTGTTTAATTTCTCAGTAGGAAATGATATCTACAATGGGTTACGTAATAATTTAGAGAAAATGAGTGGTTACGAAAATCAAACTGTTGCTGTAGCTAATCGATGGAGAGCCGAAGGTCAACAAACGGATATTCCTAGAGCAACCTGGGGAGATCCAATGGGGAATGCAGATTTCTCAAGTCGTTGGATTGAAGACGGTTCTTACTTAAGACTAAAAACCTTAGTTTTAGGTTATGATTTTAAAGTGAATGATGCTAATTATGTTAAGTATATTAAACTTTATGCAACGGCTAATAACCTGCTAACTTTTACGAAGTATTTAGGTTATGACCCTGAGTTTAGTCCTACTTCATCAATTTTTGGACAGGGAACAGATATTGGTTTAGCTCCACAGTTCAGAACACTTCAGTTAGGATTACGTTTAGGACTATAATTTTTTAATTCAAGAAACAATTTACAGATGATAACAACAATTAAAACAAAAACTACTAAGGGAATTATATCAGTGGTGTCAGCAATGACACTACTGTTAAGCCTTGGTTCCTGTCAGGATTTTTTGGATGTTCAACCGGAAGATAAGTTAGCAGAGGAGCAGATGTATCGTAATGTTAATGATGCCGATGCGGCCGTAATAGGGATTTATGGGAAATTTATGGGATTAGCTAAAAAATACGTTATTTTGAATGAAATGCGTGCCGATTTGATGACGACTACTGCTAATTCCAGCCCTTATTTGAAACAATTATCAGAGCATAATGAAACCGCTGATAATCCTTATGTTAGTCCTAAGGATTTTTATGAATTGATTCTTAATTGTAATGATGCTTTAAAGAATTTCGATATTATGCTTGCTGAAAAAAGATTTAAGCAGGAAGAGTACAATCAACGTTATTCGGATATTGGATGTATTCGTTCCTGGGTGTATTTGCAGTTAGGAATTCAATACGGCAGTGTTCCTTATATAACAGATCCTATTGAAAATATTGATGATGTTAAAAATATTTCTAAATATCCAAGAATTTCATTTAATCAATTAATTGAAAATTTGGTTGATTTTACGGAGAATTTACCTTTCAAAAAACCTTATCCTGAAGGCACTAATTTGAGAACCTCTGTTGATGGATACAGTACGGAATATTTTTTTATTAATAAAGAATGTCTTTTAGGTGATTTGAACTTGTGGAAAGGAGATTATCTTATGGCGGCTTCTTACTATAAGAAAGTGTTGGAAACTTCCACCGGTGCTGCATCTTCAGCATATTTGTTTGATAAATACCGTTTAAGTTGGTCTGCTGCGAATATAATGGTTAGTTATATAAGTGGGCGTGAATTAGATACTAATGGCTTGTTAAATTCTGATACTGAGGGATGGAGGTCTATTTTTTCGAGACCTGTAGATGCACAGTGGACTTATGAATGGATTTGGTCTCTTCCTTTTGATAGTGAATTTGCTCCTGCTAATCCTTTTATTTCGTTTTTCTCTAAAAATTCAGGAGATTATCAGGCAAAACCATCACAAAGTGCTATGGATAGATGGAATTCAGAAACTCAGACTAATGGTTTCCCTTATGATGCCCGCGGTCCTAAATACACTTATAAAATGGTAGGTGGTGAGCCGGTTATCATGAAGTATCTTTATAAATATGAATCGGCTGGCGATCCTTTTAAGACAGAAGGAGATTGGTTTTTATATCGTGCTGCTAAGTTACATTTGCGATATGCTGAAGCGGCTAATAGGGATAATGAGCATAGAATTGCTGATGGTATATATAATAGAGGTGGAATTAGAGGAGCTTTTACTCGTCCAGGTCTAAATACTGGTTCAGATGATGTTACGAATGAGATGCAAACTCATAAGCCATTTCCTTATGATTTTAAATGTCGTGAAGGTCAATTTCCTTATTACAGAGATGATTGGTATCGTGCTTCATTAGGAGTTAGAGGTAGAGCAAATTTACTAAGAAAAGAAGTTGTAGGTGATAGTTTGATTTCTATAGAAAATAATCTTATTGATGAGGCAGCATTAGAATTGGCTTATGAAGGAAACCGATGGGAAGATTTAGTGCGTATTGCAAGACGTAGAAATGACCCTTCTTACTTAGCGAATAAAATTTACGATAAGTTAAGTAAAGAAGGTAATGCTGAAGCTGAAAATGTAAAAGCTAAATTAATGAATCCAGATAACTGGTACCTGCCTTTTAACTGGTAGTTTAAATAATTGAATATTGTAGTGAAAAGCCGTCCTTGATACATTAGGGCGGTTTTTTTATTGTCCTACCGCATTTTTACCAACTCTTTTTTACCACATCACCACCCAAAAAAAATCTCAAAGCCGCTTTAGAATTCAATTCTAAAGCGGCTTTGAGATTTTATTCAGGTAAAAACTTAAGCGTTCTTGATATTAATGATTTCCTGATCGGTAAGGAGTCTCCAGTTACCGCGTGGTAAATTCTTTTTGGTCAATCCGGCAAAGGCAACGCGATCTACTCTTAAAACATCATAATCTAAATGTTCAAAAATGTTACGCACTACTTTGATGTTAGTCGTTTTTAGTTTAAGTCCAATTTCGCTTTTGGCTTCTCCTTCAATGTAGCTTACTTCTTCTACAAAAACACGGTGTCCGTCAATAAACAAACCTTTGCTGATTTTTTCCAAATCTTCAAATTTTAGATTTTTATCTAAAGAAACCTGGTATATTTTGGATGATTTTTGATTAGGAAGCGAAAATTTACGAATCAAATCGGTGTCATTCGTGAACAATAAAAGACCGGTTGTGTTTTTGTCCATTCTTCCCACAGCTGCAATTTTAGAAGTGGTAGAGCCTTTTACTAATTCTAACACATTGCGGTATTCCTGACCTTCGTCAAGAGCAGTGGTGAAGTTTTTAGGTTTGTTCAATAAGATATATACTTTCTTTTCAGGGGTTAAGGTTACTCCGTCAAAGTTTACAACATCGCCTGGTTTTACTAAATAACCCATTTCGGTTACCGGAACACCATTGACTTTTACATTTCCTGACTGGATGTAAATATCGGCATCGCGACGGGAACAAACTCCCGAATTTGAGATGTATTTGTTTAAACGAATTTCGTCTTTTGCTTTAGGTCTTTTGGCAGTTGGATTTGGTTTTTTCTCAACTTTATTTGAAGAAACTTCAGTAGCTTTTGTATGTGGTTTTGCTTTTTTAGGGCTTTGTGCTCTTTTTGGCAACGCAGCTTTCGGCTTGTTAGAGCTTGGTCTGGAACTATTTGGTCTGGAACCACCTCTTTTATTATTGCCTTCCTTATTATTCATAATCGTAGATAATTTTTGCAAAGATAGTATTTATATGATTGCTAAGTGATAAAAGGAAATTATAAAACTGAAAGTGTGTTTAGAAAAAGTGATTTTTGTTAATTATGACTTTTTCTAAAACGACAACAGTAATTTTTTACCATGCCATAAAACATTCGGGTCAATCAATACGATACAAAAAACTCCTGATACGATTAGAAATTTCAAAACGTTATGAAGGATTAAGAACTGGATTTTAGTTGAGGATTTCCATAAATACATCAGGAAAAAAATCAGGATGATCAGGCTGGAATAAAAATAGATGTCCATGTAGCCTACATCGTAAATTTCGATTAAAATGTAAATGGGGAATAATGTTAAAAAGGTTAATAAAGTAATTATTTTTTTAGAATTCTGCTCGCCGTAAAGTACCGGAATGGTTTGGTAATTGTCAGCAATATCACCTTTAATATTTTCTAAATCTTTAATCATCTCTCTGATGAGTAACAATAAAAATAAAAATGTGGCGTGGGCAAAAATAACCATGAACTGGCTTTTGTAACTTTCGATTTCGTACAAAGGCAGTTTCGTGTAATAATACAGCAAAATGGCAAAAAAAGGCAACACTGCCATTAATGCGGCCATCAGATTTCCAATTAAAGGGTATCTTTTGATTTTATGGGAATAAAACCAAATCAAAAAAATATACACAGAAAAAAATAATAAAGCCCGCCAGGAAATAAACCAGGCAATGATAGCTACAATAAAATTTAGGCTAAAATAAACTTTAAGTTTGGTTGACTGGCTGACCAAACGATCCAGCATCGATTTATTAGGACGATTGATTAAGTCTTTTTTACTGTCGTAAAAGTTATTGATGATGTAGCCCGAAGCAATAGTTAACGAGGAAGTAAAAACAATTAAAAACAGATTGAAATCCAGTAAAATATCCAAAGCCCTTATTTCGGGAGCCAGAATAAATATAGCCGATAAGTATTGCGCCAGAATGATAATTGGAATATTGTAGCCTCTGACCACAGAGAACAAACTGATAATTTTTAACGCTAAGAGTCTGTTTTTTCTACTAAACATTACTGTTTTTTAGTCAATTGATTTGTTGTGATTTACCGAAAGAGTAATTTTTAAATCAAATTTAAGGGTTTGTTTTTTAAAATACACTTCAATTGAATAAAATAACTAATAATTATGAGTTCCATTATTGGGATTACGAGATGAGAGAATCGTATTTTTTAGGCAAATTTATGGTGAATTTTGTACCAATGTCAATTTTTGAAGAAATTTCGATAGTTCCGTTAAGTGCTTTGATAGCGTCTTTTACCAGATAAAGTCCCAAACCGGTGCCTTTGTTGCTATTATTGGTCACAAAAAACATATCAAATATTTTATGTTGGTATTCCGGTTTTATTCCAATACCGTTATCAGAAATTACAATTTTATTACTCTGATAGTCTTCATAAGTGTTGATGGTTATATAACGATTTTCTTTTCCGCTATCCGAATATTTGATAGCATTCGTCAGTAAATTGTTGATGATGGTTTTTAGTTTCAATTCATCGCTAAGAATGTTGTCAATATGCAGTGTTTTGTTAATTTTTATTTGCTGTGTTTCCTGTCTGTATTGATTTAAGCTGATTGCGTCTTCTATTATTTGCACTAGACTTACATTGGATATAGCCATTTTGGCTTTTTTGTTTCTGGAATAATTAATGATGTCTTTTATAAATTGGTCTTGTTTATCCAGATTTTGATTCATAAGCGCCAAATATGCCCGCAATTGAGTAATGTTGTTTTCGGTATTCATGATTTCGATTAATCCTTTTAACGAAGAAATTGGCGATCTTAAATCATGTGAGGCACTGTACACAAATTTGTCCAGTTCGGTGTTGACGATAGTCAGATTTTTGTTAGTTTCCTCCGTCTCTGTTTTGGAACGTTTCAGTCGGTTAACAATTACCAGATAATAAATACTGACACTTCCAATAATAATTAGTAAAAAAAAAATATTGATTATTAAAAGAAGGCTTTTGATAGCGCGTGAGCCTGAACTCAGTTTTTCCGAAAAAGCTCTTTCATGTTGATTAATTTTAATGCTTAATCGGCTAATTTTTTTTAGAATGTTTTGTTGGTCAGTACTACTTAAACTGTTTGTGGTTGTTTTTTGATGTACTTCCTGTCCTAAAAGGTTTAATTCATCAATTAATAAATCTCCTTTTTCCCATTCTTTTATTGCTTTTTCAAAAAAAGAAACCGATTTGAAATTTTTAAAAAGCCAAATTAAGTCATCAAAGTCTTTAGGATTGTTTCGTCCTGCTTTAAGGCCGGCTTCCACTGTTTCTATTGGTGCATTGTTGAGTAAACCCATTCGGGCAATTTGGTCTCCATAAGGAACATTCAGTTCTTTATTGAAAGATTTCCATTCGGCAACATCTTTGGTAAAAAGATAAGTGGTTAAGTGACGTGTAGCATTATTTTGCCCTTTGGAATAATGTGATTCTCCATTAATATAGGCTCTGGAAGCTGACAGAATTTTTATGGTAAAATAATTACTTATTATTAGTAAAGTGCAGGAAAGAGTAACGATTAGTAACGGAATGAAAACATTGCCTAGCTTAATTTTTTTGAGGAGCGTATTGTTAAGCATATCGTTTTTATTTTAGTTTAACAAATGAAAACTGTAACTTAAAGATACATCGTTTTTTTGATTGAAATGTAAGAATTTATCAATCTGTTTAGTAAAATAAAAACTATTGATTGGAGTGGAGATTTTTTTCCTTAGTTAAATGAAAACACCAATAAAGCATCAGTTGTTTAATGCTTTATTGGTGTCAGAATGGAGTTTTTTTTTAAAACTGATAAACAACTTCCAGTTTATAATCTTTTAGAGAAGCTTTGGCACGTTCTAAATCTTCGGTAAAACCAAGGATGTAACCACCGCCTCCGGAACCGCAAAGTTTTAAATAGTAATCATTAGTTTCGATTCCTTTTTGCCAAATTTCATGAAACTGCTCCGGAATCATTGGCTTGAAATGATTCAAAACCACACGGGACAATTTTTTGGTATTGCTGAACAATGATTTCATGTCGCCACCCAGGAAGTTTTCCACACAGGCATCGGTATATTTAACAAACTGATTTTTTAACATGGCACGGAACCCTCTGTCTTTCAGGTTTTCCATAAAAATGTTAATCATTGGGGCTGTTTCGCCAATAATTCCGGAATCTAGAAGGAAAACTGCGGCTTTGCCATCGAAGCTTTGGGTAGGAATTCCTGTTGCTTCGATATGGTCTTTAGAGTTTATCAAAATCGGAATACTCAAATAACTGTTCAATGGATCTAAACCGGAACTTTTTCCGTGGAAAAAACTCTCCATTTGTCCAAATATATTTTTAAGCTGTAACAGTTTTTCACGGGTTAAATTCTCTAAAACGGTGATTTTGTTTAACGCATATTTGTCGTAAATAGCAGCAACCAAAGCACCGCTGCTTCCAACTCCGTAACCCTGCGGGATACTGGAATCAAAATACATTCCCGTATCAATGTCGTTTTTTAAAGATGGTAAATCAAAAGAAACCAAATTGGTTTTTTCGTTTTCCAATTTTTCTAAATAATCAGCAAAACGCTTTAAACTGGCGTTCGAAGCTAAAGCCTCTGCCGAAGGATTTTCATTTTTTTTCAAGGCTCCGTTATAAAAATTATACGGAATAGAAAGCCCTTTCGAATCACGGATAATTCCGTATTCACCAAAGAGTAATATTTTTGAATAAAATAAAGGTCCTTTCATATTTATTTTAAATCTTTTAGTTTATTTGGGTTTTGTCTGCTGTCAAAAACAGCTACAATAACAATGTGTTTTTGATTGAAATGATAAAACAAACTTGTTTGTTTGCTAATTACTACTTTTCTTATTTTTTTTATTAGAATTTGAAATTGGAAATAACTCAGGGGTTTTAATGATTAATTTTATACAAGTATTTATTTTATTTGAAAGTTTTCTTTTTACTTCAATATTCCATTTTGCTTCTATAAAATCAAAAATATTTTTGATTTCTCTCTTTGCCCTGGGAGTAATTACAACTTCCCTTATCATCTAAAGATGTGGTTTTATGAATTCGTCAAATGAAGAAAAATTTCCTTTTTCATATTCTTCAAAAGATTCATTTAATATATTTTGTTGTTCCTCTGTTAAATCGTTCCAAAAATCTTTTTGTTTCTTGTTGAAAATAGATTTGATAGACCGAATAATAGACTCATCATTGGTTTCAGCCAATAATTTTATTAGTTCTAATTTTTCTAATTGAATATCCATAATCTAAATTTTCATTAAAGATACTAAATAAATGAATTGATTTTAGTAGCACCTTCTCCAATTTCGTCACAAATGTACTGCGCATTTTGACAATAGCCAACTAATTCGTCCTGAATAAATTGCAACACTTCGTCTTTTACATTTTCAGGATACAAAACATGTACGTTAGCTCCCGCATCCAGTGTAAAACAAACCGGAATTTGGGTTGCTTTTCGGAATTTCCAAATCGCATTAATGATTTCCAGAGTATTAGGTTTCATCAGGATAAAATAAGGCGTCGAAGTCATCATCATAGCATGCAGCGTCAAAGCTTCGCTTTCTACAATTTCGATAAATGCTTCCAGATTTCCGTTTTCGAAAATGTTTATTAATTTATCTAAGTTTTCATGCGCTTGCGCAAATCGCCTTTCGGCAAAAGGATGGTTGTGCATTAAATCATGACCAACAGTGCTGGAAACCTGCTTTTCGCCTTTGTCAACCAATAAAATAGTATCCTGATAATTTTTGAAATTTTTGTGAATCGAATACGGGAATTCAAGACCGAATTCATCCGAACTTCCTTCAATATTAACGTGACTTCCCCAGGCAACAATTTTACCTTTTACACTTCGACAAGCGCTGCCGGAACCCAAACGCGCCAAAAAAGAAGCTTTTTGATAAAAATAGTCTTCGCTCATTTCAGGGTTTAAAGCTTTTTCCAAACTCATTAAATTCATTGCTAAAGCTGCCATTCCCGAAGCTGAAGATGCGATACCAGAACTATGCGGAAAGGTGTTTTGTGTATCAATCGTAAAATAATAGTCTTTTAAAAACGGTAAATATTTTTCAATTCTTTCAAAGAATTTCTGAATTTTAGGTTTGAAATCTTCTTTGGGTTTTCCTTCAAATAACAAGTCAAAGGAGAAATTCTCAGAATTGTTTTTTTTAGTAAAAACTAAATTGGTAATGGTTTTACAGTTTTTCAAAGTAAAACTCACCGATGGATTGGCAGGAATTTGGTTTGCCTTTTTTCCCCAATATTTCACCAGCGCGATGTTGCTGGGTGCGCTCCATTCAAAAGAACCTTTTTCGATGGTTTGTGAATAAGACGAAGGAATAAAATCGTTTGCTGTAAACATTTTTGCTAAAATTTGTCGCAAAGATACTTTTTTCTAACCGCAGATTCGCAGATTTTTTGCTCGTTTACTCCGAAATAATTAGTGTTTTTAAAATAATGTTGTGTAGGCTGAAAAGTGTTCTGTTTTCTTATTTTTGTCAAAAATAATTTCGATAATGAATAAAATTACAAAAATCCTCACGGTTGTGGT
The DNA here is from genome assembly GCF_000425425.1 of Flavobacterium daejeonense DSM 17708. Lineage (GTDB taxonomy): Bacteria > Bacteroidota > Bacteroidia > Flavobacteriales > Flavobacteriaceae > Flavobacterium > Flavobacterium daejeonense. The sequence goes on from NZ_AUDK01000002.1 coordinate 239,712, forward strand.
CACTTGTCTGGCTGTTGGTTATTTTTCCGGAATTGTAACCCGTTCAGCAATTGTAGATTGGTATCCCACTTTGATAAAACCAAGTTTTAATCCGCCCAATTGGGTTTTTGCTCCGGTTTGGACGCTGTTGTATATTATGATGGGAGTAGCTGCCGGATTGGTTTGGAACCGAATAGATTTTGAAAAAGAAATCGTCAAAAAAGCTTTGATTGTTTTTGCAGTTCAGTTGGCTTTAAATGCACTTTGGTCGTATTTGTTTTTTGGTTTGCACAATCCGATGTTAGCGGGATTGGAAATTATTCTTTTGTGGTTGATGATTTATGAAACTTATTTACAATTTTTTAAAATCAATAAAATTTCGGGTTATCTGTTCATTCCTTATTTGGCTTGGGTGAGTTTTGCGGCAGTTTTGAATGCTGCTATTTGGTGGTTGAACCGATAAAAAATCAATAGCAATGACAATTTCAATACAAAATTCAAATTTCTGTAGGTTAAACGGAGTAATTATTTCCTGTATTTAGTTTCGTTTTCTTTGACACGAAAAGCTACTATTTGTTGAATGAGTTCATAAGGAACAGGGGAGTTGAGTGGAAACTGAACTGAACCTTTCCCTTGTTTGTAGTTGGCTAATTCCTTTGAAAAATGGTTGTGTCCCGAAGGAGTAGCATATAGGCCAATGTGGTTTTTATAAGCGGCAAAATACACCAAAGGTTTTCCAAAAGTTTTGTAGGCGGGCATGCCGTAGGCGATATTTTCCTGACAATCGGGAGCTTCTTTTTTAATTATTTGCCTTATTTGTTCTGCAATTACTTGAATTTCTGCGGGAAGCGCCGCTATATATTGTTCAATTGTTTCCATTGTTTTAATTTATTCAGGAGCATTTACTTTTTTAAATTCGAAACTTTTTTGGTACAAATAATCCATTAAAACAAGAGAATTGGAATTTTTATCTGCGAGTATTTTTTTTGATTCGGGATCAAAATTGCAAAATGTTAAGAAAGCCTCGATTTCTTCTTTTTTGAGTTGCAGGGTTTCGGTAAAGAATTTTTCGTCGAAATTATTGGTAGCGACATCTTTAAATTCAACATTGGCAACCGCATTCTTTTTTCGTTTCAGTTTGTCGCCAAAAAGTAATTTTCCAATTTTTACAAAATCCATTCCATTAGTAATAGTTCCGTCATTTACACCGGGATTTTTTAATTGATTGGACTGTCTGTAAACGGCTACTTCATCTCTTTTGAGTTGTTCCCACTTTTTGTCAAATTCCCAATCAACGCTTACTTTCCGAATCACAATTTCTTTTAATTCTTCCGGTTTTTGGTCAATAGTAACAACCATATTGTTAGCTTCTAAATCTTCCAAACTCAATTTGATACCTTTCAAATGGTAATCCTTATCGTAAAATAAAATACTGTCATTTACACTTGCAGCCAGAATGAATTCTCCCTTTTCATTGGTTTTGGTAACCATTTCAGTGTTTTTATTAATCACATCTACATTTTCTAATACAAAATGATCAGACATGACTTTCCCCCGAAGTAATTTATGGTTTTGAGCAAGTACAAACTGACAGAAACAGGTAAATAGAAGTAAGAACAATTTTGTTTTCATGGGATTGAATTGAACTAGATATTTTATAAAAATACAATTATTTTTAATCCAAAACTAAGAAACATAATCAAACCCTTTTACAAACAAAACGTTATTCCTGTTTATCCTTTTGCCATTTTTTCATATCCAGCGTATAACGTTTATCTAATTTGCGGGCGGACAGATATAAAAACTTTATTGAGGCAATTTTTCTTCTTTTTGAATTTTCAATTTTGGACTGCCAAAATAAAAATAAAGACTACGTTTAATCGATTTATGAATTGCGTTCAATTCACTATTGGGACCAAATCCTCTGACGTTTGAATCATTAACTCCCATTTTTGATCCTACCGGAGGAATTCCATCAAGAAAAGAAATATTGCCTATTGGCAATTTAGGATGAGGCTTATTAGCATTAATAGCATAAAAATCAAACAATCGTACAAAAAGATCTTTATCAGGAGAAGCAATGGTAAACTTACCTTCCAATGTACTCAACTCCATCCACACGATATCGGAAAAATAACCTTTAAATTCCGGATAAATCCAAGGAAAATTCCCTGTTTGTGTAGTATTATATCGATTTTGATAAACATCTAAAGTAACTCCCTGTAAACGATTTTTCCATACACGACCTGGACCTTTACCTAACCATTTAGCCCCCATAACCAATCCTTCCGGATAACTAAAACTAATTCCCGCAAAAGGATAACCACCGTCAAGAGTATATTGATAACTCATTTCTAACCATCCGGTAGGTTGCATTTTCCAACGGACATAATTCAAGTTGCCGGAATAACTAGCTTCTACTACATAAGTATCTCCTTCTTTATAATGTTTTAAAGAGGTAAAGTTAGTAGTGCCACTGACTAAAACCGGTCCTTTGTTGAAAGACAAAGCAGCACCATTTTCATTTTTTACTTTTGTAATTTCTCCTGTTTTTTTATCAAAAGTTACTGTAATGGCATTAGCTGTAATGGTTAAAATATTTTCTTCTTCTTTTACTGCTACTGTTTTTGGTGTTTCTGCAGTCAAAATAGTTTTCAATAAATCTGTATTGGATTTTATTTTCCAAACCCATTTATAAATTTCATTAGCATCTGTTCCATAAGCAGTCAAAGTCAAAGCATCGGCGTTTTTCCAATCAGCTGGAAGGTTTATTTTTAATTTTCCTTTGCCCATAGGAGTGATATTCGATTCTTTGGCACTGCCAGAATTTAGTACGATATGTCCGATAGTTTCATCCTGTTTTTCATTAAAACGTATCAATTCCCATTTGAAATTACATTGGTTTAAATTGGTAAAATGATAACGATTTTCAACTGGAATTTCTCCTTTAAAGTCTTCAGGCAATTCCTTAAGTGTTATGTGTACCGGCGAATAGATCTCTTTAATTGCACTAAAACTACCTTCTTTCTCACGATGTGGCCCTAGAATTCCATCAGCTGCATTGTTACCGTTTACATCAATCATATTATTTAAATCCGTACGTACAACGCCCTCATCAGCAAAATCCCAAATAAATCCACCGGCACCTTTAACAGAATTCCAGTGCAATTCCCACATATCGGCTAAAGCTGCTCCGGCACCTCCGTCCTGCATAGCATGTAAAAACTCCGTAGGCATATAAATATTAGCGTCTGTAACAAGCTTTTTAGTACTATAGTAATCTTCATAATGGTTACAATCGATACCATTAATAGCATTTCCCGGTTTATGATGTGCATGGATTACCGTACGATTGGACAAATCGTACTTTCCAAAATCATCATCAAAATCAAAGTTATGGCCGCCTTCGTTACCATTACTCCAGAAAATTATTGAAGGATGATTAGCATCCCTGATCACCATTTCTTTCACTAACGGCTCACCGGCTTTAGTTGTATATGCTTTTTGCCAGCCTGCTAATTCGTCAATTACATAAAGTCCTAAAGAGTCGCACACACGAAGGAAATTTTTATCCGGAGGATAATGAGAACAACGCACGGCATTCATGTTCATTTCTTTGATGAGTTTTACATCCATCAAATCGGCTTCAGGATAAGTAGCACGACCGTATTCAGGCCAAAAAACATGACGGTTTACCCCTTTGATTTTAATTTTGGTTCCATTCAGATAAATTCCGTCTCCTTTTCGAACTTCAATAGTTCTGAAACCAAATTTATCTGAGGTTTCATAAACTTTATCAGCTCCTTTTTTAAGGGAAACTTTTACGCTATACAAATTAGGACTTTCAGCAGACCAGAGTTTTGGTTTTTTAACGGTTGTTTTAAGATTTATTACAGAATCGGCAGCGACTGTTCTAGCGGTTGTTGTTCCTACTACCAAACCTTTAGCATCTATAATTTCAGCAAAAATATCATATCCATCTAATTTGTTATTTAAATGAACATTCATACTAAAAGCACCTGTTGCCTTTGCATCTATAGAAGTCCAGGCAATATTCGCTTTAGGTAAAGCCTCTAAATATACAGGCCTAAAAATGCCGCCAAAAATCCAATAATCAGCCAAACGTTCCGCTCCATTCACTGATTTATCAGCTGACATTTTGCTTACTAATACCTCCAATAAATTCTTTTGACCAAATTTTAATTGATTACCAATATTGTATTTAAATCGATAAAAAGCTCCCTGATGTACTGGCCCAACTAACTTTCCATTAATTTTCACTTCGGTATCCGTCATAGACCCTTCAAAAACAATATTTACTTCCTTATTGTCCCATGAATCAGGTACCTCAAATTCATATTTATAAAACCCTTTTTCATCATTGTAATGGAAATTTTTCCCATTGGTAACATTGTCTCTTCCGTAATTGTAGCCACCAAAACCTTGTTGTTCCCAATGCCCGGGAACCTGAATAGTAGTCCATTTTCCGCTGTTACATCCAGCTGTTACCCAAAAGTTCCAGGTTTTGGAATGTGTAACATCGGTGCCGGAAAGATATTGGATTTCTTTTTGAATGCCGGATTGACCAAATGAATTCAGGATACTCAAAAGAAATAAGACAAGAGCCAGAGAATTAGTTTTTAAAGAATATTTCATTAGTATTTTATTTCTTTTGATTAGCATTGTATTTAAAAATTTCTCCGTTTACGATTACATTTTCTAATTGCATGTTTTTTACATTGTCGATTTTCAACGGGGTTTTAATACCATTAAACTTGCAATTAATTACTTTAAGATTTTCTATCGGGGATTCTTTATAGGCATTAACCCATATCGCATATTCACCGCCTTTTTCCACATTTAAGTTTTCTACCCAAATATTACGAATGACAGGCATGAATTTCCCGGGATCTTCGTAAAACATATTGAAATGAATGGCCGATTCGCCATAACTCCCCACTGTAATGTCTTTCAGGAAAATATTCTCGATAGTTCCTCCTCTGGATGATGATGTTTTAACCCGTAATACTCTGTCCAGATTTTTGCTGTCCATTTTGCAATTAACCGCATAAATATTTTTAGCTCCTCCTGCAATTTCACTACCAATGACGATACCGCCATGCCCGTTTTTCATCTCACAACCTTCAATAATATGATTCTCGGCAGGTTTTTTATTGTCTCTGCCGTCTTCATCCCGGCCTGATTTTATAGCAATACAATCATCTCCTGTGTTTAAATAACAATCTTTGATGAGTACATTTTTACAGGCATCAGGATCAATACCATCTGTATTGGGGCCTTCAGAATCAATTTTAATCTTTTCGATAGTTACATTTTCACACATTACAGGACTTACAAACCACATAGGCGAATCGATTAATGTAACTCCTGAAATCAATAAGTTTTTGCAGTTATAAGGCTGAATCATATATGGTCTTAGATAATGACCGTCCCCAAAGATTCTTTTTCGTGGATCTACTTTTTCGCGCATCATCACATGCAGACTTTCTCTGGCTTTAAACTGATTTGGTGCGTCTTTTTTCCAACCGTATTGTGCTCTTCCTTTCCACGGCCACCAGTGGGTTTTGTCTGCATTCCCATTTAGTGTTCCTTTTCCGGTTATGGCAATATTTTGCTCGTTATAGGCATAAATTTGCGGAGAATAATTCATGCAATCCATACCTTCCCAACGTGTCAATACCAAAGGATAATCTTTAGTATCCTGAGAGAATATGATGGTTGCTCCTTCGCTTAAATGCAAATTGACATTGCTTTTTAGATAAATTGGTCCTGTGAGAAAGTTTCCGGCAGGGACTACTACTTTACCTCCGCCAGCTTTATTGCAGGCTTCAATTGCTTTTTTAAAAGCAGCGGTATTCTTAGTCACTCCGTCTCCTTTAGCACCAAAATTAGTAACGAGATATTCTCTATTCTTGAATTTGGGAGCTTTGATTTGTTTTTTTATTGCGGCAATTTCTTTTAATGCCTGTCCTGATGAAGTCCATCTTTTAGGTTCTTCCTTTGCTGTTAATGCTAAAAGCAAAATGGATAGAATAAGCAAAGGAATTTCTATGGTGAATAGTTTTTTTATATTCATCTTTTTTTAAGTTATTTTTGTAGGAATTATCTCTATATGGTTTTGTCAATTTGATTTCAAAGAGAAGTTTTGTTTTAGAAATCTCTATATCGTTGTTTTGTATGGTCTATTAATTACTAACAGTATTAGAATGTTTTTCATAGAAAACGTTTAATGTACTTTTTTGCAAATCTTTTTCCCATTTCTCTTTGACTTTCGCCATCAAAATGAACTTTATCACCCTTGTCTTTTAAATCGGCAGTTTCAACTATATCTGCATATTTATCTTCCTGAATATATTTGTGGCTTTCGTTATTTATCTCTGCCCATAATTGCGGTTCTTTTGAAAAAGAGCCTATTTCACCGATTAATATTGGTAATTTTTCATTTCCAACGTCTTTTCTAAAAGAGCCAAAAAGAGTTTTTAGATTTTGATTGCGATTTGAAATCCCTTCTTTATTAGCATCCGATTCTCCCTGATGCCATAATATGCCTTTTATATTCCCATATTGTTTTCCTAATGCAAGCTTCTCTTTAAAGTTTGAATACAGATTTATTTTACGGTGTGGTAAATCTTGTATCCATTTTTCAATCGGACTTCCGCCAACAGCTGTTGGAAGCAATAGTATAACTATGTCTTTGGGAATACTTTTTAACAACTCATTTGCAAAAGACATTCCACAATCCAAACCTCTATAGGCCGGAGTACTAAAATGAATCGGTTCTTTTGCAACAATAAGTTCGTTTTTACTATTTATGGTTAAAATTCTGTTATTGGCAATAGTATCTTGGGGTTCTACTAAACCGCGTCCCTCCATATTAGACTGACCTGCCATTATAAAAACCCAAACTTTCGATTTATTGGGAATTGTAACTACTTTTTCCTCCTTATGTGGAAAGTTTCTAGTCCTTTCTTCATCCATTTTTTGTGCCATGGTACAAAAGCACTGAAACAATAAGATCGAGATTAAGACATATTTTTTATTATATACTTTCATTTGCTGCAAATAAATTTATTGGTCAACTCAATTAATTTAAATTTTTAAAATCTTTAGTTACCATCTGGTTTTACAACTTCTTTAAGCGGACTTAAAGGCCAGTAAAAATCTTCAAAAGTTCCCGGTTTTGCAGGATCTATTGCGGGTACAACAGCTAAAATTGAATTAGCTAATTTCATATGATTATCTCTAATTCCTTTAACAACTAACTTTGCTATTTCATAAGCTCCATAAGGCCTAAAGTGCGTGTTATCGGCTAATGGCTTGTCTTTTCCCGGGAACATATTTGCCGGATAATGAACAAATGCTTTAATCGATTCCTTTTCTCCTAAAGCTTCGTACATTATTTTTGACATGGTATTTAAGTCAATTAATGCTACATTTTGTTCTTTGGCAGTTACTCTTACCGCTTCAGGATAATCGCCCAGAGTTTCCAAAATTTTTCCGGTTTTATCAAATCTTCTTCTTTGAACAGAAGTTACCAAAACAGGAATCCCCCCCTTTTTCTTTATTTCGGCAATTACTTTTTCTAAATTTGTCTTGTAATTTTTAAAAGCACCGTAGTTTTCTCCTTTTTGTTTTTGATCGTTATGCCCGAATTCTATAAAAACATAATCACCGGGTTTCAACAAACTATATACTTTATCAAATCGATGTTGAGCAATCGAACTACTCAAAGTTTCTCCTGATTCGGCATAATTAGCTACGGCTACTTCGCCAGCTTTGAAAAAAGCCGGAATCATTTGTCCCCAGGAAGCCCATGGCTCATTAGATTGATCTACTACTGTAGAATCTCCGGTTAGAAAAAGCGTAGTAACATTAGTATTCTCAGGATATATTTCAATAGCATTCACCTTTGGACTTAATCCATTAAATTCAAGAGTTAGCTTATCATCCCATTGATAATTATCTTTTTCTCTTGGTTTAAGACTTACCTTTTTATATTTACCTCCACGAATAAGGCTGTCGCGAATGTGAAGTGTAAACTCAACAACCTTGTGTTTTCCGCTTTCTGTTTGCAATCTGTAAACCATCATTCGTCGGTTTTCAGCTCTAATTACTGTTTCTGAAATAGCTGAGTCATCTCCTAATGTTACTTTAATATGATAGTTCCCTTCCGGTAATTTTACTGAGAAATAAAAAGGTTTATCAGAAGTCAGAAATCCATCGGTCAATGCCTGCTTTCCTGTTTTTGTATTTGCTGTTGTCGATGTTCCAAAATCGATCCCGTAACCTTTTTCAGCTGAATATATTGTTTCCGGTAATACTTTTAAGTATCCCGCTTCTGCTTTCCCTTTTCCAAAATCAAATTTAAAGCTGATTGGGATTTCTTTGATTTTCTTTGGATTGGTAGTTTTTGGTTTTGACCAAGTTTGGCTAAAACAAAAAACGAATATTAATAGGAGCGCCAATTTTAAATTTGGAATAATTTTAAAAATGAAATTTTTAAATAAGTAGGTTGACAGGTTACTATTCATAGCACAAAATTTTATGATCGAATATCAAAAATAAAAATATCTAACTATTTTGCGCTAAAAGGTATTGATCAAAGCTTATCCATAATTTTGGATGTGCTGTAAAGGCTTGTTGTCAGTGGTTTATGGTCTTTTAGAATTGATATAGTATTTCGCCATTCAAAGAGCTTAAATGGCAATTTTTGAATAAACCGTTCCGTTCAAACTCCACAAATAAACCTCTTAGGTCTCCCAATGAATTATTGTAAACAGTTTCATAAATGGGAGAATCATTTACAAAAAGGCGTAGCTTTTTGTCTTTGTTGATTAGTTTTATGGTGTTCCATTTTTGAAAATCAACAACAAAAGGAGATAAATTATGATTGGTTCCTTTGATTGTTTTTTCACTAATGATGTTTGTTATTCTGGAACTGCAACCAGGATTAACAAAATTGAAGCGAATATAATTTTGGCTTCCGGAAATTTTAAAGACTAATCCATTGCATGAAATTGCATTATACTGTACTCCTTTTTTAAATGTAGCTTCAAAAATAAAATTATCTGCATTTTGTTTTATAGGTGCATAATTACAAACTCTGATAAAAAAGGGCTGAATGGTATCTATGCCTTGTTTGAGCAACTGATTATTTGAAATATAAAATAAACTATCCTGGTTTTTTTGCACCTGGACCGCATAATAATTATCAGGTATGATACGCTGTCTTTGAAATCCCAACATATACCACTCGTTGTCTGTAGATACAAATACTTTAGATTTACTAAGTTTTTTTACTTTATTGGTGATGCTCACATCAAATACGCCTGGTATGTAATAAGTATGCGAAATTATTTTTTGCTTAGGTTGCAAATTGATTAAAGGCGAACGATCTCCAAAATCGATGTATAAATTCTCATTTGTGTTTGGTAGTTTGATATCAAAATAACAAGTTTTGGGTAATAGTCCTTCAGATGAGGAAAGTTTTAATTGAATTTCATTTGTGTCGATGCCAGATTTGTCAAAATAAATGTAAGCAAAAGCAAATAATGCAATCAATAATAAAGCAAATATTCCAAGTTTAATTTTTGAATTCTTAGGTTTTATTTTCGTTTTATTAGTAACTGGAATTGTTGCAGCATTACTAGTTTCATCAGCTAATTCATTTTCATCTATTTCTGAATAACTTATCAAAGCATCAAAAGTAGCTTGTTGTGGCAGGTAATATTTATCTGTTGGGATTTTTCCGAAAATACGTTTTAAAGTGTTTGGGCTTATGTTAATTTTTGTTTCCTCTAAAATGACCGCACTAAAATCATTGAAATCATTATGTTTCCAATTTTCAGCATCTCCGCGACCAAATTTTTGCTCACATTTTTTAATAATTACTTTAAGTTGTAGTCGTTTATCCATTTTTATGTGTGGATTTTTTAAAAATTAAGGTAAAAATCAAATTTACTTATCGAATAAGTTTCTACCAAGTTTTTGAAAGAAAAACTCAAATAGCATTCGCCACTATAAAACCACTGGTCCAGGCATTCTGGAAATTGAAGCCTCCGGTTATAGCGTCGATATTCATAATTTCTCCTGCAAAATAGAGGTTTTTGTGTAATTTACTTTCCATGGTTTTAAAGTTGATTTCTTTCAAATTGATTCCGCCGGCGGTAACAAATTCTTCTTTGAAAGTGCTTTTTCCATTAACCTGAAAAGTAGCATTAGTTAATTGCCGGGCTAAATTTTGAATTTGGATTTTGGACAAATCAGCCCATTTGGTTTCTGATGAAATTCCCGAAGCCAGCACCAGACTTTCCCATAGTCGGTTTGTGATTTCAAATGGGGATTTTTTAGCAACGGTTTTTTTGGGTTGTTCCTGTTTGATTTCTTTCAAAAGTTGTTCGGCTTCTTCCAAATCGATATCGTTTAACCAATTGACAAAAATGCTGAATTGGTAATTTTTGTCGTGTAAAATGCGTGCTCCCCAAGCCGAAAGTTTTAAAATAGCCGGGCCGCTCATACCCCAATGCGTGATTAATAAAGGTCCGGTTGATGCTAATTTGCTATCTTTTACTTTTACCGAAACCTGTGCCGAAACTCCCGGTAATTCCTTGATGCGGCTATCTTTAATGTTAAAAGTAAATAGTGAAGGAACCGGAGCTATAATTGCATGGCCTTGTTGTTGTAACATGTCCCAAATTTTTGGGTTACTGCCTGTGGCCAAAACCAATTTTTCGCAAATGAATTGGTGGTTTCGGGTATCAATTTTCCAAATAGAATCTTTTTTAAAAATAGATTGAACGCTTTGTCCGGTAAGTACCTGAACGCCCAGTTTTTGAGTCGCTTTGAGGAAACAATCAATGATGGTTTGGGATGAATTGGAAACCGGAAACATCCTGCCGTCTTCTTCAATTTTGAGTTCAACCCCATGTTTTTCAAACCATTCAATCGTATCTCCGGAACAAAACTGATGAAAAGGACCTCGTAATTCTTTTTCGCCCCGAGGGTAAAATTTGACTAATTCATTCGGTTCAAAACAGGCATGAGTTACATTGCAACGACCACCGCCCGAAATACGCACTTTTTGCAAAACATCGGCAGCGCGTTCCAAAATCGCTATTTTTAATTTCGGATTTTTTTCGGCAATATTGATGGCTGTGAAAAATCCTGCTGCACCGCCGCCTACAATAATTATATCAAAGTTTTGATTCATTTAAAAACCATTAAGGGAGTTAAGAAAGTTAAGATTTATTTGTCTCTTAATATGAATATTTGTGATTGTTTTTAAGTTGTCTATCCATCTGCGAGTTTTGAAAAATATTCATTTATTAATGGTTTATATGATTTTGTAATATTGGTGGTGTTAAAGTTAATGAGTAAACCTTGTGGAATACTTAATAGTTTCATGTAAGTTAATAGTTTAGCTTCGTCTATGGGATGGAATTTATCTACTGTTTTTAATTCAACTATGATGCAATCATTGATAAGTAAATCTAATCGAAGCGGATTTGATAGTTCTAAATTATAATAATCGATTGGTACATTAATTTGTTGCTTGACTTTGTGTTCGTTTTTTTCGAGTTCATATTTTAAACATTCTTCATATATTTTTTCTAATAAACCCGGTCCTAGTTTTTTGTGAACTTTTATCGCATATCCAATTATTTCATAAGAAAGTTGAGTTATTTCTTTTTTAGTCATCGGTCTGTTATTTTAATAAATTAACTTAATTTTCTTCATGGTTTAGAAAACTCTGTCTGGAAAATCAGAGATAATTCCGTTTACGTTAAAGGATTTCATTTGTTGTATATCTTCCGGCTCATTTACCGTCCAGGGATAGACTTCAAAACCGGCCTGCTGCATTTTTTGTGTAGTTTCGGCAGTCAGTAAGTGAAAATAAGGATGAATGGATTTGGCATGAATGCTTTGAGCAAAAGAAAAAGCCAAATCTAAATCGCTTTCTGTTAATACCCCAATACGGATATTCTGATTCAAAAAATGGACTTCTCGTAAAGCATTCCAATCAAAACTGGAAATGATAAATTGACTGTAATTCCATTTTTTTTCTTCAATATATTTTTCAATCAGTGCCACAACTTTTTTAGTGGCTTCAAAAGATTTTATTTCAATATTAACTTCACATCTTTGATTGATAAGGTTTAAGACCTGAGTCAAAGTTGGAATTTGATATTTTTTTTCAATTCGTAATCGTTTTATTTGAGGGAGAGTTAATTCTTTTATCAATCCTGTTTTGTTTGTAACTCTGTCAACTGTCTCATCGTGAATGACGATGATTTCTTTGTCGGAACTTAGATGAACATCAAGTTCGATTCGGTCAACATGTAAATCAATAGCTTTTTGAAAACTTCTCAAGGTGTTTTCGGGTTCGTAACCTTTAGCCCCACGATGACCAATTTTGAACATAAATTGTGTTTTTTGCAAAGATAATAAATAGGGGAATTAAGGTTTATTCTAATTCTAAAATTAAGGCTGACTTCCCTTCGAGGTGGATGTTTTCAGGTAATTTGAATTGTTTTTTGGATAAAACGTCTTTTCCGGTTTTGTGATTTTTGATATTTTCTTTGAATCTGCTGGTGTTGAGTTCTTGGTTTTCAGGATGATTATTAATGATAACCATGACGGTTTGGTTGCTGTTGTGCCTAAAGTAAACATAAATATTATTCTCCGGAATGTAATGCGTTGTTTTTCCAAAATGAACTGCTTGATTTGTTTTACGCCAGTGGAATAATTTGGAAGTAAAATTAAAATATGCATTTTGACATTCGGTTCGTGTTTCCGGATTAAAAGCATTGTTTTCGTCTTCTTTCCATCCTCCGGGAAAATCCCTGCGAATATCGGCATCGCCTAAGTTCTGGTCACCTGCCATACCAATTTCGGTGCCGTAATAGAGTTGTGGAATGCCGCGTAAAGTAGCCAGCATGGTCATGGCTAATTTGTATTTTCGAATATCGTTATTGTAAATCTGATTCAGGCGTTTGCTATCGTGGTTTTCTCCAAAAATTAGTAAGTTATTGATGTTTGGGAACAAAAAATCTTTAGATAACAAATCATAAATTTGGGTAATTCCCTGATCCCAGCTATCATCATCTTCGTTAAAAACAATTTGCAAGGCATCTGAAAGCGCAAAATCCATGACCGAAGGTAAATTAGAATTGTAATTTTGGATTTTTCCAATGGGACTGTCTTTTTGCCAATAAGAAAGCAGTCCCTGATTACGCATGGTAATTTCGCCAACCAGATTGAAATTAGGGTATTCATCGGTAATCGCTTTGGTCCATTGGGCAATACATTCAGGTTCGGAATAATTGTAAGTGTCCACTCTGAAACCGTCCAGATTCGCATATTCAATCCACCAGATGGCATTTTGACAAAGGTAAGTAAAGACTAACGGATTGCTAATGTTGAGGTCGGGCATGGAGGGAACAAACCAGCCGTTGAGGCAAATAAAACGGTCAATTTCAGCGGCATTGATGTCGCTGATAGTGCTGCGTTTATGGTTGGTTTGGGTGTAATTTTCAAAGCGGTGAATCCAGTCCGGAGAGGGAGAATCTTTAACCATCCAGTGTTCCAGTCCCCAGTGATTGGTAACATAATCCATGATTAATTTTAAACCCCGACGATGCGCTTCTTCGGATAGGCGAAGATAATCTTCATTAGTTCCAAATCGGGGGTCGATTTTATAAACATCCGATTGGGCATAACCGTGATAGGAGAATTCTTTTTCGTTGTCTTCGCAAAGTGGTGTACACCAAATAGCCGTTGCTCCAAGGGATTGAATGTAGTTTAAATGTTGAATGATTCCTTCGATATCTCCGCCATGTCGTCCTCCGGAGAGTTCCCGATTGTATTTTTCGTTTAAATGACCATCGTTTTGGTTGTTGTCGTTTCCGTTGGCAAACCGATCCGGCATAAGGAGGTAAATTACATCTGAAGCATCAAAGCTTTGGCGCAGAGCCGAGTTGTGCCTTCGTTTTTTTAATTCATATTTTTGAATGAATACAATTCTGTTTTTGAGCTTAAAAATAAATTCAAATATCTTGTTTTGTATTGCTCTGGTGTCAATTGTTACAAAAATAAAATTGGGGTTGTCAGTTCGTTTTACGTTGGTTATAGCGGAGCTGTTTTCAATCGTTATTTGGAATTGCGCGATATTTTGTCCATAAAAAAGAATTTGAAGTTCCGGATTGTGCATGTCAGAAAACCAAAAAGGAGGTTCGATTCTCTGGATAAGATTTTTGGAGGCTGTTTTCATAATCCGACCTGATTCTTGGTTGTTTCCCAAATGATGGCATTGTTGTAAACGAATTTACTAAAAATAATTTTTTTACGGTGTTATTATTTGGAGAAGCTTTTTTAAAACGAAAAAAGCTGCCCAATGTCGAGCAGCTTTAGGTTTTAGTTATTGATTTTTAAAGACGTCTCTCTTTAATTTCTTCAACAATTTCCGGATTTAAAAGGGTGGTAGTGTCTCCGAAATTAGAAAAATCTCCTTCGGCAATTTTACGAAGAATACGTCTCATAATCTTTCCGGAACGGGTTTTTGGTAAACCGGTAACAAACTGAATTTTGTCTAATTTGGCAATAGGTCCAATGTGTTCCGAAATGTGTTGATTGATTTCTTTTGCAAGGTTTGTTTTGTCTCGTTTCTCTCCTGTTTCTTTTAGAATCACAAAACCATACAAAGCATTTCCTTTGATGTCATGAGGGAAACCTACAATGGCACTTTCGGCAACCGCCGGATGCTCGTTGATGGCATCTTCAATAGGTGCCGTTCCTAAGTTATGTCCGGATACAATAATGACATCATCTACACGTCCGGTAATACGGTAATAACCTACTTCGTCACGTAAAGCGCCGTCACCACTGAAATATTTTCCGGGGAAAGTAGAGAAGTAAGTGTCTTTATAACGTTGGTGGTCTCCCCAGATCGTTCTGGCAATTCCAGGCCAGGGATATTTGATACACAAGCTTCCTACAACCTGATTGTCTTCGATTTCGTTGCGTTTTTCATCCATTAAAACTGCCTGAATTCCCGGTAATGGAAGTGTGGCATAAGTTGGTTTCGTTGGTGTGATAAACGCCAATGGCGAAATCATAATTCCTCCGGTTTCTGTTTGCCACCAGGTATCCACAACCGGACAACGTTTGCCGCCTACGTGGTCGTTGTACCAGTGCCAGGCTTCCTCGTTGATTGGTTCTCCTACCGATCCGATAACTTTTAAAGAACTTAGCGGGTATTTTTGAACATAATCTAAACTTTCTTTAGCCAAAGCTCTAATGGCTGTTGGTGCTGTATAGAATTGGTTTACTTTGTGTTTTTCGATAATTTGCCAAAAACGACTGAAATCCGGATAAGAAGGAACACCTTCGAAAATCACAGTAGTTGCTCCGTTTAACAGAGGTCCGTATAGAATGTAGGAGTGTCCGGTAATCCAGCCAATATCGGCTGTACACCAAAAGATGTCATTTTCTTCGTAATTAAATACATTTTGGAAAGTATAAGCGGTGTAAACCATGTAACCTGCAGTGGTGTGTACCATTCCTTTTGGTTTTCCCGTTGAACCGGAAGTATACAAAATAAACAATGGATCTTCGGCATCCATAATTTCGGCAGTATTGTTATCTGAAGCCTGATCAAAAAGAGGGGCTAACCATTGGTCACGACCTTCTTTCATTTGGATGTCAGCATTGGTTCTTTTTACTACTAATGTTGTTGCTACCGAAGGACAGTTGGTTAATGCTTCATCCACAATGCCTTTTAAGTCGATAGTTTTATTACCGCGGTAAGCTCCGTCAGAAGTAACTACCATTTTACATTCGCTGTCGTTAATTCGGGCAGCAAGTGCTGAGGCAGAAAAACCGGCAAAAACAACCGAGTGAATCGCTCCAATGCGGGCGCAGGCTAAAGTAGTAATCGCCAGTTCAGGAATCATAGGCAGGTAAATACATACGCGGTCCCCTTTTTGAATGCCCTGGCTTAACAGTACATTCGCCATTTTGCTCACTTGTTGGTGCAATTCGTTGTAAGTAAAGGATTGTGTTGCTTCGTCCGGATTGTTAGGTTCGAAAATGATGGCTGTTTTATCTCCTTTTTTAGCCAAATGACGATCAATACAGTTTTTAGTGATGTTTACCTTGGCATCTGTAAACCATTTAATTTGGGCGTCGGCCATATTAAAATCAACTACTTTGTCCCATTCCTGGTACCAGGTAAAGTTTTCGGATGCAATCTTATCCCAGAATTTTTTCGGGTCTTTTATTGATTTTTTGTATTCTTTAAAGTACTCTTCAAAATTGCTTATTTTGTAACGACTCATGATTTTGTGTTTATATAGTTTTTGTTAGTTTAATAAATTCTGTACTTGTTCAACCAGTTTTTTTATAGAAAAGGGTTTGGTAATATATAGGTTTGCACCAAGCGAAAGCCCTTTTTCAATATCCTGTTCTTTGTTTTTTGCCGAAAGGAAAATGACTTTGCAGTTTTCCAGTTCCGGGTTTTGTTTAATTTGTTCCAAAGTGCTGTAACCGTCAACCATTGGCATCATCACATCAAGAATGATGAGATCAGGATGCTGATGTTTTAAAGTATCCAGCGCTTCCTGTCCATCACGGGCAATAAAGACTTCAAAATTATTTTTTTTGAAGGTGTATTCCAGCGACATGACAATGTTAGGTTCGTCATCTACAATTAGTATTTTTTTCATGTTTCACTAGTATTGTAATTGGGTAATGTAAAGGTAATGGTTGTTCCGCCACTTTCGCTGCTTTCGGCCCAAATTTTTCCTTTATGATGTTCTATTATTTTTTTGCAAATGGCTAATCCTAAGCCGCTTCCAATTGGTTTTTTGATATTCTGATTTCTGGCCTGATAAAATTTATCAAAAATAGCTTCCAAGTCTTCCGGATTGATTGCTTTACCGTTGTTATGAATGCTCACCGCCGTAAAATCATTGTTTTCTGTAATGGTAATTTTTATTTTTCCTTCAGTTTCAGAACTAAATTTAATAGCATTTGAAAATAAATTATTTAACACCTGAATAATGCGTTCTTCATCATAAATGGCTTTTATTTCAAAGGTTTTTGTCTCAAAATCTACCTTAATTTTTTTGTTAACGATTAATTGTTGTAAAGATTCTAAAGTGTTGTTAATCGTTTGACAAATGTTATTTTTAGACAGGTAAATTTTTTGCTTTCCGGTTTCAAATTTTTCTAAATCTAATATTTTGTCAATCAAACGATTCAGTCGGTCTGATTCGGTAATGATGTTTTGGAGGAATTTTTGACGAACTTCTGTTGGTATATTTTCATCATCGTGCAAAATTTCGGTTGCGGCTCTAATGGCTGTAATCGGAGTTCGTAATTCATGGGTTACAGTATCCAGAAATTCGTCTTTTTGAATGTCTTTGTTAATGAGTTCCTGATTGGCTCTTTGTAGTTTTTCGGATAAGGTTTTTAATTCGTTCGAATTTTCAACCAGCATTTTATTGATGATAATATTTTCTTTGGATTCTTCCAAAATTCGCAGTACTTCCGGCAAACTGATTTTGTCTTCTTTGGCTACACTGGAAATTACAATTTTGGCGGAAGCCGTTCCGATATGTCCTGTGAGTAAATTTTCGGCAAATTTGATAAAACGGGCATCAGCAATATTGTTGTTTTTGTCAATATTGTATTTAAGATTAAAAATAGTAAGGGCGCGTTGGGTTCTTTCGGTTCCTAAAAAGCGTTCCAGAATTTTTGTAATATCCGAGATGTTAGCGGTTCCTTTCCATACATAAGCATTTTCGTGATTGTTGATGTATTTGTCTATGTCAACAAACATTTCGGCATAATTTCGTTCTCTGTAATTACCGCTGAAACTAACAGAAATGGCTAAATAGCTTAAGATATTGACTAATAAACTCCAAAAAACCGCTTGTGGAATTGGATCCAAATAATCCAGTCCAAAAAGCTGAAAAGGTTTTAATAATTCGATTCCCCAGGCACCTTCCTGCACAAAAGTACTGGACGATTTTGTGGTGCCAATAGCATAGGGAACTAATAATGTGTAGAAGCAAACTGAAAAGCCGAGAATAATTCCGGTCACAGCGCCTTTTTTAGAACCGCGTTTCCAAAATAAAGCACCAAAAAATGACGGTGCTAATTGGGCGATGATAACAAACGAAAGCAATCCGATGGAGACCAAAGTGTAATCTAAGATAAAAACGCGATAAATAATGTAAGCTAAAATAATGAGCGAAAAGATTCCAATTTTTCTGCTGAGAACAATTCTTTTAGTATTTTTTTCAGGAGAAATATTTTTTAGAGAACCAATAAAACCATACGGAATTAAAAGGTTGTTACTTAACATTGTTGCCAGTGCGATTGATGAAACGATAATCATAGAAATCGCTGCCGAAAATCCCCCCAGAAATACAATAACGGTCAGGAAATTATTATTGAAATGCTGTGGAATTAATAGGGAATAAGTGTCCGAATTCAGGCCTTGCGACCCAAAAAGAATGTTGCCTCCCCAGGCTATTGGGAAAACAAAAACATTAAACAGTAATAAATAAAGCGGAAAGAGCCAAATGGCCGTTCGGATGTGTTTTTCCTGATTGTTTTCTACAATTGCAGTGTGAAATTGTCTTGGTAAAATAAAAATGGCAAACATGGAAATAAGGCACAAAAAGAACCAGTTGATTCCGTTGCTTAAAGAACCAATGGTGTTTTTTTTATTAAAGTCTTCCAAGACTGAAGCTTTGGTATAAATATCATCAAAACCGTCAAAAACAAAATAGGTAACATAAATTCCGATGATAGAAAAGAAAACGAGTTTTAAAATTGATTCTATAGCAATTGCAGTTACAATTCCGCGCCTTTTTTCAGAAGCATCTACATATTTATTGCCGTAATAAGAAGCAAATAAAGCCAGAGCAATACAAATATAAGTGGTGTTGTCCGTAAAAATATTAGAATGCGGTTGGGTTTTAGTGACAATATGGTAAGTGTCAGAAATGGCTTTTAACTGCAAAGCAATATAAGGTACAATCCCGAAAATTGAGATTAATGTTACCAGTGCTCCCAGTGAGCGGCTGTTGCCATAGCGAAGCGAAATAAAATCAGCAATGCTGGTTATTTTGTTAATCCGGGTTATTCGAATAATTCTTTTAAGAATAATAATCCAGGTCGGGATGATGATTATTGGTCCTAAGTAAATAGGTAAATAATCTAATCCGGATTTAGCTGCCATTCCGATACTTCCGTAATACGTCCAGGCAGTACAATAAACGGCTAAAGAAAAAGAGTAGATATAGGGATTGTTCGTCCATTTAGAATGGCTTCTTTTTTCTGACCAGTGGGCAATGTAAAATAAAATGACCACATAGACGACTAAAATTAATAACAGTCCTAAGCTACTCATAATATTTTTTGATAATTAAGTAGGTTATGCCAATTGAAAATAGCCAGACTGAAAAAAAATAGATGTAGATAATCGGGAAGCCAAATAATGGTTTGGAACTGTCAAATAAGAGAATAAGAGGGATGTTCAATGCTAAAATCATCAGCATTGACAGAATAATTAGTTTCTGTTCGTGTCTCTTTTTCATTTAAATAATAAAAATACAATACACTTTTAGTGCATTATATGAATGTTATTATAACCACCCCGCCCGTTGGGCACCCCTCCAAAGGAGGGGGATTCCGAGCGTTATTCCCCTCTTTTAGAGGGGTGGTCGAAGACCGGGGTGTTTTATAAAGGTAAAACTTGTTTGCCTAATTTTTCATTGATAACAATTGCTGCTGCTTCATAAAAGGCAAAAAAACCGCACAAAATTCCTTCGTAACCTGCCAAAGTATGAATACTTTCGCTTCCTGTAAAACTGGCTGCCGATAGTAATCCAAAAAGAATCACTAATGAACCAAATATCAATTTTCCAATGGTATTTCCGTTCAGTGTGCCAATGAAAAAAGCCAGAGTGAATAACCCCCAAATTCCTAAATAGCATCCCATTGAAGGGCCGTCCGGTTTAGTTACTCCAATTAAAGGAAGCAGCCATAGTGTTACGAGTGAAATCCAGAAAAAGCCATAAGAGGTAAAAGCAGCCATGGCAAAACCATTACCTTTTTTCCACTCCATGATTCCGGCAATTACTTGTTGAGTTCCTCCAAAAAAGATTCCCATTCCCATAATCATCGAATTGAGCTCGAAGAATCCGGCATTGTGAATGTTTAATAACATAGTAGTCATTCCGAATCCAAAAAGGCCCAGCGGAGCCGGATTAGCTGTCGTGTCTTTAAAAATTTGTTCCATAAGGGGTTAAAATGTTAAGGTTGATTTTGGTTTTAAAAATTAATATTCAAATAATGGGTTGGTTTAAATAGATTAGCAAATTCAGCTTTTTTGCCAATAAAAAAAAATAGGACATATATATGTGTTAATACTATAGTTATTTTTTAAAGCGTTCCCATTTAATGACCATGAATTTGTCGCCTAATTCGGTTATAATCATTCCGGCTCCCGAAAGTGTGTCTTTAACCCGGATGTATTCTATTAGTTCTAAGTGATTTAGTATTTTGTAGGTTGGGTGGTAATTGGTGTTAACTGGTTTTTTAATATTAAAAGATTTAATCCAATTGCTGATGCTGACATGTGAAACGCCAATAATACGTTCGATTTCCCGATAGCTCAATCCTTCAAGGTATAGCTGTAAAGCTTTGGTAACATAGTAGTCGTCTATTTTTTTTCCAATTTTAGCTACGGTAAAAAAGTAGTTGCAGTTTTTGCATAAATACCTTTGTTTTTCGTTGATAATGCCACTTTTTACAATTTTATTGTTCTGACATTTGGGACAGCTGATGGGTTCCATGTATATAATTTTTGCATAAATATACTAATTTAGCAAATAAGTTTTTTTGAGATTTGTTTTTTTATACTTTTTTCTGAATTTATTTTTGAAAAACCTCTGTTTTTTTATGTGTTACGAAATTGATATTTGGTATTTTTTAATTTTATGAAAAAAAATTATAATTTAATGAGTATATAATAAAAAAGTTGTCCTTTATGTGTAAAAGAGCTTTTCTGTTATGTGATTTGGTTAGTCATGTTATTAAGGTGAAAGAGTTGTTGTTTTTGATGACAACTCTTCTTTTTCTAAATTTAGGAGAAAAGAAAAGAGAGAAAGTGAATTACTGAATTTAAAATGTTTTGAATTTGAAAAATCAAGTTTCCCAAAAGAATATTCTGAATGATGATGAATTGTGGGTTGAGCTAAAGGCTGGGAATGAAAAGGCTTTTTCAATTCTCTTTAAAAAATATTACAATTGTTTGGTTCAATATGCAAATACATTATCTCCGTTTTCAGAAAAAAATCAGGATTGTGTTCAGGATGTTTTTACGGATGTATGGATTTATCGCAACAGTTTGAGTGAAACAGTTGTTGTTAAAGCTTATTTGCTTTCCAGTGTAAGAAAACGTATTGTACGTTTGCAACAACGTGATAAAGTTTTTAATAGATCGAAATCGGTCGATGATTCTGTGTTTTTGTTGGATTTCTCCGTTGAACAACAGTTGATTTCTGATGAGTTGACCGCTAACAGAGCTATGAAACTTAATAAGGTGCTGAATAAGTTGCCTGCCAGACAAAAAGAAGCACTGTATTTAAGATATCATAATAGTTTGAATATAGATGAAATAGCTGTGATTTTAAATGTGAATTATCAATCGGCGAGTAATTTATTGCATCGTGCCTTGGTTTATATTCGTAAAGGATGGAATGGAGCATTGCTATTATTGACAATGTTGTTGTTAAAATAATTGTGGGAATAATTAGGGATTAGTGAGTATGTAATTTTGATGCTGTCCTTTAAGATAGCAGAAATACTTTAAAAATGAAAGAACGAAATCAATATAGGGAAGTAGAAGACTTTTTGGCAGACGAATCATTTTGTTTATGGATGCGCTCTCAAAAAAATGTTGATGGTTGGGAAGAATGGACCTTAGAACATCCCAAAAGAGCTAAATTGGTAGAAGAAGCCCGTTTGTGGTTGCTTGCTATGAAAGTGCCAAATGATGATTTGTCTCAGGAAGAGGTAGGTGTTGCTTTGCAAAATGCCTGGATGGAAATTGAGAAAAGAGAACGGGAAAGTAAAATGGAAATTCAGCTTATCCAATTATGGCAAACAGGGTGGTTCAGAAAAATAGCTGCCATTTTTGTTATTGGGTTACTTTCTTTTTATACTTATACCAAGTATTTCGCTGCTGAACAATTGTATTATGATTACAGTCAAATTGTAAAAGGTCTTGATGAAGATGGTTTATTGGAACAAATTAATAATTCTAACAGGCCTCAAATTGTGACTCTTTCTGATGGAAGTTCGGTATTACTACAGCCTAAAAGTAAATTAAGTTATCCTAAAATTTTTACAGGAAATGAACGCAAGGTTTTTTTATCCGGAGAAGCTTTTTTTGAAATTAGTAAAAACCCAAAAAAGCCCTTTTTTGTTCATGCTAATGAGATTGTTACTAAAGTAGTAGGAACCAGTTTCCGGATTAAAGCTTATGAAAATCAATCTGATGTAGAGATTTTGGTACGAACAGGAAAGGTAAAAGTGAATTCGGAAAAAGGAAGTAGTAAATCAAATCAAAAAGAAATTGTGTTGTTGCCTAATCAGGCACTTCGATTTGAACGTAAGAATCAGACTTTTGATAAAATTACTGATATAACTATAGATAAGTCGCTACGAAACTCAGTAAAAAGTATTGAGCAGTTGAGTTTTGAATTTACGGATATACCGGTTGCACAGATTTTTAAAACAATTGAGCAAGCTTATTCAGTAGAAATAGATTTTCCAAAACAGGAATTTGAAAAATGCCATTTAACGACTTCGTTAAGTGACCAACCCTTGCCTGAAAAATTGAAAATTATTTGCAAAAGTATAGGGAATAATTCCAGTTATACCATGAATGGAAATCAAATAACCATTTTGTCTAAAGGATGTAATTAGTTATATAAAATAAATAAAAAAAGCGTCGATGTACTGCAATACAATCGACGCTATAAAGCTTCATTCTCACTCTGTAAAGTGAGTTTGAAATGTTTCTTAAATACCCTCAAAATAGTATTAATCAAAACAAACCAAAATTATGAAAAAAACCGTAGTAAAACAACGATTACTAATCCGACTCATGAAGATGACATTATATCAATTTGTATTAGCACTCATTTTTTCGACTGTTGCCACAGCAAATAGCCTAAATGGACAGGGAAAATTAGATACAAAAGTTACCATATCTATAACAGATATGAACTTAAATAATGCCTTGAAAGAACTGGGTAAATCAGCCGATGTGAAGTTTTCGTATAACTCCAGAATGGTTCCTTTTGATCAAAAAGTAAGTGTTAAAGCTGAGGGTGAGGTATTGTCGGCAGTACTTTCAAGAATATTAAAACCACTAAATATTACTTATGCAGTAGTTAGTAATCAAATTGTATTGCAAAAAGGAAATGCCTTAAATGAAAATCAACGGGAAATAGAACAATTAAAGTCTACAAGTGCTGATATCATAATCAAAGGTAAAATAACTGATGAACAAGGAGTGTCATTGCCTGGAGCAACAATACTTGTCAAAAGCTCAGGTAAAAGTACCACTACAGACTTAGATGGGAGTTATAGTATTACTGCTTTAGATACTGATGTTTTAGTAATTTCTTATATTGGATATGTATCAAAAGAAATCTCAGTTTCAGGACAAAAAATAATTAATGTATCATTAATTGAAGATGTTTCTAAACTAGAGGAAGTTGTAGTTATTGGTTACGGGGAGCAAAAACGTAGTAAAATTTCAGGTTCTGTTTCTGAAATTAGCCAAAAAGAAATTGCTAAAAATCCTACAGCAAATATTAGTAACGCTTTAGTAGGTCAGGCAACGGGTATTATTGCTAGACAAACAACTGGTGAGCCTGGTAGAGATGATTCAGATGTTTTTATTAGAGGTGTTGGTACTACTGGTGATGCAAGTCCAATTTATGTTATAGATGGTATAGTTCGCTCTGCTAGAGATTTTTCACAACTTAACTCTAGCGAGATTGCTTCATTTTCTGTATTAAAAGATGCTGCAAGTGCGGCTGTTTTTGGTGTCCGTGGTGGTAACGGTGTTATTATGGTTACTACAAAAAGAGGAAAAGAAGGAAAAATGCAAATTAGTTTTTCTTCCAACTTTGGTATTCAAGAAAGAACAAGAGAACCAGAGTTTTTAGGCTCCTACGAATATGCTAAACTATATAATGAAGCTCGTGTGAATAATGGAGATCCAATTGTATATTCTGATAGTGATCTTCAAAAGTTTAAAGACGGGAGCAGTCCAGATACTCATCCAGATGTAAATTGGATGTCTGTACTAAAGAAAACTTCACCGATAAGAACAAGTAGTTTGTCTGCTAATGGAGGTACAGATAAAATAAGATATGCTACTTCCATTAGTCTTTTGGATCAACAGGGGCTTCTAGATTCAGATGATTTTAGAAGGGTTAATTTTAGATCCAATATTGATGCTGATGTAACCAATACAACTAAACTATCTTTTGATGTTTCTGGTAGAGATGAGAAAATTAATTCTGTTGCTGGTGAAGAAGTATTTAGATGGTTAGTTTCTGCTAAACCAGATTTAGCACCAATAAAATTTTCAAATGGGGGGTATTCAAGTGGGCCAGCTTATTTAACTTTATCAGATAATGGATATAGAAGAAAAAGAAATCAAGTATTTCAAGGTCGTATACAATTAGAGCAGCAATTGCCTATTGATGGACTTTCTGTCAAGGGAATTATTTCATATGACAAAACATTTACAGACAATAAGAATTGGTCTTTTCTTAAAATCCCTTTTTATACTATAAATAAAGCTGATGGAACTTTTGAAGAAAGTGCATATGGAGCAGATGGTGCATCATCTCTATATGAAGATCATAATGATTATCAATCCATTACCTACGAAGCGCATTTAAATTACAAAAAAAAGATAGGAAATAATGATTTTACAGGATTAGTTTTATATACCCAAACGGGAGAAAAATGGAATTTTTTAAGTGCTAGAAGAAAGGAATTTAAGTTGGGTATTGACGAAATGAATTATGGTAATGCTTCTACTAGAGAAAATGGTGGTTATTCTGGTAGTAGTGGACGACAAGGTATAGTTAGTAGGGTGAATTGGACTTACAATGAAAAATATACTTTAGAAGCCAGTTTTCGTGCAGATGCATCCGAACAATTTGCTCCAGGAAATAGATGGGGGTACTTTCCTTCAGGATCTTTTGCTTACGTAATTTCTAAAGAAGATTTTTTACAAAATGTAAAACCAATAAACTTGTTAAAACTAAGAGGATCTTATGGTATTTTAGGAAATGATCGATTAAGAATTAATAATCAAGAACAAAGATTCCTTTATTTACAATCTTTTAATGCAAACGGTAATGCTGTTTTTGGTGATGCAGATGTACAACAAGCAATTGCTGAAGGGCGTTTACCTAGTCCAGATGTAACATGGGAAACAGTAAAAAAATTAAATATTGGTTTTGATTCTAGATTGTTTAATAACAAACTATCTCTAAACTTCGATTATTTTAGTGACAAAAGAAGTGATATTTTAGGACAACGAAATCTTTCTGTTCCTGCTCTTTTAGGTGCATCTTTACCAGTTGAAAATTTAGCTAAAGTAAACAACAGAGGATTTGAAATTGAGTTGGGACATAAAAATAATATTAGTGATAATTTAAGTTATACCATTAATGGAAATTTTACTTATACTAAAAATAAAATTGTTTTTATAGATGAACCAGCGTCCGACAATCTGCTGATAAGAAGAACGGGAAATCCTATTGGGTCACAACAAGGGTTGATAGCTACAGGTCTTTTTCAATCTCAAGAGGAGATAGATAATGCTCCGCATCAGTTTAATGATGTATTAGCGCCTGGTGATATTAGATATGCCGATATCAATGGTCCAGATGGTGTGCCAGATGGTGTAGTGGATAGATACGATGAAACCATAATTGGTGGTTCGTTTACGCCTGAAATTATCTATGGATTTAATCTTGGTATACAGTATAAAAATTTAGAGTTATCCTGTCTATTTCAAGGCGCAGGAAAAATAAAACAATCTTATGGTGGCGAAGCATCTGTACCTTTCTTTTTAGGGACAGGACCTGCTTATGTGCATAATTTAGACCGATGGACTCCTGATAATCCTGATGCTAGTGAACCGCGTGTTTTATTAGATGGGGCACAAAATCGTAGAGGATCTACTTTTTGGCTAAGAGACGCGTCATATTTACGTCTTAAAAATGTAGAAATAGCCTATAATGTACCAGTAAAATTACTTAAACTAAATCTAATTAATAGCGCTCGTCTTTATGTCAATGCAAATAATGTATTTACAATAACAAAGATTAAAGACTTCGATCCTGAAAACAGCCAAGGTAGGGGTTGGGGATATCCACAGTTAAGAATTTGGAATATAGGTTTAAACGTTAATTTTTAAATTATTTATAATGAACAGAAAAATTAAAAATATAATACAATTTGGATGTACTTTAATGTGCATTACAATGTTGTTTAGCTGTAGTAGCGATATATTAGATCAAACACCTAAAGACTCACTTACTGAAGAATTAGTATGGTCGGATCCACAAGGAGCAATTCAATTTGTTAATGGTATTTATGGAGGAATGCAATCTGGATTTGATCGTAATTATGATGGATGGGCTAAAGGACTTTACCTTTTAGACGGATGTACTGACGATGGAGATGTAAGTATGGGTTGGACGCATTCTACTGTTCTTCAAAACGCACAATTTACACCTGATAATGTGCCTTGGGGGCAAACTTGGGGTGATTATTATGCATTGATTCGTAAAACAAATTTAGCTTTAGAAAATCTAGACCGTCTTCAAGATGAGGTGCTTAGAAACAGACTTAAAGGAGAAGTTCATTTTTTAAGAGCATTTTGTTATCACGAACTATTAAGGTTATACGGTATCAAGTCTACAGGAGCTGATCCAACTGGGGTACCAATTATAGATAAAGTTCTAACATTGGATGATGATTTGCAAATTAACAGATCTAGTTATGATGATGTCGTGAATTTTATTATTGGTGATTTAGATAAAGCAGTATCCTTACTTCCATCTAAAGGAAATATAGAAGCTGGAAGAGCAACTTCAGGAGCGGCTTATGCATTAAAAAGTAGAGTATTGCTTTATGCAGAACGCTGGGCAGAGGCTGCTGCTGCAGCAAAATTAGTTGTAGGATATACACTTTATCCAGATTATAGAAAGTTATTTCTAGTAAAAAACAATGATGAGATTATTTTTGCTAAAAAATTCCAAGGTCCAGACAAAACTCATCAAACTAATGCTGGAGGAACTCCTAACGCTGGTTGGGATGTATACAATAGTCCAAATACATTTAAAGGAACTAGTGATGGTGGATGGGGAGGTAATTTAGTAACCCAAAATTTTGTAGATTCTTATGATATGGCTGATGGAGAATCACAAGCAACATCATCTCTTTTTGACCCTAACAATCCGTACGTGAATTTAGACCCTAGATTTGAGGCTACAGTTGTACATAACGGATCTACTTTTAGAGGAAGAGTAATTGAAATGTTTGAAGGAGGAAGAGAAGGTGATCCAGGTGCTTTTGAGTTTACGAGATATTTTCTACGTAAATTTCATGATGAAACATTGTCTCTTTATTCGCGTTCAAGTGATCAAGATTGGATATTTATAAGATATGCTGAAGTATTGCTAAACTATGCTGAAGCTCAAAATGAAGCTGTAGGACCAGATGCTTCTGTTTATGATGCGATTAAAGAAATACGTCAAAGAGCAGGAATTACCAATCCTGATTTACCAGCAGGATTGAGTAAGAGTGTAATGCGTGAAAAAATTAGAAATGAAAGACGTATAGAATTAGCTTTTGAAGAGCATAGATTCTTCGATATAAGAAGATGGAAAATTGCTCAAAATTTATTAGATGGAAAGCCTGTCTATGGTATGAAAATAACAAAGAATCTTGATGGAAGTTTTTCATATCAAAAGCAAATCGTAGAAACACGTAGTTTTCCAGAAAGATTATATGTTTTGCCTATACCTCAAAGTGAAAGAGATAAAAATCCTGCTGCAAAGCAAATTAATGGATGGTAGTTTTTTAAATAAAAAATAAAAAGCTGCGAATATTCTATTCGCAGCTTTTTTTAATATTAACGTCAAATAAAAGGCTTTATATAGCTAAACTTGTCATTCGAATTCTAATAAATTAATGTAAATTGACTGTTATTTAATAATATGTAGAGAATGAAAAAAAAAAATACCCTTTTAATCTTAAGTTGTTTTTTAGTCATTACAGCTTGTAAAAACAAAGAAACTACCTTATTTGTAAGTTTAGATGCAGATCAAACAGGTATCACATTTGTAAATACAATTACAGAAACAGAATCATTAAACATAATGCAATACGAATACCTTTACAATGGAGGAGGTGTCGGTGTTGGAGACTTTAATGATGATGGCTTGGTTGATATTTACCTAACTGGGAATGCTGTTGAAAATAAGCTTTATATTAATAAAGGGGATTTTAAATTTGAAGATATTACTCAATTAGCTGGTGTTGGAGGTAAAAAAGGGTGGAAAACAGGAACAAGTGTGGCAGATGTTAATGGAGATGGGCTACTTGATATCTATGTTTGTTATTCTGGTTTAGGGACTAAAGAAGATCGTAAAAATCAATTGTTTATAAACAAAGGGAATAACAAGGATAATGTACCAACATTTGTTGATGAAGCCGCAGAATATGGTCTGGATGCACCGGGAAGTTTTAGTACTCAGGCCGCCTTTTTTGATTATGACCTTGATGGAGATTTAGATATGTTTTTATTAAACCATTCTAAAACTTTTTACTCTCCTTTTTACAATAGTACCAAATTAAGAAATTCAAGACACCCTTATTTTGGAAATTCTTTGTATAAAAATGACAATGGACATTTTATAAATGTTAGTGAAACTGCTGGGATTTATGGAAGTGGTTTAAATTTTGGATTGGGGGTTGCAATAAGTGATTTCAATCAAGATGGTCTGCCAGATATTTATGTTACTAATGATTATGATGAACAAGATTTTTTATATCTCAATAAAGGAGATGGGACTTTTCTAGACGCTACTAAAAAATCATTTGGTCACATTTCAAAATACTCTATGGGTAATGATGCTTCAGACTTGAATAACGATGGTCTTGTTGATTTGATTACTTTAGATATGCTGCCAGAGGATAATTTTAGGCAACAATTATTAAAAGGTCCCGATGAATATGATCGATACCAATTAGCGGTTGATAGTAGTTATCACAAACAGCAAATGCGTAATATGTTGCAATTGAATCAAGGGAATGATGCAGAGGGTGTTCCTGTATTTAGTGAAATTGGGGAATTAGCAGGAATTTCAAATACAGATTGGAGTTGGTCGTCACTTATCGCTGATTTTGATAGTGATGGTGAAAAAGATATTTTTATCACCAATGGTTATTTACGGGATTATACCAATAAAGATTTCATGAAGTATGAAGTCAATGACGCCATGGAGAAAGTAAGAGCAAATGGCGGTGGAGAATTATTTGACAATAATGGTAAGAGAGCTTATTCAAGTCTTATTTATGATTTAGTAAAAAAGATGCCCTCATCAAAAGTTTCCAATTATATCTACAAAAATAATGGTAATCTTACTTTTGAAAACAAGACCAATCAATGGGGTTTGTCGAATCCTAATGTTTCTGCAGGTGCGGTTTATGCTGATTTAGACAATGATGGAGATTTAGATTTAATTGTCAATAATTCGAATGAAGCCGTTGGAGTCTATAAAAACACAGTAGAGAGTCAAAAAAATAATTTTATCAGAATTAAATTAAAAGGTAAAGGTAAAAATACGAATGGACTGGGAGCAAAAATTTGGATAACAACCGACTCTTCAACACAATTTATTGAAAATTACACCATTCGTGGATTTCAATCTTCTGTTGATCCTATTCTTTATTTTGGACTGGGAAAATCAAAAAAAGCAGATTTAAAAATTCAATGGCCAGATGGGAAAATATCTATTAGTAAAAATGTTAAGTTAAATAGTCTTTTAGTATTTGATCAAAACAAAGTTAAATTTGATATAGAAAAACCAGACACAGTTGAACAAGCTTACTTTAAAGATGTTACAACCTCTTTAGGTCTTGATTTTATCCATCATGAAAATGATTATATTGAATTTAAAATAGATCGTCTTACGTTGAAACAAAGCTCAAAATCAGGTTCCAAAATGGCCGTTTCGGATATTAATAACGACGGTATTGATGATGTTTTTATAGGAGGGGCTGCCGGACAAAGTGACCAATTGTTTTTATCGAGACCTGATGGAAAATTTTATAAATCAAATAATGAGTGTTTTGAAAAAGATAAAAATTTTGAGACAACTGGTTCAGTGTTCTTTGATGCTGATGGTGATGGAGATAAAGATATATATGTTGTTAGTGGTGGAAGTGAATTCACATCAGGTGCGCCTCAATTAATGGATCGACTTTATATCAATACAGGTAAAGGGAATTTTAAACAAGCCCCTCAGGGCGCCTTACCCGAAGCCTATTCTAATGGGAGTTGTGTTGCAGCAGGAGATTATGATGGCGATGGCGACGAGGATTTGTTTGTAGGCGGGGGGAATGTTTCCGGGAATTATCCATTAAGTACATTAGGGGGGATTTTAAGAAATGATAGTAATCCTAAAACTGGAGCAGTCAAATTTACTGTTGTAACAAAGGATGTAAACCCTGCTTTAAGACAAGCTGGATTAATTACTGGAGCAATCTGGGCAGATATTGACAATAATAAATCATTAGATTTAATTTTAATTGGTGAATGGATGCCAATTCGGATTTTCATTAATGAAAAAGGGAAATTAACTGAAAAAACAAAAGAATTTAATCTCGCAAATACTAATGGAATGTGGCAGAGTATTGAAAAAGCAGACATGGATGGAGATGGAGATTTAGATTTTATTGTTGGGAATTTAGGATTAAATGTTCCCTTTAAAGTTTCTGAAAAAGAACCGTTAGAAGCTTATGTAGGGGATTTTAGAGGAGATGGCTTTTTAAATACGGTTATTAGTACTTATATACAAGGAAAAAGATATCCTATTGCTTCCTTAGATGAAATGCAAGATGCTTTTCCATTCTTGAAAAAGAAATTCTTAACCTATAATAAATATGCATCGGCAACTTTGGATGATGTACTGTCATCAGATCAATTAAAAAAAGCGAATCATTTCAGTGTCAATCAACTCCAAAGTTTGTATTTAGAAAATACCGGAAATGGTTTTAAAATTCATCCTTTGCCAATAAATGCACAGTTCTCTGCAGTACAAGGAATAGTTGTACATGATTTTACTGGAGATGGTATTCTTGACATTCTTATTTCAGGGAATTATTATCCTTTCAGGGTACAATATGGGCCTTGTGATGCTGCAAAAGGATTGTTGCTGAAAGGAAATGGAAAAGGCAATTTTACTCCAATGGACACAAATAAATTAGGCGTTTGGCTTAGTGGTGATGTGAGAGATATGAAAGTATTAAAAGGAGGTAAACACCTTAATATAGTCCTATCAAAGAATGATGACAAAATGCAAACTATTGAGTTTTTAAACAAAAACAATCCATTAAATAATGGAGTTACAAAATAGAATATTTTAAATCTTAAACATTTAAAAAGAATGAAATTTATAAAACATACCGCTCTATTCATTGTAATGATTCTGTTTTTGGGTTGCAAAAAAGAGGATAAATCAATTGTAATTACACCAGATAATTATCATAATTCAATGGATCAAATTATTAATGTAATGATTCATGATATTTTTTCGCCACCTGTTGCCAGCAGAATTTTTGCTTATCCTAATGTCGCAGCATATGAAATTATAGCAACCAATAATAAAGACTTTAAATCATTAAGCGGACAATTATCTGGATTGACTCCAATTCCTAATTATGATAAATCCAAAGGCCATTTGAATGTTCAGTTAGCCGCTTTAGTTGCTTATATTGATGTGAGTAAGGAAATGATTTTTTCTGAAGAACCAATAGTGAAGTATAGAGATAGTTTATATACCAAGTGGGAAAACACTAATAAAGTCGAATTTAATAATGCTAAAGAATACGGTTTAGAAGTGGCCAGTCATATAAAAAAATGGCTAAGTAAAGATCATTACAAAGAAACTAGATCAATGCCTAAATATACCATTAGAACCAATGATCCATCAAAGTGGCAACCAACTCCACCTGCCTACATGGACGGAATTGAACCACATTGGAGTAAAATTAGAACTTTTGTAATCGATTCTGCCAATCAATTTGCTCCTCCTCCACCTCCAAAGTATTCTTTAGATAAAGGCAGTCTTTTTTATAAAGAATTAAAAGAAGTATATGATATCGGAAATGATATTGTAAAAAAAGGAGATACCTGTGTTGGAATTAAAACAGCCCGTTTTTGGGATTGTAATCCTTATGTTTCTGTTACACATGGACACATGATGTATGCAGTGAAAAAAATTACACCTGGAGCTCATTGGATTGGAATTGCTAAAATTGCTTGTAAAAAAGCCAATTATAATTTTGACCAAACTGTGTATGCTTATACCAAAACTGCTCTAGCCATAGCAGATGGATTCATCAGTTGTTGGGATGAAAAATACAGAAGTAATGTAGTAAGGCCAGAAACGCTAATCAATAAATATATCGATCAAAACTGGAAACCATTATTACAAACGCCTCCTTTTCCAGAATACTCAAGTGGTCATAGTGTTGTTTCTGGTGCAGCTGCAGTAGTCTTGACCGATGTTTTTGGGGATAATTTTCAATTTGATGATGATACCGAAATGCAGTTTGGTATCCCAGTTCGAAGTTTTAATTCTTTTAATCAAGCTGCAAATGAAGCTGCGATGAGTAGAATGTACGGAGGAATACATTACAGATCTGCTGTTGAAAATGGAATACTGCAAGGAAGAAGTTTAGGGCATTACATCGTAAGTAAGCTTGAGATGAATCGGGTTAAACGCAAGCTGTGAGGTAGAACTGCGAAGCAATTACAATACAAAAAAACTAATGCAAAAACATGAAAAAATTATCCTCATTACACACAGTATTCTTTTTTATATTAATCACTTTCCAAGCAGAAAAAATTACGGCTCAAGGTTGTGTGGCTGTTCGCCAAATGGGGGGGCAAAATATGAATTCTTCCAATTCTTATAATTTAGACAAAGGGGAGTTTCAAGTAGGAGTAAATTACCGCTATTTTCATTCCTGGAGACATTTTGTAGGTACAGAAGAACAGTTACACCGCCAAACAACCGGAGGAGGGCATGATGCAAATGGCAAAGAAAGAGGTAATGCGGTGAATATTTATTCCCATGCTGTCGATTTAAATATTTCTTACGGATTAACAGACCGTATTCAGTTAAACGCTACTTTACCTTATGTAAACAATGAGCGTTCACAAGTACTAAGACAAAAAACACCCGTAATCAATACATTACGCTATAGTGTATATGCAAATGGAATTGCTGATGCCCGATTAAGTATCAACTATTGGTTTATTGATCCAATAAAAGCAGACAAAGGAAATATAATGTTAGGCTTAGGTGTAAAATTAAATAACGGAAGTCATGACAAAACCGATGATGCACCACAAACTGACGGAACAATTAAGAATGTAGTTATGGATCAAGCCATTCAACCTGGTGACGGCGGTATTGGAGTTTCAGTAGAATTACAGGCATTCAGAAAATTGACTGGGCGCTTATATGGATTTGTAAATGGCTATTATTTGTTTAACCCAAGAGAATCGAATGGTACTTTTAAATCAGCACCAAAATCAGGACTGGAAGGGTATGAAATTTACGCAAGCCCTGACCAATATTTTGGACGTGCAGGATTCATGGCCGCAGTAGACAAAAAAGAAAATTTCATGGTATCACTAGCAGGAAGATTTGAAGGTATTCCAGCGTATGATGCCTTTGGCGGACAAGTGGCTTATCGTCGTCCTGGAAATGTTATTGCAGTTGAATACGGCTTCTCATATCGATTGGGAAAACATGGCTTTAGTTTATTTATCCCTTATAATGTGGTAAAAAACCGTATTCAGAGTGCCGCTGATATTGCGAGTCAAAATCTCCAAAATTCAGTAATCACAGATCCAAGCAAATATGTACACGTTCAGGGTGATGCCGCTTTTGCTGATTACTCTATCAATGTTGGTTATTCCTATAGATTTGGTTTGGCAAAAAAAATGAAGGTCTCAATGAAAATTAAACCATAAAGCAAAATCAATATTAACATGAATGCGGTGTTAGATCAAAATTTGGGTCATGGTAATTAATTTTTAAAAAAGTTTTTTGTTTTATAAAGTCTGAATTAATAAATGTTTTTTTTACATTTGTTAATTCAGGCTTTTTGTTTTTTTTGATAAGAAGTTAAGATTTAATTATATAACCGGAATTTGAAAAACAGCTAAGGGAGTATTTGTTTTTTCTTAAAATTAACCTAAACTAAAAATTATGATATTGAAAAAAACAAAAAACAATCTGTGGTCGGTTGTTTTAGTTACTTTAAGTATTGCTGCTTATGGGCAACAAGGACAATTGCAAAGTTTTCCATTGTCCTCGGTTCGTTTGTTGGAAAGTCCTTTTCAAAAGGCACAACAAACCGATATGAAATACATTTTAGAACTCAATGCCGACCGATTATTGGCACCGTATTTAAAAGAGGCAGGGATTACGCCTTTAAAAGACAATTACGGCAACTGGGAAAATACGGGGCTCGATGGGCATATTGGCGGACATTATGTGTCGGCTTTGTCGGAGATGTATGCCGCAACGGGAAATCCACAAATAAAAGAGCGTCTGGATTATATGCTGGATAATTTGGAAAAATGCCAGATAAAAAATGGAGACGGTTACATTGGTGGTGTGCCGGGAAGCAAAGCTTTATGGGCTGATATTGCTAAAGGCAAGATTGATGCAGGAGGTTTTTCGTTAAATGGGAAATGGGTGCCTTGGTATAATATTCACAAAATTTTTGCCGGATTGGACGATGCCTATCGTTTAACGGGGAATGAAAAAGCTAAAAAAATGCTGATTCATTTATCAGATTGGTGTTTGAAATTGACGGCGAATTTGTCTGATGAGCAAATCCAGATGATGCTAAAAAGCGAACATGGCGGAATGAACGAAGTGTTGGCTGACGTAGCTGATTTTACCGGAGACAAAAAATATTTGGTTTTAGCTGAAAAATTTTCGCATAAGGTTATTTTAGATCCCTTATTAAAGGATGAGGATAAGTTGAACGGAATGCATGCCAATACCCAAATTCCTAAAGTAATTGGTTTCATGCGGGTTGCCGAAGCAGGTGGTGATGCGAAATGGGCGGATGCAGCTAACTTTTTTTGGAATACCGTAGTCGAAAACCGAACCATTTCGATAGGAGGAAACAGTGTGAGAGAACATTTTAATCCGGAAAATGATTTCTCGTCCATGTTAGAATCCCGGGAAGGTCCGGAAACTTGTAATAGTTACAATATGCTCAAGTTGAGTAAGCATTTGTTTCTGGCGCATCCGCAGGCAAAGTACATGGATTATTACGAACGCACCACTTACAATCATATTTTGTCGTCACAACATCCCGATGGGGGATTTGTGTATTTTACACCTATTCGTCCGCGTCATTATCGGGTGTATTCGGAGCCGCAGGAATCTTTTTGGTGTTGTGTGGGTTCCGGATTGGAAAATCACGGAAAATATGGCGAAATGATTTATGCTCATGATGCTACTAATTTGTATGTGAATTTGTTTATTCCTTCCACTTTGGAATGGAAAGAAAAAGGGTTAAAAGTTACTCAGAATACGAAGTTTCCTTTTGAAGAACAATCCACTTTTATGTTGGATTTGAAAAAAGCGCAAAAGTTTGCTGTTAAATTCAGATATCCTTCCTGGGTAACTAATGGAGCATTAAAAATTAAAGTTAATGGAAAGGAAGTTGCGATTGAGAAAGATGCGAATTCGTATGTTTCGATTAATCGAAAATGGAAATCGGGTGATGTGATTTCGATTGTGTTGCCTATGCATAATTCCGCAGAACAATTACCGGATAAATCAGCCTGGGTTTCCTTTGTACATGGACCAATTGTTTTGGCTGCCGTTACAGATACCGCGGATTTAAATGGTTTAAGAGCCGACGGCAGCCGAATGGGGCATATTGCCAGCGGGCCTATCTATCCAATTGAAGAAGCGCCAATGTTAGTTTCAAATAAAAATGATTTAGCGCAATCATTGAAAGAAATAAAAAGCCAGCCTTTTAGTTTTTCGGTTTCAGACATTACGTATCAGGACAAGTTTAAGAATTTAAAACTAATTCCTTTTTTCGAAATCCACGATGCCCGATATATGTTATATTGGCCTTATACCACAAAAGAAAAATTACCGGAATTACAGGCAGCAATAAAAGAAAGAGAAGCGGCTAAAATGAAATTAGAAGCGGTAACAGTAGATTTAGTTACTGCCGGTGAACAACAACCCGAAAATGATCATAATTTTAAGGGAGAAAAAACCGATACAGGAATTTATAAAGAGCGTCATTACCGAAACGGAACAGGATTTTTTAGTTACGAATTGAAAAACCCAAAAGGGGAAGCACGTAATGTAAGAATCACTTATTTTGGTTCGGATAAAAACAGAAATTTTGATGTTTATTTAAATTCTGTTCTGGTTGCTTCGATAGCAATGGATGGAAAAGAAGGCAATCAGTTTATTGATAAAATGATTGCAATTCCTGCTGAAATTTTAAAGTCAAATCCAAAATTGCTGGAAGTAAAATTCCAGGCGAAATCTAATTCGTCCATTACGGGTATTTACGAAGTACGTTTGATGAAATAGATGAACTGAAAATTTTCTGTAAATAATTTTTCTAAAGGCTCTAATCGATTTGAAATTGAAAATTGCGATAAAAAATAAAATTGATAGCGATACGTTTATCAAGGTAGCTCCTTTTAAAAAAGACATTAGGAAAACCGAAGTGCACAGACATAAAAGCTATTTTGAAATTATTTACTTGTCAAAAGGTGATGGAACGCATCATATTGATCATACTACTTTTCAAATTAAACCGCCTATTTTCTTTTTTGTTCGAAAGGAGCAAATCCATCATTGGGATATTCAGAGTGTTCCGGAAGGTTATGTGCTTATCATTAAAAAAGAGTTTGTCGAAGAAAGTTATGATAACGAATTAAAAAAACTGCTTTCTAAATTGAGTGGATTGGTTTCGTTACAGCCAAAAGAAAACGAAACCATTGAGCAGCTTTTTGAATTACTTATCAAAGAAAATAATTTTACCATTGTAGAAGGATTATTGAAAGCCTTGTTTGCTAAAATTTTTGAAACAGCAAATCCATTCATCAATAAAATAGAAACGACAACTAATCTTTTTCAATCTTACAGAGATTTGTTAAGCAAAACCGATGAGCTAAAAAACAGCGTTTCTCATTATGCAGAACAGTTGAATACCACCCCTCAGAATCTGAACGCTATTTGTAAAAAAAGCGTTAATTTATCAGCTACGGATATTTTGTCGGAATGTATTATCAATGAAGCAAAACGATTGCTGTTATATACTGATAATACGGTTTCGGAAATCGCTTTTTCATTGGGGTTTAATGATAGTTCACATTTTATAAAGTATTTTAAACGTTATACATTCAAAACACCACAGTTATTTCGCAAGGAATAAGTAAAGACCGTGTTATTTTCAAATATACCGTAGAATATTATTTTGTTGTATCAATTTTGCTCTATTCAATAAAATAGAATTAGGTATGAAGTATTTTTCGTTAGTAATAGGATTTGTTCTTTTTTCAGCTTGTAATCAAAATACAGAAACCGCACAAGGAAAATGGATTGTAGGGACAGAGCAGCAAAAGTTGGAAAAGATTGAAAATCAGTTTCGTGGTTTTGATAATGCTATGGTAGAAACAGGATATCGTTATCAGGAATTGTATTGGGCGGGGCAGGATAAAAATTGGGAATATGCCGAATATCAATTGGAAAAGATACAAAAAGCTATTGAAAACGGATTGGAACGAAGACCTAAAAGAGCAAAATCGGCAGCATATTTTTTGACCTCTGTTTTGCCGGAAATGAAAAAATCCTTAGAAAAAAAAGACAGTTTAGTATTCAATAAAAGTTTTCAAGATTTAACGGTTAATTGTAACAATTGCCACGCTATGGAAAAAGTTCCTTATTTTAGTGTGAAAACACCAACAGACAGACAATCACCAATTAAAAAATAATATGTTAGAAAAAATCATCAGTACCAGCGATTCTAAAACTACAATACTTATTCGTTTTATTGTGGGAGCGGTATTTTTATCAGAAGGAATTCAAAAGTTTTTATTTCCCGCTAGCCGTGGTGCAGGGCGATTTGAAAAAATAGGCTTGCCTTCGCCGGAGTTTTTGGGTGGTTTTGTAGGGACATTTGAAATCATTTGCGGTTTGTTACTGCTAATCGGATTGTTTTCAAGGTTGGCGAGTGTACCTTTAATTATAATTATGCTTGTAGCATTGGTAACAACAAAATCAGAAGTTTATTTGGAAGAAGGATTTTGGGAATTGCTCCACGGGAGCAGAACCGATTGGGCGATGCTTTTAGGTAGTGTTTTTTTATTAATCGAAGGCAGTGGTTTCTGGTCACTTGATAAAAGATTAATGAATAATGGAAATTAAGACCGACTTAAAAGAGCTGGCAAAGCTTTTTTTAAAACTGGGTATAATTGGTTTTGGTGGTCCTGCAGCTCATATTGCAATGATGCGGGAAGAAGTAGTTGTAAAGAGGAAATGGTTCAGCGAACAGCATTTTTTAGATCTAATAGGTGCGACCAATTTAATTCCCGGACCTAACAGTACTGAAATGGCCATTCATATTGGGCATGAAAAAGCAGGTTGGAAAGGTTTGTTGGTAGCGGGACTTTGTTTTATTTTGCCCGCTGTTTTTATAACAGGAATTTTTGCATGGCTTTACAAACAATACGGACAAATTCCGGAAGTACAGCCTTTTGTTTATGGAATCAAACCAGCCATTATTGCCATTATTCTTGCAGCTGTTTTTCCGTTAGCCAAAAAATCATTGAAATCAATCGAACTGGTAATTATTGGGCTTATCGTTTTAAGCTGTTCTTTATTGAATTTTAATGAAGTTTACCTGATGTTTGGAGCGGGTTTTCTGGCTTTGTTTCTGTCTTATATCCAGAATAGGAAGCACGGAAATATGAATAGTGTTTTCCCTTTAACTTTTTTGCAAATAAGCAATACCGTATTTCTTTCGGCAACCAACACGAATCTGTTTTTTATATTTCTAAAAATCGGAGCTATACTTTATGGCAGCGGTTATGTTTTGTTTGCTTTTTTGGATGCTGAGTTGGTGTCAACAGGGCTTTTAACAAGAGAACAACTGATTGACGCAATAGCTGTTGGTCAATTTACACCGGGGCCTGTTTTTTCTTCGGTAACGTTTATTGGTTATCAAATTAATGGGTTTTCAGGAGCTATTGTTTCCACTGTCGGAATATTTCTGTCTTCTTTTGTTTTTGTAGCCTTGTTGAGTCCTTTGGTTAAGAAAATGCGAAACTCAAAAATGTTTTCTGTTTTTTTAGATGCGGTAAATGTGGCTTCGGTGGCTATTATTGTTGCTGTTTGTATTGCTATGGGCAAAGAAACTATTACCGACTGGAAAACTATTTTTATAGCCGCTTTGAGTATTGCAATTGCATTTGGTTACAAAAAAATAAACAGCGCATTTGTTGTTCTTGGGGGTTCTTTACTGGGTTATTTGTTAGCTTTAATTTGATTGAAAAAAAATACAATTTTTTAAATTCCAAATTCCAATAATTATTTTTAGTTATTCATGGCTTTTTGTATTGATCCGTTTTAGGATTGATCCATCATCAGCGTTCCATAACTTTTTCAAGACCTATAAAAACAAAAAACCCGAATTCTTAGAATTCGGGTTTTGTGGTACCTCCAGGGATCGAACCAGGGACACATGGATTTTCAGTCCATTGCTCTACCATCTGAGCTAAGGTACCGTGCTTGTTGCGGGTGCAAATATAGAACCATTTTTAATATATGCAAAACAATTTTAAGAAAAAATCTATTTGTATCTTCGTGACATCAAAATGAGAAATATGATACTAGCCATTGATGTGGGGAATACCCGAATTAAAGCTGTTGTTTTTGAGGGAGATACTATTTTGGGAAGCTTTGTTTTTGAAAAAGAGAGGCTTCAGGGAAATGTTCAAAAAATTATAGCAGATTTTCCATTGGTTGTAACTTTAGTGGTTTCTTCGGTGGGAGAGGTCGAAATGCAAGCTTTTCGGAAATTCGAGAATAGACTAAAAGTACATTTTGTTTCTCATGAAGATGTGTTTCCGTTTGTAAATAATTACGGAACACCTAAAACACTGGGAATTGATCGCATGGTGCTGGCTGCCGGAGCAACTTTGTTGTACCCGGGTCAAAATCGGTTAGTGATAGATGCTGGTACCTGTGTTACCTATGATTTTGTCGATGAACATAATGTGTATCAGGGAGGTGCTATTTCGCCGGGATTGCGTTTGCGCTACGAATCGATGCATCATTATACGGCAAAACTTCCGTTACTGACTTTAAAAAGCCCGGAAACGTTTATCGGAAAATCGACAGCTTCGTCGATGCATTCGGGTGTGGTAAACGGCTTGGTCTATGAGATTGATGGTTTTATAGAGGAATATAAGGCAGTCTATCCGAAAATTATCATAATTTTAACGGGTGGTGATGCAGATTTTTTGGCTAAACGATTAAAAAATACCATATTTGCCAATTCAAATTTCCTTTTGGAGAGTTTGAACCAAACATTTCAATACACAATCAACAATGATTAAAAAAATTATATCAGGTCTTTGCTTGCTTTTTTCAGTAGTGTCTTTTGCTCAGGAAGGAACTTCGTCTCCTTATTCTTTTTACGGAATTGGAGATGTCCGGTTTAAAGGAACTATAGAAAGTCGTTCGATGGCCGGAATTCAGGTAGAGCAGGATAGTATTCATATCAATTTGGATAATCCGGCGAGTTTCTCTAATTTGAAGTTGACTACTTTTACCGTAGGAGGGACTTATAATTTAACTACTTTGAAAAACGAAAGCAGTTCTGAAAAAGCAAAGAGAACCACTTTTGATTATTTGGCGGTTGGTTTGCCAATGGGAAAATTAGGCGTTGGCTTTGGTTTAATTCCGTATTCTTCTGTGGGTTATAAAATAAGAGAAATAACAACTGTTGAAGATATTACGAAACTTGAAGAATACAAGGGGAATGGTGGAATGAATAAAGCGTTTTTTGCAGCTTCTTATAAACTTTTGCCTCATCTTAATTTTGGCGCCAGTGTAGATTATAATTTTGGAACAATTGAAGCAACTAATATTAAGGCAATAAATGGTGTGTCTACCGGAAGTCGTGAATTGAATAAAGCCGATTTATCCGGAGTGAACTTTACTTTCGGGGCGATGTACCAGGCTAAATTAGCTAAGAAATTAACGTTGTTTAGTAGTTTGAGTTACCGATTTGAAAGTAAATTAGCTTCTCGTAATACCCGAAATATTGCTACAATCAGTTATAGTTCAGGTTATGATTATTCAATTGTACAAGCAGAAGGTGATGATAGTTACAGAAAAAACCTGACGTTGCCTGGCGAATTGAAATTTGGTTTGGGAATTGGAGAATCAAAAAAATGGTTGGTAGGTGCTCAGGTTATCTCAGCAAGTAAAGGTGATTTAGAAAATACCTATAACGCAGCTCCAAATGTATCGTATGAAAAAGCAATGAAGTATAGTATTGGAGGTTATTTTATTCCTAATTACGGTGCTTTTTCCGGATATTTCAAGAGAGTGGTTTACAGAGCCGGTTTGAAATATGAAGAAACGGGATTGGTTGTGAATTCAGAATCAATTAAGGATAAAGGTTTTAGTTTAGGATTTGGATTGCCAATTACAGGGAGTTTTTCTAATGTGAATTTTGGATTTGAATTTGGAAAACGCGGAACAACTTCGGCAGGTTTAATTCAGGAAAATTATGCTAAATTTAGTGTAGGACTTTCGTTAAACGACAGATGGTTTGTGAAGAGAAAGTATGATTAATCAATCCATGCTAATAGTTGTAATTAGTAGTACTTGTTTATGTTTTTATTAAAAAAAGACAAATTTTTTATAGCAGTCATGGCGATAGCCGTGACTCTCTTTTTTGGGTGTGAAAGTAATTTTAAAAAAGTTCAGCAAAATAATTTTACCGAATTTACCCCAACAGGTGATGCTGATAATGTGAATCTGAAATATACCGATTCGGGTTTGATTAAAGCAGTCTTAGTAAGTTCTAAAATGTTGGATTATGCTGCGGTGGATTTTCCGTTTACCGAATTTCCAAATGGAATTGATGTGACGGTTTATGATAGCAAAGCCAAAAAAACGCATATCACCGCTAATTACGCGATTTCGTACAAGTTTACCCATATCATCGATTTGCAGGGAAAAGTAAAAATTGTTTCTCAGGACGGACAGATGCTGGAAACCGAGCAATTGTATTTTGACCAGAAAAATGAATGGTTTTTTACCGAGAGAAAATATAAATTTACCGATTTAAAAGGAGGTTCTAACGGTCAGGGAATTGACTTTAGTAAAGACTTTAAAGTGATTAATTCGCAAAGAATAACCGGTGAAGTACTTACCGCCGAATAATTTTTAATTTATTATACCATGAGTTATTTAAAATATACCCCTTATTTTTATTTAGTTTTTGCCGCTTTTTTTGTTTACGATGCTTACGAAAAATGGAATGAGCCTAATGAAACGCCTTATTTGAGTCTTTTCATTGCAGCTTTAGGTGTTTTTATGTTTTTCTTCAGAAGAAATTTTGCTAAAAAAATGCAAAACCGTAACCCAAAATCCTAATGTATGGAAATTGGGATTATCATATTATGCCTAATACTGTCTGCTTTTTTTTCGGGGATGGAAATTGCTTTCGTCTCCTCGAACCGAATTTATCTTGAAATTGAAAAAAAACAGGAAGGATTTGTTTCTAAAATTTTAACTAAACTTACCGAGAAACCTTCTAAGTTTATCGCGGCCATGCTCGTCGGGAATAATATTGCCCTGGTTGTGTATGGTTTTTTTATGGGCGATCTTTTGATGGGATGGATAAAATCGTTTAGTTATCCATTTTCTGATGTGGTGAGTTTGTTTGTTCAAACCTCACTTTCCACTTTGATAGTTTTGATTACGGCGGAGTTTTTTCCGAAGGTTTTTTTTCAAATTTATTCCAATACCTTAATTAAGTTTTTTGCCGTTCCGGCTTACTTTTTTTACCTGTTGTTTTATTTTATTTCGTCCTTCTTCATGTGGGTTTCTGATTTTGTTTTAAAACGATTTTTTAAAACCGAAGGCGATCAGGTGCAATTGTATTTTTCCAAAGTAGAATTAGGGAATTATATTACCGAACAAATGAGTACGGTGGAAGATGATGAAGAAGTGGATTCGGAAATCCAGATTTTTCAAAATGCCTTAGAGTTTTCAGGAGTGAAAGCGCGTGATATTATGACGCCGCGTACGGAAATTGTGGCTGTGGATTTGTTTGATTCGGTTTCGGAATTAAAAGAATTATTTGTGGAAACCGGTTATTCTAAAATTATGGTTTACGAAAATTCTTTGGATGAGATGGTAGGTTACGTGCATTCATTCGATTTGTTCAAAAAACCTAAAAAAATAAAATCGGTGGTGATTGCGGTCGAATTTGTTCCGGAAACTATTTTTATCAAAGATGTCATGGATTTGCTGATTAAAAAGCGAAAAAGTGTCGCGGTGGTTTTGGATGAATACGGCGGAACTTCGGGAATTATTACCGTGGAAGATATTGTGGAAGAGCTTTTTGGTGAAATTGAAGACGAACACGATTCGGATGAGGAATTAATAGAGAAAGAATTGGAAGAAAATGTATATCTCTTTTCGACCCGTTTTGATGTGGAATATTTAAATCAAACCTATAAATTTCAAATTCCGGAAAGTGATTCTTACGGAACTTTAGGTGGATTTATTGTCGATTTTACCAAAGAAATCCCGCAAAAAGGAGATGTAATCACCATTGGGAACTATCATTTTGTGATAGAAGAGGCGACCAACAAAAAAATCGAATTAGTAAAAATGACGGTAAAAGAGTGATTTTTTTAGAAAAGTGAAAAATCTTTTAAAATAAAACGTTACTTGTATTGTTATTAGCGAGATAATTGTATTTTCGCAAACTGAATATAAAATTAACAACAATAAAAATGGCAGTTTTATCAAAAATTAGACAACGATCTGCTTT
Source organism: Flavobacterium daejeonense DSM 17708 (assembly GCF_000425425.1). Taxonomy (GTDB): domain Bacteria; phylum Bacteroidota; class Bacteroidia; order Flavobacteriales; family Flavobacteriaceae; genus Flavobacterium; species Flavobacterium daejeonense. The sequence continues at coordinate 284,211 of NZ_AUDK01000002.1, forward strand.
AATGATTGCAGTTATTGCGCTAGCTTTATTTGCATTCATCATCGGAGATTTGTTCAAAAGCGGTAGCTTTAGCAGTACTTCGAAAGATGTAGGAAGCATCAACGGAAAAGATATTTCGTTTGAGGATTTTAGAATTAAAGTAAGTAATGTTGAAAAAAGTGGTCAGGGGATCACTGCAACAGCTGCGGCAAATAGAGTATGGGAACAGGAAGTTTCTGTAGCTTTATTAACTTCTGAATTTGAAAAATTAGGATTAAGAGTAGGTGAAAAACACATTATTGAAATCTTAAAATCTGATCAAAATATTGGTCAAAATCCTATGTTCTTAAATGCTGCGGGAATGTTTGATTTGGCTAAATTTAAAGAATACTTCAAAGCTAATCCTGCTCAGGCTGAATTCCTTAAAGAAAGAGAAAAAGACGCTGAATTGAATGCTAAATACCAAATTTACAGCACTTTGGTAAGATCGGCTTCATATACTACAAAAGCCGAAGGGAAATTGAAATACGAAATGGAAGCTAATAAGGCTAATTTCTCTTACGTTGGAGCTATGTATTCTTCTATCAAAGACAGTGATGTAAAAGTTACTGATGCTGAGATTTTAGACTACATGAAGAAAGACGATAAAAGATATAAAGCGGAGGAATCTCGCTCTATTGAATATGTTTTAGTAGAAGACAAAGCTTCTAAAGAAGATATTGCTGAGGTAAAAGCTAAAATCAGCAGTTTGTTGTCAGGAAGTGTGGTTTACAATCAGGCAACTGGTAAAAATGATACTTTGGCTGGTTTTAGAACTACAGCTAACCCAATCGAATTTGTAAATGCGAATTCGGATATTCCTTATGATTCTACTTATGTAGCTAAGAAAGATTTACCGGCTGTTGATGCTGATCAGTTATTTAACTTAGCTCCGGGGCAGGTTTACGGACCGTATGTTTTTGGAGACTACTACTGTATTTCAAGATCTTTGGGTAAAAAATTAGGTGTGAATGCTAAAGCAAGTCATATCTTAATTAGTTATGAAGGAGCTCAGGTTCCTAACCAAAGAGAGAAAAGAACGAAAGAAGAAGCAAAAGCAAAAGCAGAAGAAGTGTTAGCTCAGGTAATGGCTAATCCGGATAGTTTTATGATGTTGGCTTTCCAATATTCTGATGATTCATCTGCACAACAAGGTGGTGATTTAGGTTATTTCGGACCTGGTCAAATGGTGAAAAACTTCAATGATTTTGTGTTTAATAACGGAATTGGAAAAATTGGTATGGTAGAAACTCCTTTTGGATTCCATATTATTAAAATTACCGATAAACAAGATGGAATTCGTTTGGCAACTGTAGCTCAAAAATTAGAAGCTTCAGAAGCTACTTCTGATAAAGTGTTTACTCAGGCAACTAAATTTGAAATGGAAGCTGCTGATAATGATTTCAAAAAAGTAGCTAAAGAAATGAAGTTAACGGTTGCTCCGGCTGTAACTGTAGGGGCTTTGGATGAAAATTTTGGTCCGTTAGGAAATCAAAGAGCTATTGTAAGATGGGCTTTTGATGACGATACTAAAGTAGGTTCGGTAAAACGTTTTGAAGTAGCTAATTTAGGTCATGTAATTGCTACGGTGAAAAACATTGACGATTCAGGATTAGCTCCGATAGAACAGGTAAGACCGTTTATTGAGTCAAAATTGAAAAAAGCGAAAAAAGCTGAAATGTTGAAAGCTAAAATGACAGCTTCTTCTTTAGAGGCTATCGCTAAAGCAACTGGAAGTAAAGTAGAACAGGCTACGAATGTTACCTTAGATAATCCGGTATTAAACGGAGGGGTAGGCCAGGAACCAAGAGTAGTTGGGAATGCATTTGCTTTGGCTGCTAACAAAATGTCGGCGCCTATCGAAGGAAATACAGGAGTTTATGTGGTGAAAACAATTAGTATTGCGAAAGCTCCGGCTGTAAAAGATGTAGCTCCTTATGTGGCAAAAGTAAAAGCGCAATCTGCGGCTGATGTAAACAGAGTTTTACCGGCTCTTAAAGATATTGCTGATATTAAAGATAACAGAAAGCAATTTAATTTCTAGAATTTTTATAGTATAGATTAATTTTAATTTCATAAAAAATGTCCCGATAACAATCGGGACATTTTTTTTATATGCTTGGTTTTAAATTATTCTAAAATTATGTCTTTGTAAGGAATGACAGTTTGGTATCCTTTGGAAATAAAATAGGTTTTTGGATTAATTTCGGATAGCACCATGATAAAATCGCCGCCCCAGGCACCAAGGCTTTTTATTTCGCCAATAAAATCAGAAAACAAATCTTCTTTAACGGTATTGGTTTCTAAAATGGTGCTCATAATAGCTTCGTGTTTGGCGATGGAAGCTGCCATAGCATGAGTTGTTTTTGCGTGAATGATTTCCTGAGTCAGTTTGTCAATTTTAGCAATGTTTTTTTCGTTATCTGAGGTTTTGTTTCTTTGATAATTGGCAATAGCTGTTTTGCTGCTTTGTTTTTTATTCAAATACACAAAATAAATACTGTCCGTAAAATTAGGGTGGTAATGTATGGTTTCTACTTTTGGTTTTCCTGATTTTCGTTGATAGATAATCGGGCTGTCATTCTGCGCACAGGCAATATCGTATCCGCTGCCGCCAAAACTGTTTTCTAATAAAGTAAAAGCGTCAATTTGGAGCCATTGGGCAATATTATTGATAAGCGTTGACGAAGTGCCTAATCCCCATTTTTTTGGAAAAGTCAATTCGGTGGTGATTTGGTAACCCGTGTTTTCTTTTATAAAATCCGGATTTAAAAGAAAAGCTTCGTGCAAAATTTTGATTAAAGTTTTTCTAATCGATTCCTCATCGGTCGTACTGGGTTTTTCTATTTCAGTAAAGCTAATATTGTCTTCAAACCAAATACTGCCATCAGCATCGTAGCTTTTCCAACTGATTTGTGCAGTGTTATTTTTTTCTACAATTAAATTTTGACCAAATTTTGTAGGCAAAGCCAATGCTTTTGCGCCGTCTAAAACCAGGTATTCGGCAGTAATTAATAATTTTCCGTTGCTGTAAAAAGTTTGTTTTGTATCCATTTACGAATTGGGTTATTCTTTGGAGAAACTTATTTTTTCCTTAAATCATTTACAAAATTTACCACACCACTATGTGAAACTACATGGTTTTTAAAGTGTTTTTGTACCAAATGACGTTCTTCGTTGGTGGCTTCTAATTGGTTTAAAATGTTGTTCAGATGCATTTTCATGTGTCCGTCCTGAATTCCTGTAGTGGTTAAAGAACGCAAAGCGGCAAAGTTTTGTGCTAGTCCGGCTACGGCTACAATTTCCATGAGTTCTTTGGCCGAAGGGTTTTCCAACATTTCTAATGATAATTTCACCAAAGGATGCAAAGTTGTCAATCCGCCGACGGTCCCTAAGGCTAAAGGAACTTCGATCCAGAAACTAAAAATCCCGTTTTCTGTTTTAGCATGTGATAAACTGCTGTATTGTCCCTTTTTAGCGGCATAAGCGTGGACACCGGCTTCAACGGCTCTGAAATCATTTCCAGTGGCTAAAATTACGGCATCAATACCGTTCATGATTCCTTTGTTGTGAGTAACAGCGCGAAAAGGTTCTGCTTCGGCAATTTGAACCGCCTGAACAAAACGTTCGGCAAAAGCCTGCGGATCCGGGATATGTTTTTCGGCTAATGCTTCAATCGGACAGGAAACTTCGGCTCTGACAATGCAGTTTGGGACATAATTCGAAAGAATACTCATCACTACTTCGATGTTTTTTTCTTTTTCCGAAAAAAGTTCGTAAGCCAGTGCTTCTGTTTTTAAAATTGTAGCAAATTGTTCCAAACAGGAGTTGATAAAATTAGCTCCCATGCTGTCTTTGGTTTCAAAAGTAGCATGTAGTTGGAAATAATTTGGCAACAATTGGGTTTTGTCTTCCAAAGTGATGTCCAGAATTCCGCCGCCACGTTGTTGCATGTTTTTGGTCAGACTTTCGGTTTCTGAGAAAAATTTGGACTTGGTTTGAGCAAAGAATAGCTCTAATTTCGAAATGTCCCCTTTGTAAATAAAATGAACCTGGCCAATTTTTTCGGTGTTCAGAACAGTTGCTTTAAAGCCTCCTCTTGTTGCCCAAAATTTAGCCGATTTGGAAGCGGCGGCCACCACCGAACTTTCCTCAATTGCCATTGGAATGGTATAATTTTTTTCGTTAATGACGAAATTTGGAGCTACTCCCAGCGGAATATAGAAGTTACTGATGGTGTTTTCTATGAATTCATCATGTAGTTTTTGAAGTTTCTCGTCACTGTTCCAGTATTTTTTTAATAATTGAATAGTGTTCCCGGGATTAGAAAAATAGGTAGAGGCAATCCAGCTTATTTTTTCTTCTTTTGATAGTTTTGAGAATCCTGTTACGGCTTTGTTCATTTTCAATGAATTATAAAGTAATGAGCGGCAAATATACGTTTTACAGCCTTTATTTGCCATTAATTTAGTGTCAATAATGAGATTGTAGTAATTTACGAAATGTATTTTTAGGTGTTAAATGAAGTGTTATTGTTATTTTTTTATTAAAATTGAATAGATTTTAATTAGAGTATAAGTTTATGAAGTATAAATTGTATCCATTTGTTTTGTTTTTTATTGGTGTTGTCGCATTTGGACAACAAAATATCACCGTAGAATCCATTTACAGAGGGCGATTTAGAACTCAGGATATGGATGAATTGCAGGCGCTGAAGAAAAGCAATCAATATACCGTTTTAAATTATGTACCCACAACCCGATCTACACAAATAGATTTGTATGATTTTGCAAATCTTCAAAAAGTGGCAACTTTTATCGATACACAGTCCCATCAGGGAATGCCAATGGTGGACAGTTATAGTTTTGATGCAGATGAAAAAATGATATTGCTGGCTTGTAATTCGAATGCTATGTACCGTCACTCTTTTACTGCCGATTACTATTTATATGATCTTTCAAATAAGCAAATAACCAAATTATTTGATTTTCAAATTCAGGAACCTACTTTTTCTCCTGATGGCAAAAAGATAGCTTTTGCCCGTGATAATAATTTGTTTGTATATGATATTGCCTCTAAAAATACAATTCAAATTACCAAAGACGGAGTTAAAAATGCCGTAATCAACGGGATTTGTGATTGGGTTTACGAAGAGGAGTTTGCTTTCGTGAGAGCTTTTGACTGGTCCAAAGACAGTAAGAAAATTGCGTACATCCGATTTGATGAGTCTCAGGTTCCGGAAGTTTCTATGCCGGTTTACGGAGAAAGTTTGTATCCACAGATGGTAACTTTTAAGTATCCAAAAGCCGGAGAAAGAAACTCCGAAGTTTCTCTTCATATTTGTGATATTAATTCCCAGCAAACGCAAAAAGTCAATCTAAGTAATTACTCCGATTTTTATATTGCCAGACTGCAATGGACTAATGATGCGAATGTTTTATCGGCTCAGATTTTAAACCGCCATCAGGATAATTTGGATTTACTTTTTATTGACGGGACAACAGCTGGTGCAAAAGTTGTTTTGAACGAAAAAGACAAAGCTTATATTGATGTAACCGATAATTTAACCTTTTTAAAAGACAATAGTTTTATTTGGACCAGCGAAAAAGACGGTTTTAATCATATTTATTATTATGATAAAAACGGCAAATTAAAAAATCAGCTAACCAAAGGAAACTGGGAAATAACTTCTTTTTACGGATTGGATGAAAAGACAAATACACTTTTTTATCAGTCAACGGAAAATGGTTCGATAAACAGAGCTATCTATAAAATAGGGTTGAAAGGAAATAATAAAGTGGCTTTGTCAAATGGAACAGGAACGTATGAAGCTACTTTTAGTGCGGATTTTAGTTATTTTATTCAGACCTTTTCAAGTGCCAGTCAGCCTACAACTTATACTTTAAATGAAACTAAATCCGGGAAAGAATTAAAAGTTATTGAAAATAATACGGCACTTAGTTCCGGTTTGAAAAGCTTTAATTTGCCTCAAAAAGAATTCTTTGTGTTAAAAACCGAGAAAGGCAACGAATTAAATACCTGGATTTTAAAACCTAAGGATTTTGATGCCAACAAAAAATATCCGGTTTTCATGACACAGTATTCGGGACCTGGTTCACAACAGGTAGCTAATAAATGGAATACGATTGATGATTATTGGTACATGATGCTGGCGCAGCAGGGGTATATTGTGGTTTGTGTGGATGGACGCGGAACCGGTTTTAAGGGGGCTGCTTTTAAAAAAGTAACACAGCTACAATTGGGCAAATATGAAGTGGAAGATCAGATTGATGCTGCTAAAACAATAGGGAATTATCCTTATGTGGACAAAAACAGAATTGGAATTTTCGGATGGTCTTTTGGTGGTTTTATGGCTTCTAATTGTATTTTGAAAGGGAATGATATTTTTAAAATGGCTGTTGCGGTGGCTCCGGTGACTAACTGGCGTTTTTATGATTCGGTTTATACCGAAAGATACATGCAAACACCCCAGGAAAATGCGGGAGGTTATGACGATAATTCGCCGATTAATTTTGCCAAACAATTAAAGGGAAAATATCTTTTGATTCATGGTAGCGCCGATGATAATGTGCATTTGCAAAATACAATGCAAATGATGTCGGCTTTAATTCAGGCTAATAAACAATTTGAATCTCAAATTTATCCGGATTGCAATCACGGAATTTACGGGGGAATGACGCGCATTCAGTTATTTAATAAGATAACCAATTTTATTCATGAAAATTTGTAGCTCACGGAAAGATATTTAGTTTTAAAATATTCGCGATAAAAATAGAAAGAAAGAAAAATTTAATATTGAAGTTTATGAATCAAGACAATCAAAATGATTTTTTTAAAAAATCTGTTCTGGGACATCCGGCAGGTTTATTTGTGCTTTTCTTCACCGAAATGTGGGAGCGTTTTTCTTATTACGGAATGCGCGCATTGTTGGTTTTATTCTTAACAACTTCAATCGCAGATGGAGGTTGGGCATGGAATGTAGAAGATGCTATGGCTTTGTACGGAACCTACACCATGGTGGTTTATTTTACACCAATTATTGGAGGTTATTTAGCCGATCGCTTTTTGGGTTACCGTCGTGCTGTAGTTATTGGAGCTTTGATTATGACCTTAGGACATGCTTCGATGGCAATTGAAACCCCGACGTTTTTATATATTGGTATCGTTTGTTTAATGATAGGGAATGGTTTTTTTAAGCCTAATATGACTTCTATTATTTCAAATGCTTATGCTAAACACCCGGAAAAAAAAGATGGAGCTTATTCGTTGTTTTATATGGGAGTAAATGCCGGAGCTTTTTTAGGGATTATGCTTTGCGGATATATTGGCGAAAAAGTGTCCTGGAGTTTAGGTTTTGGTTTAGCCGGAATCTTTATGTTTTTTGGAATGTTACAATTTTATTTTACACAAAATATTTTTGGAAATATTGGATTGCCACCAACAGCCGAAACTAAAAAAGCGATTAAAGAGAAGGAAGCACAGGAAAATGATGCGCCACATATTATTCGTGACCGAATCATCGCAGTGGTTATCTTTTCGGTTTTTTCGGTTTTCTTCTGGGCTTCTTTTGAACAGGCCGGAGGTTCGATGACTATTTTTGCAGAAAAATTTACCCAAAGAGAATTGTTTGGGAATGCTGCCTGGACTTTCAAGATTGTGGATGCTTTATTGACTATTATGCCATTATTGGTTATTAGTTATGTTTTAGTGAAATTATTCTCCAAAACGGTAAAAGAATACGCATTAGGAAACAGTATTCTGGCATTGAGTTTTATCATTATCTGGGGAATTGTAATTTGGAAAATCAACAGGGATTTCTCAGCAACAGAAGCCGAAGTGCCGGCTTCCTGGTTTGGAATTTTAAACTCTTTATTCATTATTTGTTTTGCTCCTTTTTTCTCAAAATGGTGGGAAAGTAAGTATAATATTTCCGGACCAATGAAATTTGGACTTGGTTTAACTTTGTTAGGGCTAGGTTTCGGATTTTTGGCTTACGGAAGTATGGGTATTAGCACTGATTCTGTGGTGCGTGTAAGTATGGTTTGGCTTATTGCGGCTTATTTATTCCATACTTTGGGAGAATTGTGTATTTCTCCGGTGAGTTTGTCATATATCAGTAAATTAATTCCGGCCAGCTGGATTGGCATTATGTTTGGAGTGTATTATCTGTTTTTAGGAATGGGGAATAAATTAGCCGGTTCTATGGGAGGTTTAATTGAAACGATTAGTCAGGAGTACAGCTTGTCAACATTCTTTTTGATTTTTACGATTATTCCAATAGGATTAGGAGTAATCATGTTGTTGTTAACACCTGTGATGAAAAAGTTAATGCATGGTGTAAATTAATTTTATTTCACTAATATTGTTTTTGTTATTTTAAAAAAAACAATTATGAAAAAAATATATTTAATTGCTGTTTTCTTTTTAGGTCTGGTTGTAACTCAGGCTCAGGAACTCAAATGGCATACTGATGTTAAGGAAGCAATTGCTATTGGGAACAAAGAACACAAACCATTGCTGTTGTTTTTTACAGGAAGTGACTGGTGTGGTTGGTGTATTCGTTTGCAAAAAGAAGTTTTGTTAACGCCGGAGTTCATTAAATGGGCAAAAGAAAAAGTAGTTTTGGTTGAATTGGATTATCCAAGAAGCGTACCTCAAACCCAAGAGGTTAAAAAACAAAATTACGAATTGCAAAATGCCTTTGGTGTGCAGGGTTACCCAACCGTTTATTTTGCTACAGCTTCCACTCGTGAAGATGGTAAAATAAATTTTCAGGGACTTGGAAAAACAGGTTATGTTCCCGGAGGTCCGGTAGCCTGGCTGGAAGTAGCCAATGGAATTTTAAATCAGAAATAAAAGTATCTTTACTTTAATTGGAAATATCCCTTTTCGGCAGTAGCATGAAAAGGGATTTTTTGTTTCCGGCAACTGCTTTCCCAATGCGTTAAAACAGATTTATAATTAGAACCATCGGCAATAAGCAATTTAGGTTTTAAGGTGCGTAACATTCGGTCAATATTGATTTTTGGAGTTTGTGTAAGCAGGATAATGTCAGGCTTGCAATTTTTTGGAAAAAGTCCAAGACTGTCCAAAATCAAAATCTTAGTGCCTTTAAAATAAGCGGTATGTTGGAGTTTTTGTTGTTTTACCAAATGGCTAAAGTTCCCCGTTAAATAGCTTTTCAGGAGTTTGTGGTTTTTGATCAAACTGTCATTGGAATACAGAAAGACTTTCTGTCCATGTCGTTCTACAAGGATTGTTCTTCTTTTTGCATTCAAAACAATCCATTCGTTCTGATTTTGAATCTGCCAATGATTGAATAATAGTATGAGCTGGAAAAAGAGTATTGCAGATAAAAGCGTCAAAAGTCTTTTAAAATGAGGTTTTGTGAGCCAGATGATAATCGTACAAATAAGCAGATAACTACTAATAACCAGATAAAAGTTGAAAGGAATGTCTTTGATGATAAAATTTTCTAAAGAAGCAATTCCGTTAATAATTTTATTAAGGGAAAGAATACTCCATTCAAAAGCTTTTAGAAGCCAAAAAGGAGTGAGTCCTAATGCTGCCAGAAACATTACAATAATTCCAACAAACATAATCAGGCTGAGTAAAGGGATAACAATCAAATTGGTAACAAAAAATAATCCCGGGAATTGATGAAAATAATACAAACTCAGAGGAAGTGTGCCCAGTTGAGCCGCAATTGAAACACTTAGAATATCCCAAAAGTATTTTGTGATTTTATTTTCAGGTTTCCAAAAAGAAGCCAAAACCGGCTGAAACCAAACAATAAAAAATACGGCAAGATAACTCAGTTGGAATCCAACATCGAATAAAAAGTAAGGTTCAAAAAGCAATATTATCAGCATTGAAACGAACAAAGTGTGAAAAATATTGACACCTCTCCGTAGGTATAAACCGATTGCCATAAAGGAAAACATTGTGACTGAACGAACAATTGAAGGGGATAATCCGGCAAGCAACGCAAATAAAAATAAGCTTGTCAGGACTATTGTCAGTTTGATGGTGACACCTTTTTGATGATTTGGAATGGGTTTGAGTATAAAATTAAGGAACAGGAAAATAAATCCTACATGTAAACCTGAAACCGATAAAATATGAATAGCTCCGGCATATTGGTAATCCTGAATAATTTCAGAAGAAAGTTCCTGGCGTTGCCCTAAAATAAGGGCTGATGCAACCGCAAGAGCATTTGCATTAAAAGCGCGGTGCTCTAAGTTGGAGATTATTCCGGTTCTGATTTGAGCAATGTAAAACCAAATGTCTTTTTGAAGATGGATTCCAATTTTAAGATGTTCCGGAGTGCTGTATAGTTGAGCGTAAATTTGTTTCTTGTTCAGGTAGTTGCCATAATCAAACTGCATGGGATTGTCCGGTTTTCGGTTTTTTTGCAAATGACCTTCAATTTCCATAATTGTTCCCACCCGGAATGAATTTGGTATCGTTTCTTTAGGAAGATTCAGTAAAATGCGACCGCTGTATTTTTTGTGGTCGATGGCTTGAATTACAGCAATATACCGCTGATGGTACGGAGAACTTTTTAGTTTTTCTCTGATTACCAGATTTATTTTGGATTCTTTTTCAAAAACCGATATTAGATTGCTGTAATTGTCTTTCCGGAAAGCCTCAGTTTGAATGATCAAGCTGCTCATTCCAGTTAAAAAAGAAATCGCGTAGGAGAGGAGCGAAAAAAAGAGTTTACTTTTTTTGATATTTCGTGCTCCAAAAAATAAAATAGCCGCTACCATTAATAGCAACAATAATGTGCTAAAGACCAGATAAATATCCGCTTGCCAATAAAAAGCAAACAGGATTCCTGATAAGAAACCCATTGTAATTTTTGCCAAAGGATATTGCAGTACTTTCATAATTCTAAAGTACGAATTTTCGGCAACAAAAAGTTTTTTTAAGGCAGAATTCTGTTTAGTTGAGCAAAAGCTTTTTCGTAATAAGCTTCTTTGGTTGAGGAAATTATAACGCCTCTGGAAGTTGAAGCATGGATAAATTGCAGTTCGTCATCTTTGGTGTCAACAATAATTCCTACGTGATTAATCCGATTTCGGTTATTGGTTTTGAAAAATATCAAATCACCTTTTTGTGCTTTTGAAACATTTTTCCCTAAGTCGGTGCCAATTTTTGCCTGTTCATACGAGCTTCTGGGAAGTTTAATGTCAAATTGGTTAAAGGTTGTAAAAACCAATCCCGAACAGTCAAATCCGGCCTTGGTAGTTCCGGCATATTTATAAGGAACGCCAATGTTTTCGGAAGCCGAGTGGATGATTTCTTCCGCCAGATGATTACGGTTTCTGGTGTTGCTGTTTATTCCCGAAGCTGATTTACAGGAAGCAAAAAGAATTGAAATAAAAATTAAAGTAAATAACGGTTTTAAGAGACTGGTGTTACGCATTCAAATCGGCAATAATTAATTGGGCTGTTTTTTCGCTGGCTCCGGTTCCGCCTAATTTTTGTTCTAAAAGATCATAGTTAGTCAAAAGATTCTTTCGGTATTCCGGATCTAATATTTTAGTTAACTCTTTTTTTATGTTTTTAGTATTGCAGGCATCCTGAATTAATTCGGTTACAACTTCTTTGTCCATAATCAAGTTGACTAAAGAAATGTATTTTAAGGTAATAATGCGTTTGGCAATTTGGTACGAAATCCAGTTTCCACGGTAACAAACCACTTCCGGAACCTTAAAAAGTGCTGTTTCTAAAGTCGCTGTTCCCGAAGTGACTAAGGCAGCATGAGCTATTTTTAACAAATCATAAGTTTTGTTCGAAATGAATTTGATATTATTTTTTGTAATAAAGTCCTTGTAAAAATCATATTCCTGACTGGGAGCACCTGCAATTACAAATTGGTAATCAGGAAAATCGTCCACCACACTCAGCATTAGCGAAAGCATTTTAGTAATTTCCTGTTTCCGGCTGCCGGGAAGTAAGGCAATGATAGGTTTTTCGTTTAGATTATTTTCTGCTTTAAAAGTGGTAATGTCAATTGTTTTTTGATTCTGAATCGCATCAATTAGCGGATGTCCCACAAATTCCACCGGATAATGGTGTTTGTCTTCGTAAAAGTTTTTTTCAAAAGGCAAAATCACATACATTTTGTCCACATCTCTTTTGATGGCTTTGATGCGGTTTTCTTTCCAGGCCCAAATTTGTGGCGAAATATAATAATGGGTTTTGATGCCTTTTTCTTTTGCCCATTGCGCAATACGCATATTAAAACCGGGATAATCAATAAAAATAATGACATCAGGTTGGAATTGAAGAATGTCTTCTTTGCAAAACTTGATATTGTTTAAAATGGTTTTCAAATTAAACAATACTTCTGCAAATCCCATAAAAGCCAAATCCCGATAATGTTTGACCAAAGTTCCGCCGGCAGCCTGCATCAAGTCGCCGCCCCAAAAACGGATTTCGGCATTAGAATCCTGTTTAAGCAGCGCTTTCATTAAGTTGGAACCGTGTAAATCACCCGAGGCTTCTCCGGCTATAATGTAGTATTTCATTGTTGTTGTTTAATTTAAAACTGTAAAAATACTGGAATTATTCGTTCCAATTCCAGCTGTTGAGTTGTTGTGTGACATGATAAGCGGTCAGGTCAAATTGTACAGGAACAACAGAAATGTAACCGTTTTTCAATGCCCACTCGTCAGTATCTTCGCCGTGATCCTGATTTATAAATTCACCCGAAAGCCAGTAATAATCACGTCCCTGCGGCGTTTTTCGTTTGTGGAATAATTCTTTCCAAAAAGCCTTAGCCTGACGGCAAATTTTAATTCCCCTGATTTCTTCTTTTTTTAGTTTGGGGAAATTTACATTTAAAACTACGTCTTTCGGAAGTTTGTTCTCTAAAGCTTCCAGAGTTATTTTTTTGATGTACGGTTTAATTTCTTCAAAATTAGCATTCCAGTCAAAATCCAAAAGCGAGAAACCAATCGCTGGAATTCCTTCAATTCCGGCTTCAATGGCGGCGCTCATCGTTCCCGAATAAATGATGTTTATCGACGAATTGGAACCGTGATTTACACCTGAAACACACAAATCCGGCTTTCGTTTTAAAACTTCGTTAACCGCAATTTTTACACAATCGGCGGGAGTTCCGGAACAACTGTAAATGCGAATCGGATCGTTTTCGGTCGAAATAGGATTCAGGTACAAAGTCTCGTTGGTCGTGATAGCATGTCCCATGCCGCTTTGCGGTTTATCAGGGGCAACAACTACAATTTCGCCAATTTCGGACATTACATCAATTAGAGCTTTGATTCCCGGAGCCGAAACACCATCATCGTTTGTAATTAAAATTAAGGGTTTGCTTTGTTTCATTTTTAGGAATGATTTTTGTGAACTTTTGACAGATAAAAAGTCATATTTGAAACAAAGTAAACAAATTTTATTCAGTTGGCAGATTATTGGGATTAAGAAAAAAACAATTTTATATCTTTAACAAAAAATTATGGAAGCCTTATTATTCTTGACTTGGTTTTTCCCTTAACTTAGTTTAAAAAAATGAATGAATACTATTATTAGTCTTATGAAGAGAAATTATAAATTACTTCTTACCGTTGTTTTTTTATCGGTAGCGCTATTTGCATTTAAAATAAAATCGGCTTCAGATGTCGATCCGGATAAAGATAAATTACTTTTAGAATTATTGACTTTTGTTATTGAAAAAGGACATTACAGTCCGGCAACTATAGATGATGATTTTTCTAAAGGGGTTTATAAAGATTATATTCAGGCGTTGGATCCTTCCAAACGTTTCTTTTTACAATCGGATATTGACGAATTTTCTAAGTACGAATTAGAATTGGATGATGAGTTAATGAACAGAGATTTAACTTTTTTTACGTTGACTTACGAACGTTTGATGCAGCGTATGAAAGAAAGTCAGGGATTGTATAAGGAAATTTTAAAAGCTCCTTTTGATTTTAATATCGATGAAAGTTTTAATACGGATTATGAAAAAGCGCCTTACGCAAAAAATGAAGCGGAGCTTAAAGAGCGTTGGAGAAAACAGTTGAAGTTAACAACGCTTTCTTCCTTGACTGATCGTTTGAAAATGCAGGAAAATAAAGGGAAACTTTCTAAAGAAGAAACCGAATTACTTTCTAATCCTTTAGAAAATGACGGGGAGACTGTTGTTCCAACTGAGACTAAAAAAGACATTGCTGCAGACAGTAAACCTAAATCTTTTGCAGAATTAGAAAAAGAAACCAGAGAGAGTACTTCTAAATCTTTGGACGAATATTTTGGTTTTATGAAAGATTTAAACCGTAACGACTGGTTTTCGGTTTATATCAATTCCATTACAGCCCGTTTTGATCCGCACACCAATTATTTTGCACCGGAAGAAAAAGAGCGTTTTGATGTAAGTATGAGTGGAACTCTGGAAGGAATTGGTGCCCGTTTACAAAAGAAAAACGATTACACTGAAATCTCCGAATTGATTTCTGGCGGACCGGCTTGGAGAGGAAAAGAGTTGGAAGCCGGAGATCTTGTGATGAAAGTGGCTCAGGGAGAGGGGCAGCCGGTTGATGTCGTTGGGATGCGTTTAGACGATGTAGTGAAAAAAATCAAAGGGCCAAAAGGTACTGAAGTTCGTTTAACCGTTAAAAAAGTTGATGGTACGATTAAAGTAATTTCGATTATCAGAGATATTGTTGAGATTGAAGAAACTTATGCTAAATCAAGTATCGTTAACAAAAACGGATTGAAATACGGGGTGATTTATTTGCCTAAATTCTATATCAATTTTGAAAACAAAGACGGAAGAGATGCCGGTAAAGATATTGCTTTAGAGGTTGAAAGACTGAAACAGGCTAAAGTAGACGGAATTGTACTGGACGTTCGTGATGACGGAGGAGGTTCGTTATCTACAGTTGTGGACATCGCCGGATTGTTTATCGAGCAGGGACCAATTGTTCAAATCAAATCTTCCGGAAGAAAAAAAGAAGTTTTGTATGACAGAGATAAGAAAATCGAATGGGACGGACCGTTGGTGGTTATGGTAAACAGTTTTTCGGCTTCAGCTTCAGAGATTTTGGCGGCTGCTATTCAGGATTATAAACGTGGTGTTATCATTGGTAGTAAACAAACTTATGGTAAAGGAACAGTACAGAATGTGATTGATTTAAACCAGTTTGTTCGTAACAGTGCGGTGGGCGATTTAGGAGCGCTAAAAACTACGACACAGAAGTTTTACAGAATCAACGGAGGTTCAACTCAGTTAGAAGGTGTGAGCAGTGATGTGGTGATGCCGGATCGTTATTCTTATTTAAAAATGGGAGAGCGCGATGTAGAAAATGCAATGCCTTGGGATAAGATTGATGCTGCTGATTATAGTGTTTGGAATAACAATGCTAATTTTAGCAAGGCTATTTCACACAGTAAAGAGCGAATTGAGGCTAATCCGCAATTTAAGCTGATTGAGGAAAATGCCAAATGGATTGATGCCCGTAGTGAAGAAAATGAGTATAGTTTAAATATTGATAAGTTTAGAAAAGCGCAGAGTGCCATTGAGGAAAAAGCTAAGAAATTTAAGCCAATTTTTGAATATAAAAATAATTTGAAATTTACTTCTCTGCCTTATGAAACAGAGCAAATGAGTAAAGACAATATTTTGAAAGAGAAAAGAGATCGTTGGCACGAAAGTTTGTCTAAAGATATTTATGTTGAAGAAGCCTTAAATGTTTTAGATGATTTACAAACCAAAGTAAATTTGAAAAACAATACGATTCCGGCTAATAAACTGAAAAAAGCTAATTTAGCGAAATCATAATAAAATATTGAATATAGAGGACGCTCTGGAAATTGATTCGGTTTTCAGAGCGTTTTTATTTAAAAAAAGACTATGAATAAAAAGTTTGGCGTACTGTTCGTCATTTTGGGGTTTGTTTTTTTAGCGTGTAAGCAAAAGGAAACCCTAAAGTTTTCAGATGAAAAGATAAAAGTAGTTGATATAGAAGGGAAGCAATCCGCGCAGGATTTAAATTTTTATTTGCCAAAATCGGCTAATGCTCAAATTGTGAAACACGATTATTTTACGTTGTCTTATAATGAAAATGCCGAGCAGGCCGAATGGGTCGCTTATGAACTGAAGAAAGATTATGTGAAAAATAGTGATTTTAAACGTCCTTTTTTTATTGAAGATCCCAAAGTGAGTTCGCAATCGGCAGATTGGAGAAGTTATAAAAATTCGGGTTATGACAAAGGTCATTTGTGTCCGGCAGCCGACATGGAATTTAATCTTTCAGCTTATAAGGATACTTTTTTTACTTCGAATATCAGTCCGCAAAACCACGATTTTAATTCCGGAATATGGAACCGACTGGAACAGAAAATTCGTTTTTGGGCCGTTAAATATGACGGGCTGATTGTAGTTACCGGCGGTGTTTTGAAAGGAAATTTGAAAACAATTGGCAGCGAAAATGTAAAAGTACCTGAGTATTTTTATAAAATAGCTTTGAATTATACCAAAGGGAATTATAAAGTCATTGCTTTTTTAGTTCCCAATAAAAAAAGTAGTAAATCTATTTTTGATTATGTGGTTTCGGTTGATGAAATTGAGTCAAAAACCGGAATTGATTTCTTTCCAAAATTAGAAGATAAGCTAGAAAATAGTTTAGAAAAGAATGTAAATCTTAACTCTTGGCTATCTAAATAATTGTAATATATTTACTCCAATCTATATTGGTCTCTTTTTTGAATTATCTAATACGCATTTCTTTAAAGTATGCGTTTTTGAAATTTAGTGACTTTATATTGTTAGAATTTGTTGGTATTTGATTTGTAATAAAAAAAATCTATGAATAAAAACTGTGTATTGGCTACAATAGGAGCTTCAAGTTTACATCATCAATGGATTAGCAAACGCGCTACATTTGATTTACATTTAATTGTTTATGATGATTCCTATGAATTATTCAAAAATGACAGTCCTTATGTTACAGCATCCAAAGGTTATAAATTTAAATTGATATATAACTATTTAAGTGATAACCCTGAGTTAATTGAAAAATACGACTATTTTTATATGCCAGATGATGATATTGAAATATCAACTACCAATATAAAAAAGTTGTTCAGGTACATGAAAAAGTATCAATTGGAAATTGCACAACCTGCTATATCCAATTCTTTTTTTTCATATCCACATACTACAAAACAAGAAAATTCAATACTTCGACATACAAATTTTGTTGAAATTATGCAGCCTTGTTTTTCCAGAGAAGCTCTTAAAAAAGTGTTATTTACTTTTGATGAGACCATAAGTGGCTGGGGGATTGATTTTCACTGGGGGAAAATTTTAGACTATACTGAATATAACATGGCTATTATTGACGATATTGATTCTATACACACAAGACCCGTTCAATCTAATCATCATCAGGAATTGTCTGATTATATGGAAAAATACAATTTAAATTACACTATTTATAGCACTTAAATGAAAGAATATGATTTTTTAATTGTTGGGTCTGGACTCTACGGTGCTGTATTTGCACGTGAAATGACAAATTTAGGAAAGAAATGTATTGTCATAGATAAAAGATCTCATACTGGAGGAAATATCTATTGTGAAAACACAGAAGGGATCAATATTCATAAATATGGCCCCCATATATTTCATACAAATGATAAAAAAATTTGGGATTATGTAAACTCTTATGTAGAGTTTAATAACTTTATATATTCACCGTTGGCAAATTATAAAGAATCATTATATAATTTACCTTTCAATATGAATACTTTTTATCAGTTATGGAATATAAAAAGTCCTGTGGAAGTTGCAGAAAAAATCAAAAATCAAGTTGAAATTGCAGGGTGTATTAAACCGTCAAATTTAGAAGAACAAGCTATCAACATGGTAGGTAAAGATATTTATGAAATACTAATAAAAGGATATACCGAAAAACAATGGGGGCGAAAAGCCATAGATCTTCCAACATTTATTATTAAACGCCTACCTGTAAGGCTTACTTTTGATAACAATTATTTTACCGATAAGTATCAGGGTATCCCAATTGGAGGGTATAATAAATTAATTGAAGGTCTTTTAGCTGGTATCGAAGTAAGAACAGGTGTTGATTTTTTTAAAGATCGTTATGAACTTAGCAAATTAGCTAACCGCATTGTATATACTGGAAAACTAGATGAATTTTATAATTATAAATTTGGATATTTAGAATATCGAAGTTTACGATTTGAACATGAGTACATGAATATTCCAAACTATCAAGGTGTTTCGGTTATAAATTTTACCGAAAAAACGATTCCTTATACCCGGATAATAGAACATAAACATTTTGAATTTGGTAAACAAACCGGTACTGTTATAACCAAAGAATACCCTCAGGAATGGAAACCTGGATTGGAGGCTTATTACCCAATAAATGATGTGAATAACACAAATAGATTTGGTCAATATAATGAATTAGCAAAAAGTGAACGACATGTTATTTTTGGAGGACGCTTAGCGGAATATAAATATTATGATATGCATCAGGTAATTGCTGCAGCACTTACAAAAGTAAAGACTATAAAAGATACTTTTTAATTTTGGTCCATATTTTAATCTTTTACAGGATGGTATAACTTATTGGGTATATCTCCCATTTTTTCAAGAACAGGTCTCCATTTAAAAGTTGATTCTCTGTTTTCTAAATGACTATTTTGTGTATAGTTCCCCAAATAAAATTTATTTTCATCACCAGGTGAAACAAATTCCCCTTTACCTCCAAAATCCATTAAATCAGCCCCTGCAGCATTCAAAAGCGTAGGAAATAATACCTCGTGATGTCCTTGCCATCCATTTAATAATTCTTGATCAATAAAACTCAGTGCTTCTTTCGATATTCGATATATTGGGTTAAATGATCGTATCAGATATTCTGTTTCTAATGTTTTGCCATTGTACAATAATGTCCTCCACCACGGCCAGTGTGGATCATCAGTAAATCTTTGAATATGAGAACTGATAAAAGATTTGTCAAATTTTTCAAAGTACTCAAAAAAATGAGCCCAATTTCCTGTATATCGAACATCATCTTCAATACACCAATAATAATCATAATCGGGATTTTCCTTGTAGAATTTCAATAATGGGAAATGGTTATTCCCTGGAATTAGTTTTTCGCCTAAGGGTTTGTAATTAAGATTAGTTAATATATCATCTGAAAAATAAAAAACATCATTATTGCTTATCTGTTTTTGAAGATTATCCCCTTTTTGATGGTATAAAAGACATGTTATATTCTTCTCGGAATTTGTTGCTGTCACAATTTCATTAAAGCTGTTAATTACAGCATTAGAGAGGTGACAGGATAGTAGTAAAAACGCTTGTTTCATAAAAAAATAATAATTAAAAAATAAATGTAGTATTTTTTTTTAAAATTTCAGTATTGTTTTTTCTTTAAATATCTTAAATAAATATTATCATTTTTTCCAAATCAATCTAAGACAGCTAAAAAAACAAAAAATATAATAATAACTATGAAAAATATAAATACTATAAATTAGAAATTTCGAAATTTATAAATTATAAAAAAATCAATTCTTTGAACACAATTACTGTACTCAAAATAAATTTTATTTATTTTATCACTCAAGACAAAGAATCTTGTTAAATTATTAAACTTGTTTATTTAAGAAATAATTAACAATATTTTTAATCGAATATTATTAGTTATTTACAATATTTGAAATGTTAATCTTACTAGTTACTTTTTGTTAACTCAAGTGCACGTGACATACTAAAAATAAACAAAGTAAGTATAATACCTATATTAATTTTAAAAAATTTAATTATGAAACAATTAAAAAAAAATGAGTCTTGCCAATATAGAAGGCAAGCTTACTAGAAAAGAAATGAAAAATATTATGGCGGGTAGTGGAACGAGTTGTCTTGGAGCAACAGATTTCACATGTTGTACTTGTTTAAAACAATATTATAGTTGGTATTGCAGCTTAGTATATGGTTGTTAATCATTAATTATTAAATTCAGAACCTTAAATTTTTTTAATAAATTTAAGGTTCTATAGTAAATGAGATAATTTATTTTAAAATGTTAAAAAAAAGAAAGTTTCTTTTATTTTGGGAGTTTTATAAATCAACACTATTGATAAACTTACCATTGTCTATTCTAATTTATTTATTAACCTTTAACTTAACCTTTTTTTTTAACTCTTTTATATTAATTGGTTTACTAGGAAGTATTTTGTTTAAAGAAAATTATAGAAAAAATGAATATTTTTTCTATTTCAACAATAGCTTTTCCAAAGCAGAATTATTTGCTTATTGTCTAATATTAAATATTATTTTATCAATAATATTAAAAACATTAATATGGGTAATCACACTTTAATTATTGATAGTATAATAAAACGTTTCAGAAATAATTTTATACTTTCAGATGTTTACATAAATTGTAAAACAAATGATATTATAGGCCTTTTTGGAAGAAATGGAATTGGAAAATCGACTTTACTTAAAATCATTTATGGAATTGAAGATGCCGAAAATAAATTTATAAAAATTGACCAGAAAGTATTAAAAAAAGGGTATTTAAATAATAACTATATTTCCTTTTTACCGCAAGATAGTTTTCTACCTAAATATTTAACAGTTATCAAAATAATTAATCTATACATAGACTTTGACTTTAAACATGAGTTTTTAAACGATCAAATTATTAATTTGATTATAGATAAAAAAGTGAAAAATCTTTCTGGTGGAGAACTACGATATTTTGAAATAAAATTAATACTACTTTCAAAAACAAAATTTTCATTTTTAGACGAGCCTTTTATGGGATTATCTCCAATTTATATAGAAAAAGTAAAAAAATTAATTCAAATCGCTTCTGCTAATAAAGGAATTATCATAACTGATCATGATTATCTAAATGTCTTGAATATAGCTAATAAATTATATCTTATAAAAGATGGAAAAACAATCTTATTAAAAAACAAAGAAGACCTAATTAATTTTGGCTATTTATCAGAAAATCGCTTGTATTCTTAACTATTTCTCAACTATGTTTCCTATATCAAAAGTTAATTTTAAAATTAAAATTCGCAAAAAAATCTTTAATATCTAGATACAAAATAATTATTATTTTTTCATTCAATTTGCCATTTTGTAAGGACTCAATTCGAAATTTAATGACATATTAATTTCGTCAAATAATATTGTCTCCTAGATCGATTTAACCTCCTCAATTAAATTAACTTTTGAATGATGTATTAATTTTCATTATTTGATAAAAATTAACAATATTTTACACCAAACAATAATAAATTTTAATGATATTTGAAATAATAATCTTAACTCGTTTAATTCCTATTAACTCAAGTGCACATGAGCTATTTGTTGGATATTAAGTAAGAAGTATTGGATTTTATTTAACTAAAAAAATTAAATTATGAAAAAATTAAGTTTAAAAAATGCAAAAAACATCCTTTCTCGAAAAGAAATGAAAGCAATTAGTGGGGGGTATTATGGAACAGCACCGGGATATTTTTATGATGGTAAAGATTGTTGGATAGCAGGAACTTGGGTTACTGGAGATAATGGAGAACGTCTTTTTATTCCTGGAAGTGCTGCAACTCAATATTTGAATAATATTTGTGGGTGGGGAAATGTTGCATAATTCATTGGATTAAAACAAAGTTGTACTGTCTTTAGAACTTAAAAAGAGTTTTTAAAACAAACTCGCATTTATGCTAATTGAGTTTATGTGAAAGGTTATAATCCAAAACTTAGTTGAAAACATTATAGATATACAAATTAATTATTATTAATGAGAATAGATTTATATTTTCAATTACACTTTTTTAAAAAATTTAGATAGTGTTATTTTAAAATACTTTTTAAACTAGTTGAGAAATATAAAATTTAATCTCTATATTGATTACTTTTACGATATAATTTTAATTCACAACTTCATAAAAATCAACTATAATGAAAAAAAAATCAATCTTTGGATTTCTATTTTTAATTTTGTTTTATTCTTGTAATGTAAATAAAAACATAAAAAAAAACAAAATAGAAGGTATTAATTTGGATGCAAACTTTCGTACTAATAATGATTTAAAAACAATTTATAATTCAATTGACACAACTTCTACAACATTTATAATTGATAAAAGAAAAATAGAAAAATCAAAAATAAGATTGGTTCTAGATACTTTAAATATGCAAAAATATTCTATTAATATCGATAAAAAAAATAGAATTATTGAAATGACAAAGAAAAAAAAGCAATAAGATTACTGAGAATACTTGCTAGAAAACGAAAGATATCACCAGTAGTATGATAAAAATTTTGGTTCATCTATATCTAAAATAATTATGTGTTTTATTTACTAGAATGAATATCTAATCTTTGATGTAATAATAATTGTCTAGCGAGAAATAAAAAAATAAATCTTTTAAAAAGAGCATTAAAAAAAAGACTCTTTTTAAAAGATTTATTTTTTTATTGAACACACATCAAGATGAGAAAATATTCAGTGAAATTCAGGATCAGGTTCAAAAGTTGGGGATTAGGCAAAAAGATTGGATAATCTGAATAAGAAGAAGTCTACATTACGTACTCCTCTAAATTGAGATCTGAAAGCTTTTATTTTAGCATTGAAAGATTCAGCAGAAGCATTTGTGCTTCTATTATCAAAATAATTTAAGATTGACTGATAATTAAGAGTTTTAGTATTGAGTAGAATATTGAAGTTTTTAAAGCCTGATTCCTCTACATTCCTATACCAATGTGCTAGTTTTGTCATCGCAATGTGTTTATCATTATTGTTATTGTAGATTCCTCTGAGTTGTTGATTTAGATTGTATGTTGTCTTAATATCGGGATATAAACTAAAGATCATTTGCTCTTTCATTTTGACTTTCAGTCCATTTTTCACGAGATTTATACAGTAAATATCTGCTCCTGGCTAATAATTGTTTTTTAGAGTCTCCGTTTGGTAAAAGTTCCGCAAAATATTTTTTATTTTCTTCCTTAGCCTTTATTATAGATTGATTCTCTAGATCCATAGCTTCCCAGCGATGTTTGATCCTGATCTCCTGTAAAGCCTCAAGGGCTAATTCTGAACATGAAATCTATGGTAACCTGTACCGCTTTTGGGAAACACTTCTTTGAGATTAACTTCATTGTGTTAGCCATATCAAGTGTAATTTCTTTTACACGGCATCTTTTTTTATAATCAATCTTAGATATATGCTCTATGACCTGATCAGCCTTTGTTCCGGCAACAATAGCAACTAAGGAGCCTTTTTTGCCTTTAAAGCTTTTATTGGTTACAATTGTATAGAGTTCTCCCTGAGACAAAGCTACTTCATCAATAGAGAGATGAGTTCCCATATTCTCTGGGTAAAGAATCCATTGATGAGCATGTTCTCTTTGAGCCCATGCAGTAAAAGAACTCAGATGTTTTTTATATTGTCTCTGGAGTTTTTTACCATTGACACCAAAGAATCCTCCAATGGTATGACAATCTATAGCACTGTTATCTATTAATTTCTTTAAAAAAAGCCGCAAACTCCTGAGTCATGCGAGTTCCTTTAACCACTAGAGTCCAGTCTCTTTTAATAATCTCTCCATTGGCTTTATTGGTCCAACGGCGTCTTTTTATATGCAGATACACAAATTTACCCCGCAAGGGAAAATCCTGAATAGTAAACTCATCGAGAAAACCTTTGGAAACCAGTTCAAGTCCATTAAACTCTTCTGGAGGATTGATTTTTTCCTCAAAATACAAATGCAATATTTCTTCTGTATTTGTAGTGGAGACTGCTTCGAAGTGGTCTACTAAAAAATCGGGAAGCATAAATTTTAAAAGCTCTATTGAAGTCATACGTAATTCTTAAATTCCAAAGTTCTGAATTTATTTTTACTTTTCCTCCCAGGTTTTGTTCGTTATCCGAAATTAAGCGGTATATACTAACTGTAAATACTACCAAATAAAAAACACACATGTAGTTATCCGTTAAACCTGCCATACATAATACGGAAATCCAGCGAGATGATAGAAACTTTGTTTTCTCAAGTATGTGACCAGTTTATGATTAGGAGAAAATTATGCAAGAGCTATTTAGGATTTAAAACAAGAATAATCTAAAATAACAACGATGACTATTATACAGATAATTAATAAAAATGCAAACTGGAATATTTAATAACTTAAAAATCAATTTGACTAAATGCTCTACTGGTTAAGAATTATAAATTTTTAAGTCTCATAATTTAAACCCTTGAGGTCATATTTTGTTATTCTTCAAATTTTATTTATTAACTAAAAATCATAATGTCTCTTTTTAAGAAAAAATTAACAATACTTTTAGCTTAAGATTTTTTTATATTTTTTACATTTGAAAAAATAATCTTACTTAAAATGTACTATTAAACTCAAGTGCACGTGAGCCATTTAAAAAATTAAAGAAAGTAAGAATATTAGTCTATTTAACTTTAAAAATTTTATTATGAAAAAATTAAGTTTGAAAAATGCAGAAAATATGCTTTCAAGAAAGGAAATGAAAGCTATTAATGGTGGTTATGGTGGTTATGGTAGTGGTTGCACTCTTACTGGGGAAGAAAAAATACTTTATTCTGGGGGCGAACCAGTTAGTTATGTTTGCGAATGGAATTGTGGTGGAGAATTAAGATGGGGTGGTTGCTCTGTTTGGGGTTAATATTTCTATGAGTTTATCCAAAAAGCCCAAAGCATTTTTGATAATATTATATTTTAATAATATTTTCTAGAAAGCTACCTGAATAAAAGAAGGCTAGTGCTCTTTTTAGCACTGCCTCTTTTATTAAATTTTAAATACATTATGAGCATAAATTTTTTTTTAAAAATAAGTTTTATTTTGTTCTTATTTCTTCAGAATATTTTTTCACAAGAAAGACTGCACAAAAACAATAACCATATAATTTGGGGATATGTTTATTCAAGTGACAAACGATTACCAATTGAAAATGTAAATTTAAAAATATATTCAAATAATATATCAAAGTATTTTATAACTGATGAAAACGGAAAATTTGAAATACCAAACAACACAATAGATTCTATTGAAGTTTCTTCATTAGGCTATAAAAAAAGAATAGACAAAAAAATCTTAGACACCATTTATTTGGATAATGACCAAAATCAATTATCAGAAGTTATTATTAAACCAGATACAAAAATCAAAAATCATCTTTCTTTTTTTGAAAAGTTAAATAGTTTTGAAACTAACTTCAGTTGGAATAATAAAGCGGCTATTTTTATCCCTAAAAGTAATAAAAGTAATGAATATATTAAAAATCTCATATTTGCTGTTTCTGATTATGGAGGAGTTAAAAATTTAAAATATTTACCATTCAAAACAAATCTATATACTGTTGATAGTATAGGACTGCCATCTAAGCCTATTTTAAATGAAGATATTTTAGTTACAAAAACAGATAATGAAAATTGGACAAAGGTTGATGTTTCAAAATCTAAAATAATAATTCCAGATGAGGGTATTTTTGTTGTTTTTATTATTTTAGAAGAAAAAAACTATAAACAAAACTTCATTAATTCAAAATACGGAAAGATATCAGCAGTTCCCGCACTGAAAGCGTATAAATATGATGATCAGTATATTCGAAAATCATACTTGTTTAGAGAGTGTAATTATTTGGATAAATGTAATATTTGGCTTCTTCAAAAACTGCATTATATGATTGATGTTGAATATAATTGATTATCAATCATCAATTGATTGAGTATTATTATCTATAAATACTGAAAACTCGATTATATATGATTTATCAATTAGAATAAAAGCAAGGATTTTTTAAATATTAATCAATCTCCCTTATGATTAGAAATAAAAAACAACTAACAAATACCTAATTAAAAAACAATAAACTATAAAGCGTAAAATAGTGTGTTAAAATACATTTTAGACAAGTACGGAAAAATCAATTTTTTTGAAATCAACAATTTAACAGAGTCATTTTTCAATCGTTTAAGAGAAAATTAACAGTATTTTTATTTTATATTAATTTGTTTTAGTGATATTTGAAGAAATAATCTTACTTAAAAACCAATTAACTCAAGTGCACATGAGCTATTTGTTGGATATTAAGTAAGAAGTATTGGATTTTATTTAACTAAAAAAAATTAAATTATGAAAAAATTAAGTTTAAAAAATGCTGAAAGCATGCTTAGCAGAAAAGAAATGAAAATGATTAATGGTGGTTATGGTAGTTGTACTAGCGGTAATTACATTGATTCAAATCACCATTTATGGGTTTGCTATCAAGGCAGCTATATAGACATGGGAGTATATTACCCTGGTTAAAAAAGAATATTTTATTCTTAAGTAAGAATGGATAAAATCAAAAAGCATGGAATGTTAAATCATTCCATGCTTTTAAAAATAACTTTATGATAAGATTTCTCATTATAATATTGGGTTTATTTTTTAACTATTCGGATGCGCAAATTCTGTCGGGGCAAATTCTTGATAGTATTACGCATAAGGCTATAGAGGGCGTAAATATAAGTTTTCTCAGTACTCGTTTTGGTGTTTTTACTGATTTACAAGGAAAATTTAAAATTAATATTACTAACTCCAAAGACAATTTATTAATTTCTGCAATTGGCTATAAGAATAAAAATATACTTCTGTCGGATTTTAATAATCAAAAAGTATATGAAACCGTCTTCTATCTAAGCCCCAAAATAGAACAATTAGACGAGATTATAATTAAGAATAAAAAAACAGAATACACTTGGGAGAAGGTTTTGAAAACCAAACGCGAAAATGAGATAATTATGGGATTTCAGTTTGGAACAGAAAATTGTACTTATATCGAAAATCCGTATAAAAAAAAAGGTAAAATAAAATCTATAAGTTTAGATTTAAAAAAAACTAAAGGGTATTTAATAAACAAAAAGTACAAAGTTGATTATTTAGCGGCTTATAATATTAAATTTTATAATTATAACAATAAAAAAGGGGGACCAGATACCGAAATTTATGATAAAAATATCATTATAGAGCCTGAAAATAAAACGTATTTATTAAAAGTTGATTTAGATTCATTACACATAGATTTTCCTGAAAATGGTGTTTGTGTAGGTGTCGAATTAATAAATACAAAATATATAAATCCAAAGCAATCATTTGCCTTTATTGGACCAAATATGGGTTTTTCCGGAAAGAAAGAACTTTACCCCAAAACATCTTGGAGTAGATGTAGATATGAAAATAAATTTGACTTTGAACCATTTACACGATTTATGGATAATAATATAAAAAAGCAATGGACAATGAATGTTGATCTTGTTATAGTTTTAGAAAAATAGACATGTATTTTTATAATTACTTTAATTTTATATTTAAGCCCAAAATGAATATACATAAATAAAGACAAACTGGAAGAGGTTATTAATGAGAATGAAACCGCAAATACAGAAAACAGTATTATTTTTTATTATCTAATGTTTCTATAGATGCCACTTTAAAAAGAATTGGGAAATTTTATAATATAATAATTAAAAATGAAGTCAATCTTTAAGGAAAATATGACTTTATTTTAAAGAATACTTCCCTTAGAGTTAGAATAGATTTAGAAAGTTTTGGTTTTACGCTAGTAAAATCAAGCGCTCTGGTTAGTTTTACAAGTATGAATAAGTCCGAAACTGACATAATTTCAATAAATTCATTTTTAGTTGAATTAATAACCTAAAAACCTTGTGTTCAGAATTATGAAGCTCAATAAAGTTATCAAAAGGATGCAATAATTTCTAGCTTCGAAATAGCTTTTTTGAAATGTTTTAATTATAAATTGGGATATAAAAAATTAAAAAATCGAATAGTAATAATCATGCTAATTTTTATGAAGTAGTAAATACATTCTTCAGCTACCAAAAGAAAAACAGTCCTATAGGATTCGAAATTTTTGTAAATAACTTACAGAATAATAAAGCTAAAAGTAATTATTTATTTTCCGATTATTTGATTAGTGAACAAAAAACATTTATTATGTCAAGAGTTTTTATGTTATCGGTTTTTTATAAATTATAATCTCTCTTTTTTATTTGTTCACTCATTCTGAAAAAAACTATTTCAATATATAATAAATAGTTTTAAAACCTATGAGGGTATATATTGTTTTATTATTCATTATTTTTTTAAGAAAAAATTAACACTACTTTTACGGTGTGATTTTTTATCTTTTTTATATTTGAAAAAATAATCTTACTTTAAGATTTGATAAAACTTAAGTGCACGTGAGCTATTTGTTGAATATTAAGTAAGAAATATTGAATTTTATTTAACTAAAAAATTAAATTATGAAGAAATTAAATTATGAAAAAATTAAGTTTAAAAAATGCTAAAAACATGCTTTCTAGAAAGGAAATGAAAGCAATTAGTGGAGGGTATTACAGTGCAACTCCCGGTTGTGGAGAAGAGTGTGGAGATAATGGTGTAGTGTGCCAAGGTACTTGCGGTGTTTGTGGTCCAGCCTGTACTTGCATTGAAGGTTAATTACCTTTATTAGGCCTACTTAGCTAATCAAAGATATTCTTTTATGGTAATATCTTTGATAGCTTGTTATTTGAAATTTATTGCGGAATAATTTTGAGTAAACAAAATTTAAAATTTACAAAAAAAAACACAAAAAAATGATTGAGAGTATACCTGCCCTTTTTAAATATCTGAAAGGTGAAAATATAAATATTAATCAAGAAGAATTTAAATTTCAAGCCCAGTCACATCCCGATTATCCATCCTTATTAACTATTTCTGATACTTTATTATTTTTTAATATTGATAATGGAGCAATGAGAATTAATTTCTCTGATATTGAATCTTTACCTAATCGTTTTATAGCATTATTAAAAGAAGAGCAAAATCAGTCAAAATTTTATTACATTGAGAAAAAAAATGAAGAAATTTATCGTATTACTAGAGATAATAAATTATCTGTCATTTCAAAGAAAGAGTTAGAAAACCAATGGGATAGCTTGGTGTTATTAGTTGAAAACCAGCAAAATAACTTTAAATCTAACAAGAAAACCTGGTTTACAACCTTGTTTTTTTTAAGCTTGGTTTCATTTTTTTATACTGTTCTACAGTTTCAAATAGACTTACTCGATAAAACTTTCTTTATTTTTCCAATTTTAGGTGTTTTTTTTTCAATAGCGGCGTTAAAAGATTTATTTGGTACTAAAAGTGAATTACTGAATCGTTTTTGTAATTTGACAGTTTCTAGTAGCTGTACATCAGTTGTGGGCTCGGACAAATGGAAAATTTTTGAAAAGGTTAATTTTAGTGATTTAAGTATCATATTTTTTACTTCACAATTTTTAGGGTTGATTCTATTTATTTTTATGGCAGATGTAGAGGCCTATTTTAATATTCAAAAGATAATGCTCGTTTGTGCTATACCAATAATATTGATTTCTATTTATTATCAGAAATTTGTAGAGAAAAAATGGTGTCCTATTTGTTTAGCAATTATTGGTATAATTTTATTTGAATTATTTTATTTATTATTCATAAAGAATATAATTTTAAATATTTCAGTTAGTGAATTTTGTGTTTTTAGTTTTGTTCTTGTTACCGTAGTATTTTTATGGGATAAACTGAAAGGATTATTGACTTTACAAAAAGAATTAAAAGAATTCAAAATCAAAGCCAATCGCTTCATGAATAATTATGAAATTTTCAAGAATACGTTAGTGGCCACTGAAAAAATGGAATTAGCATTTAGCCCTATTATTTTAGGAAACAAAGAAAGCGACCTTGAAATTGCAATAATTACAAGTCCTTTTTGTGGCTATTGTAAAGATGCACATAAAATTTTAGAAAAAATACTACTTTCATACAAGGATGATTTAAAAATAAAAATATTAATAAACGCTGATATAAAAAATTTGAACGATGAAAAAAAGATTTTTTTTAGAATTCTAATGACTATTTATATTGATAGAGGAGAAGATTTGTTTTTAGAGGCACTTCATGATTGGTTCAAAAATAAAAATTTAACAGATTGGATAAAAAAATATAAATTGGATTATGATGAAGAAAAAATTGATTTGCTATATGATTTCCAAAATCAATGGTGCATATCAAATAATTTATATTTCACTCCTGCGATTTATATTAATGAATATCCTTATCCAAGAACTTACGAGAGAGAATCGCTGAACTTTTTTGTAGGGGAATTGATTGATGATGAATCATTTTGTAATAGATAACTTATTTTGGATGGAATTGTCAAAAACTTAAGTTAATTTTTTGTTTGTAAGGAAATAAAAGAAAATGGATAAAAAATAAATTTTGATAATTCATTAAAAGGATAATAAATAATTTTTATGTATATGAAAAAGTTAGTACTAATTTTAACAATTATTTCATTAAATATCACTTGTCAAATAGAGGCACAAGAAATTGTTATACAACAGCAGATAAAAGAACTTCATAAGGACTTAAAAAAGTACCAAGATTCAATTAGTGTTTTAATTAAATCTTGCAATTTGGAGATGGACAAAGTTTCTGATTCAATTATAAAGAAGAAATTTGATAAAAAACTCACTGATTTGTGGAGTAAATTGGACAAAAGTTTG
Organism: Flavobacterium daejeonense DSM 17708; assembly: GCF_000425425.1. GTDB lineage: Bacteria > Bacteroidota > Bacteroidia > Flavobacteriales > Flavobacteriaceae > Flavobacterium > Flavobacterium daejeonense. Next base: position 314,907 of record NZ_AUDK01000002.1, read on the forward strand.
AAAGAAGAGGTTCAAAAAGATCTTGATTTTGCTAAATTACATCCTAATTCTCATTCATGTCTTAAATTGCTATTAAGTAGTGTACAAACACAGGAAGGATTAACCTTTTATGATCAATATGAAGAAGTTTTTCAGAATTTTTCCGAAGAAATTAAATTAACTGAAGAAGGGAAAAAAATGGCTGAAAAGTTGAAATATTTTAAGCAGAGTAAAGTAGGAAGTATCGCTCCTGATTTTAGTGTTTTAGATATTAATGGACAAAAATTAGCTTTAAGTGATTTTAGAGATAAAAAATATATTTTATTGGATTTTTGGGCAAGCTGGTGCGCCCCTTGTATCGCCGATCAAAAATATTTAAAAAAAATATACAGCAAGTTTAGCAACAAAGATTTTGAAATTATAAGTATTTCCAGAGATACAGATAAATTACAATGGAAAAATGCTATTTTAAAACATAAAACAAATATTTGGAAGCAAGTATGTATTGAAAGTGATTTAAATATTTGTTCCAATGATTTGAAAGATGAAAATCATTCTATAGATGTACACTATTTTGTAAGTGCAATACCTCATTACGTCTTAATTGATAAAACTGGAATTATAATCGGAAAATGGAAAAATTCAGGAGAATTGAATATGAAAGAATTAGAAGCAAAGCTTGAAGAAGAAATTAATAATTAAGAGTATGTTTTGGTGGATATTTCTTATTGTTTAGAGTAATCGATATAGAAAATAATTTTTGTTATTGAATCAATTAGAGTTGTAATTAATATATGGAAAATGTGTTTGTAATTATTCCAGATAAAGAAAAGGGATTTATAGGAAAGATAAAAGCTCCTGTACTCAATTCAGGAAAAATAAAAACTGGGCAAAAAGTAAATGTCAGACTTTCTAACTTTCCTGATAATGAGTTTGGTATGTTACAGGGGGTAATAAAAAATATTTCACTTACACCAGATAAAGAAGGTAATTTATTGATAGATGTAATTTTTCCAAAAAAACTAGAAACATCATATCATAAAATAATTCCATTCCAACAAGAAATGTCTGGAACAGCAGAAATTGTTACAGAAGATTTACGTTTAATAGAACGATTATTGTATCAGTTTAGGGATGTTTTTAAGAGATAACTACCACTCATTTACTTTATTAGCATCCATTTTAAGGAAGATAAACAGCAAAATGGTAAATCCCCAAAGTCCGGAACCTCCATAAGAAAAGAAAGGCAATGGTACCCCGATAGTTGGGAAAATTCCAATAACCATCGCAATGTTTACAAAGAAATGAATGAATAAGATGGCGGCGGTACAGTAGCCATACACGCGGCTGAATTTGGTTTTTTGTCTTTCGGCCAGATAAATAATTCTTAGAAAAAGAGTTACAAAGAGTGCAACTACCACAACCGAACCCACAAAACCCCATTCTTCACCCACAGTGGTAAAGATATAATCGGTGTGTTGTTCAGGGACGAAACCGCCTTTGGTTTGGGTGCCTTCTAAAAAGCCTTTGCCAAACCAACCTCCCGAACCAATCGCAATTTCAGATTGATTGGTGTTGTATCCGATTCCTTTTAAATCAACGGTTTTACCTAATAAAATATTGAAACGGTCTCTGTGGTGTTGCTTGAATACATTCTCAAAAACATAATTTACGGATAAAACAAATCCGGACATCAAAGCAAATAAAAGGGTGCTGGCTATGATATTTCTGTTGGCTAAACGCGATCTCCAATAAACAATTACAGTAGTAATAAACGCTAATAAAATGACATATTGCGGCTGGAGTATAAGTGTGAGTACAAAGAGTAATATGGCTATAAATACTGTCCAGATATACCAGGCTGGCAGACCTTCGCGGTAAAGGACAATAATAAGAAAACAATAGATTAAAGCACTTCCCGGATCGTGAAAAACAATCAGTAAAATAGGTAATCCTAATATGCTTAATACCTGAAACTGTCGGTTAACATCTTTTAAGTTAATTTGTGAATCACTCAGATATTTAGCCAAAGCCAGGGCTGTAGCCGATTTAACAAACTCGGAAGGCTGAATACCAAAAGAACCAAAGGAATACCAGTTGGCCTGACCTTTAATCGTTTTTCCAAAAACGAATAAACCGGCCAAGGAGAGCAGTCCTATGACATAGATGACGCTGGCATATTTTTCGTAAAATTTTCCATCGACAAATAGTAAAGTAAAAATCAAGGGAATAGTCAGAACAATAAACATTAATTGTTTGTTTGAAGTTCCTTCCATTGAAGATAAAGAGGAAGAATAAATGTTAAGCCAGCCCATTATAACTAAAACGCTGTAAATAATAACACATATCCAATCGATATTTTTCTTTACACTTTGATTTTTCATTTGTAAAAGAATGTCTTAATTAATTTTTTGTGTACTGTCTTTAGTCGCCGTTGTGCTTACGGTTTTGGGTTGGAAAACTCTTTTTTTAAGCACACTGTCTTTTGGGGAACTTTCGATAGCACTGGCTTCCTTCATTCCTCCTAAAATCGCATAACGGTCTCTGAGACTTGTTTCTAAAATTCTTTTTTCTAAATCGGTTCTGGTGATTTTTTTTCTCAAATATTTCTCTATCATCAAGCTGGCAATTGGTCCTGCAATGGTCGAACCAAAACCTCCGTTTTCAACCAGTACCGCGATTGCAATTTTTGGGTTGTCTTTTGGAGCAAAAGCCACGAAAATAGAGTGGTCTTGAAGTTTTACTCTTTTACCGTCAATTTTAGTATAGTTTTCAGCGGTTCCGGTTTTTCCGCAGATGTCAATTCCTTCAACACGAACGCCGCGGGCTGTTCCTAAATTATATACATCAAATAATCCGCTTATAATGGGTTTGAATAATTCTTTGTTGATGGTTGTTAGGTGTTTTTCCTTAAATTTAGGATCAATTGTACCGCCTTTTATTTTCTTAATGATATGAGGGGTGTAGTAATAACCTTCATTAGCAACCGTAGCCATCATATTAGCCAGTTGAATCGGAGTCATCAAAACCTCTCCTTGTCCGATTCCGTTAGAAACTATCGCGGTACTTCTCCATCCACCATTTGGATAAATGCGCTTGTAAGTTTTAGAATCCGGAATATTTCCTCTTCTTCCGGTAGGTAAATCGTAACCCATGAATTGTCCTAGACCAAAACTTTTAACATGCTTACTCCAAACATCCACCGCATAAGATGGTTTTACATATTTATTGATAGTTCGCATATAAGCAGTTCCAAAGTAAGCATTACAGGATTCATAAATCCCGCGATGCAATTGTAAAGCACCTCCATGACAGTGACAACGCATAAAGCGACCTCTGGCGTAACTAAAACCATGATGGCAAAATACGGTTGTGTTTTCGTCAATAGCGCCTTCCTGTAAAGCTACTAGTCCTGTTAAGATTTTGAATGGTGAACCTGGGGGATATTCGGCTAATAAACTTCTATCGTATAATGGATTTGCAATCGAATCGTGATAAAGCAGTGTGTAGTTCTTAGAACGTTGTCTTCCTACCAAAATAGATGGATCGTAAGAAGGAGCGGTTACTAATGTCAGAATTTCTCCTGTTTTAGGTTCAATAGCTACAATTCCGCCTCGTTTATTAATCATTAATTGTTCTCCGTAACGCTGAATTTCGGCGTCAATAGTCAGGTTGATGTCTTCTCCCTGAACGGCAATTGTGTCGTATCTTCCGTTTTTGTACGAACCTATTTCACGATTGTATTTGTCTTTTTGGATGTATTTTACTCCTTTGATTCCTCGTAAAATTTCTTCGTAATATTCCTCAACTCCTTGCTTCCCAATTAAATCTCCGCTTTTGTAGTACGGATTTTTTTCGATAATTCCTTCGCTAACCTGAGTAATGAATCCAAAGATATTCGCGCCAAAATCGACTTCATAATCACGAAGGGAACGCTTTTGAACATAGAAACCTTCAAATTTTCTGATTTTTTCCTGAAAAGCGGCATATTCGCTTTTGTTTAATTGGGCTAAAAAAACAGAGGGCAATCTCGGACTATAGATTTTTGCTTTGGCAATTTTCTTTAAAAAATCGTCTTTGGTAATGTCTAATAACTGACAAAATTCTACGGTATCCAGATTTTTAATTTCTCTCGGGATAACCATAATGTCATAAGAAGCCTGATTAGCTACTAAAAGTTTACCGTTTCTGTCGTAGATATAACCTCTTTCCGGATATTCGTATTTTATTTTAATAGCGTTGTTTTCCGATTTTAATTTGAAAGTATCATTGATAACCTGCAAGTAAAAAATCCGAATCAGGAGCAGGGATGCTGCAACAATAATAATAGAAGGCAGCAGAAGTTTTCTCATCGTTTGTTTGGCTTAATAAGGTATATTATGATAATACAACTAATGATTGTAAATATGGTACTCAATACTGTTCTGAGTAAAATGTCCCAAATAAAACTAACCTGAAAGGCTTCCAGAATGAATAAGGTAAAATGATGAATTACCACAGCAAGAAGAATAAATGTAAATCTTTCAGGGGTTAGTGCTTCATTTAATTTAATGGTTTGGTATTCGTAACTCACACCAAATGCAAATTTAAACAAATAAGGTCGGTAAAAGGCTAAAAGAAGACAGGCAGTAGCGTGAATTCCTCCTGAATTAGAAAATAAATCCATTATTAATCCAAGAAAAAAACTGCTGATTAACAAAGCCGAACGATTAGAGTTTACCGGATATAAGATTATAAACAACATATAAGGCAACGGCATGATATAGCCTAAAAAAGTCATATTGTTGAATACGCCAATTTGAAGGGCTAGCAATAAGATAAATCTTAAAATATTAACTAACAGCGTGCTATTCATTTGATTTGCTTTCTTTTTCCAGGTTGTTAACTTCGTCTCTGTCTTTACTTTTAATGATATAAACGTGACCTAAATTAGTCATGTCGTTGAATAGTTTCACATCTATTACATAATAGTTTGTTTCTGTCTGTGTGTAAACTTTGTGAATTGTCCCAATGTTTATATTTTCCGGGAATATCACCGATTGTCCACCAGTTACAATGGTATCACCTTTTCTAATATTAGCTAATCTTGGTACGTCGATTAACTGAACAAAACCGGTACTTTTTCCATTCCAGGTCAGCGAACCAAAATGATTGGACTTTTTGATTTTGGCGTTAATCTGAGATTTTACATTCAGGATACTTACCACCGTCGAATATTTAGGAGAGGTTTTGTCAATGATTCCAACGATTCCTAAACTATTAATTACTCCCATGTCTGGTTTTACCCCGTCATTAGCTCCGGAATTTAAAGTCAGGAAGTTTTCGTGTGTGTTGTAAGTGTTGTGAATTACTTTTGAAACAACAATGTCTTCGGGAGCAACCCCTTTAAGATTTTCAACCTTTTTTACAGAGGCGGTATCTTTCATGTTGAAAAGCATGCTTTTGAGCCTTGCATTTTCAAGAGCCAAAGCATCATTTTCTGTTTTAAGATTTAAATATTCGGTGATGTTGTTTATTTTTTCATAAACACCGCCCGTTAAAAAGTTAGCTGAACTGATAATTCTGCTTTTATGGTAAGAATGAGACTGTATGGTAAGCAAAAGCGAAACGCTTAATAACAGCAAAAACAGTAATCTACTACTGTTTTTGAATATAAAATTAAATATTTGCTGCATTCTCTTATTAGGTTATAAATTTAAGGGTATGCTGTAATGTGTTTAATTCTTAAAACCAGTACAGCTTAAGAATTAAAGACATTTGTTAAGCTTATTTTATTAATATGCTTTTGAATTTTCCAATGTTTTTCAAAGCCATTCCTGTTCCTCTTACTACAGCTCTCAACGGATCTTCGGCAATGTAAACTGGTAAATCTGTTTTTTGAGAAATACGTTTGTCTAATCCTCTTAACATCGAACCTCCACCGGCAAGGTAAATACCTGTGTTGTAGATATCGGCTGCTAATTCAGGAGGAGTTTGAGACAAAGTTTCCATTACAGCATCTTCAATTCGTTGAATTGATTTGTCTAAAGCTTTAGCAATTTCTCTGTATGAAACATCAACCTGTTTTGGTTTTCCCGTCAATAAGTCTCTACCCTGTACAGACATATCTTCAGGAGGTGTTTCTAAATCTTCAATGGCGGCACCAATTTGAATTTTAATTTTCTCAGCAGTACTTTCTCCAACAAATAAGTTGTGTTGTGTACGCATGTAATAAACAATATCGTTAGTAAAAACGTCACCGGCAATTTTTACCGATTTGTCACACACAATTCCGCCTAAAGCAATTACAGCAATTTCAGTAGTACCACCTCCGATATCTACAATCATGTTTCCTTTTGGTTGCATGATGTCGATTCCAATACCGATTGCGGCTGCCATTGGTTCATGAATCAAATAAACTTCTTTTCCGTTTACGCGTTCACAGGATTCTTTTACGGCTCTCATCTCCACTTCGGTAATTCCGGATGGAATACAAACCACCATTCTTAAAGCCGGAGTAAACATTCTTTTTTTCAATGCAGGAATGCTGTTGATAAACATTTTTATCATTTGTTCCGAAGCATCAAAATCAGCGATTACACCGTCTTTTAAAGGCCTTATGGTTTTAATGTTTTCATGAGTTTTACCTTGCATTAGGTTGGCTTCTTTACCAACAGCAATGATTTTTCCCGTTATTCGGTTTCTGGCAACGATTGACGGACTATCAATAACTACCTTGTCATTGTGAATGATTAGTGTGTTAGCGGTACCAAGGTCAATTGCAATATCCTCGGTCATGAAATCAAAAAATCCCATACGATTTTTAGGGGTTTAAAAGTTAAAAATTAGGAGCACACAAAGTTAAACAAATTAATGTTTGAAATGACGGGTCCCTGTAAATACCATTGCCAAATTATTTTCGTTGCAATAGTCAATGCTTAATTGGTCTTTAATAGATCCGCCAGGTTGGATTACAGCTGTAATTCCGGCTTCTTTTGCTAAGGCAACACAATCAGGGAAAGGAAAAAAAGCATCACTTGCCATGGAAGCGCCTTTTAAATCAAATCCAAAATGTTTTGCTTTTTCAACAGCCTGTTGTAAAGCATCTACTCTTGAAGTCTGACCTGTACCTGAGGAAATTAAAGTTCCGTTTTTAGCAAAAACAATTGTGTTTGATTTAGTGTTTTTACAAATTTTAGAAGCAAAAATCAAATCTTCAATTTCTTGCTCTGTTGGACTTGTTATGGTAACGGTAGTTAAATCTTTTTTATTGTCTGTGATGTTGTTTCTTTCCTGAATTAACAATCCGTTAAGGCAGGTACGAACTTGTTTTTGAGGTAATTCAACATCGTTTTGCACTAAAATAATTCTGTTTTTCTTTTCTTGTAAAATTGTAATAGCTTCGTCATCATAAGAAGGAGCAATTACCACTTCACAGAATAGTTTATTGATTTCGGTTGCTGTAGCAACGTCAATTTTAGTATTTGAAATTAAAACACCTCCAAAAGCAGATGTCGGATCACAGGCTAATGCTGCTAAGTAGGCTTCTGCAATAGTATTTCTCGAAGCTAATCCGCATGCGTTGTTGTGTTTTAAGATTGCAAATGTAGGACCGTCATTTTTGAATTCGTTAATCAAATTCACCGCAGCATCTACATCTAATAAGTTGTTGTATGATAATTCTTTTCCGTGTAATTTTTTGAACATTGCGTCAAAATCTCCAAAGAAAAATCCTTTTTGGTGTGGATTTTCTCCGTAACGCAATACTTGTCCGTTGGCAATACTTGCTTTGTAAATCGTTTCGTCAGTATTGAAATAACCAAAAATAGCTCCGTCATAGTGAGAAGATACGTGGAATGCTTTGGTAGCTAATAATTTTCGGTCTTCTAAGGAAGTTGCTCCGTTTTGTTTCGTAATCATGTCTAAGAACAAAGCATATTCGTTCATAGAAGGCACAATTACAGTGTCTTTAAAGTTTTTAGCAGCGGCACGGATTAATGAAATTCCACCGATGTCAATTTTTTCAATAATATCCTGTTCGCTGGCTCCGGAAGCTACTGTTTTTTCAAATGGATATAAATCTACAATAACTAAGTCAATCTGCGGAATGTTGAATTCCGTCATTTGTTGCACATCACTCTCATTGTCCTGACGGTTCAAAATTCCTCCAAAAATTTTTGGGTGTAATGTTTTTACTCTTCCGCCTAAAATTTCAGGAAATGCAGTTATGTCTTCAACAGCAACAACAGGTATGCCTAGATTTTTGATAAATTCCTCAGTTCCTCCTGTAGAATAAAGAGTAACATTTTGACTGTGTAATAATTTAACAATAGGCTCAAGACCCTCTTTCGAAAAAACCGAAATTAATGCAGATTGAATTGTTTTTGATGTGCTCATGAATAGTTTAAATTATAAAATGCAAAAATAGTTTTTTAATGTTAAAATTGGCTATCAAAAAATGAGATAATTTTTAATTAATTTATTTTTATTAAAACTTGTTGAAAACGCTGTGTTTTATTGTGTTAAAAGAATTTTTTATTAGGAAATTGAATATTATTTACAGAATTTTACCTTATTAAAAATCAATTTTTTATGTTGTTATATCTTCGATTACTCAAAGAGAGTTTTGCTTTTGCGCTTAATGCCTTGCGAAATAATAAATTACGCACCTTGCTTTCTTTACTTGGTGTAACCATTGGAATCTTTTCAATCATTGCGGTTTTGGCTGCTGTGGATTCCTTGGATCGGAAAATAGCCGGTGATTTGAGTGGTTTGGATAAGAATACCATTTATTTGATGAAATTTTCTTTTGGTCCTTCGGATATTCCAAAATGGAAAAGAGAACAATTTCCAAATGTGAAATATGACGAGTATGTGTATTTAAAAGGTGCAATGACGCATACTGCCGAATTGGGCTATCAGATTTTTACCAAAACCGAGAATATTAAGTACGATTCGAAGGTGGTAAGTGATGTGAATATTGTTCCGGTTTCACATGAATTTATCGATATTCAGGGATTGGAATTTGAAAAAGGACGTTTTTATAATGAATCGGAATCGAATTCCGGTGCTAAAGTAATTGTGTTGGGAAATGATATTGCGACTAATCTTTTTGATGATTTGGATCCGCTAGGGAAAGATGTTCGACTTTACGGGCAGCGTTTTACGGTTATTGGAGTTTTGAAGAAAAAAGGAGCTGGGCTTTTTGGAGATAGTAATGATTCGGCGGTGTTTATTCCGGTGAATTTTGTTCGGCAGAAATTTGGAGATAATAATGATTCGTTAACCAATGTGATTATTTTTAAACCCGAAGATGGCGTAGATATGGAAGCTTATAAAGCGGAGATTTCTCAAAAACTGCGAGCCTTTCGCGGAATTAAAGCCGGAGAAATTGACAATTTCTTTATCAATGTTTTTTCCGGATTTACTGATTTTATCGATGGAATCATCGGAAGTATGAAATTAGGAGGCTGGGTGATAAGCGGATTTTCGTTATTGGTAGGCGGTTTCGGAATTGCCAATATCATGTTTGTTTCGGTAAAAGAACGCACCCATTTAATAGGAATTCAAAAATCATTAGGTGCTAAAAACCGATTTATTTTATTTCAGTTTTTGTTTGAAGCGATTATTCTATCTGTAATTGGCGGAGTGGTTGGTTTACTGATGGTTTGGGGGATTGCTGTTGGCCTGACCAAAGCTTTAGATTTTCAGTTTGTATTGGGATTGGATAATATTCTTTTAGGCGCCGGACTGGCAGGAATCATCGGTTTGATTTCCGGTATTGTACCGGCAATTTCAGCCTCCAAATTAGATCCTGTGGAAGCGATTAGAACAGGAATGTAGTTTTCGTTCAGTGTTCTGAGTCATTGCGAGTTCCGATAGCTATCGGAACGAAGCAATCACACGAAGAAATTCCATCTAGTTTTGAAATTCTTTGCGTGCACAAGCAAGATGCTTGCGCCAGCGCATTGGGTTCGTATTGAAGATAATTCCGTAGGAATGAAATATTTTGTAGCAACGGAATTCATTCCGTTGAAAATGAAAAATGGAATCCAAGAGTTCCGTAGGAACGATATGATATTTAGTTTTTAGTTGGAAGTTTAATTCTGGTGGTATCCCATTTAATTTCATCTGAATAATAATATTTCTTGGTCTTTTTGTAGTGGAGAACGGTATCTTCTTCTTGAGTTGTTCTTCTGATGAGATATGTTGGGATTTTGTTGTGATCTAAAAAGTGTAAGAAAGATTTGTTTTTTATGGTGTCATTTTGTGATGCAATAATTAAAATTTGTCTGTCTTTTGTTAGGGTGTTTTCAGATAAAAAATCATTTAAACTATTTTGAGGAATCTTAACAATATCTTTTGGCTTGATTCCAAGGAATTCAGGGATTGAGTCATCTATAAAACCAAAATCACAAAGAATTTGAATATATTCTTTTTGATAAAAAAATAAATTGTTTTGATTGTCTATGATAAGTTGGTTGTCTGAATAAAATACTTTGCGAGGTGGAGGAGGGATTTTTATCTTGTTTTTTCTTTCAATAGAATCGTAATAATTTTTTATTTTTTTGTCTTCATAAGAAATGATGTAAGAATCTCTTAGATGGGTAATTCTCTTTTCTTTTTTATTACAATTTGCAAAAAGCAAACAAATTATAAAACCAATAATTATTCTTTTCATAATTGAAAGATTTGAAATAAAGCTATAAAAAAAATCCCGCTTGCATTGCAAACGGGATTTTGTGTATTAGGAGTTAAAAACTATCTAATTTCGTTATTCTGAATCAAATCTAAGTACAAGTTAATTTTGTCTTTTAATTCTTTTCTGGCGGTAATAAAGTCTAAGAAACCGTGCTCTAAAAGGAATTCGGCAGTTTGGAAACCTTCCGGTAAATCTTTACCTGTAGTGTCTTTTACCACACGTGGGCCGGCAAAACCAATTAAGGCACCAGGCTCAGCAATGTTGATATCTCCCAGCATAGCGTAAGAAGCCGTTGTTCCTCCTGTTGTTGGATCGGTACACAAAGAAATGTAAGGTAATTTAGCTTCAGAAAGTTGAGCTAATTTAACCGAAGTTTTAGCCAATTGCATCAAAGAATAAGCAGCTTCCATCATACGGGCACCTCCTGATTTTGAAATCATCACAAATGGTAATTTGTTTTTGATGGCGTAATCAATTCCTCTGGCAATTTTTTCACCTACAACCGCTCCCATAGAACCTCCGATGAAGGCAAAATCCATACAGCAGATTACTAAATCTTTTCCTTTGGATTTTCCAACAGCTGTACGTACCGCATCTTTCAGTTTGGTTTTTTCCATTACATCTTTCAAACGGTCCGAATATTTCTTAGTGTCCACAAAATGCAAGCTGTCTTTAGAAGTCAGGTTGGGGTCTAATTCGGTAAACTCATTGTTATCGAATAAGATTTCAAAATAAGTTGCACTACCTATTCTCACGTGGAAACCATCTTCCGGACTCACAAACAGGTTGCGTTCCAATTCTTCTGCATCAATAATTTTTCCGGTTGGAGATTTGTACCAAAGTCCTTTTGGAACATCCATTTTTTGTTCGGTAGGAGTTGTGATTCCTTTTTCTTGTCTTTTAAACCAGGCCATTTTTTTAGATTTTAGATTTTAGACTTTAGATTTTAGATTTTAGATTTCGAAAAATCTAAAATCTAAAATCAGCAATCTAAAATTATAGTGTATTTACGTTGTTCAGGTCAGCAAAAGCTTGTTCCAATCTTGCGTTGAAAGTTACTTCACCTTCACGTAACCATTTTCTTGGGTCATAATACTTTTTGTTTGGAGCATCAGGGCCAGTTGGGTTACCAATTTGTGTTTTTAAGTAATCAATGTTGTTTACCATGAAGTCACGAATTCCTTCTGTGAAAGCAAATTGTAAATCGGTATCAATGTTCATTTTGATTACTCCGTAGCTAATTCCTTCTCTGATTTCTTCTAATGTAGAACCAGAACCTCCGTGGAATACAAAATCAACAGGATTGTGTCCTGTGTTGAATTTTTGTTGAACGAAATCCTGAGAGTTTTTTAAGATTTTTGGAGTTAATTTAACGTTTCCAGGCTTGTAAACTCCGTGAACGTTTCCAAAAGCAGCAGCGATTGTGAATCTTGGGCTTACTTTAGAAAGTTCTTCGTAAGCATAAGCTACTTCTTCCGGTTGTGTGTATAATTTTGAGCTGTCAACATCAGAGTTGTCTACTCCGTCTTCTTCACCTCCGGTGATCCCAAGTTCGATTTCTAATGTCATCCCGATTTTGCTCATTCTTTCAAGGTAAGTTTTGCAAATTTCGATGTTTTCTTCGATTGGCTCTTCAGATAAGTCAATCATATGAGAACTGAACAAAGATTTTCCGGTAGCAGCAAAATGTGCTTCAGAAGCATCCAATAAACCGTCAATCCAAGGTAATAATTTTTTTGCACAGTGGTCAGTATGTAAAATTACAGTAGCACCGTAAGCTTCTGCTAAAGTGTGGATGCTTTTTGCTCCGGCAATAGCTCCGGCGATAGCTGCTTTTTCACCTGCATTTGAAAGTCCTTTTCCTGCATTAAACTGCGCTCCTCCGTTTGAAAATTGGATGATAACAGGCGCATTTAATTTTGCAGCTGTTTCAAGTACACCATTGATAGTGTCAGAACCTGTAACGTTTACGGCAGGAAGTGCAAAGCCTTTTTCTTTAGCATAATTAAATATTTCCTGTACTTGGTCTCCAGTTGCTACACCAGGCTTAATGTTGTGTCCCATTTTGTTTTTTGTTTTTAGTTAGATTTTTTGTTTTTAGATTAAGACCGCAAAAATAAGAATTTATTAGGATTAGAACGGATAATTTATTCCAAAATTTAAAACGGAGTGTCCGAAATTGTAATCTCTAAACCATTTTTTGCCAGTTTCTTCGGCCGGATTATAGGTTTTAAAACCAAAATCAAAGCGGACTACAAAGAAATTTAAATCGTATCTAAGACCAAATCCCGAACCCAAAGCAATATCTTTTAAACTGGAAAAATTTTTAAAAGTTGCTTTTTCGTCGGTGACATTGTCAAATACATTCCAAATATTACCGGCATCGGCGAAAAAAGCTCCTTTTAAATCGCCCAGAATTTTAAATCTAAATTCGGCGCTAAGAGCAATTTTCATATTGGCTTCGTTAAAATCGTTTGTCGCTCCGGTGCGCCCAGGTCCCAGGCTATAAGGCTGCCAGGCACGATTATCATTGGAGCCTCCTGAGAAATAACTTCGGGAAAAAGGAATGTAATCAGAGTTGCCAAACGGAATGGCAATTCCAAAAAAACTGCGTACCGCCAGAATTTTTTCCTTGCTTAAATCCCAGTGCTTGATAAAATCAAATTCGGTTTTAATGTATTCGGAATATTCTAAATTAAAGAATTCATGATGTCCGTTAGAATTTAATTTTTGATTACTCAAATTAGAAATAAGCGATAATAAAGAACCCGCCGATTCGATTTTGGTTTTGAACAAATAAAAATTATTATCGGCTAAATCGGTTTTGGTGGTTTTGCTAAAAGTAAAATTAGTCGCTAAAATAAAATCGTTTTCGGTTAGACGCACTCGTCTTTCTTCGATACTTTTTACATCATCATAACTGCTTTGCGGTACGTTTATGGTTCTGTTTAAAACGTCTTTGGTAAATCCTGAAGTTCCGGATTCAATAATCAAATTGTTGTTGTTGTTAATATAATCCGGATTAGTGTTGTATAATTGCCCAATTTCGTTGAGTGCATTATAGGAAGAGCCGTAAACGTTAAAGTAATTTTGTGAATTTAAGTTGCGGACAAATTGGATGTTAAAAAGGTCAAAACGAGCCGTGTTGTTTCTTTTGGGATTCCAGTTGTAAGAGAAAATTCCGGTGAAGTTTTCTTTGTCCAATCCGATATTTTTTTGAGTAGCATAACCCACGCTGATTTGGGTCGAAGGAATCATGCTTTTCGGGATGATTTTTTCGGTAGAAAAAGGCAGAAATATTCTGGGAAAATTCAGTTTGAAATTTAGTCCGTATTCCGAAACATTAAAAAACTGATTGTTTGGATTAGCCAAATCTTTTGAAGATCCAAGATTGGCTCTGGTCGAAATTTCCAAAGTTTCCGCTCCGTTAAAAATATTTCGGATGGTAAGCGACGGACTAAACGAAATTCCTATATCCTGAATGTTAGAGTGTGTAAGGTCAAATGAAGCCTGAAAACTGTATTTTTTTCTTGGTGTCAGATAAATTTTTGCGATAAGTGAATTGTTCAGCGTATCTTTTTTGTCTACTTCATATTGAATACTTGGTGGATTAAATATTTTAAGATTGGTTAAATAACGCGACGTTAAAACGGTTTTGTAATCGGCAAAGGAAGTTCCTTTTGTAATAAAAATAGCATCCGTTATTGCATGCGGTTTGTATTTTAATTTCTCGCGACTGTAGAGGTTGAAATTTTGATAGGAAACACTGTCGGTGATATTTTGTTTGCTGGTATTCGGCGCATAATCGGTATAAATATCAACTTTGCTGATTTTGTATAGTTTAAAAGGTTCTGTTTTTGTTGAATCTTTGTCCTGATAACTATAATTACCAATGTTAACATTGACATCGGCTTTGTGTTTTTTACCAATGGTGTCAATATCAAAAACAATCGAAGTCGGTTGGAAATAATAAGCGCCGTGATTTCTGAAATAGGCCGAAAGGCGATTTTTTTCATCCGAGAAATCAACCGTTTTGTATTGGTTTCCTGATTGAATAAGCGCGTCTTCTTTAGCTTTTTGGTACAAAGAATCTAAGGCAGCCGAACTAATGGTGGCTTTTATAGAATCCAGAGTATAGGGCTCGTTTGTGGTGATTTCGTATTTTATTTTTCCTCTTTTGGGACGGATTGTGTCGTGCTGAGAGTTGACTTTTACATCAAAAAAACCATTGTTGAAATAATAATATTGTAATCGGGAAATCGATTTTTGTGTTTTGACAGAATCAATAATTACCGGCGCTTCTCCTGTTTTTTTCAGGAAATCGTGAATGCCGTGATACCAAAATGATTTTCCAAGGCGATCCACCTGTTTTGCCGAAAGCCATTTGGCTTTGCGTTCGTATTTCCCGGGATGATTGGTAAATTTTGCCTGATAAGTAGAGTCGGGATTTAAATTGGCTAAATTGTATAAATTTAATCGCAAGCGATAACCTAAAAAGGTGCCGTTTGGTTTTTGGTACAATTGATTGTGAACGTCTTCATCATTGATTTTTTTGCCATTTACAATAATTTGGTTGCCGGCAAGGAGTTGTTTTCCGTCCGGAACTCTTTTTTCGGCGTTACAGGCGGATATTATTATTCCTATTAGAATAAATAGTGATATTTTTGTCGAAACTTTTCTCAAGAGGTCTAAAAAATTTAATTCAAAAGTACATATTTTTATGGTTAGTAAAAACCAAATAAAACTTATAACTAGTTTACAGCAAAAAAAGTATAGAAACCAGCATCAATTGTTTTTTGCAGAAGGTGTCAAGGTGATTCAGGAACTTTTGCAGTCTAATTTTGAATTAGAACATTTGTACACGACTCAGGACGATTTTGAGGAAGTTTCATCCCATAAAAAATCATTAATCCACGAAAATGATTTAAAAAAAATCAGTGCTTTGGCAACAGCCAATAGTTGTCTGGCGGTGTTTAAAATTCCCGAAGAAAAAAATATTATCGATTCCGGTTTGGTTATCGCTCTGGATGATATTCGTGATCCCGGAAATTTAGGAACTATATTGCGTTTGTGCGATTGGTTTGGAGTGAAACAGCTGGTTTGTTCGAAAGAAACGGTGGATGTTTATAATCCAAAAGTGGTTCAGGCAACGATGGGTTCTATAAGCAGAGTTACTATTGCTTATGCGGATTTAGAAGATTATCTGTCTCAAACTAAACTGCCGGTTTTTGGCACTTTTATGGATGGCGAAAATATCTATAAAAACAACTTGCCTCAGGAGGGAGTTGTGGTTATGGGAAATGAAGCTAATGGTATTTCTGCATCCATTGAGAATTTGGTTCAAAAAAGAATTTCAATTCCCCGATTTGGAGATTTACAAAAAACTGAAAGTTTAAATGTAGCCACTGCAACGGCTATTATTCTGAGTGAATTTAAACGAAAATTAGCTTAGTTTTTAGTGGAAAGTAAAGTTGATGAAAATAGCTCTGCTTTTCATCGATTCGATGTTTCCTGTCCAGGGACTGTTAGGATCGTTGTCCCGAATAAGCTCGTCTTTTAAACTAAAACAACCTCGAATAGAAGGTGAGAAAATAAAATATTCGGAGAAAAAATCAATACCAAAACCTAATTCATAATTATTGCTCCAGGGCTTTACTCTGAATTTTTGCTGCTGATTGTCGTCTATAGATTTAGAATTTCCGGATAAATTTAAAGTTGTCGATAATCCGCCCACAATGTAAGGACGGATGTTTCCTGTTCGCAGCGCAGAAAATTTTAACAACAGCGGAAAATGAATATAAGTACTGCTTACTTCTCTCAAGGCGTCATTTTCGTTGGTGAAATTAGGATAATGCAGTGTTCTTTTGGTGTAATACAATCCGGGTTCAAAACGAAGGTTGATGTATTCCTGCAATTTTAAATCGGCCACTACACCCACATTAAAACCGGTGGATTTTTGTGTTTGAATATCAGGCCCTGCGGTTTTGTAGTCTATTTTAAAATCAAAAGAGCTAAATCCTAAGTAGTAGCCAAAATACAGGCGTTGTTTTTGAAAGTTCTCTAAATTGATAATAGGGTCTTTGCTAAACATACCGGTAGATTGCGAATGAACGCTAAAACAAAGTAGGAGTAGAAGAAAGACAACTATTTTTTTCATTTTAAGTAACTTAGGTTATTTTTTGGAAGCTGTATATATCGTAGCAACACCAAATGTTTGTGGTAATGCTTTCACTTCTATAAACCCAATTTTTCTTAAAATATTGTTTAAGGCTTCACCGTAAGGAAATGCTGCTGCCGATTCTGAAAGATACCCGTAGGCAACATTGTCTTTTGAGAATAATTTTCCAATGATTGGAAGGATGTTTTTACTGTAAAAGTAGTAGCCTTGCTTGTAAGGTGTTTTTTCAGGAACTGAAGTTTCTAAGATTACAAATGTGCCGTTTGGTTTTAGAACGCGCAATATTTCCGCTAAACCTTTTTCCAGATTTTCAAAATTTCGAACACCAAAGGCAACAGTTATAGCATCAAAATGATTGTCGTCAAAAGGAATTTTTTCCGAGTCTCCTAAAATCATTTCAATTCGGTCGGATAAGTTTTTTTGAGCAATTTTTTTTACTCCAACTTCCAGCATTCCTGAAGAAATATCTAAACCGGTGATTTTTTTTGCGCTGCTGTTTGCCATTAAAATAGCAAGGTCGCCGGTTCCGGTTGCGATATCTAAAATAGTTTCCGGTTGGGTGTTGGCAACTATTTTGAGAACTTTCTTTCTCCATTTAACATCAATTCCAAAAGAAATTACACGGTTTAAATTGTCGTAATTTCCGGAAATCGTGTCAAACATTTTTGCAACCTGTTCTTTTTTGCCTAAAGTGGAATCTTTATAAGGAGTGATATTTTTTGCCATTTTTTAAATTTTGACAAATATAGTACAATGCCTTTTAAGTTGGTCTTTAAATTGAATTTCAATTTGACTGAAATAGCAATTTTTGGTTTTTTGAAATATCACTAAAAGTGGGTATTGTATGACAGATTATTTGTGCCTAAATTTACCAAATGAATTTCTTTGCAATACATAATAAAGAACTACTTGTTCAGCTCAAATGGTTGTTTTTTGCGTTGGCAATCTCATTTGTTCTTGTGGGGTATTTTGACGGTGCCGCTTTGGTTAAAAGTGGTGTTAGGGTTCAGGCGCAAAACACGTTCTTAGGATTAAATTTGTTTTTGGAAATTTTAATTTTCATTGCCTTTTGCATCTTTGTGGTATTTGGTATAAAAGGCTATTTCGAGATGTTTTCTCGAAAAATTGCAAATATTATTATTCTCGTTTCGGGAATGAGTTTATTATTTGTGAATTTGGTATTGATGTGTCAAATTATCTTTCAGGAATAGAACAGCAGTTCTAAAAGTATTGTAATGAGTCAAAAAAAAACACCTCTTTTATTGAGGTGTTTTTTGTTTCTTTATATAAGTTTCAAAGGTGTAATCATAAAGGTGTTTGTCATCTTTTGCCTGAAAATCACTGTTGATGAGTTCCCAGTCTTCTGTCTTTATTTCCGGAAAAAATGCATCGGCTTCAAAATTGTGATGAACTACGGTTAGTTCTATTTTATCGGCAAAAGGCATTGCTAAATTGTAAATTTCACCTCCGCCAATAATAAAAGCATCCTCGTTTTTTGGACATTTTTCAATGGCTTCTTCAATGCTGCTAACAACTATACAACCTTCAGCCTGATAGTTTGTTTGTCGGGTAATAATAATGTGAGTGCGGTTAGGTAATGGTTTTGGGAAGCTTTCAAAGGTTTTCCTTCCCATAATTATATGATGACGGGTGGTTAAGTTTTTAAATCTTTTAAAATCATTTGGCAGGTGCCAAACTAATTGGTTGTCTTTTCCCAGTGCTCTGTTTTCGGCAGCAGCAGCAATCATTGTAATCATTCGTGTTTATTTAGTAGGAGGTTCTTCGTTGATTTGGTTGCTTAATTCGGCTATTTTCTTTTCCTGTAGTGCAACTAAGCGGTCGATTTGTTCTCTTTCCCAATTTTTGTCCATAAAACGATCGGTGATGAAAACTTTAATAAAATGTAAAATAAATAAAAAAAGCCAGGCTGTTATGAGCCAAATGTGCCAGTGAGCATCTTGGTTGAAATTAAAAACTTTAGTAGCAATAAATAAAAATATACCGGCTAAAAACAATAAAACAAAATGAAAATAAACCCTTTTTTTTTGTTTTATACGTCTTCTGGCATACTCGTATAATTCATGTTGTTCGGATTTCATAGGTTGGTTTTTTTGTTTATAAAGATAAAATTTAATTTTGAAATCCTTATTTATGCTTAAAAAAATAATAATAAGGCTGCACTAGGTTTTTATTTATTGCAAAAAATACGAAAGTTAATTTGTTGAATTGCTTTAATTTTAACGTTTTATTAAGTTTTTGCTAAAAGTGTCTTTCGGATGTTCTTAGTTCGAATAAAATGACTTACTTTGTTTCATAAAACTAAAAATGAAACAGTTATGTCAATAAAAAAACAGTTTGTAAAATCAAAACCGGTTTGTAAAGTAACATTTTCTATTGAAGCTAAAGAAGCCGCTCAGGCTTCAGTAGTTGGAGATTTTAATAACTGGAATCCGGAAGAAGGAGCTTTAAATAAATTAAAAAATGGTACTTTTAAAGGTGTTTTTGATTTAAATAAAGATGCTGCCTACGAATTTAAATATCTGGTTGACGGAGAATATATCAACGAAAGCGAAGCGGATTCTTATAAATGGAACGAATTTGCAGGAGCAGAAAACAGCGTTTTAGAGATTTAATCTAAAACGCTTTTTTTATTTGTTTTATACGGCAACATTCCCTTTGATAGTCTCGTGTGGTTCGTAGCCTACGAGTGTAAAATCGTTATAGTCAAAATCGAAGATGTTTTTTATCTCCGGATTTAAAATCATTTTCGGTAATGGTCTTGGTTCGCGTGATAATTGCAGTTCCAATTGCTCAAAATGATTGTTGTAGATGTGTGCATCACCAAAAGTGTGAATAAATTCTCCCGGTTCTAAGTCGCACACCTGAGCAATCATCATGGTTAATAGTGCATAAGATGCAATATTGAACGGAACACCTAAAAAGATGTCGGCACTTCTTTGGTAGAGCTGACAGGAAAGTTTGCTATCGGCAACATAAAATTGGAAGAAAGCGTGGCAAGGTGGTAAAGCGGCTTTGTTATTGGCTACATTTTCTTCGAATGATTTTGTAGTATCCGGTAATACCGAAGGATTCCAAGCCGAAACCAGCATTCTGCGGCTGTTTGGATTGGTTTTTAATTCCTTGATTAAATCAGAGATTTGGTCAATTTCTTCACTGTTCCAATTGCGCCATTGGTGTCCGTAAACCGGGCCTAAGTCGCCATTTTTATCAGCCCAGGCATCCCATATTTTTACGTTGTGTTCTTTGAGGTAACCAATGTTGGTTTCGCCTTTCAAAAACCAAAGCAATTCGTAAATAATAGATTTTAAATGTAATTTTTTGGTGGTAACCATTGGAAATCCTTCGCTTAAATCAAAACGCATTTGGTAACCAAAAACACTTTTAGTTCCTGTTCCGGTACGGTCGCCTTTTTGGCAGCCGTTTTCCATTACATGTTTTACTAAATCTAGGTATTGCTTCATAACGTGTTTAATCGTTTAATTGCTTAATTGTGGAGTTTTTAATCGATTAAACGAATAAACAAATCCACGATTAAACATTATTTTATGATTCTCTTTTTGAAATTTCGTCTCTTATTTTTGCGGCTTTTTCGTAATCTTCCTGCTCCACAGCCTGAATTAATAAATCGTTTAATTCCTGAAGGCTGTATTTGATATAGGCTCTGCCGCTTTCGGCTTCGGTTGAAAAAGATTCGGGATTAGAAATAACATCGTCTACCGGTTCTTCTTTTTCAGACTCGGAAGGATTAGTTTTTAGGTAAATACCGGCTTTATCAAGAATGTTTTTATAGGTAAAAATTGGCGCATTAAAACGTAATGCTAAAGCAATGGCGTCAGAGGTTCTGGCGTCTATTATTTCTTCAATTTTATCTCTTTCACAAATAATACTTGAGTAAAAAACACCGTCAACTAATTTGTGGATAATAACCTGTTTGACCACGATGTCGAATCGTTCGGCAAAATTTTTAAATAAATCGTGAGTTAACGGACGTGGTGGTTTTATTTCTTTTTCTAAAGCAATAGCAATAGACTGAGCTTCGAAAGCACCTATTACGATAGGAAGTTTTCGTTCGCCATCTACTTCATTCAAAATCAAAGCGTAGGCTCCATTTTGTGTTTGGCTGTATGAAATTCCTTTTATGGATAATTTTACTAAGCTCATAATTGTTGAAATGAAAAGTATCTTTTTTTATTATTGGACTTTAATTTAAACTGATTTGGGTTGCAATATTAACTAAAAAATCTGCCAATAAACAAAGATACGATTATCTTATTTTATTAGGCAGAATTTTCAATTCGAAAATGCTTTTATGCGTTTTGCGCTTTAAATGCTTTTAGTTTTTCAATTAGTCTTGGAACTACATCAAAAGCATCGCCTACAATTCCGTAATCGGCAACTTTAAAGAAAGGTGCTTCCGGATCAGTGTTGATAACTACTTTTACTTTAGAAGCATTGATTCCGGCGATGTGCTGGATAGCTCCCGAAATTCCAATAGCAATGTATAAATTGGTTGCAACCGGTTTTCCTGTTTGTCCTACGTGCTCTCCGTGAGGTCTCCATCCTAAATCAGAAACGGGTTTAGAACAGGCAGTAGCAGCTCCAAGAACAGCGGCTAAATCTTCGATTAATCCCCAGTTTTCAGGTCCTTTTAATCCACGTCCTCCTGAAACCACAATGTCAGCATCGGCAATGGAAACTTTTCCGGATGTTTTTTCAACAGATTCTACTTTGATTTCGAAATCATTGTCATCAAGATTTGGGTTGAAAGCTTCTTCGGTTAATGTTGAAGCGTTTTCAAAAAGACCATAAGAGTTTTTGGCAAGTCCAATTACTTTTACATCGGTGTTGATTTCGGTAATGTTGAAAGCTTTGTTAGAAAAAGCATTTCTTTTTACCTGAAACGGCGTAGTGCTTAGAGGTAATCCCACAACGTTAGAAGCTAAACCGGCTTCTAAATTTACAGCAACCAGAGAAGAAAGATAAATACTGTCGGTGCTGGAAGAAAGGATTACTAATTTGGTGTTTTCCTGTTGCGCTGCCTGTTTGATTACATCGGCATAAGCTTTAGCATTGAAAGAGACAAGTTTGTCATTGTTTACTTTTAAAACTTTGTCAATTCCGTATTTTGCTAAATCAGCAACATTGTCATTGTTTATAGTTAAGGCGGTTACAGTTGTATCCAAAGAATCAGCTACTTTTTTTGCGTAAGAAGCAATTTCAAAAGCTACTTTTTTAAATTTTCCTTCGGCTGATTCGGCATATATTAATATAGACATATTCTTTATGTTTATTCGGTTATTTGTTTATTCGGTCTTTTGTCGCAATGAAAAACTGATTACTGCGACTGCTAACTGAATACTAAATTACTTTCGCTTCGTTGTGTAATAAGTCGATTAGCTCGTCTAAATT
Source organism: Flavobacterium daejeonense DSM 17708 (assembly GCF_000425425.1). Taxonomy (GTDB): domain Bacteria; phylum Bacteroidota; class Bacteroidia; order Flavobacteriales; family Flavobacteriaceae; genus Flavobacterium; species Flavobacterium daejeonense. Next base: position 337,175 of record NZ_AUDK01000002.1, read on the forward strand.
ATCAGGAGAAATCATTTTGATTGCTGATTTTGGAGCCGGTTTTTCAAATTTTACTGCTTTGGTATTTGCAGGAGCATCAACAGCTTCTGTAATATTTAAAGGTTTTGTTCTGGCAGTCATGATTCCCCTCATGTTTGGAATACGTAAATCTTTTTCTTCAACGATTCCTTTTTGAGTACCGATAATTAATGGTAATGAAGTAGAAACAGTTTCTTTTCCTCCGTCAATTTCGCGAACGGCTTTTACATTGTTTCCGTCAACTGCAATATCAATACATGAATTTAAGAAGTTATATCCTGAAAGCGCTGCGGTCATTCCCGGAACCATTCCTCCATTATAATCTAATGATTCTTTACCGGCAATTACTAAATCGTAAGCACCGTTTTTAATTACTTCCGCTAATTGTTTGGCAACAAAAAAACCATCTGTAGGAGTTGCGTTGATACGAATAGCCTCATTGGCTCCAATGGCTAAAGCTTTTCTTAAAGTTGGTTCGGTTTCCGGACCGCCTACATTTACTACGGTTACAGTTGCGCCTTGTTGTTCTTGGAACCAAATGGCACGGGTTAGTCCGAATTCATCATTAGGATTGATAACATATTGTACACCATTGGTGTCAAATTCAGTATCGTTGTTGGTAAAATTAATTTTTGAGGTAGTATCAGGAACATGACTGATGCAAACTAGTATTTTCATGTTTGGATATTTTATATATTTCGTAGATTGAGTCACAAAATTAGAACAATATTTCGAATAATTTGTTATTAATAACTACTTAGCGGTTTTGAAAATTGTTTTTGTTTGTTTTTTAGCTGCGAAATTGAGCGATAAACAGAAGATATTCACATACGAATAATAAGATGTTAGAATTTAAAGCGGAATATTTAGCTTAATTGATGCTTAAATGGTTTAAAATATTTATTTTTGCTGCTTTGAAAATTATATACATACTATATCTAATATGAGAACGATACAATTTAGAGAGGCCATTTGCGAAGCGATGAGTGAGGAAATGCGTCGTGATGAGTCCATATATTTAATGGGTGAAGAAGTTGCAGAGTACAATGGAGCTTATAAAGCATCTAAAGGGATGCTTGCTGAATTTGGAGATAAAAGAGTTATTGATACTCCAATTGCAGAGTTAGGTTTTTCAGGTATTGCTGTAGGTTCAGCAATGAATGGTTGCAGACCAATTGTTGAATACATGACTTTCAATTTCTGTTTAGTTGGTATTGATCAAATTATAAATAATGCTGCTAAAATGCGTCAAATGACAGGTGGACAATTTAACGTGCCTATCGTTTTTCGTGGACCAACAGCTTCTGCTGGTCAGCTAGGAGCAACACACTCGCAAGCTTTAGAAAACTGGTTTGCAAATACTCCGGGGCTTAAAGTGATTGTGCCTTCAACACCTTATGATGCAAAAGGTCTTTTGAAAGCAGCTATTCGTGATAACGATCCTGTTATTTTCATGGAATCTGAGCAAATGTACGGTGACAAAGGTGAAGTTCCTGAAGGAGAATATGTAATTCCAATTGGAGTTGCGGATATCAAAAGAGAAGGGACAGATGTAACTATCGTTTCTTTTGGAAAAATTATCAAAGAAGCTTTTATTGCTGCTGATGAATTGGCTAAAGAAGGAATCTCTTGTGAGATTATCGACTTGAGAACCGTTCGTCCAATGGATCAGGAAGCTATCTTGAAATCAGTGAAGAAAACAAATCGTTTAGTAATTCTTGAAGAAGCCTGGCCAGTGGCAAGTATTTCTTCTGAGATTACGTATATCGTTCAGGAGCAGGCTTTTGATTTCTTAGATGCACCTATTCAAAGAATCACAACGGCTGATACACCAGCGCCATATTCTCCGGTATTATTGAAAGAATGGTTGCCTAATGCAGCTGATGTTGTAAAAGCGGTAAAGAAAGTAATGTATAAATAATACATCATAAATACTATGAAGGCTTCATCTTACGTTAGTTTGATGAAGCTTTTTTTTTAAATTTACTATATGAGTAAGAAGTACTTATTTTTAGCATTGGTTTTTATTTTTTCTGTTTTTACAACACTTTTTGCTCAGACTAAAGTGAGCGGAATGGTTGTGGATAAAAACAATCAGCCGGTTCCTTTTGCAAATGTTGTTTTGAAAGGTTCTAATCGGGGGGTGATGTCTAATGAAGACGGACGTTTTTATATTGAATCTCCAAATACCTATAATATTTTAGTGGTTTCTTCGGTAGGTTTTTCGGATAAGGAAATTACTTTGGAGAAAGCGGTGAATTATAATTTTAAAATTGTTTTAAAAGATGCCGAAGAACTCAAAGAAGTAGTTATTTATACCGGTAAAACTTCCAAAAAGAATAATCCGGCTTTGGAAATTCTTCGAAAAATTTGGGAAAGAAAACGTAAAAACGGCTTGTATCAGTTTGATCAATATCAAATGGAGAAGTACGAAAAAGTAGAATTCGATATGAATACTATTGATAGTGCTTTTATGAAAAGCAAACTTTTCAAAGGGATGGAATTTGTTTTTAAACATGTTGATACTTCCAGAGTTACCGGAAAAACCTATTTGCCTATTTTTATCAATGAGTCTTTAATGGATGTTTATGGAAATAATAAACTTAAAAAGGTAAAAGAGAAACTTAAGGCTAATAAAAACTCCGGATTTAGTGATAATCAGCAGATTTTATCTTTTGTAAAAGACTTGTATTCCGATTATGATATTTATAATAATCACATGACTTTTTTTGATAAAAGTTTCACGAGTCCTTTGTCAAAAACTGGAATTGATACTTATAATTATATCCTGAAGGACAGTGCTTTTATTGATAAAAAATGGTGTTACAACATTATTTTTTATCCGAGAAGAAAAAATGAGCTGACTTTTAAAGGTGATTTTTGGGTAAACGATACCACTTTTGCCATCAAAAAAATTAATATGGCAGTAACTAAAAGTGCCAATATTAACTGGGTAAAAGATATATACATCGAACAGGAATTTGAGGTGGAAAATGATTCGGTTTTCTTGTTAACCCGTGATTATATGATGTCGGATTTTGCTTTGAGAAAAAAAGATGAATCCAGAGGAGTTTATGGAAAACGTACTACTTTATATCAGAATCATAAATTCAATATCGAAAAACCGGCTTCTTTTTATAAAGAGGAAGTGAATTATATAGACAATGAAGTTTATAATAAATCGGATAAATATTGGGAAGAAAACCGTTTTGAAAATCTGAATAAAGACGAAAAAGGAATTTATAAAATGCTGGATACGTTGCAAACGGTGAAGAAATTCAAGCGTTTGTACAATCTGGTTTCGATTCTGGGTAGTGGATATATTCAGTTTGGACACTTTGATTATGGACCTGTTTTTTCCACTTTTGGATACAATCAGGTAGAGGGAATCCGAATCCGAACAGGAGGACGAACTTATTTTGGTCCAAATGATCCGTGGAGACTTCAGGGATATACTGCTTATGGTTTTGATGATAATAAATTCAAATACGGTATTTCCGGAAAATGGATGGTGGATAAGAAAAACCGAATCATTATTTCGGGAGGAAACCGTCGGGATGTAGAGCAAATCGGGGCGAGCTTAACTACAACAAATGATGTTTTAGGAAGAAGTTTTGCGTCGTCTTCATTGGTTTCAACCAGTAGTAACGGAAAATTGACAAATATTAATTTGTCGAATTTAGCAGTTGAAATCGAGCCGGTTAAAAACCTGATGTTTCAGGCAGGATTTTCGTATAGAACTTTAGAATCTGCTTCAGACACTTTTAAATTGGATTATTATACCGATTTGAATACTATGACTACCAAAAGCGATGTAAAACAATCAGAAGTGAGTTTCCAGGTCGAATTGGCGCCAAATCGAAAAATGATAGGTTTTGGTGTGGAAAGAAATGTGGTAGATAGTCCGTTTAGTCGTTTTTATATCAATTACAGTCATGGATTTAAAGGCTTGTTCAATAGCGATTTTGATTACGATAAACTGCAATTGTATTATAAGCAACCTATTATTATCGGGCCTCTCGGACGTACTAATTTGACTTTGGAATTAGGAAAAACATTTGGAACTATTCCTTTAGGCTTGATGAGTGTGATTCCGGGGAATCAGTCGTATTTTACCATTGAAAATACTTTTACAAACCTTAATTTCTATGAGTTTGTAGCAGATCAATATGCTACTTTACAATGGGAGCATAATTTTGGAGGACGTTTGTTTTCCAGAATTCCTTTTATGAGAAAGTTAAATTGGAGGGAAATCATTGGTGCCAGAGGGGTTTTTGGAACGATTTCAGATGCTAACAGAGCCATTAATGCTTCCGGCTTAATTTATCAGTCGCCTGAAAATGGATATTGGGAGTACAGTGCCGGAATTGGAAATATTTTTAAAGTCTTCCGAATCGATTTTACCTGGAGAGGGAATTATTTGAACGCTCCTGATGCACAGAAATTTTCTGTAAAAGGCTCATTTGGTTTTTATTTCTAAAACATTAAATAAAAGTTTTGTTCTTCTTTTTCAGTACAAATGTTTTGCTATAAATGAGGAATTAAATTACTTTTGTGCCCAAATAAATTCAACTTAAGATAATTAAAAAATGACTGCAGACAAAATAAACACTTTCGATGTTTTAATCGAAATTCCTAGAGGAAGTAGAAATAAATACGAATATGATTTCGGAATCAAAAGAATGCGTTTCGACAGAATGTTATTCTCTTCAATGATGTATCCTGCTGATTACGGATTTATTCCTGAAACTTTAGCTTTAGACGGAGATCCGTTAGATGTTTTGGTTTTAGTAAATGAGCCTACTTTTCCAGGTTGTGTTATGGAAGTAAAGCCTATCGGTGTTTTCCACATGGCAGATGATAAAGGACCAGATGAGAAAATTGTTTGTGTACCTGTATCTGATCCTATTTGGAATAAATTAAATGATTTATCAGATGTTAACGCACACTTATTGAAGGAAATCGAGCATTTCTTCCAAGTGTACAAAGATCTTGAAAATAAACAAGTAGATGTTGAAGGTTGGGGAGATTTGAGTGAAGCAAAAGCAATCATCAAAGAGTGTACTGATCGTTTTAACGCAATTGAAAACAAACCAGAAGGATTATTTAGTATTAAATAGTTTTTGGTTATAAATCTTATAAAAAAGCAATATTTCTCAGAAATATTGCTTTTTTTGTTTAAATTCGTTTGTATGCTGTTGATTATTAATCTTAACCAAAAACGAATTTATGAATACAATTATGATTTGGGTGCCAGTTATAATGGCCTTGATTGGACTTAGTTTTATGTTTTTAAAGAGAGCCTGGGTTTTGAAACAAGACGCCGGCGATGGTAAAATGGCTTCTATTTCGGATTATATTTACGAAGGAGCTTTGGCTTTTCTAAAAGCCGAGTATCGGTTACTTGCCGTTTTTGTTCTTTTTGCCAGTATTGTTTTAGCAGGAATTACTTTTCTACCCGGAGTTAAAACACATTTATTAATTGTAGTAGCTTTTGTTATTGGTGCTTTCTTTTCTGCTTTAGCAGGAAATATGGGGATGAAAATAGCAACAAAAACCAATGTAAGGACAACTCAGGCTGCTCGCAGCAGTTTGCCTCAGGCTTTAAAAGTTTCTTTTGGTGGGGGAACAGTAATGGGCTTAGGAGTAGCCGGATTGGCAGTTTTAGGATTGACTTCTTTTTTTATTTTCTTTTTCCATTTTTTTATGAATGGTTCCTGGACTTCTACCGAAGACATGACAGTTGTTTTAGAAACTCTGGCTGGTTTTTCATTAGGAGCAGAATCTATAGCTTTGTTTGCCAGAGTTGGAGGCGGAATTTACACCAAAGCCGCCGATGTTGGAGCAGATTTAGTTGGGAAAGTGGAAGCTGGAATTCCTGAAGATGATCCTCGAAATCCGGCAACCATTGCAGATAACGTAGGGGATAATGTAGGGGATGTTGCCGGAATGGGGGCCGATTTGTTCGGTTCTTATGTGGCTACCGTTTTGGCGGCTATGGTTCTTGGAAATTATGTTATCAAAGATATGGGAGGAAATATTCAGGATGTTTTTGGTGGAATTGGGCCTGTTTTATTGCCCATGTCCATTGCAGGTTTTGGGATTCTATTCTCGATTATTGGAACCTTATTAGTTAAGATAACTGACGATAATGCTAAAGAAGCACAGGTGCAAAAAGCATTGAATAAAGGAAATTGGGTTGCGATTGTTTTAACGGCTATTAGTTGTTTCTTTTTAGTGCAATACATGCTGCCACAAACTATGAGAATGGAATTTTTCGGAGAAGGAAGTCAGGAAATTTCATCAATGCGGGTTTTTTACGCCACTATTATCGGATTGATAGTAGGGGGAGTGATTTCTTCGGTTACCGAATATTATACAGGTTTAGGGACAAAACCGGTAATGGCTATTGTTCAAAAATCAAGTACGGGAGCGGGAACGAATGTAATTGCTGGTTTAGCAACAGGAATGGTTTCTACTTTTCCAACAGTTTTATTATTTGCAATAGCAATTTGGACTTCGTATGCTTTGGCAGGTTTTTATGGAGTAGCACTGGCCGCTTCAGCTATGATGGCTACCACAGCCATGCAATTGGCTATTGATGCTTTTGGACCAATATCTGATAATGCGGGAGGAATTGCTGAAATGAGCGAATTACCAAAAGAAGTTAGAACTCGTACCGATATTTTAGATTCCGTTGGAAACACAACTGCTGCTACAGGAAAAGGATTTGCAATAGCTTCTGCAGCATTAACTTCACTGGCTTTATTTGCGGCTTATGTAACTTTTACAGGAATCGACGGAATTAATATTTTCAAAGCGCCTGTTTTAGCGATGTTGTTTGTAGGTGGAATGATTCCGGTAGTTTTTTCAGCATTAGCAATGAATTCGGTTGGAAAAGCAGCTATGGATATGGTGTATGAAGTACGTCGTCAGTTTAAGGAAATTCCCGGAATTATGGAAGGAACAGCAAAACCGGAATATGCTAAATGTGTGGATATTTCCACTAAAGCCGCTTTGCGCGAAATGATGCTGCCGGGAGTTTTGACTATTGGTTTTCCTATAGCAATTGTACTAATTGGTAAATTAGTTTACGGAGATAACAATCAATTAATTGCAGAAATGCTTGGTGGTTATATGGCAGGAGTTACCGTTTCAGGAGTGCTTTGGGCTGTTTTTCAAAACAATGCCGGAGGTGCCTGGGACAACGCCAAAAAGTCTTTTGAAGCCGGAGTAATGATTAATGGCGAGATGACCTATAAAGGATCTGATGCACATAAAGCGGCTGTAACCGGAGACACAGTTGGAGATCCGTTTAAAGATACCTCAGGGCCTTCGATGAATATTTTGATTAAGTTAACCTGCTTGATTGGTTTGGTTATTGCACCCATCTTAGGAAGCGGAAGTGCTACCATTGAAAGTGAAGGGCACATGATGGGGATTCATATGGACGGACATTGCGATTTAAGCAAATGTGCTATGATGACTAAGGAAGAATGCGCGAAAATGTGTGATAGTTTGGGCTGTACATCAGAGCAAAAAGAAGTTTGTTTGTCTCATTATGATGTGAATGGTAGGTTTATTGGTTCGGCTTCGTCTTTAAAGAAGAATAGTTGTGTTCATAAAAAGTAAGCTGATAGCAAAAAATAAAAATGCCCCGAAATTTATAATCGGGGCATTTTTATTTTTTGTTTTTTTTGATTAAAATAGTCCGTTTAACTCAGCATTGATTCTTTCAATAATATTTCCTAAATCTTCAGGATTGTCAACAAAATTGATTTTGTCTACATCAATAATTAATAGTTTTCCTCTGCTGTAAGTTTGTATCCAGGCTTCATAGCGTTCGTTCAGGCGGCTTAAATAATCAATAGAAATTGAATTTTCATATTCGCGTCCGCGTTTATGAATTTGCCCTACTAAATTTGGAATGGAGCTTCTTAAATAAATTAATAAATCAGGTGCTTTAACCGTGGCTTCCATCAATTCAAAAAGAGAAGAGTAATTCTGGAAATCACGTGTTGCCATTAAGCCCATAGCATAAAGATTGGGTGCAAAAATATGAGCATCTTCATAAATCGTTCTGTCCTGGATGACTTTTTTTCCGCTTTCGCGAATTTGTATTACCTGACGAAAACGACTGTTCAGGAAATAGATTTGAAGGTTAAAGGACCAGCGTTCCATTTGATGGTAAAAATCATCTAAATAAGGATTGTCTACTACGTCCTCGTAATGGGGTTCCCATTTAAAATGTTTGGAGAGTAAAGCGGTTAATGTGGTTTTTCCTGAGCCTATATTTCCTGCTACTGCTATGTGCATTATGTTGTTAGCTTTTTATGATTTGTATTTAACTTAAGTTGTAAAAATAGAAAAAAAAATAGTCTTTGTCAGGAGAAATCAGATTGATTTTGAATTTTATCGCGGAGGTTTGTAAAATAAAAAAACCATTCGTTTTTGCGAATGGCTTTCTGAAATTATTGAAGAGTGATTATAAACCAAATGCAGTTTTGATTTGGTCAACGTAATCTAATTTTTCCCAAGTGAATAATTCTACGGTTACTGTTTTTTCTTCGCCACCAGGAGCAGAGAAAGTTTTAGTAACTACTTCAGGAGTACGTCCCATGTGTCCGTAAGCAGCAGTTTCGCTGTAAATAGGATTTCTTAATTTTAAACGTTGTTCGATAAAATAAGGACGCATATCAAAAATAGCAGCTACTTTTTTAGCAATTTCTCCATTAGTTAAATTTACTTTTGAAGTTCCGTAAGTCTCTATAAAAATTCCCATTGGCTCAGCTACACCAATTGCATAAGAAACCTGAACTAAGATTTCATCGGCAACACCGGCGGCTACTAAGTTTTTAGCAATATGGCGGGTTGCATAAGCAGCACTTCGGTCTACTTTACTTGGATCTTTACCAGAGAAAGCACCACCTCCGTGAGCTCCTTTTCCACCATAAGTATCCACGATAATTTTTCTTCCTGTTAAACCAGTATCACCGTGAGGTCCTCCAATTACGAATTTTCCTGTTGGATTAATGTGGTAGTTGATTTTATCGTTGAATAAATGTGCGTGTTCCGGGTTTTTAGCTATGATTCTGGGAATCAAAATTTCGATAATATCTTTTTTGATTTTAGCCAGCATAGCTGTTTCTTCATCAAAATCATCGTGCTGAGTAGAAATAACAATAGCATCGATACGTACGGGTACGTTGTCATCGCTATACTCAAGAGTTACCTGAGATTTCGCATCAGGACGTAAATACGTGATTGCTGCATTTTCGCGTCTTAAAGCTGCTAATTCTTTTAAAAGTTTGTGCGATAAATCAAGTGCCAATGGCATATAATTTTCAGTCTCGTTAGTTGCATAACCAAACATCATTCCCTGATCTCCGGCACCTTGCTCTTCAGGAATTTTTCGGTCAACTCCCTGGTTAATATCAGCTGATTGTTCGTGGATAGCTGAAAGAACACCGCAGGAATTAGCTTCAAACATGTACTCGCTTTTCGTGTATCCAATTTTTTTGATTACATCGCGGGCAATTTGTTGTACATCTAAATAAGTGTTTGATTTTACCTCACCGGCTAAAATAACCTGACCAGTAGTTACTAATGTTTCGCAAGCAACTTTTGAGTCTGCGTCAAATGCCAGGAAATTATCAATTAGTGCATCTGAAATTTGATCTGCTACTTTATCCGGATGTCCTTCGCTCACAGATTCTGACGTAAATAAATAAGCCATAATAATTTTTTTTTAAAATTAAGCGAGGAAAACAGACTGCCGAAAAAGGCTAAAGGAGGGTTTCTGCTTTAGCATTTTTTTCTACTGAAATTTTTTTCAGTACCCATAACGAAGAGCTTTCGTTATGAAGAGGTTGCAATCAGTTCAAATTTTTCCTCTTGTATTTTGTGGTGCAAAGGTATAAAACCATTTTTAAATTGTAAATTAAACTTAGCTAAAATTTTAATATTAAATTTTTGAGGCGATGCAGCTTGGTTTTCTATAAAGAATTGATGTGTGGTTTTGGGTTGTAATAGCTAAAGATTTGAATCCTTTTGATAATTTTAATTTAAAATTAAGCTAACATGACAAAAGGAGTTTGTGTGTATCTTTGAAACATCAAATCAGGAGAGTGGAATAAGGATGATTTAGTGAATTTTCCGAGCGAAAAAGCTCTTTTTTGATTTGTTTTTGCAGGCAGAGTCTTAAAATAGATATAAAAATCCATAATAAACTGTTAATTAGTTTATTTGGTTGTAAATTTTTTAAAAATGTAATTGGTGATAAAGATTTTTTTATATCTTTGTGTCACTAAAGAAAAAGAAAAAATGAATTTTATTATTTGTAAAAAATCGATGGTTAAAGCAAAGGAGGTCTGCAGGAGTGCAGTAGCTTAATTCTTTTTATTCAAATAAGATGAAATATAGCAAAAGCCTCCTAAAGAAATTTAGGAGGCTTTTTTGTTTAAAATACAAATAATAAGATTTCAAGATTACAACAGATGATTAGTATTAAGAATAACATTAAGATGAATAAGCAATTTTCGGCGGCTGTACTTTGTGTGCAAAAGCTGGTCTGTTGATATCCAAAAGATTCGTTTATAAATTTATATAAACCCTTTTGGTGCAGTATCAAAAGGGTTTTTTTATACAACACAAAAAAATAGAACAAACAAAAAATAAGTCAAATAAATTAAATTTAAACATCATGAACACAAAAAGAATGATCACAAGGGCATTAGACTTTATAAGAGAAATAAGGGCTACTAACAATGCAGAAAAAGAAAATAGGATAGAATTAACCGACAGCAGATTTGGTATTAATACAGATGCAGATTTGAAAGATCAAAAAAAAGCATCTAATTCATTAACGTTTATGATGTATTCTAAGGAAAATGAAGCACTGTTTATCTAATTGTAGTATTTTGAATATAGGGCTCAAACGCAGGTGATTTCTGAATTTTTGTGTTCAGTGATGACTTGCGTTTGTTTGATATATAGTTGCTGATTTAAAACTGGGTCGGCAAAATTTGTTTGTTTGAAAAAATAGTAGTTACTTTGTGGCTTTAAGTTCATAAACGTATTGAAATGTTATAAAGAAAGGACGAGGGATTAGACCCGATGATGCCTTAGCAACCCTTCGATTTGTCGAAGAAGGTGCTGCATTCTACCACAAAAAAATGTGGAAAGATAACAACGCAAATTCTTCTAGTTTATTGAGCTTTCTTTTTAATGTTTCCATCATCAAACCTATTTAAAGATTTGAAATTGGAAAATAATCCCATTCCTATTATCATAGAAAATTTCACTACCGAGAGTGGTGCATTTTATCCTGTTATTAATTTAAGTTACCAGATTTTTGGTCCGGAGCTTCATACGGCTCCTGTTGTTTTAGTTAATCATGCTTTAACGGGCAACGCTCAGGTTATTGGAGAGAATGGATGGTGGAATGATTTAATTGGTGAAAATAAAACGATTGATACCCATAAATATTCTATTCTGGCTTTTAATGTTCCGGGAAATGGTTTTGATGAAGTAATTATAGAAAACTATGCTGATTTTACAGCCAGAGATATTGCCCGACTTTTTGTTGAAGGAGTCAGATTTTTGAAAATTCAGCAATTGTATGCTATTATTGGTGGCTCAGTAGGTGGAGGAATTGCCTGGGAAATGATTGCTTTGGAACCTAAATTGACACTAAATCTAATTCCTATTGCAACCGACTGGAAATCGACCGATTGGTTAATTGCTAACTGTTTTTTGCAGGAACAAATTTTAAAAAATTCGTCTAATCCAATTGAAGATGCCCGTATTCATGCCATGTTGTGTTACAGAACGCCGGAATCTTTTAAATTGAAATTTGACAGAACCATTAATGAAGAATTAGCTATATTTAATATCGAAAGCTGGTTGTTACATCATGGGAAAAAGTTACAAAAACGGTTTCAGTTAGCTTCATATAAAATGATGAATCAGTTATTGAAAACCATAGATGTTACCCGAAATAGCGATTCATTTGAAGTTTTTGCTTCTAAAATTGAAGCCACAATACATATCATAGGTATAAATTCAGATTTGTTTTTTACAGCACAGGAAAATAAAGATACTTATGAAGAGTTAAAAAAGCATCATGTAAATGTTTCTTATAAAGAAATAAAGTCTGTTCACGGACATGATGCTTTTTTGATTGAGTATGAACAATTAAATAATTTACTTGCTCCTATTTTTTAGCAGCAATACAAAATATATTTGAGATGAAAATATTAAAATTTGGAGGAAAATCTTTATCGAATGGAGAAGGCATCAATAAAGTGGTTCCCATAATTACTGATAAAGTGAATCAGGGAGAGCAAATTGCTGTTGTGGTTTCGGCTCGTGGAAGTGCAACTGATGAATTAGAAGCAATTCTTGCTGTAGCGGCTAAAAATGGCGATTATAAATCGTTGCTTGAAAAATTCAAGCAGTATCAGCAGAATGATTATACCGCGGTTGATTTGTCGGAAGAATTTGCTGTTTTGGATAAATTATATGAAGGAGTAAGCTTAATAGGTGATTATAGTTCTAAAATTAAAGATCAGATTTTGTCCGTTGGCGAATTGCTTTCGGCAAAATTATTAACGGCAATTTTAGTTGAAAAAGGAATCAACGCCAAGTTTGCTGATTCCAGAATTTTTCTAAAAACCGATTCAAAATTTGGCGATGCACAGCCGTTGGAACAGGTTTCAAAGAAAAATGTAATTCAGTATTTTAAAGATAATGCGGCATTTGTAAATATTGTAACCGGTTTTATTGCTTCGAATATTAACGGAATTACAACTACTTTAGGACGTAATGGTAGTAATTATACGGCTTCTTTGTTAGCTAATTATTTGAATGCGACAGAGCTTCAGAATTATACGCACGTAGATGGTATTTATACGGCCAATCCGGATTTAGTAGCTGATGCTAAGAAAATTGATCATTTGACTTTTAATGAAGCAAATGAGTTGGCTAATTTTGGAGCGACTATTTTGCATGCTAAAACCATTATTCCTTTGTTAGAGAAAAATATTCCGTTGCGAATATTAAATACGTTCAATCACGAAAATGAAGGAACTTTAATTACGGCAACTTCAACGTCAGGCGGTATTAAAACGCTTTCTGTTTTGGAAGATTTGGCTTTGGTGAATTTAGAAGGGAGAGGGTTACTTGGAAAGACCGGAGTTGACGCCCGAATTTTTAAAGTAATGGGCGATAATAATATCAGTGTGAGTATTATTTCTCAGGGATCTTCCGAAAGAGGAATTGGTTTGGTTGTAGCCGAATCTCAGGCTACTAAAGCGATGATTGAATTAGAAAAAGAATTTGAAAATGATTTTTATTCTAAGGATGTCAACAAGATTTCGGTAACCGATGATGTTTCGGTAATTTCGATTATTGGTCAGGATTTGAGTACCTTTCATAAACCTTACACGGCTTTAATTCGAAACAAAATTATCCCGATTTTATTCAATAATACCGTTACGGGGAAAAACGTGAGTTTGGTGGTAAAAAAACACGAACTGCATAAGGCGTTAAACGTTATTCACGGTGAGATTTTCGGGGTCTCTAAAAAAATAAATATTGCTGTTTTTGGTCACGGACTAGTGGGAGGAACTTTGATTAATCAAATTTTAGAATCAGCAGTGGCTATCGAGAAAAGAAAAGACATCAAGCTGAATGTTTTTGCTATTGCCAATTCTAAAAGTGTGTTGTTTAACAAAGATGGTGTAACGCCAAATTGGACAAACGAAATTCAGACTAACGGATTCTCTTATACTATTGATGATGTTGTTGCTTACGCAAATGAGAATCATTTGGCTAATTTAATTGCTGTTGATAATACTGCCAGCGCAGCGTTTGTGGAAAATTACATTCCATTGGTTGAAAATGGTTTTGATTTGATTTCTTCTAATAAAGTAGCCAATACATTAAGTTATGGTTTTTATAAAGAATTGAGGAAAGTATTGGCTGAAAATCAAAAGAGCTATTTGTATGAAACCAATGTGGGTGCAGGATTGCCATTGATTGATACCATTAAATTGTTGCATCTTTCCGGTGAGAATATCACCAAAATCAAAGGAGTGTTTTCGGGAACGTTGAGTTATTTATTCAATAATTTTTCAGCCAAAGAGGTTCCGTTTAGTGATATTTTGAAAGAAGCAATTGATAATGGTTATACAGAGCCGGATCCACGTGAGGATTTATGCGGAAATGACGTAGGTAGAAAATTATTGATTTTAGCGCGTGAATTGGATTTGCAAAACGAATTTGATGAAGTTGCTATTCAAAACCTGATTCCAGAACATTTGCGTGAAGGGAATGTTGCAGATTTTCTAACCAAACTAAAAGAGTTTGATCCAATTTATAGTAAGATAAAAGAAGAGCAGGAACCAAATCACGTATTGCGTTATATAGGTGAATTATCAGGAGATTTACAAAACGATAAAGGAATCTTAGAAGTAAAATTAGTTTCGGTTCCTTCCGATACCGCTTTAGGAGGATTGAAAGGTTCGGATTCTTTCTTCGAAATTTACACGGAATCTTATGGAGACAGACCAATTGTAATTCAGGGAGCAGGTGCAGGATCGGCTGTAACGGCAAGAGGCGTTTTTGGAGATATTTTGAGATTGTCCGATAAAGGTTAGAATTTTAGATTAAGGATTAACGTCCCGATAACTATCGGGATTGATTTCAGATTTAAAAAAATAAAAATTCACGTTTGAAATTCGTTTCATCCGTGTATCATAAATAAATAGTATTATGAAAATAACATTAGACAGAGTAAACGAGAACTTTCATTTTCAATTAAAAAATGAAAGAGGACATATTGTAAATGTGGATGCGCGTCCGGATTTTGGAGGAAATGATATGGGACCAAGTCCGATGGAATTGGTTTTGATGGGAGTGGCAGGATGCAGCGGAATTGATATGATTTCAATTTTGAAAAAACAACGTCAGGAAATTACTTCTTTCAAAGCTGAGGTAGAAGGTGAAAGAGTTCAGGTAGGAGAAGCGAAACCTTTCAGGAATATTTATGTGGTTTTTTCTTTGGAAGGAAACATTAAAGAAGACAAAGCGGCTAAAGCGGCTCAATTGTCTTTCGAAAAATATTGCTCTGTTTCTAAAACGGTAGAACCTACTGCAACAATCCATTACAAAGTAATTTTGAACGGAGTAGAATTAGCAAAGTAATTAGAATATAAATAAAGATTAAACTGTTTTATAAAGTTTAATTAGTGAAATTAAAACAATATGAATTTGTGCTATCCTGATAGCTATCGGGAGTGCAATTTGTGTTTAAAAAATAAGAAAAAAATGGAAGAACAAGAATTTGGTTTTGAAACTCAAGCCATTCGTACACATATCGACAGAACGTCTTATCAGGAACATTCAACGCCTTTGTTTTTATCTTCAAGCTTTGTGTTTGAAGATGCTGAGGACATGAGAGCTTCGTTTACAGAGGAAAAAGTACGTAATATTTACAGCCGTTTTTCGAATCCTAATACAACGGAGTTTGTAGATAAAGTTTGTACTATGGAAGGCGCTGAGGCAGGTTATGCCTTTGCAACCGGAATGGCAGCGATTTATTCTTCTTTGGCAGCTTTGTTGAGCTCAGGAGATCATATTGTTTCAGCAGGAAGTGTTTTTGGTTCTACGCATGCGTTGTTTATGACTTATTTTCCAAAATGGAATATTACTACTTCGTATTTTGATATCAATGAGCCGGATACAATTGAAAGTTTCATTCAGCCAAATACTAAAATTTTATATGTTGAAACGCCAACGAATCCGGGTGTGGATGTGATTGATTTGGAATTGTTGGGACAGATTGCTGAAAAACACAATTTGATTTTAATTGTGGATAACTGTTTTGCAACGCCTTATATTCAACAACCAATGAAATACGGCGCACATATTGTGATTCATTCGGCAACGAAATTAATGGACGGACAAGGACGTGTTTTAGGGGGAATTGCTGTGGGTAACGCCGATTTGATTCGTCAGATTTATTTGTTTTCCAGAAATACAGGTCCTGCAATGTCACCATTTAATGCCTGGGTATTGTCGAAAAGTATAGAAACTTTAGCTTTAAGAGTAGAAAGACATTGTGAAAATGCAATGAAAGTGGCTGAGTTTTTAGAAAATCACCCTAATGTAAACAGTGTGAAATATCCTTTTTTGAAGTCGCATCCTAAATATGAAGTGGCTAAAAAACAAATGCTTTTAGGAGGAAATATTATTGCTTTTGAAATTAAAGGTGGTATTGAGGCTGGAAGAGCGTTTTTGGATAAAATAAAATTATGTTCGCTATCCGCAAATATCGGAGATGCTAAAACGATTGTAACGCATCCGGCTTCTACAACACACAGTAAATTATCAACGGAAGAAAAACTTGCGGTTGGAATTACCGAAGGTTTAGTTCGTGTTTCTGTAGGTTTAGAAACCGTAAAAGATGTCATTGCCGATTTAGAGCAGGCGCTTTCTTAGTGATTTAAGACTTCTGATTAACGTCCCGATAGATTCTGTGTTGATTTCCTAATAAAACTAAATTTTATTTTCATCGGGAAGCCTTTTCTATGTTTAATATTCTTAATTTTGTCGTCTAAGTCGGTCTTAGAGCCAGACTGTATAGCGTGTTTATGCCTTTTGTGCTAGCACGCTATTTTTTTTTTAATTCATACCCCTTGTCATATACTGTTTTGTTTTTATAAATAACATATATCAGTTCCAATAATTTTCTCTGTACAGACACGCATGCTTTCATTTTAATTCCGTGTTTTGCTACTATTCTTGCGTATTGATCTCGAAAGTTATCATTCCATTTTATCGTGCTAAGTGCCGGTAAATGTAAAGCACTTCTCAAATATCGATTTCCTTTCTTCGATATTTTCGGTTTGCCTTTTACAGACGTTCCTGACTG
>NZ_AUDK01000003.1 GCF_000425425.1 Flavobacterium daejeonense DSM 17708
CGTCCCGATAGATTCTGTGTTGATTTCCTAATAAAACTAAATTTTATTTTCATCGGGAAGCCTTTTCTATGTTTAATATTCTTAATTTTGTCGTCTAAGTCGGTCTTAGAGCCAGACTGTATAGCGTGTTTATGCCTTTTGTGCTAGCACGCTATTTTTTTTTTAATTCATACCCCTTGTCATATACTGTTTTGTTTTTATAAATAACATATATCAGTTCCAATAATTTTCTCTGTACAGACACGCATGCTTTCATTTTAATTCCGTGTTTTGCTACTATTCTTGCGTATTGATCTCGAAAGTTATCATTCCATTTTATCGTGCTAAGTGCCGGTAAATGTAAAGCACTTCTCAAATATCGATTTCCTTTCTTCGATATTTTCGGTTTGCCTTTTACAGACGTTCCTGACTGTTTTTCAACCACATCCAATCCTGCGTAACTGGTCAATTGTTTTTTACTTCGTATCAGCTCAAATCCGTTAGTTTCACCAATAACAGTTGCCGCTGTCAATATTGAAACACCTGGAATTGTACAAATATTAGTAATATCAATCGTAAGCTCCTTATGTTCTTTTACAATACTTTTAATCTCATTTTTAATTTCTTTTTCAAGTGTATTCAGAAAATATATTCTTTTTTTCAACCGTTCAATAGTAGAAAAATGAGGTATTGCTTCGGTTTCTTCTGCATGTAATTGGTTTTTTACGATTGTTCTCTCGTCTGTAATTTGACGACGTTCACGTGTAAGTTGCTTTAGTACTCTATGTATATCTTTTGGTTTTTTCCAATTCTCTAATTTTCTTTCCAATCCGAATCTAGCGATTGCCTCTGAACACGTTTTGTCTGTAATTGTTTTGATGTCTAATGTTCTCATATAATTACTGATTTTATTAGGCAACACAATACTCAAATCCTCTTGTTTTTCATCGAGATAATAGGCAAACTTTTGGTGATAAACACCTGTGGCTTCCATAACATAAAGTACTTTTATTTCTTTGTCTGTTAGCTTACTTACCCATTCTGAAAGTTTTAAAAATCCATTTTCGGTATTTTTAAAAACATTATAGGCGTATAATTCGATTTTCAGATCCTCATACAGCCTCCCTAATGTGACCACTAATTCTTTTTGAGCTACATCAATTCCTAATACCTGTTTTAAAAGTTTCATAACTTCTTAATTTTAAATATAATATTATAAAGTGATGAATCTTCCTTCGTCTTTTCTCCTGGTTGGATATTCTGGATAATACGACTTGCGTAGTTCCTTACATTCTGTTCAGACTCTAAAAGATAAAAAGAATGAGGCATTATCTATCGGACAATATACTTCTGGAGTTATTTAGCCATCGGTATGCTCTCATCCTTTTCACTTCATTATATCCAAATATACATCTTCGAGATCAAATTATTTTTACAACGCAAACATAGGAGCTATCGGGAGATGCCTCAAAAAAGAGATACAGAAATGTGTCTCTTTTTTTATATCTAGTCGTAGTGAAATTAATAGTTACTAGCAATAAAAAAAACCACTCTTTTAAGCGGTTTTAAATATTCCATATATTATTCATTTTCTATTTTTTGAAAAGCTTTCGTAACCATTTCCTTTTCTTTTGGAAACCAGCCCTGGGTTATTAAAACCACTCCAAAAACCATTAAAACCACACTGATTCCTTTTTTAATTCTAAGAATATTTCCGGGAGTCATTTTAGATTGTAATTGTTTGGCTAAAAGAATTTTAACACAATCTACTAATAAATAAGTAATAATTACGGTACTAAAAAAAGTCATCATTCTGGAAGTTTGCATATCTAATTTTGGCCCTACAGAAATGATTACCGCCAACCAAAATCCTAAAACTCCAATGTTGATAACATTCAAAAAAAGACCTTTTATAAACAAACCAAAATAATCTTTTCTGATGATTTCGTTATCAATTTTCTTAGTATTAATCTTCTTTTCTTTGTGTAAACTGATGTAGGAAATAATTCCGTAAGCCAGCATTACAATACCTCCAAATATAAAAAGTGCCGGTTTGTCTTTCAAACTTTGAATTAGTCTGAAACTCCCTAAATAGGCAATTGCAATAAAAATAATGTCGCCTGAAACTACTCCTAAATCAAATGACAAAGCGGCTCTAAATCCCTTTATAATACTGGTTTCAAGCAGAATAAAAAAAACGGGACCAATCATAAAACTCAGGAAAACTCCCCAAGGAATACCCGATAAAATATCGTTAATCATCAATTTTAGAATTTTTTACCGAATAAAAATACATTTTTTTTATTCTTTTTCTTCTATTTTTCCTCCTAAAATCGTTTGTTGATTAATTTGTTTCGGTTTTCCATAGATAGAAATTGTACCTCCGGCTTTCACTTTTGCATCCACTAAAGTGCTGGCATTCACCTCAGCATTACCTCCTGCCGAAACAGTTACAGTCGTTTGAGAAGTATGTAAATTTTTAGATTTTAAAACACCTCCGGACATAATCACTACATCCTGATTAGCGGCGGCTCCACTTAACTGAATTATTCCTCCTGTAACTGCTTTTACATTTACTTTTTGAGCATCCACTTTCAGATTAATAGTAGCGCCTTCTTTGGCATTCAAATTAAAAATAGTTTGTTTAAAAACAGCTTCACTACTTACTGAAGAACCTTCGCTGGCCATTACATCATCCACATTTTTATAGTATAATTTTATCGAAATAGCATCTCCGGATAATAATTTTGGGAAAGGCATTCTTAATTTTAATTCTCCGTTGTTGTTAACCACTTCAACTTCTTTTTCTCTTTCTCCGTTTATAATTACTTTATTTTCATTGGAAGCAATCAATTTTACACTCAATTTATCATATACTTTTACACTACTAAAATCACCTAAAACTTTGGTTACCTGTGCAAAAGTGGTTTGCGAAATAACGGCAATAACTACTAATAATACATTTTTTAATTTCATATTCATCATCCTTAATTTTCTGTTTCTTCTGATCTTCTTAAATAATTAAAATCCAATTGTTTTTTAACCAAATCGGCATTTTTTACCTTAACGTAAATTTCGTCTCCTAATTGTAATAATCTGTTGGAAGTTGCTCCTACCAAGGCATATTGTTTTTCATCAAAGGTGTAATAATCTTCTTTTATATCTCTGATCCGAACCATTCCTTCGCATTTATTTTCAATAATTTCAACATAAATTCCCCATTCGGTAACTCCTGAAATTACACCCAAAAACTCCTGATCCTGATGATCCTGCATGTATTTAACCTGCATATACTTGATAGAATCACGCTCAGCATTTGTCGCTAAACCTTCCATAGTAGAACAATGCAAACATTTTTCTTCATACAATTCTTCATCTGCCGATTTTCCTCCGTCCAGATAATATTGTAACAAACGATGTACCATAACGTCCGGATAACGACGTATAGGCGAGGTAAAATGAGAATAATAATCAAAAGCTAATCCGTAATGACCAATATTATCTGTAGAATATTTAGCCTTACTCATACTTCGAATAGCTAAAGTATCAATCAAATTTTGTTCTTTCTTACCGGAAACATCCTCCATCAATTTATTTAATGATTTCGAAATATCACCCGGATTTCTAAAATCAATTTTATATCCAAACTTAGCAATCACATTTTGCATCGCAATCAGTTTGTCTTCATTAGGTTCGTCGTGAATTCTATACACAAAAGTTTTCTTTTGTTTTCCAATAAATTCAGCTACTCTCCTATTAGCCAACAACATAAATTCTTCAATTAAATGATTGGCATCTTTTGATATTTTAAAATAAACACCTTCTGGTTCGCCGTCTGCATCCAGATTGAATTTTACTTCAACTTTATCAAAAGAAATAGCACCTTCGTTCATTCGTTTTCGGCGTAAAATTTTAGCTAATTCATCCAATTTTAGCGTTGCTGAGACAATTTCTGCAGGAACTTGATATTCGCTACCCGTTAATGAAATTTCAGCCGGAATTACATCGTTTTTGGTTTCAATGATGTATTGGGCTTCTTCGTAGGCAAATCGTTGATCCGAATAAATTACTGTTCGTCCAAACCATTGATTGATAACCTGACTTTTTTCATTGATTTCAAAAACTGCCGAAAAGGTATATTTTTCTTCCTGAGGTCTTAAAGAACAAGCAAAATTTGACAAAACTTCAGGTAACATAGGCACTACCCTATCTACCAAATAAACCGAAGTTGCTCTTTGATAAGCTTCATCATCCAAAATAGTTCCTTCTTCTAAATAATGCGAAACATCGGCAATATGGATTCCTATTTCGTAGTTTCCATTCTCTAATTTTTTAAACGAAAGCGCATCATCAAAATCTTTTGCATCTTTTGGATCAATGGTAAAAGTCAAGGTATCACGCATATCGCGACGTTTGGCAATTTCTTCATCACTAATTGAAGTATCAATTTTTTGAGCATAAGTTTCCACTTCAATTGGAAATTCAGCTGGTAAACCATATTCGGCCAAAATGGCGTGAATTTCAGTATCATGTTCTCCCGGTCTTCCTAAAACTTTGACTACTTTTCCAAAAGGACTATCGGCTCTTTTAGGCCAGTCTTCGATATGAACCAGTACCACATCACCATTTTTAGCATCTTCTATTTTATCTTTTGGTATAAAAATATCAGTGTACATTTTTGGATTGGCAGTCGAAACAAAAGCAAAGTTTTTTTGGATATCAATAACTCCAACAAAATCAGTTTTAGCTCTTTCAATAATTTCAACTACTTCGCCTTCAGGACGTTTTCCTTTCCTTCTGTTATAAATATAAACCTTAACTCTGTCTTTATCTAAAGCACGATTCAAATTATTCGTTGGAATAAAAATATCTTCTTCAAATTCTTCACAAATAAAATAAGCCGTTTTACGACTGGTCATATCTATCGTTCCTTCGTAATAATCCTGACTAATCACTTTGATTAAATATTTTCCGGGTTCGGTTTCAGTGATTTTTTTGGCAGCAGCCAATAACTTTAAATCTTTTATTATCTGATTTCTGCTTTGGGTATCATCTTTGTCCAAAATAGCGGCTATCTGCTTATAATTAAAAGCTTTATTAGCACTTTTAGACAATATTTTTATAATTTTATCAGAGAAATTTTTCTCTTTTTTAGCAGGCTTTCTTAATCTTTTTCCCATACTTATTTTCTTGAAAGTGGAAAATTACGAAATAGTTAGGCAGTTCTAAAGAAAAGAAGCAGTTTTAAAATAAATATAACGTATTAACGATCGTTTGCAAGGCTATTAAATCATTCGATATGGAAACTTTTATTACCATCGCTACTTTTGACTACATCCATGAAATCGAAATCCTAAAACACCGTTTGGATCAGGAAGGACTACAATACTATTTCGAAAACGAAATCATGTCTTCCATTGCACCAATGTATTCCACTGCTTTGGGCGGAATCAAATTGAAAATTCATCCTAACGATTTTGAAACCGTTAAAAGCATTCTTCAGGAATTGAAATACAATAACAATCTAAAAATTGTTTAAGCTTTCAAAGTTGTCAACACATACTATTATAATAAAAAAGAAATTTTAAAATTTTAAAAAATATTTATTGTTATTATGGTTTGTTAATAGTTGGAATAATTTTTTTTGAAATTATTTTTAAATGAAGTTTTTCCTTGTTATCAAGAGTTATTAACATAGTTATTTTAGGTTAAATATTTAATTTTAAAGTCTTTTTGAAATATAATTAACAACCGTTGATAAACTAAAATCATTTTAAAATGTAAATAAGTTCATTGTTAATAATTGTTGATAACCTCAATTTCGAATATGAATAACTATTCTAAAAATTCCCGAAACTTTACTTGGAAAATTAAGATCAGTTTTTGATTATAAAATTTTTAATTGCAACCAAAAAAAACTTCTAATTTTCTTTTCATAGTTATCAACAATTTGTGTTAAATTAAAGTTAACTGAAAATCAATGATTTATAAACTGCTATTAACAATGCAAAATTTTAACAAATAAATTATAGGATACAAATTGATTTCCAGCATTTTATCAATTATTAAAAATGTAGATAAACCACTTATTCAATTCATTTTAAGATAATTATACATCAAATTAGAAAACAATAGTTTTTCCCTTTTTAAAAAAGAATGAAATACAATTAGTTTTGGTAAATTTGCAGCAAAATTAAATAGATATACAATGAAAATTTCAATTGGAAACGATCACGCAGGTCCTGAATATAAAAAAGCTATCGTTAAATGGTTAGAAGCTAAAGGGTATGAAGTAACTAATTATGGAACCGATACTGAAGCATCTGTAGATTATCCTGATTTTGGTCATCCGGTTGCAACAGATGTTGAAGAAGGGAAAGCCGATTTTGGAATTGTAATTTGCGGAAGCGGAAATGGTATTGCAATGACTGTTAATAAACATGCCGGAGTAAGAGCTGGTTTATGCTGGACTAAAGAAATTGCTTATTTAACCCGTTTGCATAATGATGCTAATGTAGTGAGTATTCCGGCTAGATATACTTCAATTCAACAGGCTGTTGAAATTGTGGAAACATTTTTAAATACTGCTTTTGAAGGTGGAAGACACCAAAACAGAGTAAATAAAATTGCTTGTCAATAAGTCAAAAAATTTTCGTGGTGCTTCGTACCAATTATATAATAAAGCTCGGCATTTCACCGGGCTTTTTTTGTTTTATATTGATTAAATTAATGTAAATTCAGTCAATGTATTGACTAAATTAATGTAAATTCAGTCAATGTATTGACTGAATTTACATTTTTTATTATATTTGTATTTAATTTATCTAAAGTTAAAAATGATGAATTTTATAGAAAGAGGAATAGATAAAGTGTTTTCCAAGAGGGTTTTACCTAATAAAGTATTGATTTTATTAGGTGCAAGGCGTGTGGGTAAAACTGCTTTTATCAAAAACTACCTGGCTTCAATTCCAAAAGAAGATTATTTGCAATTAAATGGCGAAGATATTCAGGATGCAGCTTTACTACAGGAGCGTTCGGTTGTTAACTATAAACGATTATTAGCTAATGTAAAATTGTTAGTGATTGATGAAGCTCAAAATATTCCTGAAATTGGATTGATTTTGAAATTAATAGTAGATTCTATCGATGACATCAAAATTATTGCTACCGGATCTTCTGTTTTTGATTTATCCAATAAGTTGGGCGAACCCTTAGTCGGCAGAAAAAACACGATTTATTTATTTCCTTTAGCTCAAATGGAGTTTTCGAAGTATGAAAACTTTAAAGAAACGACTCAAAAACTTGAAGAGCGACTGCTTTTTGGTTCTTATCCAGAATTAGAACAATATCCGGATTGGGATGATAAAATCAATTATTTAAAAGAGATTGTCAATTCGTATTTATTAAAAGACATTTTGGTTTATGAAGGCATCAAGCATTCCAATAAAATTTTAGATTTATTAAAATTAATTGCCTTTCAGCTAGGGCAGGAAGTCTCTTTGCAGGAATTAGCCCGACAATTGGGTATTTCTAAAAACACGGTCGAAAGTTATTTGGATTTACTGTCTAAAGTTTTTGTTATTTATAAAGTGCCTGGTTTTAGTAGAAATTTACGCAAGGAAATTACAAAATCGAACCGATGGTATTTTTATGATAATGGTATCCGAAATGTTATTATTGCCAATTTTAGTCGTTTGGATTCTCGAACTGATGTAGGTGCATTATGGGAAAATTATCTGGCATCCGAACGAATAAAGTACCAAAATTATACCCAAAAAAGTGTTACCAATTATTTTTGGCGTACCTATGATCAACAGGAATTGGATTGGCTGGAAGAAGAAAACAATGTATTAAGAGGATACGAATTCAAATGGAATGAAAGTAGAAAAGTTAAGATTCCTACCGCTTTCGCCAAAGCCTATCCGGAAGCTGGTTTTGAAGTGATTAATAAAAGGAATTATTTGGATTTTATTGTTTAAAATATCAAAATGATAACCCAGATAAAGGAGAAAAATTTGTAAAATAACAATACACCAAAACTTCCATAAATAGCTTTTTTTGGCTGTTTTATGTCTAAAAAACAGCATACCAATTCCTGAACCAAGAGTTCCACCAAGGAAAACAATTCCTAACAGTGTTCTTTCAGGAATCCGTCTTTTAGCTTTTACAGCCTGCTCTTTATCATAAGCAATTTGGACAAATCCAAAAAGGTTAATAATTAAAAAATAGTAGAATAATATTGTCATTTGGCTTTAATTAAAGTTCAAAGATATTATTTTAGCTATTCGAAAAAAATTACAATGACCAACATACAATTCATCGCTAAGTCTGTTCAAACAGCAGCTATAAACATTCAAAATACGGTTCAATTACTGGAAGAAGATTGCACCATTCCGTTTATTTCCCGTTATCGAAAAGACAAAACCGGAAATCTGGACGAAACGCAAATTGAGCAAATTGCCAAATTAAACAAAGAATACGACACCATCGTAAAACGTAAAGAAGCCATTCTAAAATCAATCGAAGAGCAAAAAGCTTTAACACCGGAATTAGAGAAAAAAATCCAACAAAGTTTTGATTTGCAGGAATTAGAAGATTTTTATCTGCCATTTAAGAAGAAGAAAAAAACAAAGGCTGATGTTGCCCGTGAAAACGGATTAGAACCTTTGGCTAAAATTATCATGGCGCAAAACAATGATGACGTAGAATTTTTAGCTTCAAAATATTTGAATGAAAATGTTCTAAATGAAGATACTGCATTACAGGGAGCTCGTGATATTATTGCTGAATGGATTAACGAAAACATCTTTGTTCGTAAACAATTAAGACGATTGTACCAACGAAAATCAACGATTACAACCAAGGTTGTTAAAAGTAAAAAAGAGGAAGAAGGCGCTCAAAAATTCAGTCAGTATTTTGATTGGTCAGAACCCATTTGCAAAGCGCCATCACACCGTTTATTAGCAATGTTGCGTGCCGAAAATGAAGGTTTTATCAAGTTTAAAGTTGAAGCTGATTTAGACGAAGTTTATGATATTATTGACGAATTGGTTCTAAAAGGGCAAAATGCAACTACGCCACATGTACAATTGGCGATTGAAGACAGTTACAAGCGCTTGTTGCAACCTGCGATTTCCAATGAAATATTACAGGAAGCCAAGGCGAAGGCAGATGCCAATTCGATTCAGGTTTTTGCCTCCAATTTAAGTCAGTTGTTGTTGGCGCCACCTTTGGGAGAAAAACGAATTTTAGCGATAGATCCGGGTTTTAGAAGTGGTTGCAAGGTGGTTTGTTTAGACGAAAAAGGCGATTTATTATACAATGAAACCATTTATCCGCATGCACCACAAAATGAAACGGCAATGGCGATGAAAAAAATCCGTTCGATGGTAAATGCTTACAATATTGAAGCGATTTCAATAGGAAACGGAACTGCTTCCCGTGAAACCGAATTTTTCATTAAAAAAATAGCATTTGATAAGCCTGTTCAGGTTTTTGTGGTTTCGGAGGCGGGTGCTTCAGTTTATTCGGTTTCTAAAATTGCCCGTGAGGAGTTTCCAAATTATGATGTAACGGTGCGTGGTTCGGTTTCTATCGGACGTCGTTTGAGTGATCCTTTGGCCGAATTGGTAAAAATAGATCCAAAAGCCATTGGCGTAGGCCAATACCAGCACGATGTGGATCAAAGCAAACTAAAAGAAGAATTGGATAATACCGTAATTCGTTGTGTGAATTCGGTTGGAATAAATATCAATACGGCCAGTAAACATTTGCTGAGTTATGTGAGTGGAATAGGGGAGAAACTGGCCGAAAATATTGTGCAATACCGCTCAGAAAATGGTGCATTTCAGGATAGAAAACAATTAAAAAAAGTACCTCGTCTGGGTGAAAAAGCCTTTCAGCAAGGTGCCGCTTTTATTCGCATTAAAGAAGGAAAAAATCCGTTGGACAATTCGGCGGTGCATCCGGAAGCTTATCCCATTGTGGAAAAAATGGCCAAGGATTTGAAGATTTCTGTTCATGATTTAATTGCGAATAAAGAAAAAACAGCACTGATAAAAGCCGAGAATTATACCAATGAAACTATTGGAATTTTAGGAATACGAGATATTATCAAAGAATTGGAAAAACCGGGATTAGATCCTCGAAAAGCCGCCAAAATCTTTGAATTTGACCCGAATGTAAAAACGATAAAAGACTTGAAAACCGGAATGGTTTTACTGGGAATTGTCAACAACATTACCAATTTTGGTTGTTTTGTAGATTTGGGAATTAAAGAAAGCGGACTGGTTCATATTTCCCAACTGAAAGCCGATTTTGTGAGCGATGTCAATGAAGTAGTCAAACTACACCAGCAGGTTCAGGTAAAAGTTACTGAAGTGGATGAGGACAGAAAACGCATTCAGTTGACGATGATTTTGTAAAATCATTAAAAATAAAAAAATCCCAAAATCCAATAGTTATATTAGATTTTGGGATTTTTTAAATTGAGTTTTTATAACTGTATAACACCACCCAGATTGAAACTGCTACCACTATTGGTAAATCTTTCAGGAGAAGCATTATTTATATTTGTTAAACCTTCGAAAAATTGTGCGTCAATTAAAATTCCAAATCGTTTAGTAACTTCAATTTTGTATCCAATTCCAAAAGTAAATCCTAATTGAAATGTTTCTAAAGAATTTTCAGGAAAATTTTCAATTCCACCATTTATATTAATTCTGGATTTTAATAATACAGCAGGACTCAATCCAAAATTCAAATTCCATTTACGGGTGCTTCCAAAATGCCAGTTAGCATTGATAGGAACACTTAAATAATTCAATTTATCTTCATATCTATCACCTTCATAATTGTATATTCCTCCCATCTTATCAAAGATTAGACCTGAACGTAAACTCCATCTATTGTTGAAATAATAATCAGCTGTGGCTCCAAATTCAACTCCTGAATTTGATTTGGTTGAATCTTCATCTTCGTTATATTCCGAAAAACTAGATATTCCAAATTTTGGTGTAATTTCAATTACCCCTTTTTCTTTTATTTGTGCATTAGCTAATCCAAAAAATAGTAGCGTAACTAATGATAATACAATTTTTCTCATTTTTAAAATTTATAAATTTTCGTACAAATATAATGAGTAAAAATTTAAAAATAAAAAAACCTGATTCAAATTGTATTAATTTGAATCAGGTTTTTAAATAAAAAATAACATTTTTTATTTCGTTTCTTCTTCTTCTTTTTTATCAGCCGGTTGTTGATCGTCTTTTGCGGCGTTTTTGAATTCTTTAATTCCACTACCAAGACCTTTCATTAATTCCGGAATTTTTTTACCTCCAAAAAGTAATAAAACAACTGCTATTATAACAAGGATTTCCGGTAAACCTAATCTTCCCATGATTGTAAAATTTATGCCGAAGCAAATTTGTAATTAAAACTAGCTACAAAGATATATAGAATATATTAACGGGGATTCATTTTTAGGCAATTATTTAATTTTTATTAAGTTAAAAATTGTCTAATTTTTTTAGGGAGTTTATATTGATAAGCAAATGCTGTCAAAGCACAAGGATTGACATTAATTAGTATATTTGTGAAAAAGCAAAAGCATGTCGGAAAAAAGAATAAAAAGAAAAAAACTGCACAAAAAACTCTTCACCAAAAACCGTTTGGTTATTTTGAATGAGGATACTTTTGAAGAAACTTTTTCTTTAAGATTAACTTTGATGAATGTCTTTGTAGTTGCGTCATTAGGGGCAATTTTCCTGATTGCAGTCACTACTTTTATCATTGCTTTTACGCCTTTGCGCGAATTTATTCCCGGTTATTCTTCTACCCAATTAAAAAAAGATGCCACCGAATTAGCTTTAAAATCCGATTCATTAACCGTTATTTTAAAGAAAAATCAGGCGTATATTTCTTCGATTCAAAAAGTATTGACGGGAGAATTAGACTATGCTAAATTTAATAAAGATTCTATCTTAGCTGCTCCGACTGATACGGTTCCAAAAAAAGATTTATCCGCCTCGGAAGCCGAATTAGAATTAAGAGCCGAAGTGGAAAAAGAAGATAAAAAAGCACAGCAAATTCCTGTAAAAAAGAAGAAATAGTATTTATTCCATTTTTCTTCAAATTAAATCAGTAAGTACAAAATGTCAATAAAAGCAATAGCGGCAAAATTATTTGCTCAACATATTCACAAAAAAACGCAGGCTTGGTCGAAGAATCCAGTTGCAACTCAAAAGGCGGTTTTTGAAAATTTAATACAGGAAGCGCAACAAACACAGTTTGGGAAAGACCATCATTTTGACCAAATAAAAACTACTGAAGATTTTACTAAAAAAGTTCCCATTCGTGATTATGAAGATTTAAAACCTTATGTGGAGAAAGTAGTCAAAGGCGAGGAAAATGTGTTGTGGAAAGGTAAACCACTTTATTTTGCCAAAACATCCGGAACGACTTCGGGAGCAAAATATATTCCGTTGACCAAGGAGTCGATGCCATACCATATCGAAGCGGCACGAAATGCCATTTTGAGTTATATTCATGAAACCGGTAAAGCTGATTTTGTGGATGGAAAAATGATTTTTTTGCAGGGAAGTCCCATTTTAGAAGAAAAATACGGAATTAAATTTGGCCGACTTTCGGGAATTGTGGCGCATTTTGTTCCGAAATATTTGCAAAAAAACCGCATGCCTTCCTGGGAAACTAATTGTATGGAAGATTGGGAAGCTAAGATAGATGCAATTGTGGAGGAAACTTTTACCGAAAATATGACCGTAATTTCAGGAATTCCATCCTGGGTGCAAATGTATTTTGAACGTTTGCAACAAAAAGGGAATAAGCCGGTTGGCGAAATCTTTAAGAATTTCAGTTTGTTCCTTTATGGTGGTGTGAATTACGAACCTTATCGTGCGAAGTTTGAAAATCTGATTGGAAGAAAAGTAGATAGTATTGAATTATTTCCGGCTTCGGAAGGATTTTTTGCTTATCAGTCCCGAAATTTCGGGACTCAAAAAGAAAAAGGAATGTTGCTGTTGCTAAATTCTGGAATATTCTATGAATTTATAAAATCGGAAGAATTCTTTTCGGATCCCGATGGTTCGGGACCTAAATCGTATACCATTGGAGAGGTGGAATTAGGTGTGAATTATGTGATGATTATTTCTACCAATGCTGGATTGTGGCGTTATAATATTGGCGATACGGTTCAGTTTACTTCATTAGCACCATATGAAATAATTGTTTCAGGAAGAATCAAACATTATATTTCGGCTTTTGGGGAACATGTGATTGGTAAAGAGGTGGAATGTGCCTTGCAGGAAGCCATGGAAGGAACTACTATTCGGGTAAATGAGTTTACGGTGGCGCCTCAAATTAATCCGATTGAAGGCTTACCGTATCACGAATGGTTCATTGAATTTGATTCCGAAGCTTCGGGAGAGCCGGATAACATGAATGCTTTTGCGGAAGCGATAGACAATGCTATGCGTAAACAAAATATTTACTACGATGATTTGATTGAGGGGAACATCTTGCGAAAAGTAGTGATTACCAAAGTGCCTAAAAATGGTTTTCAGGAATACATGAAATCCATTGGAAAACTAGGCGGACAAAATAAAATACCGAGACTTTCCAATGATCGAAAAATTGCTGATTTTTTAACTGAAAACAACAATGAAAGAAACTAAAAATATATCCAGAACCCGGGCTCAGGAATCTTCGGCAGCGATTGAAAAAATGTACATTACCATGCGCCATTTGTTCAATAGAGGTTTTTATAAACCGATGGGAGTTTCGGGCGATACTTTGCGGGAAGCTTTGTTGACTTTGCGCCCCGAAATTTATGGGAATATTGCTGATGAAAAAGTCGAACTCAACGGACTTTTGTATGTTATTGAGCGACTGCCGCTAGGCATAGAAGAATGTCGTTATATCAATTTAACTTCGGATGAAGGTTATTCTAAATCGCATTTTCAGGTAATCGTTCCTCTAAAAAGGAGACGCAATTGTTATCGAATTGATGCCGAACAAATGAATATCGAAATTACCCGTGGACGTTCGGATATTTATGATATTCTGACACATCTGACTTTTATTTTTATCGAATCGCATAAAATAAAAAACAGAGTTTTAATCGATGATGCCGGCGAAGTGTCACGCGATTGGTTAAAACTGGAAGAAGCGGTTTTAAAAACCGAGGCTTTGACTTTGGTCGAAAAGGAAATTGCCATTTCACATGCGGCAAATATTTTAGGACGCAGTTTTGAAGATGTATTGGAAATCTATGATGATTTTGGTTCCAAAGAAAATCCGGATCGTTTTTTATGTATCATTTTTTGGTTAGGAAAATTAGCCATGGAAGAAGTGGTTACTAATAACAAAAGAACGATTACCTTTAGCCCTATTCTCAGAGAACGTTTAGGACATCATATTCACGGCGAAATCTGGGCAACGTATATCAAGGAGGTTTTAAAAGCCAATAATCTTTTAGAGCGTCCTATTCACATTATTAGTGCCAATATGCATTCGGTGATGAATTCTATTTTTGCTAAAAATGCTTTGAAATCGACTTTAAAAGGCAAATCGGATTTTGAAATTTTTGAAGAATTGAGTAAGTCTAACGCCAATGGAAATCGTACTTTGGTGGAAGAAGTGGCTATGAAACAAGGCATGATTTTTCTGCCTGAAAATTCAGGAGCTAATATTGACGTTCAAATTTTTGATACGGCCAAAATTGACTGGGCAACTACTTCTTTTCCGAAAGCTAATTTTGGCGAACAAAAACCAGTGCTGATTGTGATGGATTATGCTTTTGGTGAACAGGCTTATGAAACGGTGGATGAGTTGTTAAAACCCTATAAAAAGAACATTTTTCTTAATGTTCAGTCGGTTTCGATTATGGGAAAAGCAGGAATTCTCGAAGGCGGAAAAGGTGATATTATGATTCCGAATGCGCATATCAATGAAGGAACGGCGGATAATTATTATTTCGAAAACGAATTAACCGCCGAAATGTTTACAGGAAATGGCATTGCCGTTTACGAAGGAGCGATGGTTACCGTTTTGGGAACTTCGTTGCAAAACAGAGATTTACTCAAATTTTTCCACGAGTCAACCTGGGGTGTTATCGGTCTGGAAATGGAAGGTTCTCATTATCAAAAAGCGATACAATCGGCTTCGAAAATTAGAAAAAGCATTCCAAAGGATGTTAAGGTGCGTTATGCCTATTACGCTTCGGATAATCCTTTGGAAACTGGAAGTACTCTGGCTTCAGGTGGTTTAGGAACTACCGGAGTAAAACCAACTTATTTGATTACCATTAAAATATTAGAACAAATTTTTAATATCAATTAGAAAATAATTGATGAACATATACTTATGAAAAGAATATTGATTACCGGGGCGGCAGGATTTTTAGGTTCTCATTTGTGCGATCGTTTTATTAAAGAAGGTTATCATGTTGTTGGGATGGATAATCTCATTACAGGCGATTTAAAAAACATCGAACATTTGTTCAAATTGGAAAATTTTGAGTTTTACCACCATGATGTGACCAAATTTGTACATGTACCGGGTGAATTAGATTATATCTTGCATTTTGCTTCGCCGGCAAGCCCGATTGATTATTTAAAAATTCCAATTCAAACCTTGAAAGTGGGTTCGTTGGGAACACATAATTTGTTAGGTTTGGCCAGAGTTAAAAAAGCACGAATTTTAATTGCATCTACTTCTGAAGTGTATGGAGATCCATTGGTGCATCCGCAAACAGAAGATTATTATGGCAACGTAAATACGATAGGACCAAGAGGAGTTTATGATGAAGCCAAACGTTTTCAGGAATCTATTACGATGGCCTATCATACTTTTCATGGCGTAGAAACCCGAATTGTTCGAATTTTTAATACCTATGGACCAAGAATGCGTCTGAATGATGGTCGTGTAATTCCGGCTTTTATTGGTCAGGCGATTCGTGGCGAAGATTTGACTATTTTTGGCGATGGAATGCAAACGCGTTCGTTTTGTTATGTAGACGATCAGGTGGAAGGCATTTTCCGTTTGTTGCATTCGGATTATGTGTATCCTGTGAATATTGGAAATCCGGACGAAATTACCATTAAAGATTTTGCTGAAGAAATCATTAAATTGACGGAAACCAACCAAAAAGTTGTCTATCATCCACTGCCAATAAATGATCCGTTACAACGTCAGCCAGACATTTCAAAAGCAAAAGAATTACTGGGTTGGGAACCTAAAGTAGGTCGCGCCGAAGGGATGAAAATTACTTATGAATATTTCAAATCTTTATCTCCCGAAGAACTTTCTAAAGAAGAACACAAAGACTTTACAGATTATATAAAATAAATGGAAACATCTTTAGTATCTGTAATTATCCCAACATTCAATTCTGAAAAATACATTTCAGATACTATTATTTCTGTCCAAAATCAAACATACCAAAACTGGGAAATAATCTTAGTTGACGACGGTTCGATTGATGCAACCCGAACAATTATAATTACTTTTTTAACGGATAAAAGAATTCAATTTTATCCGTTAGGAAAGAATTCAGGAACAGGAGTGGCAAGAAATTTTGGAGTTACTAAAGCTGCCGGAAAGTACATTGCTTTTTTAGATGCTGATGATTTGTGGAAACCTCAGAAATTGGAAAAGCAGATTGATTTTATGCAAACCCATGATTTGCCTTTTACTTTTTCGTTTTACGAATGGATGGATGAGAATGGAAAAACGATGGGTAAAAGGATAGAAGCACCCCTTAATTTATTGTATCGACAGTTGTTTTTTTGCAATTATGTAGGTAATCTGACCGGGATATATGATGTGGATTATTTTGGAAAAATTAGTATTTCTTCTATTCGCAAACGTCAGGATTGGATGCATTGGCTCACTATTTTAAAAAAGATTAAAACAGCAAAACCCGTTCCCGAAAGTCTGGCGTTTTATCGTATTCATACCCATTCGCTTTCTACTTCAAAAACGGAATTAATTAGATATAATTTTGCAGTTTACAGACAGTTTCACGGTTTTAATTTTATAGTTTCATGTTTCTGTATGATTGGATTTTTGTTTACCCAATTAGTGATAAAACCTTTTTATAAGAAGACTATTAAATAAATGATGTAAACTGTTTCAGTTTTCCTCTGGAGGTTCTTTCTAAGCTGTTTTTTCGAATGAAATTAAAATGAAGATGAGGTTCAAGATACAAGCTAATAGCATCTTTTATTTTTTGAATTTGTGCCAAATCCAACTCGGCTTCACTTACATATTCAATTTCAAAACTGTCGATTTTAGTTTGTTTGATGACAAATTCCTTTACATTTCCGTCGTCTTCAATAATCGATTTGGTTACATAATAAAAGGTTAATCCGGGCGATTTTTTTCCGCTTGGAAGTATCGCAACATCATTGGTACGACCAATAAGTTTTTTCAGAATGGGTTTTTCCAAAGTGCTTTTTTCGTCTAAAATGCCAATATCACCAATATCATAGCGAATAAATGGATGCGCTTTATTGAATAACGAAGTAATTACAATACGGCCTTCCTGACCATAAGGTAAAACCTGATTGTTCTCGTCCAGAATTTCCACAAACAGGGTTTCAGAGTTAATAAGCCATTCTCCATCAGTCCCGAAGTTTCGGGATTCAAAAGCAATTAAATCCAGTTCGGATGCTCCGTATTCGTTGATAATTGGGATTCCGAATTGTGTTTCTAAAAGGATTTTGTCATCTTTAAAAAGCATTTCGGAAGTTACCATACATACTTTTAGCGTAGGACAAATGTCCTTCAGGATGAGGTTTCGCTTTTGCAAAAATTTGGCAAACAAAACAATGGAACTGGTGTAACCGTTGAGGTATTCAAAAGGTTTTTTTTGAAATTTCAGCAGCATTTTTTCCAATACAGCATCCGATAAATCAAAGATAGGAAAGCGGTAACGATGTGCCAGAAAATCTTTGATTCTTTCTTTTTTATAACCAAAAAAATCCAGTGGAATTCCGTAAAAACGTGCCTGAAGCGAACGATTAAAATCGATTCCAAATTGACCAAAACGGTACATATTAGAAGCCCAGGTTAAGGCATGTGTGTATTTGTCTTTGGCAAAAATAAAAGGTTCGCCGCTGGAACCTGAGGTTTTATTAATGTAGCAGTTTTTAGTTGAAAAACCTTTAGAAAGTCTGGAATCTAAAGGAATTTGGAGATTGGTTTTGCTTAAAACGGGTAATTCTTCCCAATTGATATTTTTTTTGGAACCAACTAATTTTTGATAAAAAGGATTGTTTTCTAAGTGGAATTTAACAATGGTTTGTTTCTGATTTTCAATAAATTGTTTTTTTTCTTCGGCAGAAAAAGCAATTATTTGTTCCAAATCGGATTTGGCTTTCTTGATGGGAAAAGCATTTAGTTGCAACGAAAGGTCGAAAATAGAAAACATGAAAGTGGTTATTTCTTCAAAAATACTATTATAACAACAACTAAACGTGGAGAATCAACAACTTTTTACTAAATAATTATTATTTAAGTGCAAAAGCAATTATTTTTGCAGCACTCTAAAAAATGAGTTTTTGCAACTAAAATTAAAAGACATGAATATATTACTATTGGGTTCAGGAGGAAGAGAGCATGCATTCGCATGGAAAATGGTTCAAAGTCCGCTTTGTGACACTCTTTTTATGGCTCCTGGAAATGCCGGAACTGCTAAAATTGCAACGAATGTAGCGATTGCCGTAACCGATTTTGAAGCGATTAAAGCTTTGGTTATCAAAGAAAACATCGAAATGGTTGTTGTAGGTCCTGAAGATCCGTTAGTAAAAGGTATTTATGACTTTTTCTTAAATGATGAAAGTTTGAAAAATGTTCCTGTGATTGGTCCGTCAAAAATAGGAGCTACATTGGAAGGAAGTAAAGAGTTTGCCAAAGAATTTTTGGTAAAACACAATATCCCAACAGCAGCTTACGATAGTTTTACGGCAGAGACAGTAGAAAAAGGATGCGATTTCTTAGCAACTTTACAACCTCCTTAC
The DNA here is from genome assembly GCF_000425425.1 of Flavobacterium daejeonense DSM 17708. Taxonomy (GTDB): domain Bacteria; phylum Bacteroidota; class Bacteroidia; order Flavobacteriales; family Flavobacteriaceae; genus Flavobacterium; species Flavobacterium daejeonense. The sequence goes on from NZ_AUDK01000003.1 coordinate 19,020, forward strand.
GTTTTAAAAGCTGACGGATTAGCAGCCGGAAAAGGAGTGTTGATTATTCAGGATTTAGAAGAAGCTAAAGCTGAATTAAGAAATATGTTGGTTGGTCAAAAATTTGGTGCTGCGAGTTCAAAAGTGGTTATCGAAGAGTTTTTGGACGGAATTGAATTAAGCTGTTTTGTACTGACTGACGGAAAAAGCTATAAAATTTTACCAACAGCCAAAGATTACAAACGAATTGGTGAAGGGGATACCGGATTAAATACAGGCGGAATGGGAGCGGTTTCTCCGGTTCCTTATGTTGATGCGGTATTGATGGAAAAAATTGAAACACGTATTGTAAAACCTACTATTGCAGGTTTGCAAAAAGACGGAATTCCATATAAAGGATTTGTTTTTATTGGACTAATCAATGTCAAAAATGAGCCATTGGTAATTGAATACAATGTACGTATGGGAGATCCGGAGACTGAGGTTGTTATTCCAAGATTAGAATCAGATTTAGTGGAATTGTTCCAGGCTGTAGCCAGTGAAAAATTAGACGAATTTGAATTGAAAATAGATCCAAGAAGTGCTACAACAGTAATGATGGTTTCTGGTGGTTATCCGGAAGATTTTGAAAAAGGAAAAGTAATTTCAGGATTGGATAAAGTTCAAAATTCAATTGTTTTCCACGCCGGAACAAAATTTGATAATGGCAATGTGGTAACTAACGGTGGTCGTGTGATGGCGATTACTTCTTATGGCGATTCTTTCCAGGAAGCTTTAGCACAATCGTATAAAAACGTTGTAGAAATTAGCTGGGAAAATGTTTATTTCAGAAAAGATATTGGTTTCGATTTAGTATAATCGAAACCAGTTTGAAACATAAAAAAACGTCCCGATGAATTATCGGGACGTTTTTTTTTATTTGTATTTTCTATTCTTATTTCAAGAATGAATGTGCTGTAGTATCTTGATTTTCAGTTCCTGCATCGTCAAAAATACGTAATTGTTTAATCCAGTAAACAATTGCAGCAGCACAAATAATCATAAAAATCCAGTTAAGTGTGTTAGCACCAAACCAAGTTTTTAATTCTAAAGCGCGTAATCCATCTAATGGTTTGAAAAGAAAATCTACAAAAAGAGATTGAATTCCTTCGAAAAATGCTTTCATGATATAGAATTTAAAATTTTATTAATGTTATTGGGTAAATCATAAAAATTATCATGCGAATAATAATTTTGTCTTAACTCGTTTCCTTATTTGAACAAGTAGTATATTTACAGTCACAAAAGTATAAAATATCCTTATGATTACAAGTGTTTTTAAAAAATCTACACCATTAAATTTTTCTTTAGTAGTATTTTTGATATTGTTTTTTGATTTTATTTATCAAATTCAGGATTTAGCTTGGTCTCATTCGGTAGTTTTAATTTTTAAAAACATAGGAATTGGCTTGGTAATTTTGTTTTCGGCATTAATAAACAGTTTTATTTCAAGACGTAATGAACTCAGTAAAGACAGTGCTTACAGCATTTTGTTTTTTTTAATTTTCCTGCTTTTTTTTCCAGGTCTTTTTCAAAATATCAACTTAGTTCTGGCTAATTTTTTTATTCTGTTAGCCTTTAGAAGATTGGTTTCTTTGCAATCGCAAAAAGCTTCCAAAGAAAAAATATTTGATGCTTCTTTATGGATTTTTGTGGCTTCGTTATTCCATTTTTGGTGCATTTTGTATTTGGTTTTGGTGTTTAGTTCTATTATTTCGCATGTTATTGGCGATTATAGAAACTGGCTTTTGCCTTTCATTGCCTTTTTTGCTATAGGAATTATTTTTGCCATGTATTCCTTGCTGTTCAATGCTGATGCAATAGATTACATCAGCCGCGGAATAGAAATGAGTTTCAGCATTGATTATTTTACTAATAATTATCAAAATGCGGCGCTTTCTATTTATGCAACGATTGCTTTATTTTTTCTTATTTCTATGCTAATGACATTGGCATCCAGACCACTGCAATTGCAAGCTTCGTTCAAGAAAATTATTTTTGCTTTTTTAATTGCGATAGTGATTTATGTAATTTCGGCTAACAAAAGCAATGATTTATTAATCTTTACTATCGCGCCATTGGCTATGATGACTACGGCTCACATCGAAATGCCTCAGTTAAAACTGAATCAGGAATTGGCTTTAGGCATTTTGATTTTGTGCAGTTTATTTGCTTTTTTCTCCCAATTATAATTTGATTCCGTAAGCTAAGTCACCGGCATCACCAATTCCCGGAACAATATAACTGTGTTCGTTGAGTTTTTCATCTAAAGCAGCAATCCATAAATGGCAATTTTCAGGCAAATGTTTTTGTAAATAGGCGATGCCTTCGGGAGCGGCAATCGTTACGGCAATATGAATGGATTTTGGCGTTCCTCGTTCCATCAATCGTTTATAAACAGCTACAATAGATTGTCCGGTAGCCAGCATTGGATCAACCAATAGTAAACATTTATCAGTAATATCGGCAATGGCCTGATATTCGACTTTAATTTCAAAATAATCATCGTTATTCGGATGGTATCGGTAGGCCGAAATAAATCCGTTTTCCGCTTTGTCAAAATAATTTAAAAAGCCTAAATGCGTAGTTAATCCCGCTCTTAAAATCGAACAAAGGACAATGGAATCAGAAATTTGAGTGGTTTTTTTGATTCCAAGCGGTGTTTGAATTTTGACATTTTTATATTCTAATTCTTTGCTGAGTTCATAAGCTATGATTTCGCCAATGCGTTCCATATTTCGTCTGAATCGCATGGCATCATTATGAATATTCACATCTCTTATTTCTGCTAAAAAATGATTGAGAATACTGTTTTTTTCTGATAAAAAGTGAATTTGCATAGCCGGTGAAATTTGATTAGAAAGACTTAGAGAAAGTTGAAATCTAATTTTTTTATAAATGTATAAAAAGTATCTTTGTCTAAATAAAAAGATAAAGATGTTTTCAAAATTAGCCTATTCCGTTTTTGAACAAAGTATCAAAGATTATCATCAGTTTGATAATGTTGATCAGCCGATAAACAATCCGTATGCAAAAGATCAGTTTGAACATTTATTATATCTGAAAAACTGGATTGACACAGTGCAATGGCATTTTGAGGATATTATTCGTGACCCGCAAATTGATCCGGTAGCTGCTTTAACTTTGAAAAGAAGAATTGATGCTTCTAATCAGGAGCGTACGGATATGGTGGAATATATTGATAGTTATTTTTTGCAAAAATACAGTAAAGTTGTTGTAAAAGAGGATGCTAAAATTAATTCAGAAAGTCCGGCCTGGGCGTTTGACCGTTTGTCTATTTTGGCATTGAAAATCTATCACATGCAGGAAGAGGCTACTCGTGCCGATGCTTCTCAGGAACACAGAGACAAATGTCAGGAGAAATTGAACGTTTTATTAGAACAGAGAACTGATTTATCAACGGCAATTGATGATTTGTTGACGGATATCGAAAACGGAGATAAATTCATGAAAGTGTACAAACAAATGAAAATGTACAACGACGATGAATTGAATCCTGTTTTGTACCAGGGGAAGAAATAATTTTTTAAATTAAACTTTATTATGATAACTATTGAAAAGTTAAAAAAACTCAAGGAATCTGAGGATAAAGTGGAATTTAAAAAAGGTGAAGGAGGTAACATATCTTATGATGGTGGAGTTAAACCAAAACCAAGTGATAGGCGAAGATGTATCTTAGGATATGTTACTGCTTTATGTAATGAAGGTGGAGGTTATTTAGTTATTGGAATGACTGATAATTTTCCCCATGAAGTTGTAGGTACAAAACAAAATTTAGATTCTATAGGGGAACTAGAATCTAAAATTTATACTGATACTGGAATTAGACCTTTTGTATATGAGTTATATGAGAGTGATAAAAGGGTTTTAGTAATAGAAGTTCCATCAAGACCTGCAGGAAAGGTTTTTAAATTTGAAGATGTTGCTTTAATGCGTGTTGGAGAAGAATTAAAACCAATGTCAGACGAATTTTATTTGAAAATAATTAACGAACAAGAACCTGATTTTTCACAACAAATATGTGATAGTTTAACTATTTCAGATTTAGACGAAAGAGCGATTGCAATTTTAAAAGACAAATACTCTCTAAAACAAAATAACCCTAACTTTAAGACGCTTTCTAATGAACAGTTGCTTTCTGATTTAGATTTATTAAAGAATGGAAAATTAACCAATGCAGCATTAATTCTTCTTGCAAAGAAAGAAGTTTTAAATGAAAAACTTCCTCAAGCTGCTGTTATGTTGGAATATCGCAATGCTGAAAACCAAATACCCTTCGACAATAGAATACCTTTTTCAGAACCTTTTTTTATATTAATTGATGAACTTTGGAAAACGATTAATTTAAGAAATGGGAGCTTTCCTATTCAAGATGGAGCTTATATTTTTAATGTTCCTTATTTTAATGAAGAAGTAATAAGGGAATCTATTAATAATGCTATTTCACATAGAGATTATAGGAGAAGTTCTGAAATTGTTATTAAACAGTTTCCTCTAAGATTGGATATCATAAATGCGGGAGGGTTTCCAAGTGGTGTCAATTTAGAAAATCTTCTAAAAACCCCAAGTACTCCCAGAAACAGACTTTTAGCTGATGTTTTGCAAAAAACAGGAATAGTAGAACGTTCTGGCCAAGGAGTTGATAAGATATTTTATAACACACTTATAGAAGGAAAAGCAGAACCAGATTACTCAAAATCCGATTATTTTCAAGTCAATTTAAAATTATCTGCAGTTATAGAAGATAGAGCTTTTGCATTATTTATAGTTGCAGTACAAGAAGAATTGCCGGAAACAGAAAAATTATCTGTTTTAGAGGTGCTTACCTTAAGTATGATCAAAAAAGGCGCAGTAAAAAATGATTTAGATGCTGAAATAGTTTCTAAACTTTTAAAGAAGAAGCTTATTGAGAAAAGAGGAAAAACCAATGCTATTTATTATATTCTTTCAAAAGATTACTACGAATTCACAGATGAGAAAGCAAAATATTATAATCTACAAGAATTAGATGAAAGTCAAGTTTTTAATACTGTTTTTAAATTTTTATTGAAGGAAGGAAAGGCTAAGATGAAAGATTTTGTAGGTCTTTTTGAAGATAAATTATCCCGAAAACAAGTGAGAACGAGAATTGAAAAATTTGTTACTAATGAAATAATTGAACAGCAGGGTTCTATTTATAAAATCAATGATGAGTATATAAAAAAAATGGAAGTTTATACTGAAGCAATTTCTAAAACCATTTCTGATTTGGAAAATAAAAATGAAAAGGCCAAAAAAAGGCCAAAAAAAGGCTAATAATTGTTCAAAACCTAGGGTTTTTGTTAATAACTCCATCGTTAGGGCTTGATTTTCAATAGATTTATATAAAATGAAAAGGCCAAAAAAGGGCCAAAAAAACACCACTTTCTACAACTTTTTGCCACATTTTCAATTATTAATATTTAAAATTTGACTTCCAAAATACAACATATCGCCGTCATGAGACTCTCCGCAATGGGAGATGTTGCCATGACGGTGCCTGTTTTACGGGCTTTTGTAAAACAATATCCTAATATTAAAATAACGGTCATTTCCCGACCATTTTTCAAGCCTTTTTTCGAATCGATACCTAATGTTGTTTTTTTTGCTTTTGATGAAAAAGAACGACATAAAGGCTTTCCGGGTTTGATCCGATTGTTTAAGGATTTACGAAAGTTAAAAATTGATGTTTTTGCCGATTTGCATAATGTACTTCGTTCTAAAGTCGTGAGAACACTTTTTGCCCTGAGCGGAAAAAAAGTTGCTGCTGTTGATAAAGGACGTGAAGGGAAAAAAGCTTTAACAAGATTTGAAAATAAGGTTTTCAAGCAATTGCCAACCATGTTCGAAAGACAGGTAAAAGTGTTTGAAAAACTTGGTTTTGTTGTTGATTTATCTAATCCAACATTTGCTGAAAAAGCCGTTTTAAGTGCTGATATTTTGGAAATCATTGGCAAAAATCATCAAAAATTAATAGGAATAGCTCCTTTTGCGCAGTATGAATCGAAAGTCTATCCTTTGGATTTAATGCAGGAAGTGATTGCTCAATTGGCTCAAAATCATTCTAATAAAATTCTTCTTTTTGGCGGTGGTAAAAAAGAAATTGAAATTTTAGAATCCCTTGCAATTCCTTTCCCGAACGTCATTAATATGGCAGGGAAAATCAAATTTCAGCAGGAATTAGAACTCATCAGTAATTTGGATGTGATGCTTTCTATGGATTCCGGAAATGCACATATTGCAGCTATGCTTGGCGTAAAAGTGGTGACACTCTGGGGTGCGACGCATCCTTTTGCCGGTTTTTCACCGTTTAATCAGCCTTTAGAAAATGCTTTAGTTTCCGATAGAGAAAAGTATCCGTTATTACCTACTTCTGTTTATGGAAATAAGAAGGTGGAAGGTTATGAAGACGCAATGCGCACGATTAGTGTGGATAGCATCTTAAATGTTTTAAATGAATGTAAATAAGTTAATTAAATTACATTTTAGCATACTCTTATATTTCCTCAAGTTTTTAATGAAAGAATAATTTTATAAATTATTTAACAGACTGCTTTTGACTTATTAGTATTAAAAATACTACTTTGGCTAGTCGGGATTTTGACCTTACGAGTAGGTTTTAAATTTTAATACTTTAAAGCATAATTACTTATGAAAAAAACTATAGGATTAGTTACAATTTTCTTCTTATTTTCATTATCGGTTTTTTCTCAAAATACTACTATCTCAGGATTTTTAACAGACAGCAAAGATAAAACACCGGTTTATAATTCAGTTGTAGCTTTATTAACTCCTATAGATTCTATTTTATATCAGTTTACCCGTTCAGACAAACAGGGAAAATTTAGTCTTAAAAATGTAAAAGCAGGCAATTATATAGTAATGACTTCTCATAATCAATTTGCTGATTATGTAGATGCAATTAGTGTAAACGGAGGAGAAATAAAATTAGGAAATATTGCTTTAAAAAGTAAAATAGAACTTTTAAGAGAAGTGGTTATAAAAACAGGTTCTATACGTATAAAAGGCGATACCACCAGTTACAGAGCCAGTGATTTTAAAGTAGATGCTAATGCCAATGTTGAAGAGTTACTCAAAAAACTTCCGGGGATACAGGTAGATAAAAACGGAGCCATAAAAGCTATGGGAGAAACGGTTCAAAAGGTTTTAGTTGATGGAGAAGAATTTTTTGGTGATGATCCTGGTATGGCAGTGAAAAATTTAAGAGCCGATGCTGTAAAAGAAGTTCAGGTTTTTGATAAGAAAAGTGAACAGGCTGAATTTACAGGAATTGATGATGGCAAAACTCAAAAAACAATCAATTTAAAACTTAAAGAAGATAAGAAGAAAGGCTATTTTGGAAAAATTGATGGAGCTAATCAACCTTTTACCGATACCGATTCCCGATATAATACGAACTTAATGTTTAGTAGTTTTAAAGGAAAAAGAAAACTATCAGCATTTTTATTAAATGGAAATACCGGTCAGGATGGTTTGAATTGGGAAGATAGTGAGAAATTTGGAGGTCGCGAAAATAATTTTAATATGAATATGGATGATGATGGTAATGTAAGTTATGAATGGGTAGGTGGAAATAATGACGGTGAACCTTATGTAAATACTCAAAATGGATTTGTCAAAAACACCAATGCCGGACTTCAATACACTAATAAGTGGAATGAAAAGCAAAATTTGAATGTATCACCTAAATTCAATAAGCAAATTTATACGAACAATAATAGTAGAATTACACAAACACAGGTAGGTGATACCCAATTAAATGAGAACAGATCTACAGAAACAAATGTTAATAGAAGTAATTTTAAATTAAACGCAATTTATGATGTGAAATTAGACTCTTTGAATTCTATAAAGTTTTCAGCCAGAACTAATTTTTACGAAACGGAAAGTGATGAATTTACGAATGGAGAAACAACTGGAGAAGCGGGAATATTGAAAAATAAACAGCAGAAAACAGTTATCACGAATTCAGATAAAACATCCTTGTCGGCTGGTCTTTTATTCAAACATAAATTTGCCAAAGCTCGTCGTACCTTTACAATAAATAGTAGTTGGAATCGCTTGAGTACTAATTCGAATAATTTTTTAAAATCTTCTAACGAAAGTTATGTTGATGGAAATTTCGATTCTAAAGTAGATGTAAATCAGAATAAAATTGGAGACAGATCCAATCAAAATTTGACGCTTGGGTTGAGTTATTCGGAGCCTATTGCCAAACAATTATCATTACAGTTTGCCTACCAATTAACCTATGATAAAGGAAAAAACAATTATTTTACTTATGATTATTCAGATGTTTCCGGGAAGTATGATCAATTGGTAAGTTCATTGTCTAATGAATTTGAACAAGACATTATTACGCACAGACCTAATCTTAAATTAAGTTACAATGCCAAAAAAGTCAATTATAGTATTGGGAGCGGATTTGGTTTTACTACTTTTGATTTGTTAGATAAGACTTTGGACAAAGAGTACAAACGTAGTTATACTAACTTTTTTCCTTCAGCCAGTTTTTCTTACCGATACAAAAACAATGGTAACCTGCGTATTAATTATCAGGGATCAACCAGACAACCTACACTGGATCAATTACAGCCTTTGACAAACAATCAGGACTTTTTTAATCAAACTTTAGGTAATCCGGATTTAAAACAATCTTTTACCAATAGTATTAACATTAATCAGAATAGTTATAATATGCTGAATGAAAGACAAATTTATCAGGGAATTTCTTTTAGCACGACGACTAATGCTATTATTTACAACAGAGTTATTGATCCGGAAACGGCTAAAACAGTTTCTAAACCAATTAATAGTAATGGAAATTTTTCAGGGAATTATTATTTTGGATATGGGTTAAAAATTAAGAAATTAGATTTAAATGCTCAATTTAGTCCGTTTTTGGGCTTTAATAAATCTGCTTTAAGCATTAATGATAAAATAAGTAGTGCTGAGAATCTGAACACAGGATTTTCGGTTTATTTATATAAGTTCAAACAAAAACGATACGATATTAATTTAAGTAACCGATTTACCATTAATAGAAGTACAACCACTCAAAATAGCGAAATCAAATCTTTTAATACCAATAGTTTAAATGCAGAAGTAGGTGTTTATTTTGCAGAAAAATGGAAATTATCTACAGATTATAATTTAAATACCCGACAAAAAACAATCGATTTTCAGGATAATTTGACCAATCAATTATGGAATGCAAGATTGCAGCGTACTTTTAAGAAAGATGAGTTCACCGCTTATGTTTTAATTCGTGATATTTTAAATCAAAATATTGGAATAAGTAGAAATGCATATCAAAATACCATCAGTCAGGAACAAAACGACCGACTTAAAAGATATGTCATGATTGGTTTGACCTGGAATTTTAAAAATGGAGGAGAAACAAAAAAATAATTTAAGATAGATGAAGACACTATATTTTATAATTACAACACTATTTTTTTCGGTTACTACTTTTGCTCAGCAATTTGTAGATAAGGCAGTCATTGAATTTGAAGTGAGTACTAATTTAAAAAAGACAATGACAAATCATAGTTGGGATGAAATGATGAAGGATAATATTTCTGATCTTAAGGTATCTTATTTCAATTATACTTTTACTGATAATAAGAGTATTTTCAAATTTGATCGTTGGAGTCCTAAGACAAGAGTGCCTAAATGGGAAAAAGAAGCCGATGAAGAAAACAGCTGGTATGTTGATTTCAATACCGGGATAATGAATATGCAAAAACAAATTGTAGGAACCAATTTTGTTATTGCGGATAGTATTCGAAAAATTGAATGGAGGATTACTAATGAAAACCGGGAAATTGCAGGATATAATTGCCGAAAAGCCGTAGGTAAAATTATGGATGATGTGTATATTTTTGCTTTTTATACTGATGATATTACCATTTCGGGAGGGCCTTGTTCCATAAGTGGTTTGCCAGGCATGATTTTAGGTCTCACCATTCCACGCTTATATACTTCTTACATTGCCACCAGAGTGGATGTGTCTTTTAGCAATGCAGCAGAGGTAAAACCCATCACTGCCAAAAAAACTTATGATTTAAAGGAATTAAAAACCTTAATATCCGAAAGAACGAAGGATTGGTTTAGTTATGGAGATGATAAAGAAGAAAACGAACGTCAAAAAAATATGTTTATTTGGAATGCGTTTTTGTAATTCTTAAACCATTTAAGATAAAATAAAAAACCATTAAGAAATTAAGTTTTATTAAGGCATAACCTCAATTTTCTTAATCTCTTAATGGTTTTAAAAATATTTTTGTGATGGTTTTTAATTAAACATCATCAAAATCCACATAAATAGTGTCTGATGTTGGGTGCGCCTGACAACTCAAAATTAAACCTTCGGCAATTTCTTTCTCGGTCAGGATGGAGTTTTTCCTCATTTCGGCGCTTCCTTCGGTTACGCGGCAAAGACAGCTGCTGCAAATTCCGCCCTGACAGGAATAAGGAGCGTCAATTCCCTGTTTTAAAGCCGCTTCCAGAATCGTTTCTTTTTGCGACATTTCAAAAGAAGTTTCTTCATCATCTACCATCACGGTAATTTTTGAATGGCCGCTTAATTCCTGGATTTCATTTTCAAAAGCGGATGCCGTAAACAATTCAAACTTAATAGCCGAATCTTTTACGTTTTTCTCTTTCAAAACATTCGAAACCATGTCAATCATTTGCTCTGGTCCGCATAAAAAGAATTTTTCAAATTCTATTTCTTTGTGCTTGTTGTTTAATACAAAATTCACCACCGATTTGTCAATACGACCAAACAAAGCATCTTCAACTTGTATCTGACTGTAAACATATTGCACCATAAATTGGCTTACATATTGCAAATGCAAATCGTGTAATTCCTGATGAAAAATGGTTTCTTCCGGTGATTTATTTCCGTAAACCAATACAAAAGAACTTTTTGGCTCACTTTTTAAAACCGATTTAATGATGGACAAAACCGGTGTGATTCCGCTACCGGAAGCAAAAGCAATATAATTTTTTTGTTTGTGTGCATCCGGTTCAAGCGTAAATTTTCCTTCCGGTTTGCCTACTTCGATAACATCTCCGGCTTTAAGTTGGGTGTTAGCAAATTGAGAAAACAATCCGTCTTTAACGGCTTTAACGGCAATGCGTAATTCGCCACTTTCCGGTGATGAACAAATAGAATAGGCACGACGAATCTCATTACCATTAAGGGTTAATTTAAGATTCACATATTGTCCTGCAATGAATTTATAATTTTCTTTTAATTCTTCAGGTACATTAAAAAGAATAGAAACCGCATTAGCTGTTTCTCTTTTTACCTCTTTTATAAGGAGTTTCAAAAAATTGGGCATGTGTTTTAATTTTTAGCAAAGATAACAAACGGAATAAGTTCTAAAAATCAAAAAGATTGAAATTTACATACATAAATTTGTTATGTATAAGAAACTTATGTATGTTTGTTTTTCAAAATGAAAGCGATTATGAAAAATTCACAATTATACAAGGGCAGTTTGAATACGATTATCATGAAATTATTAGAAGAAAATGGTAAGATGTACGGTTATGAAATTACTCAAAAAGTAAAAGCCATTACGCAGGGAGAATTGAATATTACCGAAGGAGCGCTGTATCCTGCATTGCATAAACTGGAAGCTGATGGTTTTCTTGATGTAGAAATTGAAAAAGTAGATAATCGTATGCGAAAGTATTATAAATTAACAGAATCAGGAGAAAAAGAAACCGTAAATCGACTTTCAGAATTAGAAGATTTTATTAGAAACATGCAGAGTTTAGTGAATCCAAAATTAGAATTTTAATTTTTCGGGCTATGAAATTAACTAACGAACAAATAGCAATAATTGACCAAACTTTAATGGATAAAGGTGTGGTTTATGAAGAAATTAAACTGGAATTACTGGATCACATTATAACGGATATTGAATTAGAAAGTGAAGAATCTGATTTTGAAATTGCTTTTTCTAAAGCAATGCTTAAATGGAAAAGAGAGTTAGAAGAAGTTAATCCTTCGGGAAAATTTGCAGCTCCAAGAATAGTTATGGAAAAATTTTCTTCATTTTTTAAAGGTCAATATAAATTCTTTTTTCCAGCTGCTGCTATTTTTAGTTTTTTAATAGCAATCATTACAACATTATATCCGGAAGGACTGGTTTATAATACTGTAAAGCTAGTTTTTTATTCGGTATATTTTTTATTGAGTTTAGGCGGAATAATTAGTCTATTTTTTATTTCGAAAACAAAATCAAAAACAATTTCTGGAAAATTGATTCAAAAGAGTCGGTGGTTACTTGTTTTACAATTTTTTGTTATTTACATGTATTCAAATAGCTATAGTAGTTTGTATCGCCATTATAATAATGAACCTTTTTTGGGAAAATTTATTGAATGGTTAATGCCTTGTTATTTTTTTTTGATAGCTTGTCATTTAATCATGATTGCAGTAGAACATTTTAGAGTAGTCAAAAAATACAAATTGGTTTAATATTTATACCAATAATATCCAATCAGAAGTTATAATCAGAAAATGATTCAATAGAAAAGTATCTTTCTTTTTGGGAGTTTAAATTTCTATATTTCAAAAAGAAACGTATTTTTACCAGTCATTATACTAAAAAATTGTTTTAAAAGTTTAATGATAAAAAAACGGCGAATCATTGAAAACCAACAGATTTAAATATTCATTTCCCTTAGGATGTTTGTGCATTTTAGTAGCCTGTTCTACTAAAAAGGATACTTTTTTGGCTCGAAACTCCCATGCCTTAAGTACAAAATACAACATTTTATATAACGGACAAATTGCACTGGACAAAGGAATCAAAGCCATTGATGCCAGTAATCAGGATAATTTTTGGAAAATTTTGCCTGTCGAAGCCATGAATGTCGATGAAAATCTGGTAGTTGCCGATACGACTAAGAATGCCGATTTTGCCAAAGCAGAAGAGAAAGCCACAAAAGCCATTCAGAAACATTCGATGAATATTGGCGGAAGAGAACGTAATACTCAAATTGACGAAGCCTATTTGTTATTAGGAAAATCCCGTTATTATGACAAAAGATTCATTCCGGCATTGGACGCTTTTAACTACATTTTGTATAAATACCCAAACAGCAGCCGAATTGACGAAGCTAAAATTTGGCGCGAAAAAACCAATATGCGTTTAGGTAATGATGCTTTAGTAATTAAAAATATTACTAAGATGCTTGAGGAAACCCAGCCTAAAAAACAGGTTTTGGCTGATGCCAATGCATTATTGGCCGCTTCGTTTTTGAACATGGAACAAAAAGACAGTGCCATTGTCAAACTGAAAAAAGCCGTAAATTTTAGTACACATAATAATGATAAAGCCCGATACCGTTTTATTTTAGGACAGTTGTATCAGGAAACAGGCAACAAAGATCAGGCAAGAGCGTATTATGAAGCGGTGGTGCAAATGAACCGAAAAGCCGACAGGAAATACATGATGCATGCTCAGGCAAGATTAGCCGAACTGTTTGATTATCAAAATGGCGACCGAATGGCTTTTGACGAAAAGTATCATAAATTATTGGAAAACAGAGAGAATCGACCATTTTTGGATATTTTAAATTACCAAATGGCGGTTTTTTACGATAAAATCGGAAAAGAAGACAAAGCCGTAAAATACTATAATGCTTCATTGAAAAAAGCCCAATCGGACAATTATTTAATGGCTTCTGATTACAGAAATATTGGAAATATTCATTTTAGAAATGCCCGTTATTTAGAAGCTGCCAAATATTACGACAGTACTTTAGTAAAATTAAATCCAAAAACCAGAGAGTTTATTCATATTGAAAAAGTGCGTAAAAATCTGGATGAAGTTATTTTCTATGAAGCCATTGCCAGCCGCAACGACAGTATTCTAAAAGTGGTGGCAATGCCGGAAGCCGAAAAGCTGACTTATTTTGATTCCTATATTGAAAAATTGAAAAAATCGGATGAGACTAAAAGAATTCTGGAAGAAAAAGAAGCCGAAAAACAAAAAAATATTGAAAGAAACAGCAAAGCCGTTACTGCCGATGCTGCGGTAGGAGCTAACGGAAAAGTGCTGCCTAAAGCGCCATTTGGTCCTCCGTCCATTTCGACTGCCAACGCCGAGAATACATTTTATTTTTATAACCCAACTACAGTATCTTTTGGAAAAGTAGCCTTTAAGAAAAATTGGGGAAAACGTTCTTTGCAGGGGTATTGGAGAGTTTCTGTTGCTGATGCGCTGGCTGCGAATGAGTCAAAAGATTCCACCGCAGTTGCTCAGCAGGAAGTAGTAACCGATTCGGTTGCGAAAGAAAAAGAGCTGAACCCAAAATACGATCCGGCTTTTTATTTGAACCAATTACCAACAGCAACAACAGCTATTGACAGCATTGCTAAAGAGCGCAATGAGGCGTATTATCAGTTGGGAGTTATTTATAAAGAGAAATTCAAAGAAAATGATTTGGCCGCTAAAAAATTAGAAGATTTATTGCAAAATAATCCCGAAGAGAAATTAGTGCTGCCAAGTTTGTACAATTTGTATAAAATTTATCAAAATACAAATCCGGATAAAGCAGAAGCGGTTAAAAATAAGATTCTGTCTCAGTATCCAAATTCGCGTTATGCCCAAATTTTAAATAATGGAAATGTAATTGTCGAAGAGGGAAGCCCGGATGTGGTGTACAAAAAAATATACCAACAGTATCAAAATGAAGAATTTGATGCCGTTTTGGCTAAAATAGATGGATTAATCAATCAGTTTTCGGGTGAGGAAGTGGTGTCAAAATTAGAACTTTTAAAAGCCAATACTTTAGGAAAAGTAAACGGACTGGCTGCTTACAAAGCTGCTTTAGAAACGGTTGCCGGTAATTATCCAAATACCGAGGAAGGGAAAAGTGCACATGAGATTTTAGAAAAACAAATTCCGTTATTGGAAAATAGGAACTTTGATTCGAAAGATTCTAACCATTGGAAAATTTTGTATCCGCTGGCTTTGAACGCGATTAACGACAAAAAAACTATCGAGGAAAAAATCACCAAGTTTATCAATTCAGAGAATGCTCAAAAATTGAATTTAGTCTTTAATTCCTATGACGCGGCTAATGGATTTGTAATTATTCAGGGAATCACTTCCCAGGAATATGCTAATAGTGTAGCCAATGTTTTAAAAGAAAATCCAGCCTACAAAATTCAAACAACACCGATTATTATTTCTAACGAAAATTATAAAATAGTTCAAATTAAGAAGAATCTAAATATGTATTTAGAATCGAAAAAACAATAAAAATGTTTACTAATAAAAAAGAAAAACCTTATACCGACCTTTTAGGGAAAACCAATAGAATTGTTGAAGGAACCATTATTAAAGGTGATATTATTTCAAAAGCTGATTTCAGACTGGACGGGGAGTTAATTGGAAATTTTCAATCTGAGGGAAAATTAGTAATTGGCCCTACCGGCAGCGTTACAGGAGATATTAGCTGTAATAATGTCGATATAGAAGGTAAGTTTAACGGGAAAATTCAGGTTGCCGAATTACTGAATATCAAATCTAAAGCAAGTATTAAAGGCGAAGTAATCGTAGGGAAATTGTCAGTAGAACCCGGAGCCGATTTTACGGCAAGTTGTACGATGAAAGAAAATCAAAAACCGGCATCATAAATGGAAAAGAAACCCAATAATAAGAAATCGACGAAGTGGCTGGCACTGATTAATATTCCTATTCAAATGGGGGTGATTATTTTTTTGTTTTCTTATTTGGGCGACTGGCTTGATGAAAATCATCCGCATCCGAAATTTTATTATAACAAAGTATTGGTTTTGGTGGGTGTGTTTATTGCTTTGTACAATGTAATCAGGCAGGTAAATGAAATAAACAAAGACAAGGAATAAGTACAAAAGCAGGAACAATAATGATTTTTAAAAATTACAAAACCTATCTCTTTTTAGTAATTTCGGTTCTAATCGCTTATGTGTTGCACAAATTAGGATTTTATCTGTTTAAAGTAAATCCGGAGCAGTTTTATTACAGTCTGGAAAAACTGTATGCTATCTTTTTCCTGCTTTCCTTTATCATCATTTCAATTGTATTGAAAATAAGCGAACGCAATTTTGATCAGGTGGGAATGTCATTTTTGTTACTGACCACTTTTAAGATATTTTTTTATTATTTGCTTTTGAAACCTATTTTGAAGATTAGGCATTATGACATCACAATGGAGAAAATGAATTTCTTTGGAATGTTTATCCTTTTTCTGATGATTGAAACAATTGTAACTATAAGAATATTAAGCAAAAAGCCCTAAAAAACGGGCTTTAACAGGGTGTAAAAAAAAATATGTTTTCATATCCTTTTGGATATAAATAAAAAATGTACCTTTGCGCCAAATTTTAGAAACGTAAATATAACATATTCTGTAATTATGGTGATTTTAAAGAGACCACTTAGATTGATATTAGTAGCATTTTTAGCGTGTCTTCCATTGGTAAGTTTTGCAAATCAAGAAGTTGATTCGTTACAAGTACAAGGAGAAGCAGCTCATGAAGCAGTAGCTGAAGGACACCATGAAGGCGCTCATGCTGAACCTACCGATGTAAAATCTAAAATCAAAGCATTTATTAATCACCACGTTTTAGATTCTCACGATTTCTCCTTAACTCAGGATGATGAAACAGGAGAAAATTGGGGATTTCCATTACCGGTTATCTTATGGGATAACGGTTTACACGTTTTTTCTTCGGCTAAATTCCACCACGGAAAAGAAGTAGCGGAATCTAACGGTAACTATTATGTAATCAACCACCACGACGGAAAAATTTACAGAACAGATGCTACAGGAACTATTCATGAAAATGAAGAAACCGGACATCCTGAAAATGTACGTCCTATTGATTTTTCTATCACAAAAACAGTAGTTTCTATTATTGCTGCTTCTATTTTAATGTTTTTCATTTTTACCCGTTTGGCAAAATCTTATGCTAAAAACGGAGGAATTGCTTCAGGTGTGGGACGTTTCTTTGAGCCATTAATTGTATATGTTCGTGACGAAATTGCAATTCCTAATATTGGAGAGAAACATTATAAAAGATACATGAGTTATTTATTAACCATCTTCTTCTTTGTATTGTTCTTAAATATCTTCGGATTAACGCCACTAGGAATTAACGCTACAGGTAACTTTACTGTAACATTCTCTTTGGCAATCTTAACTTTCCTGATTACAAATTTAACAGCAAATAAAAATTATTGGGGACACATCTTCTGGATGCCGGGAGTGCCAAAACCAATGCGTATTATTTTAGCGCCAATTGAATTATTAGGAGTATTCATCAAGCCATTCTCATTAATGATTCGTTTGTACGCGAATATTTTTGCAGGTCACATTGTATTGATGAGTATTTTAGGGTTGATGTTTATTTTCAAAAGCTGGATTGGGAGCTCGTTGTCATTTGGATTGGCATTTGTACTTTCTATTTTGGAAATCTTAGTAGCCTTTTTACAAGCCTATATTTTCACAATGTTATCAGCTCTTTATTTTGGTGCGGCTGTTGAAGAACACCACCACGAAGAAGGGCATCACTAAAATCGTTTAATTGTTATTTGTTTAATCGGTTAAACGGAAAAACAAATTAACGATTCAACATCAAATCAGAATGTTTAATTTTTAATATATATATCATGGAAATTCCACAAATTATTGGAGCTGGATTAATCGTTATCGGAGCAGGTTTAGGTATTGGTAAAATTGGTAGCTCTGCTATGGATGCTATTGCTCGTCAACCAGAAGCTTCAGGAAAAATCCAAACAGCTATGCTTATCGCAGCTGCACTTATTGAAGGTATTGGTTTCGCAGCTTTATTCGCAGCTTAATTAAAACTAAAAAAATCAATAGTTACAACGGTTGGTTGTAACTGTTGATTTTAAAATTAAAACATTACATTGCAGGATTGCAATAAGATTAAATTTAGAATATAAAACTTAGAATTATATATAATGGAAAAGTTAATTAATCAGTTTGAGTTTGGTTTGTTTTTTTGGCAAGTATTAATATTTGTTGGATTAATATTTTTATTGAAAAAATTCGCTTGGAAACCTATTCTTGATGCAGTTAATGAGAGAGAAGAAGGAATCAAAAATGCATTAGAATCTGCTGAGAATGCAAGAAAAGAAATGCAGGAACTTCAGGCTGATAACCAAAGAATCTTAAATGAAGCGAGAGCGGAGCGTGATGCTATGTTGAAAGAAGCTCGTGAAATGAAAGAGAAAATGGTTGCTGATGCAAAAGGTGAAGCTCAGGCTCAAGGAGCAAAAATGATCGAGCAGGCTAAAGCTGCTATTGAAAGTGAGAAAAATGCAGCTATGGCTGAATTGAAATCTCAGGTTTCATCTTTATCATTGAGTATTGCTGAAAAATTATTGAAAGAAGAATTATCTAATAAAGAATCTCAAACTAAATTAGTTGAGAAAATGTTAGGTGACGTAAAGCTAAACTAATATTATGGCAGGTACAAGAGCAGCAATTCGTTATGCAAAAGCAATCCTTAGTATGGCCGACTCAATTGGAGTAGCTAATGAGGTAAATAACGATATGATTTTAATTGCATCAACAGTTAAAACTAATTCTGAATTAAATACTTTTATTCAGAGTCCAACTGTAAGTGTTGAAGTAAAAGAAAAAGCATTGTTAGAAGTTTTTGCTTCTGTTAATGGTGTAACAAAAGGTTTTTTTCATTTATTATTTGAAAATAAAAGATTCGAAATCTTAGAAGCTATTGCAGTAACATATTCTGATTTATTTGATAGTGCCAACGGAATGGAAGTTGCTAAAGTAACTACTGCAATTCCAATGGATGCAGCTTTAGAAGCTAAAGTATTAGCTAAAATAGCTACTTTATCAGATAAAAAAGTAACAATTAAAAATATTGTAGATCCTGCAATCATTGGAGGATTTATTTTAACAATAGGTGATAAGCAATACAATGCTTCAATCGCTAACAGATTACAAGTATTAAGAAAAGAATTAAGTAACTAGTTTTATTGCACATTAAGTGTCTAAATTATAAATTAAGATGGCGGAAATCAAACCTGCTGAAATTTCAGCAATATTAAGAAAGCAAGTAGAAGGTTTTGAATCTGGCGCTACGCTGGAGGAAGTAGGAACGGTACTTCAAGTTGGAGATGGTATTGCTCGTATTTACGGGCTTTCAAATGTACAATACGGAGAGTTAGTAGAATTTGAAAATGGTCTTGAGGCTATTGTATTGAACTTAGAAGAAGATAACGTAGGGGTGGTACTTTTAGGACCATCAACTGGTATCAAAGAAGGTTCTACTGCTAAAAGAACACAACGTATTGCTTCTCTTAAAGTAGGAGAACAAATGGTAGGACGTGTAGTAAACACTCTTGGTTTTCCAATTGATGGAAAAGGACCAATTGCTGGAGAATTATATGAAATGCCTTTGGAAAGAAAAGCTCCTGGAGTAGTTTTCCGTCAGCCAGTAACTGAACCATTACAAACTGGAGTTAAAGCTGTTGATGCGATGATCCCGGTTGGACGTGGACAACGGGAGTTGGTTATTGGTGACCGTCAAACAGGTAAATCAACTGTTTGTATCGATACTATCTTAAATCAAAAAGAATTTTATGATGCTGGTAAACCAGTATTCTGTATCTATGTTGCAATTGGACAAAAAGCTTCAACTGTAGCTGGAATTGCAAAAATGTTAGAAGAAAAAGGAGCAATGGCTTATACAGTTATCGTTGCTGCTAATGCTTCTGATCCTGCTCCAATGCAAGTTTATGCTCCTTTCGCAGGTGCTGCAATCGGAGAATATTTCAGAGATTCAGGTCGTCCGGCTTTGATTGTTTATGATGATTTATCTAAACAAGCAGTAGCTTACCGTGAGGTATCTCTTTTATTAAGAAGACCACCGGGACGTGAGGCTTATCCTGGAGACGTTTTCTACTTACACTCCCGTTTATTAGAGCGTGCTTGTAAAGTGATCGCTGATGACGGAATTGCTAAAAACATGAACGACTTACCAGAGTCTATCAAAGGAATCGTAAAAGGTGGAGGTTCATTAACTGCTTTACCAATTATCGAAACTCAGGCTGGTGACGTTTCTGCATATATCCCAACAAACGTAATCTCTATTACTGACGGACAAATTTTCTTGGATGGTGATTTGTTCAACTCTGGGGTTCGTCCTGCAATCAACGTAGGTATTTCTGTATCTCGTGTTGGAGGTAATGCTCAAATTAAATCAATGAAAAAAGTATCTGGTACTTTGAAATTAGACCAGGCTCAATTCCGTGAGTTAGAAGCTTTCGCGAAATTTGGTTCAGATTTGGATGCTGTTACTTTAAACGTAATTGAAAAAGGAAAAAGAAACGTTGAAATCTTGAAACAAGGTTTGAACGATCCTTATACTGTTGAAGACCAAGTAGCTATTATCTATGCTGGTTCTAAAAACTTATTGAGAAATGTTCCTGTTGCTAAAGTAAAAGAATTCGAGAAAGATTTCTTGGAATTCATGAATGCTAAACACAGAGCTACTCTTGATGCTTTGAAAGCCGGAAAATTAACAGACGAAATTACAGATGTAATTGAGGTTGTAGCGAAAGAAGTTTCTGCAAAATATAACTAATCTAGTGAATAGTGAATAGTGAGTAGTAATTAGACTATTCACTATTCACTTGTTACTATTTACTTAAAAATAAATGGCAAATTTAAAGGAAATCCGTAATAGAATTACTTCCGTTTCATCTACGATGCAAATCACATCGGCGATGAAAATGGTTTCTGCAGCTAAGCTTAAAAAAGCTCAGGATGCAATTACAGCCATGCGCCCTTATGCCGAAAAATTAACGGAATTATTACAAAATCTTTCTGCAACTCTTGAAGGAGGAGTAGGTGAAGAGTTCACTACACAACGTGAAATTAAAAAAGTTTTATTAGTAGCGATTACTTCAAACAGAGGTTTATGTGGTGCTTTTAATTCAAATGTAATTAAAGAAGTTAAAAATCGTGCTACATTTTATGCAGGAAAACAAGTTGATGTTTTTGCCATCGGTAAAAAAGGAAATGATGTTTTAAGCAAAACCAATACAGTAATAGATAATCAAAGTACTGTTTTTGATGATTTGACTTTTGATAATGTAGCTGCTATTGCTGAAACATTAACTCAAAAATTTGTTGGTGGTGAGTACGACAGAATCGAATTGATTTACAATCAATTTAAAAATGCTGCTACTCAAATCGTTCAAACAGAACAATTTTTACCATTAGCTCCTGTTAAATCAGATTTAAATGTAGCTGCCGGAGATTATATTTTCGAACCATCAAAAGAAGAAATCGTGTTGACTTTGATTCCTAAATCATTAAAAACACAATTGTACAAAGGAATTCGTGATTCTTTTGCTTCTGAGCACGGTGCGCGTATGACGGCTATGCACAAAGCAACTGATAATGCAACTGCATTGAGAAATCAATTGAAATTAACATATAATAAAGCACGTCAGGCTGCTATTACTAACGAAATCTTAGAGATTGTTGGTGGAGCTGAAGCTTTGAATGCATAAAACTTTTATTCAAAATCTATTTTAAAGTCCCGCATTGCGGGACTTTTTTGTTTTTTAATGGTTTTCAGTGGCTTTTGACAGATTTATTGATACGAACTAAGCGATTTTACTTAGTGATTTTAGTGAGAAAATTATCTATATTAATTTAACATAAATTTAACTTTTTTTGTAGTTAAAATCCCTTTCCTTTGTTAATATTTACAAAAATAATCTTACTTAAATTTTCTTTATAATCTCAAGTACACGTGAGGTAATTTTGAAAATCAACGTAAGTTGTTTTGAAAAAAATAGTTTTAATATGTAAAAACTCTAAAGAAGAAACATCGTAATGCAAATTACTCGTACTATTCATTTATATCGAAATCTCGTTTATTAATTTAATTTTAAAAACCAAAAAAATGTTATTCAAAAATTCTACTCTATTCACTAAATTGCTCAGTATTCAGTTTGTCAAAGTTTCTTTTTTGCTCCTTATCTTATTAACTGCAATCTTTTTTGGATGTAGTCAAAATGAAGGCATAGAAGATTCTTCTCATTCGGTTATTGATACAAAGTCTTTCGATTATATAGGAATTCAACATAATCAAGAATTGGAATATGTTTATGCAAAATTAAAAGAAGCTAAAAACACCAACAAAAGTGCTTTGTTACTTTCAAGCAAATCAAATGCAATCGATTTAATTAGTAAAATTGTTACTGATAGAATCAAATCTCAGGGATTCTCTCAAGAAGAGAAAAATATTGCTCTTTCCGTAATGGACTCTCACTCAAAGGTATTAAAGACTGGAAAAATTTCTTATACATCATCATCCAAAAATGCTTCTAAAATCTATGACGAATATTCTTCAAGTCTCACTTCGAATCAGAAAGAAGTATTAGATGATCTCCAAAAATTGTTAGGGGATCGTAAAGCTACCTTAAATCAAACACTGGAAGGTATAATTGAACTCGAAAAATCAGCTTCAAGTAGATTAAGTGAAAAGGAATTATTTGTGATTTATTGCGCAACCTCTGTTGCAAAAGCTACATCAAAGTATTGGCATACAAATTTTACTAAATGGAAGATGTTAAAGTCAAACAAACTACTGAATACTAATACCTTTAAAACTTCTTCAGTTGAAGAAGATTTAGCTTATGGCTGGAGAGATGTTCTGGGAGACGACGTAGCAGGAGCTATAGGTGGAGCTGTAGGAGCAGCTGTAGTAAACATAGCACCTGGAGCAGGCCAAGTAGCTTATGGATCTGCCATTGTTGCAGGTGCACTTGGGAATTCCGCAACAGGAATTGTAAAATCTATGTTTGCTTAATTAATTATCTTGAGTTGATATAAATCTATCTTAAAAAAATTAAACAGCAAAGTTATATAGTCTTTAGTAATGATGGAACACAGATGTATATCTCATCATTGCTAAAAACTATTATTAAAATTTTAAAAACAAAAAAGAGGCTGAACTCACTTTTGAAACACCCTCATTATTTTAATTTGTATGTATAATGAAAAAAAATTACTCTTATCTCGTATTGTTTTTTAGTATTATGTTCTTGGTAATCTTGTTTTATAATCGTTATAAGGGATACACTTTGTTAGAATCCGTATTTTGGGGCTTTATTACAAGCCTTATAACAACTATTGTTGTATACTTTTTCAATCGAAAAAAAGATAATAATGCTTAATACCTTTAGGAATATGAAGTCAATTTTATTATTGACGAGGGTAACTGTAACAATATTATCTTTTCAAAGCATTCCATTTTTAGCTCAAAATACAAAGAGTAATCTTAAGGAAATAAAGTCTGTTTACTTATCTGATTCAGAGAAATTAAATTCTGTTAATTTTTTATTAAAAGCAATCCCTTACAAATATTCTTTGCAAGGCGATGCCATCGAAAAGTTTGATGCAATATTCCCATTCTTAGAAGAAAAGCAGAAAAAACGTATGATTTCTAACGATGATGAAGATTTTCAGAAAATGTGGGATGATTTAATTGAAGAAAATGGACAACCAGCAGATGGCGATTTTTCGGCTCTTTATGATAGTACAGTACTTACGAGCGACTATTTAAAGTCTAATATTGATTTCTGTTACAACCTTAAGCAGGAAAAATCTTGGCTAAAAATTATATCGAATTCCAATTTCAATCAATATGTTATCCCTTATCGGGTTGGTACTGAGCGATTGGAAACACAATGGCGTCAATCACTTTATAATCATTACAATAATATTAAGAAAAGTTCAAAACCTAGACAAGAGGCTTTTGAAAAGACCAAAAATACTGATCTCTTAACTTTTGCAAGCGATTTGCAATACGAAATCAGACGGAGAGTAAGCACCAATAGAACAATGTGGGCTTATCCATTTGATATTCCTGTTTCAAAAATGGAACAAGGAAGACAAGGTGCTTGCAAGCATCTGGTGAATTATACCACAGCCGTTATGCGAGCAAATGGAATACCTTGTACCGCTGATTTTACGTTACTCTGGGCTAATAATCGATCTGGACACAAATGGAACGTACTCTTTAAAGAAGACGGCTCTTCTTTGCCATTCGATGCAGCTACATTTCCTCTGGGAGTAAATTTTGACGATAGGAAGATAGCTAAAGTTTATAGAGAACAATTTTTGCCAAGCGTAGAATTCTCTATTCCTGTTGAAGATGAAGTGCCAAATTATCTTTATGACCCTTGTTGGAAAGATGTAACTAAAGAATATGTATCTGTATCTGATATTGTATTAAAAGTACCTAGTGAACTTTCCAAAAAAAAGTATCTTTTAATTGGAACCTTTGATAATCAAGCGTGGCAGCCGCAATTTTATGCTATAACTATTAATGGAGAAGTGAAGTTCCGAGAGATAGGCAGAAACAACGTTTACATAGGTATGTATTTGAATGATGGTGAGATCAAAACGTTTGGCGATCCTTTTTTATTAGATTCTACTGGTAATATAAGGTATCTATCTTCGACATCTTCACTTGAGAGCGTGAAGTTGACACGTAAATATCCCTGCACTAGTTTTACAAGTGAGTTTATGAAAAACATGGTTGGAGCAACGTTTAGTGCTTCTAATAGTTTAGATTTCAAGGGCGAAAAAACGTTGTACACCGTGGAAAAAAAACCTGCTTTTTTTGAAACTGCAAAAATAACTCCTGATGTTAAGTATAGATACTACAGCTATACTACAGCTGATAAGAAGAAGAGTTATGTTGCAGAAATAGAGTTCTATGATGAAAATGGAGTTAAACAGAATGTTTTACCACTTAAAATCGATTCAAATGTATCCTTAAAGAAAATCTGTGATGGTGATCTAAATACCTATTACTGGGGCAAAGATAATGAGCGGATTATTTTTGACTTTGGTAAACCTGTACAAATTTCTAATATAAAATATTGCCCTAGAAGCGATTCAAACTTTATAGTTGAAAACGATATTTATGAGTTGTGTATATGGAAAAACGGAGTTTGGGAGGCTGTGGGAAAAAAGAAAGCTAACAGTTCAATTGTAGAGTTCGAAAATGTCCCCAAAAATTCTCTTATGCTATTGCATAATTTAACGAAGGGACAAGAGGAACGCATATTTACTTATGAAAATGAAAACCAAGTTTGGTATTAACCACCTAAACACTTACATTTTATCTGCGCTTTTAATATTATTAGTAGCCTCTCCTGTTTTTCATTTTACTTTTTTCTTTGATGGAATTTTAGTAGGTCAGCAATTTATAATTTCGTTTATCTGTATCATCTGTTCCCTTTTTATTTGGTCAACAAATCTCAAAACAGAGATACACTACTCTGTTTTTGATATTTCTATAGGATGTTTTTTATTGTATATTGGAATACATTTTTTTTTCTTCCCGAATCCGTATTCTATAACCAGTGATTACCTATATTTTATAAACATTGTTTTTTGTTCTTTTCTAATCAAGCAATCATTAAAAAATAAGCAAGCTTTAAGCGATTTTTTAAAGTACGGAATTGCGTTGGTTTTTATCAGTCAAGTATCACTTGGGGTTTATCAGTTATTAGATTTAAAACTTCAAATTCCAAATATTGATATTAAAGGATCTTTTGATAATTCAGGGATTTATTCTCTGTTTTTAACAATCCATTTACTTATTTTACCTATTTTCCTGCGTAGTACAAAAACTATCGTGCGATTAGTAGCATTGGTCTTTGCTCTCTTTGGATTAATACTCATAGTGCTTGTAGGCTCTAGAACAGCGTGGTTAGCTCTGTTATCCGGAAGCTTCCTTATACTTTTAAATACTTACCGTTACTTTTTGACGAAGGTAATACAGGCAAACTGGAAGTATCCTGTTGCTTTTTTTACAGGAATTGTATTATGTTTAAAGTATTTATACAGTTTTAAGCAGGATTCAGCGGATGGACGAATGCTTATTTGGAAATCTACATTACTATTAATTAGAGACTCTCCGTTATTTGGTAACGGTTTTGGAGCATTTGGCGCTCGATACAACTTCTATCAAGCAACTTATTTTAGCATTAACCGAAACAGTCAATTCGAAAACCTAGCAGCAAACTCAAAAGTTGCATTTAATGAATTCCTTCAAATCACTGCTGATTTTGGCATTATCGGTTTACTATTATTTTTATTTGTTATATATCAATTTTTCCGTGGCTGTCTTGGTCTTCCGTATCCATATAAAATATACTCGATTTCTATAGGAATTGTTTTTTTGATAAGTTTTAGTTTCAGCTATCCATTTCGCTCAGTAAACTTACATGGGTTACTAATAGTTGCTTTGCCTCTTTTAACTTTTTTGTTTCAAAGCAAGAAAATTTCAGTAGGCAAGTATCTAAAAATCGGTCTGCTTTTTTGTTTATGTCTCGGGCTAGTATTCAATGGAATGTGGATTTTTAAACAAGTAAAAGCAAGAATAATGTGGAATAATGCTTTTGAAGCTGTATTAGAAAATGATTATGATAACGCAGTTAGGTTATGTAAAAAAATAGAAAACTTAGAGCATGATCCCAATTTCTTATACTTTTACGGATCAGTACTATTAGAAAAACAAGATCCACAGTTAGCTTTAACGGTTTTTAAAAAGGCTGAGTTATTCATGGCTGATAATGATTTATACCTAAATATTGGTGATTGCTACGCCTTAATGGGAAATAAGACAATGGCGATTAATTATTACAGATTATCTAATATGGTTGTACCTCATAAACTTCTTCCTAAATTTAAGTTGTTTGAGCTTTATATAAAATCTGGGGATTTCGTGAACGGCTATGCAATTGCCAAAGAGATTGACACAATGCCTGTTAAAGTAAACTCAGCCGTAGTTGAGTATATAAAAGAGAGTATAAATACTTGGCTAAAATCCCATACAAGGAGGTCAATTAAGTGATTTGTGTTCAAAATATCTTGCAAAATATGAGGGGGCATCAATATAACATAATGCTTTTAGTTAATACATATTCATCATAAAATCTTAAAATTGTTATTATTTCTTCGTATGTATTGTAATATGCTCCTCCATTTCAGCAAGAAATGTCGGGTAGCGCCAAAATTGTTACCGAAGATTTACGACTTATTGAGCGGTTGTTGTATCAATTTCGGGAAGTTTTCAAGCGATAATTTCTCCATACAAACCCAAATAACAATTGAAATTAATTTATCAAGCTGCTATTACTAACGAAATTTTAGAGATTGTTGGTGGAGCTGAAGCTTTGGACGCTTAAGAATACTTAGTTTATTCTATAGAAAAGCGGTTGATTTTTCAACCGCTTTTTTTGTTTAAATACATTTATGGGATACTTTTTAAGCTGTATTTTAGTTATATAATAGAAGTCAAAAAGAAATAAGAATCATTATAAAAGCAATACGAATTTAACCAAAGATTTAGTTATTTTTGTTTTTGTAAAATTAATAAGTATTACACCTTGGGTTTATATAAAAATCTTTTTAAACAAACAGCAATTTACGGTCTGGCAACGGTTTTGCCCAGGATGTTTAGTTTTCTGTTAGTACCTCTTTATACCAATTTACTGCCTAAAGGGGAGTATGGAAAAGTGACTATTATATTCTCATGGATGATATTCTTCAATGTGATTTTAGCTTATGGAATGGAGACGGCTTTCTTTCGTTTTTACAATAAGGAAGAAGACAAAAAAATGGTGGTCGAAACTTCTATGGTTTCCATTTTTTGGACTACAATTCTCTTTTTGGTTGCAGCGCTTTTGTTCCGAACTACTTTAGCCGATTGGTCGGGAATCGATTCGCAATACATCACCTATTCCATTTGGATTTTAGCTTTGGATGCCTTGGTGATTATTCCTTTTTCCAAATTAAGAGCCTTGCAAAGACCAATTATGTATGCTATTATCAAGATTGGAAACGTTTTGGTAAACTTACTTTTGAGCGTACTTTTCTTAGTGTATTTGCCTAAATTATCAGAACTGAATCCTACCGGAATAGTAAGTTCGTTTTATATCGAAAATTTCCAAATAGGTTATATTTTCCTGGCTAATATTATTGCGAGTTTGTTAACTTTTGTGGTTTTATCTCCTGATTATGTTTTCTTAAAATGGAAATTTGATTTTCGTTTGTGGAAACAAATGATGGTCTATGGATTGCCTATTTTAGTGGCCGGAATTGCCTTTGCTATCAACGAACAATTTGATAAAATTCTTTTAGATAAATTATTACCGCACAACATAGCCGCCGATGAAGTGGGGGTTTATTCCGCCTGTTACAAGTTGGGATTGTTTATGGTTTTGTACCGCACGGCTTATACGCTTGGGATTGAACCTTTCTTTTTTAGTCATGCTAAGAATGAAAATGCGCCGCAAACGTACGCCATGGTTACCAAATACTTTGTCATCTTCGGTTCGTTTATCATGTTGAGCGTAATTGTTTTTGCCGATTTGTTTAAATTAATTCTACTGCAGGATGAATCCTATTGGGTGGCGATGAAAGTAGTGCCTTTGATTATTTTGGCCAATTTCTGTTTGGGAATTTATACGAATCTTTCCGTTTGGTACAAATTAATTGATAAAACCTATGTGGGTGCTTATATTTCCATTGTGGGTGCCATCATTACTTTGGTATTGAATTTTTTACTGATTCCGACTATGAGTTATGTGGGTTCGGCTATTGCTACTTTAGCGGCTTATGGAAGTATGATGTTGATTTCTTACTATCTTGGAAATAAATTTTATCCAATTCCGTATGATTTTAAAAAAATAGGGGCTTATTTGGGATTGTCTATTTTATTTTCTGTGGTTTCCTTTTATGGTTTCAGAGAAAATTATTTTGTAGGGATAGCATTGCTGCTTTTGTTTCTATATGTCATTTACCATTTTGAAAAAGAAACGATATTGGGCTTTGTGAAACGAAAAAAATAAAATAAGTACGGAGCAGTTTTGCGCTTGTTCCTTCATTTTTTAAAATATTACAATGAAAATAAATATTATCAATAAATCGCAGCATGCCTTGCCTAACTACGAAACGCTGGCTTCGGCAGGGATGGATTTGAGAGCTAATTTGACCGAATCGATAGTGTTGCAGCCTTTAGAAAGAACCATCGTTAAAACGGGTCTTTTTATCGAATTACCGATAGGTTATGAAGCTCAGGTACGTCCCCGAAGCGGATTGGCTGCTAAAAAAGGAATAACCGTACTGAATTCGCCCGGAACAGTTGATGCCGATTATCGCGGTGAAATTGGGGTAATTTTGGTTAATTTATCCAATGAAGCTTTTGTGGTCGAAAATGGCGAACGCATTGCCCAATTAATCATTGCCAAACACGAGCGTGCCGAATGGATTGAAGTAGAAGAATTAACAGAAACTTCCCGAGGTGCAGGTGGTTTTGGTAGTACCGGAGTAAAATAATTCCTGCGAAAGCAGGAATCTTGTGTTCAATATAGGAAGCAAAAAACTTTCTTCGAAAGCAGGAAGTTTTAAAATGAAATTATGGTTTGTTTATATTATGTCAAATAAACATAAAGGAGTCATTTACATTGGAGTAACAGATAATTTAATAGAACGAGTTAAAGAACATAAACTAAAAGTTTATTCAAATTCTTTTACGGCAAAATATAATTGTGATAAGTTAATTTATTTTGAAGAATGGGAAAATGGTTTTGATGCTACAAAAAGAGAAAAACAATTAAAAAAAGGGAAAAGAGATTGGAAAGTAAAATTAATAGAAGATATGAATCCAACGTGGTTGGATATAAGCTTAAATTGGAATTTCAATTTTAATAAAATAAGAGAATAAAGTTTAATTTAAAAGATACCCGCATTCGCGGGCATGAAATATGAAAATAATCGTTCCAATGGCAGGACGTGGTTCGCGTCTTCGCCCACATACCTTAACCATTCCTAAACCTTTAATTCCGGTTGCCGGAAAACCAATCGTGCACCGATTGGTAGAAGATATTGCCGGAGTTTTAAATCAGGAAATTGAAGAAGTTGCCTTTATTATCCACGAAAGTTTTGGTGAAAAAGTAGAGCAGGATTTAATTGCTATTGCTGAAAAATTAGGAGCCAGAGGTACTATTTATTATCAAAATGAAGCTCTTGGAACCGGCCACGCAATTATGTGTGCCAAAGATTCTCTTTCCGGTCCGGCGGTGATTGCTTATGCAGACACCTTGATTCGTGCCGATTTTGAATTGGATCCAACCGCTGATTCGGTAATTTGGGTAAAACAAATTGAAAATCCGGAAGCTTTTGGAGTAGTTAAACTAAACGCCAATAACGAGATTATTGAATTGGTTGAAAAACCACAGGAATTCGTAAGTGATTTGGCCGTTATCGGAATTTATTATTTCAAAGATATTGCGGTTTTAAAACAGGAATTGCAAAATGTTTTAGACAACAACATTCAAAATGGTGGTGAATACCAAATTAATGATGGAATCAAAAACATGATGGCCAACGGAAAAATCTTTAAAACCGGTGAAGTAAGCGCCTGGATGGATTGCGGAAACAAAAATGTAACCGTAGAAACCAATTCCAGAATGTTGGCTTTCCTGGCTGAAGACAAAGAAAGTTTGGTTTCTCCAAAGGTAAAAATCGAAAATTCTACGATTATCGAACCTTGTTTTATTGGGGACGATGTGGTGTTAATTAACGCTACGGTGGGGCCAAATGTTTCTTTAGGAAATGGATGTCACGTGATTGACAGCAGCATCAAAAACAGTTTGCTTCAAACACACGTACATATTAAAAATGCCAATCTGGACAATGCGATGATAGGAAATCACGCCAGTTTTGATGGTAATTTTACAAGCATAAGCATTGGAGATTATTCGGTTTTAGAATAATTTCGGATGCAATAATAAAATTGCCATTAAGAAATTAAGTTGATTAAGCGTAAGAATCTTAATTTCTTAATGGTAAATTGTACAGCTTTTTAAAGTTTAATGAACAAAAATGAAAAAGTTAGTTCCTTTAATGATAATGGTGGTTTTGCAATGCAATCCGGTTTTGTCATGGGGACAAACAGAGCCCGAAACTATTAAATTGCCGGAAAATAAATTTCAGGATTATTTTTACGAAGCTTTAAAGCAAAAAGCCATTGAAAACTACGACAAGGCAATTGTGGCTTTGGAACGCTGTTTGAAAATAGACAGTAATAATGCCACGATTTACCACGAATTAGGCAAAAATTATCTGGCGCAAAAGGATTATAAAAACGCCTACACTTCATTTGAAAAAGCTCATCATTTAGACCCAACCAACAAATGGTTTTTGGTAGGTATGTATGATGTAGATTATGCTACAAAAAACTATACTGATGCCGTTTTAGTGATTCAAAAACTGATTGCTTTTGACCCAAAATTCAAAGAAGATTTAACTTCGTTGTATATGAATACCGGCGAATTTGACAAAGCTTTGGCACTTATCAATGAGTTGAACGAAACCGTTGGGAAATCGGACAGAAGGGAGAGTTATAAAATTCAGATCCTCTCTCAGGGCAAATATCAGGATACGGAAATAACCAATCTGGAGGAGCAAATCCTGAAATATCCTAAGGCAGAGGAAAATTACATTTCGCTGATTTATTTATATTCCAAAAAAAACAATATCGAAAAAGTTTTAGAAACGGCGAAAAGGCTGGAGGCTGCCATTCCGGATTCCGAATGGGCGCAACTAAGTTTGTTTAAAAATTATTTGGTTGCTAATGAAAGCGATAAAGCCATCAAGGCCATGAATATTGTTTTGGGCAGTTCCAAAATTGACAGCAAAATAAAACACCGCATTTTCAATGAATTTTTAATTTATGTCAATACACATCCGCAATTCACTTCCGATTTAGATAAAGCAATTGCTTATTTTGCTGATGATTCCCAAGTGAATGTTGCCAAAGAAGTAGGGAAATATTATCACAACAAAAAACAATGGGACAAGGCTGAAAAATATTATCAGCTGGGACTTCAAAAGAATACGACTCCGGATGTAGAATCCGGTTTACTTTTGTTGGATGTTTATACGCAGATGGCTCAATTTGACAAAATGGCCAAAATCGCCGATGATATGGTCGAATTGTATCCGGCACAGCCTCAGTTTTATTATTATGCCGGATTGGCTTACAATCAGTTGCAACAATTTAAAAAAGCCAAGGAAATGCTCGAAACAGGCATGGATTATGTGGTAGAAGATCTAACCTTAGAGATAAATTATAACATTCAGTTGGGAGAAGCGTATAATGGTTTAGGCGATACCAATAAAAAAATATTCTACTTTTCTAAAGCAGACGAATTATTAAAAAAACAAAAATAAAATGAAAAAATACCTAGCCTTTTTGGTTGTCATTCTTTTGGTTTCCTGCAAACCCAAAGCCATTGTTACTTCGGCAACCATTACAGAACCAGTCGATTATATGAAAGCAACCAAAATAATTGATAGTCATTACAGCAATAAAAACGATTTTTCTACATTATATATCAAAGCCAGTGCCCGTTATGCCGACGAGAAACAGGCTCAAAATGTGTCGGCTGAGATTAGAATTAAAAAAGACCAACAAATCTTAGTGAGTTTGCGTTTTCTGGGAATAACAATGGCCAAAGCTTCTATTACTCCGGCTTCGGTAAGTTATTACGAAAAAATAAAAGGAACTTATTTTGAAGGCGATTTTAGTTCTTTGAGTCAGTGGCTGGGAACCGATTTAGATTACAGTAAAATTCAAAATATGTTGGTTGGAGAAGCATTAGACGATTTGAACAAGGGAAAATATACTGAGACTTTACTCGATAATTTGTACCGTTTGGATGATGCTAAAAGCGGAAATACTCAAAAAAGTTTTTATTTTAATCCGAATAATTTTACGGTAAATAAGCAGGAAGTTACCCAAACAACTGAAAACAGAACTATCCAAATTGCTTATCCGGAAAGGGTAGCTTACAAGGAAGCCAACCTGCCATCGAATATTGAGATTAAAACACAACAGCCTAAAGGGAAATCGGAAATTAATTTAAATTACAATTCCGTTTCTTTTAATGAAGAACTTTCTTTCCCTTATAGTGTTCCGGATGGTTACAAACGAATAATAATTAAGTAAATTTGCCAAAAATATATTTTTTAAGATGCCAAAATATTTTCTTAGCCTGTTATTTGTATGTCTGACTTCAGTGATGTGGAGTCAATCGCAACAAGAAAAATTAGAACAACGCAAAGCTCAGATTCAACGAGAGATCAGAGACAATGAAAAGATGCTGAGAAGTGTCAAGTCAAAGGAAAAATCGGCTATGAATGTTTTTTTGATTCAAAAAAACAAAATCAAGCTTAAAGAAAATTTGATTAATACTACCGAAAAACAAAAACGACTTTTAGCCGATGATATGTATCGCAATCAGCTTAAAATTAATAAGCTGAACAGAGAATTGAAGGTGTTAAAAGAAGATTACGCTAAGAAAATTGTCAATTCATACAAAAGCCGTTCCGAGCAAAGCCGGGCGATGTTTATTCTTTCTTCGGAGAATTTTTTGCAGGCTTACAAACGCGTGCAATATTTAAAACAATATACCAGTTTCAGGAAATCGCAGGGAGAGGAAATCAATGCCAAATCGAAGGAGTTGGTTTCATATAATGAGAAATTAAATCTTCAAAAGATAGCCAAACAAAAATTAATTGCCGAAAACGAAAAGGAAAGACAATCGCTTTTAAAAGAAAAACAGGAGCAGGAGAAATTGGTGAATTCTATTAAAAAAGATAAAAACCGGATTGTTTCTGAAATTCGAAAAAAACAAAGGGAATCTAAAACCATCGATGCGCAAATTAATCGTTTGATTCGTGAAGCAATTGCAGAAGCTAACAGAAAAGCTGCCTTAGAACGTGCCAGAGCTGCTGCCGCTTCGGGAGACAAATCTTCTAAAGAGAGTGCCAAAGTAAACATTCCTAAAGCTTCGGTTTCTTCTTCCAGAATTGAATTGACTCCGGAAGATAAATTAATAGCTGATAATTTTAGAGCTAACAGAGGAAAATTGCCCTGGCCGGTAGAAAGAGGATTTGTTTCCTTAGGTTACGGCGATCAGCCACATCCGATTTACAATACCCTGGTAGTTCATAATAGTGGAGTGGAAATCACGACAACTGAAGGTGCTGGTGCCAGAGCAGTTTTTGGCGGAGAAGTAGCTAGTGTAATGGTTTTATCTC
Organism: Flavobacterium daejeonense DSM 17708; assembly: GCF_000425425.1. Classification (GTDB taxonomy): domain Bacteria; phylum Bacteroidota; class Bacteroidia; order Flavobacteriales; family Flavobacteriaceae; genus Flavobacterium; species Flavobacterium daejeonense. Next base: position 53,313 of record NZ_AUDK01000003.1, read on the forward strand.
CGGTAAATAAAGCCGTTATGATTCAGCACGGGGATTATTTTAGTATTTATCAAAACCTGAGTTCGGTTTCGGTGAGTAAAGGAGATAAAGTAAGTATTAAACAAAATTTAGGTCGTATTAGAACGAATGGGGATACAGGTAAAACAGTGATTAAGTTTTTAATTCTGCAAAATACAACTTATATGAACCCACAGGGCTGGTTAGCCAACTAAGGTGAAATGAAATAAAAACAAAAAGCGAATCGGATTTTCTGATTCGCTTTTTTTTATGCGGAAGTTTTTTTTGTAATTCTATTTCGTTATTTTCTTCAAAATCCGAAACAGTTTATTTTTGATTTTTAAAAGTCCCTTCGATGGATTGCATCATGCGTTCCGTCGTCCAGTTACCGGAAACAATCATCCGTCTTACGGTATATAACGGATCAATCGAATCTCTTTTGGTTGAAAGGATAAAAGCCATGTTATACCCGCTTTTTTTGATTTCAGGAATAGCATTTTTATTCCATAAGCCAAAAGGATAGGCAAAATTAGTGATTGGTTTTCCGATGATTTTTTCGAGTTTGGCTTTTGGTTTTACTAATTGGGTGTTCCAGTCTTCACCCGAATATTTGGTAACCATATGATGATCCCAGGTGTGAGCGGCAATCGCATTTCCGGAATCGGATAGTTTTTTAATCTCAGCAGCGCTTAAATAATTCGGGCGGTTGATAGAAACCGTCATCACAAAGAAAACGCCTTTGAAGTTGTATTTTTTCATTTCGGCTGCGCCAATGCTGTATTGTTCGCCACGGGTATCGTCAAAAGTAATCATCACCGGTTTGTCCGGTAAAGGTTTGTTGTGCAGCAGATAATCATATAATTGATCCGGTAAAATACTGTGGTAACCCGCATCGAATAAGGCTTTCATCTGCTGGGCAAAAGCGGCCGGTTTTACGGTATAGGTTTTGGTCATTTCGCCGGCAGAAGCCGAAAAATCTTTGATGTTATGATAGCACAAAATGGGCACTTCTTTACGGGCTAAAATAGCAGCCGCATCATTTGTAATTTCTTTTTGGGGTTCTTTCAAAATAGCAACAGTAACCTTTTCCTCTTCCGGAATTGCTGTTTTCATACTATCAGGAGTTGTTTTCTTTTGTTGGCAGCCAAGCATTAGAAATAAAGCCATAGCTCCGATGAATCCCTGTGTTTTCATTTGAAATTAACTGTAAATTATTGGTATTGAATGTAAATTGGTTTTGGTGAAAACTGTAATAATTGTTCCGGAGTGTATATTTTCCAGTCGTTCCAGTTGTCGTTTTTGTAAAACAATTTAAATCCGGTAAACTGAACCGGCTCTCTGTAAATGTATCTTAAATAAGTAGAACGTTTTAAAACCTGACTGCCAAAACCGTCCATGTCCATCACAATTTGGACTTCCGGAACAGTTTTAATGGCTTTGTAATTAGTAACCATTCCTTGTGTAAAGCGGTGTACGACTAAAACTTTTGGGGCCAGTTTCTTTTCGCGAACAATTTTTGCCAAAATAGCAATCGCATCATTGATATCATCGGCTGACATGGTGCCGATTTTTTTACCCGGAGTATGACCCGTTTTCATCGAAAATTCAGGGTCAATCCCTAAATGCACATTCGGCAAAGCCAGATAATCTGTCAGTTGGCTTACTTCTTCTTTAACCGTGCTGTGTCCTATCTGAACGTCTAAAAATACCAGCGCATTAATTGGTTTTGCCCAATTCAAAAGCGTGTCAATTTGTTTGAACGGCATGCGCATATTGTAACGATTGGCAGCACCCGGAGCTCCCTGAGCCGAAACCGCGATGTAGTGAAAAGCAGGAATCGTATTTACGGTAGAATCGGCGGCTTTCCATCGGGCTACTTCGGCTTGTAATTTTTCAATCATTTCATCTTTTGGATATTCGCCTAAAACGCCCATTCGTTTCGAATATAAATTGCCGTAATAAGCAATGATTCGGTTGTAAGGCAACAATGCTCCCGGTAATGGATAAGGAGCTTTTACCGGCCATCTTCCGGTGGTGTCTTTGTTAGCCAAGGCCTGCATTCGTTTATTGTAATCTATCGTATCAAGACTTAAAACTGTTTCTTTCTTAACACTGTCTTTTTTTACAATAATACTGTCCTGAACAATGTCTTCTTTCGTATTGGATTTTTTTTGATTGCAATTGGTAAAAAGGAAAAACAGGCAAGGGAAAATCAGAATAGCCGGAGTATATTTTTTCATAAAAAAGAAAGTGTTAGTATTTAGGACAAATGTAAGTTTTTAAGTAACGACTTCTTCATTTAATTCGTATGCTGTGGGAGAAAAAAATAATATTTTAATAACCCGGATTAATTTTATGAAACAAAAAATACGTTAAGTTTTTTCTTTAAAAGACTTTATTTTTAGAGTTTTTAAAACGAAATGTGTTAACTAGTTGATTTTTTTCAAAAATAATTGTTTTATCTTTATGTAAAAGGATGAAACTATGAGGAAAATTACTTTGTTCATTATAATTCTTTTAACTGGTTTTTCATTCCAATCTTTTTCTGTTAATCTGAAAAAGACTAGTAATAATATTGCTGTTAGTGTTGCTTCATCTCCCCAAAAACAGCAAGAGTCTAATTCGACAGTTGTTATCAATAAACAACTTCTAAAAGGTTTTTTTAAAAAGTATGTCAATTTACAGCCTTATCAGTCGAAGGTGACAACTTTGTATGAAAACAGACAATTCCATTCTATTTGGTTTGCTGCTGATTGCCAGTTGGTGCCACTTGCTTTGCAATTGTATGCCAAAACCAATTTGTTAGCCGAAGAAGCTGTCGTAGACTGTTTCGATTATCAGGATATTATTGATAGAATTTTTGATTCAAATTCCACTTTGCCTTTGCTTTCTTATAATGAAACTGAAATCATGCTTTCTGTTTTGCATGTGTATTATGTACAAAATGTCTTTGATGATTTTGATAGGATTCAGTTGCAAAAAATGGGATGGTTTTTACAGGGAAAAGAACTGAATTATAATGAATTTCTGGATGCGTTATTGAAGAATCCCAAGTTGTTGGATTATGCCGAAAAATATCAATTTGCCCAATATTACAAATTGCGTTCGGCCTTAAAAAAATACCGTGAAATAGAAAAAAACGGAGAGTGGAATACGATTGAATACGATTCGACGATACAAAATTACAAACCCTACGACAGTTGCAAAACGATAAGCCAAATCCGGCATCGGCTGTATATTTTAGGCGATTTGAAAGAAGATTCTAAAAGTGAACTATATGACCACGGTTTAATGAATGCGGTTTTGCGTTATAAAAAACGAATGGGTTATTATCCTAATTATTTTATAACTCCTCAGCAAATTAAACAAATGAATTTACCTATTCAGGATTATATTCAAAAAATAGCGTTGAACATGGAACGCTGTCGATGGGTTGATCCGGAATTGACCAATAGCCGTGAATATCTGATGGTAAATATTCCTGCTTTTGAATTGTATTATATTAAAAATGCTCAGGAAATTTTAAGGTCTAAAGTGGTCGTGGGACAGGATTTGATGCAAACGGTTATTTTCAGTCGTTGTGTCAATGCCATCGTGTTTAGTCCGTATTGGTATGTGCCTGAAAGTATTATCGAAAATGAAATTATGGCGGCTATGAAGAAGGATAAAAATTATCTCGAAGCGCATGAAATGGAATGGAATAACGGCAATATCCGTCAAAAACCCGGCCCTAAAAACGCGATGGGTTTAGTGAAATTTGTTTTCCCAAATCCGGAAGATATTTATTTGCACGATACGCCTTCCAAAGTATTGTTTGGCTTGGAATATCGGGCGTACAGCCACGGATGTATCAATTTAGAGAAATCACGGGAATTAGCGCATCTAATCCTGAAAGACAATCCCGACTGGCCGGCTGCCTGTGTGGATGAAGCCATGCAGGGTGATACCGAAATATATTATCCCTTAGCCAACGAAATCCCAATCCACATGGGTTATTTTACAGCCTGGGTAGATGATTATGGCGTGCTTCATTTTTACGATGATGTGTACAGCAAAGATGCTCAATTAAAAGCCTTGTTATTTCAGGAATAACTTTTTAATGTAACTATTTGGATGCTGATTCAAAAGAATAAACCATTAAGGGATTTAAGCGCAACACTTAATGAATCTTAATTTCTTAATGGTTTAAAAAAGAATGTTTTTTATAATTTATACGTTAAGGTTTGATAGCAGCTACTTCCTTAGCCGTAACCATTTTTTTAGTTTTATTACTCCAGGAATTCATTACGTAATTCATTACATCGGCAATTTCTTCATTGCTTAAACCCGGTGAAGGCATCATGTTGTTGAATTTTTTTCCATTAACCACAATTTCTCCTTTCTGTCCGTATTTAACCGCATGAATACTCTCGGTTCTTTTCTTTTTCAGCCAGTCGGAACCGTCCAAAGGCGGAAAAGTCGTTCCGTTTCCTTTTCCGTTGGCCATGTGGCATTGAATGCACAATTCGGTATACAGTTCTTTTCCGTTGGCGATGCTTTTTTGTAAAGGCGTTGGCTGTTGCGGTTCGGTTATAGCAATGTAATTTGTTTTTGTATTTGAAGTGATAGTTGTTGAGTTTGAAAAGTAGTAACTACTCAAAAGGATTAGGCTTAGACCAATATTTATTTTAGTAAATAGCATTTTAATTTGATTAGGTTTAATTTATTGAAGCGCTGTTTTCTTTTTTTACCGCAGATTGCTATGCCTGTTCGCTTACGCTCGAGTCACAGATTTTTTATACTAATCTGCGAATCTGCGGTTATTTTTTAAATAGCTGGTAAACGCTAAGCTACGGTAATTTAGTTGGGTATAATTTTTAAAATTCCTTTGCCTTCCACACCAATGTAAATATAGCCATCAGGCCCCTGAACCACATTGCGCAAACGCCCCATTCCGGAGGCTAATTTTTGTCTTTCAGTGACTTTATTTCCGTCCAGTTTTACCAATTCTAAATACTGAAATTTGAGTGAACCTACCAATAAATCGCCTTTCCAATCCGGATATTTGTCACTGCTTACAAAAGCCATTCCGCTGGGAGCAATAGAAGGCGCCCAGTAATAAACCGGTTGTTCCATGCCCGGACGCTGCGTTTCATTGGTAATGATACTGTTGTCATAATTGATGCCGTAAGTGATGATGGGCCAGCCGTAATTAGCGCCTTTTTTAATAATGTTAATTTCGTCACCACCCTGAGGCCCGTGTTCGTGTTCCCAAATAGCTCCTGTAAATGGGTTTTTAATCAGTCCCTGCGGATTGCGGTGTCCGTAGCTGTATACCGCTTCTTTGGCATTAGCCTGACCCACAAACGGATTGTCTTTTGGCACCGTTCCGTCATCATTCAGGCGGTAAATCTTACCTCCGTCACGACTAAGATCCTGCGGATTTTCATCTTCAAAACCGCGACTGCCAATAGAGAAAAATAAATAGCCCTCCTTGTCAAAAGTAATTCGGGAACCAAAATGGATGGATCTTTTCGAGTTAGGTGTCGCTTTGTAAATCTTTTCAATGTGCGTTAAGCTTTCCTTTTCCAGTTTGGCTCTTATAATTTCGGTGTTGGCACCGCCGGCTTCTCCTTCGCCTTCCAGTGAAGCATAGGAAATATAAATCCAGCCGTTTTTAGCATAATCCGGATGCAGTTGAATATCCATCAAACCAGCCTGACCACGGGTATAAACTGCCGGAACATTTTGCACTTCGGTTTTTACACCATTGCTAACATGATATAAAATCCCTGATTTCTCTGTAACCAGCATCGAACCATCGGTTAAAAAAGTCATACCCCAGGGATTGTTAATCCCATCGACAACGGTTTCTAAAGTATAGTTTTTGGCATCCTCCTGAAGTGGAATCGCATCATTAGGTTTCAATTGCGCCTGACAACTCAGGATAATTAAAGAGAATAAGAATAACAAATAGCTTTTCATAATCAAATAATTAAACTTTTTTAAAGGTAGGGAAAAAGTTTGAGAAGTGTGTCGTTAAGATTATGAAGCCTTTTTATGACGAAAATTAAAAAAGCTTAAAATTTATTTTTAACAAGTAATCGTTTATTTTAAAATTAAATTTTAAGTTTATAGAAAAAATGAATTTATGATTAATGTTACTTGTGCTATAATTTTTATAGAAGAAAAAATCCTAGTAACTCAAAGAAGTGAAGATATGAAATTGCCTTTAAAATGGGAATTTCCAGGAGGAAAAGTTGAGGGAAATGAAAATGAAATAAAATGTATTAAAAGAGAAATAAAAGAAGAAATAAATATTGAAATTGATGTTTTTAAAAGACTTTCAAATAGTATTTATGACTATGGAACTTTAAAAATAAATTTAATTCCCTTTTTAGCAAATTATATTTCAGGAGACATAGTTTTATCAGAACACAAAGATTTTAAGTTATTAGATAAATCGGAATTATTGAATTTAGATTGGGCAGAGGCTGATTTACCAATTGTTGAAGAATTTTTAAAACTTGAATTATGAATCAAGGACTGTATGAAGAATTAGTAACTAAGCTAATCAATTATAAAATAAATGAACTTGATAAGGATACATTTCAAATTAAGAAAACTACAATTGATAAAGCGGAAGCATCTCAATTATTGTCTCAGCATATTGGTAAAGTAATTAAATATGCTTTAGAGAATTTGCCAAAAGGAAAAGAAATTGATCTTATAGATAATCAAATAAAAGTTTCAAATAAAATTATTCAATTTTTAAAAGATGAACTGAATAATGAAGATTTTGAAGATGATTTAATTGATTCAGAAGGGAGAATCTTAAAAGCTGTTTTTACAAAAATTGACTCACATTTTAACGATTTAGATTTACACTTAAAAGAGATTACGCCTTATACAAGATTAATTCATAGTGAACTTTTTACAGGTGGAAACTCAGGTACAACTTTAGAAAGTGAATTACGAAAAGAAATATTGTCATCAGATAAAATTGATTTATTGGTTTCTTTCATAAAATGGAAAGGAATTAGAATTCTTGAACGCGAATTGAGAGAATTCACAGAAAGAGGAGGGAAATTAAGAGTAATTACGACTACATATATTGGTGCAACAGATTCAAAAGCAGTTGAGTTTTTAGCTTCTTTAAAAAACACCGAAGTAAAAGTTTCGTATAATACTGGTAATGAAAGATTGCATGCAAAAGCTTATTTATTTCAAAGAAATACTGGTTTTCATACAGGTTATATTGGCTCTTCTAATTTTTCTCGTTCAGCATTAACAGATGGATTAGAGTGGAATTTAAAAATAACAACTAAAGAAGTTGGACATATTATTGATAAATTCAAGAAAACATTTGAATCGTATTGGCAAAATCCAGAGTTTGAATTATATGATAGAAATATTCATTCTGTTAAATTGGTAGATGCCCTTAAACAAGGAAAATTTTCAAAAGAATATATTTTTATAACATCTTATTTTGATATAAAACCTTTTCATTATCAAAGTGAAATACTTGAAAAATTAGAAGTTGAAAGATCAGTTCACGATAGATTTAAAAACCTTTTAGTTGCCGCTACAGGAACAGGAAAAACAGTTATTTCAGCATTTGATTATAAAAACTTTAAGAACAATAATCCATCTTCTAAGTTGCTTTTTGTATCTCATAGAAAAGAAATTTTAGAACAAGCAAGAGCAACTTTTCGAGGTATTTTAAAAGATAATAACTTTGGGGATTTATGGGTTGATGGTATTGAACCAAATTCTAATGAATATGTTTTTGCTTCGGTTCAAACTTTAAATAATAGACTTAAAGGAATTAAACTTTCTTCTGAATATTATGACTTTATTATTATTGATGAAGTGCATCATATTGAAGCTAAAACTTATAGACCAATCATAGATTATTTCAATCCTAAAATATTATTAGGATTAACTGCCACGCCAGAAAGAATGGACGGTGCTGATATATTAAAAGATTTTTGTAATCGTATTGCTGCTGAAATTAGGCTCCCAGAGGCATTAAACAAGAAATTATTAAGTCCTTTTCAGTATTTTGGAATAACAGATAGCATTGATTTAACCAATGTAAAATGGGAGAAAGGTAAATATGTGGCAAGTGAATTGACAAGTTTGTATACCAAAAATAATATTCGTGTAGGACAAATAATCGACAATCTTAAAAAGTACACAAATGATATAAACGATGTTCAAGCTATTGGTTTTTGTGTGACTGTTGAACATGCTGTTTTTATGACTGAAAAATTCAATTTAGCTGGTTTAAAAGCAGAATATTTAACTGCAAAAAATTCTAGTGAACGAAATAGAATTAGAGAGCAATTCAAGAAAAAATCATTCAATTATTTATTTGTAGTTGATATTTTTAATGAAGGAGTAGATATTCCAGAAATTGATACAGTTTTGTTTTTGAGACCAACAGAAAGTTTAACAGTTTTTCTTCAACAATTAGGGCGCGGCCTGCGTTTGGCTGAAGGAAAAGATTGCTTAACAGTTTTGGATTTTGTTGCAAATGCAAGGCCTGAATATGATTTTGAAAATAAGTTTAGAGCTTTAATTGGAAAAACAACTACTTCAGTTCGAAAAGAAATCGAAGATGATTTTCCTCATTTACCATTAGGCTGTTCTATTGTTTTAGAGAAAAAAGCAAAAGAAACCATACTTGAAAACATCAAAAAAGCTACATCGTTAAATGTGAATCAGTTAATTAACAAGATTAGAAATTTTCAACATCAAACTACATTATCATTAAGCTTAGAAAATTTTATGGCGCTAAATCATATTTCAATTGAAATGATTTATTCAAAAAAAGAAACTTGGTCAAGATTGTGTCAAAAAGCAGGAGTGATAGGAGATTTTGATAATACTAACGAAAAACAAATTTACTCTGCAATAAGTAATAAATGGTTATCTACCAATTCTACCAGTTATTTTCAATTCATTTTAAAGATTGCAAAACAAGGTTTCAATATAAGCATTAATGATTTTAACGAAAATCAAAAAACTATGTTGCTGATGTTGCATTATGATGTATGGCAAAACGCAGGTGGATTTGAAAATTTAGAAGAAAGTATTAGACAATTAGGTAAAAACAAAGTTCTTGTTAATGAGATTATTGAGGTTTTGGAAATATTAATTGATAAAATTGACTTCAAAGAAATAGAAATAGAATTGCCATATAATCAGCCTTTAAAGTTGCATGCTAGATATACAAGAGACCAAATCTTATCAGCTTTTAGATTAAGTACATTTGATAGAAAGTCACCAAGTAGAGAAGGTGTTGCAGAGAATATAGATTTAAATACAGAATTGCTTTTTATCAATTTGATTAAATCAGAAGAAAATTTTTCTCCAACTACAATGTATGATGATTATGCAATTAGCGAAACTTTATTCCATTGGCAAAGTCAAAATTCATCAAGACCAAATATTGGCAAAGGATTATCTTATGTTAAACATCAAGAAAATAACAAGAAGATTTTGCTTTTTATCAGAGAAAAAGCAAAAGATGAAAATGGAAATACAATGGGTTATGTTTTTATTGGAGAAGGAAATTTTAAAGAAAATGAAGGTGAAAAACCAATGAACATTAAATGGGAACTAAATGAGCCACTGCCAAATTATCTTTGGAAAGAATCTGCAAAAATGTCAATAGATTAAAGAAAATAAAATTTCATTTTTTAGTTATAGCCCTGACCGCAGTGGAACTCCTGATGCGGCAGGCTTGTCATTTTTTCCTGTGCCAAAAGAGCGACTGCAATAAGCTCCTTTTTGGCGCATTGGAAAAAAACAAGACTACAAATCAGAGTGTAGCGAAGGATGGGAAGAGCTTCTTATAGAAATAGTTCTCGATACTCCCGAAGCTTCGGGATCAGAAAAAGCTATTTGCATTTTCTAAAAATTCACTCGAACTGACGTTTTTAAAAATTACAGCAAATGGATTGCAGTTTTATTTTCTTTTATACACCTTCGTAACATGATACTCAAAAGGCGATTTTTTCTGTAAAACCAATTGGAGTGTTGTTACGCTGTCGAGTTCTTTGGGATTTCGGATGTTAGACAGCACATAAGAATCGGGGTGTTTTTTGAGGTAGGCGTTGAGTTCGGCAAGGTTTTGTACCACCGGGAAAATGCGTTGAAAATTGAAAGGAAAAGCCGAATCCATGCGTTTGTAAACCACGATTTCGGCCTCTTTTCCAATCTGCTTACTTACCGTATTTACCGGATTAATTTCGTTTAAGGAAGGATAAATTTTGCCAAACAAAACCAAAGCCAGCAATAGAAAACTCGCTCCGGTGAAGCGAAACCAATAGACAAATTTTCCTTTGAACAATAAAATTCCGCCAATCAGGCTGCCGATGGTGCTAGGAATCAACCAGAGTCCCAGCTTGTTTTGAGATGCCAGATTCGGGTCTAAGGGCAATCCGAAATAAGCACCAAAAGGAAGCAAAACAGCCAGAATTACGATGCCAAAAACACTGATTTTGTTGGCACCTTTGGTCAATGTAAACCAATTGTTTTCGAGATAATGTGCCAGCAAAATAGCCAAAAACGGATAGCAGGGCATGGTGTAATTGGGCAATTTGGTTGCCGAAAGACTGAAAAACAAAATGAAAACCGCTCCAATTATCAGCGAAAACAGCAATAACGGATTTTCTTTTTGCTTAAAAGCGTTTTTTAGCGCCTGAGGCAGAAAAAAGGAAAACGGAAAAAGTCCCAAAAGCACATAGCCCCAGGTGATAATAAAAGGCCCGCCGTGTCCCTGCATGGCTCCGGAAAAGCGCTCCAGATTGTTGACTACAAAAAAACCTTCGGTCCAGGCACCATTGGTGAGTTCGTGAACGCACCAATACCAAGGCCCGGCAACTACCAGAATTCCTAATAAACCGAGTAGGGGATAATAAGAGAAAACGTTTTTGAGTTCTTTGTTGAAAATTAAAAACAAACCGATGCTTAATCCCGGCAGGGCAATGGCAACCGGACCTTTGGTCAACACGCCTAAGCCGAGTAAAAAATAGCAATATAAGAGTTGTCGCGGATTTCTTTTTACATAAAAGCGGTAAAAAGCAAACAGGGCTGCCGAGCAAAAAAAGATGAGATAAGGATCAGGAACGGCGAGTTGGAATTGTTGTAAAAAGAAAAACGAACTAATCAGGATGAACAGCGTTTTTCCGGCGATGCGGCTGCCTGAAAATTCTTTTACAAATAAGTAGGTGCTCATTACTGTGAGTACGCCAAAAATTCCGGAAAAGAATCGGGCGCCAAATTCGTTAACTCCAAATAAATAAAATCCTAAAATGCTGAAATAGTTTTGCAAAGGCGGCTTATCGACAAACAATTCGCCATTGAAATAAGGTACCCAGAAGTTTTTGGAAACAAACATTTCGCGGGAGGCTTCGGTAAATTTGGCTTCGTCCAAAATATAAATAGGCGAGGCATTTAAAAAAGCGATAAACGGAATAAAAAGTAAAATAGTCAGCCAAAGGCTGTGGTGTTTTTTTGAAAAAAGCAGTTTCATAATGAATTGTTGAGAACCAGAACAGTTTTTGGATTTTTTCTTTTGTTTAAAATTAAAGCGGTGATTTTATCGGCAGTAACAACCGAAAAGAGTCCGATGTACAAACCGATGAAAACGTCTAAGGCAAAATGCTGGAAGAGAAACATTCGGGAAAAACCCACAAACAGGATTCCGATGAAAAGCAGCCGGAGGTAAAAGGTTTTTTTGATAAAACGCATCAGGAAAAAGCCGATGCAGGCAAAAGTTGCGGTGTGTCCGGACGGAAAGGAATGTAAGCGGTTAAAATGAATGTTAAATTGTGTGGTGTCCCAATGGGCGTTTTGAAGCGAAAGACAGGCTATCGGGCGGAGTTCGTTATGAAAAATAATGTTTTTCAACAGGCAGACTGTCAAACTCATTAGCGCTGCAGCAAAAATGAAGGAATAGAGTTCTTTGAGTTTTTTTCGGTTGGTGTAAAAATGCAAACGCACCAGAATAAATACCAGTACTGCCAGCAACATCCATCCGTCACCTAAAAGTGTGCTGTATCGGAATAGGCTGAAAAGTTCCGGATATTCAAAAAGATTGTATCTGGTTTCGATAAATCCTTTGGGTAAAAGTGTCAGAGGAGCCAGAAAAAGCAGGGCTATTGCAAAATGTTGGTAGCGTTTGTTTCGTTTTTTGGAATTCATGAATCAACGTTTTTTACTTCTTTTTTAAAAAGAAATCTTTGTTTTTTACTTTTCTTTTCAAAAAAACTAAAGTAGTCCCGATTTCAGGAATGCCTATTATTGGAATCTTAAGTTATTGCTATTTAATTATTAAGGGTTTTTGGAGTTTGTTAGCTTAAAATGGGTTTGCAAACTTCATCTGTGATAATATCCTATAATAGTTAGAGAAAATATTATATGAAATCGTTGTAGTTTTCGGATAATTTTGTGAAATCATCAATATGTTGTACGATATGATTATTTGATGAGCGAAAATTCAGTTAAAAATCCCATCTTTAATAAATGAAAAATTTACCTTTATTAGATATTGCCATTATTGTGATCTACTTGGTCGCTATGGTGGGTGTTGGGATTTATTTCTCCAGAAAAAACAAGAGTTCAGAACAATATACAAAAGCTTCGGGAGCTATTCCGGGCTGGGCAATTGGTTTGTCGTTGTACGCTACTTTCTTAAGTAGTAATACTTTTATAGGAGTTCCGGGAAAAGCCTTTGGAAGCAATTGGAATTCTTTTGTGTTTAGTTTATCGATGCCGTTTGCGGCGATTGTGGCTTACAAATTGTTTATTCCGTTTTACCGTAGTGTACAGGAAGTTTCGGCTTATTCGCATTTGGAAAAACGTTTCGGATTGTGGGCGAGAACCTATGCCGTGGTTTGTTTTATTTTAACCCAACTCGCCAGAATGGGTTCAATATTTTTTGGAATTGCACTGAGTTTACAAGCACTTACAGGTTACGATATGCAATCGATTATGCTTGTAGTGGGGATTTGTATTGTGATTTATACGGTTTTAGGCGGAATCGAAGCGGTAATCTGGACCGAGGTGATTCAGGCCATTTTGCTGACTTTTGGAGCCTTGCTTATTTTGTTTACGATTATTGGTAAAGTGCCGGGCGGCGTGAGCGAAATTGTACAGATAGGTCAGGATAACGGCAAATTTAGTTTGGGATCTTTCTCTTTAGATTTTACATCAGCTACTTTCTGGGTGATTTTGTTGTACGGATTTTTTATTAATCTGAACAACTTTGGTATTGATCAAAATTATGTACAACGTTACCATGCGGCAGCCACTCCTCAGGCGGCGGCTAAGTCGTTATGGATTTGCGTGTTGATGTATGTGCCAATTTCCTTGCTGTTTTTTGTAATAGGTTCCTGCTTGTTTGCCTATTATCATTTGCATCCGGAGTTAATTGAAGGTGTGAAATTGAAAGCAGCTGCCGAAGGGCTTCCGCTAAGAAGCACCGCAGCGCAAATAAAACTGGCGGCTCAAAATTTAAAACCGTCGGATTATGGCGATAAAGTGATGCCAATGTTTATGGTAAAAGAAATTCCAACCGGTTTGGTAGGTTTGATTATTTCGGCCATCATGTCGGCGGCGATGAGTACCATCAGTTCGGGAATGAACGCTACGGCAACGGTTTTTTGCATTGATATTTACAAAAGATATTTCAATCCAAATTTAGGAGAAAAACAATTTTTGAAAATGCTTTATATCGCAACTGCCATTTTTGGTATTGCCGGAATGGGTGTGGGAATTATGCTGATAGGAACGAAGAGTGTGTTAGACATTTGGTGGGAACTTAGCGGAATTTTCTCCGGAGGAATGCTGGGCTTATTCCTGTTGGGTATTTTGAGCAAACAGTCTAAAAATCTGGAAGCGATGATTGCTACCACCATCGGGATTGTGATTATTTTATGGATGTCACTTTCTGATAAAATTGCCGCGACTTATCCGCATTTAAAAAGTCCGTTTGACAGTAATATGATTATTGTAATTGGTACACTGAGTATCTTTTTGACAGGGGTTATTATTACTAGAATTAGAGGGAAAAAGTTGGAAAGCAGTATTTGAGAAGTTAGAAGAAAGAATAAAGAGGTAGTTTGACTAATTATTTTATTAGTCATTAATCTCTAAAGATTAAAGAAAGAACGATGAATAAGTTAAAAAAGGGATTTATTCCAGTGATGCTGACACCATTTCATAATGATGGAAGTATTGATTATAAAACATTGACGGCTTTAACGGAAATGTATTTAAAATCGGGTGTTACGGGATTATTTGCCAATTGTTTGTCCAGCGAAATGTTCGAATTGTCGGATGCCGAGCGCATTCAGTTAACGAAACATGTGGTGGATATTGTGGACGGACAGGTGCCTATTGTGGCCACCGGAACTTTTGAAGGAACGATTGCAGAGCAGGCTGATTTTAGTAAAAAAATCTACGGAACCGGGATTGATGCCGTGATTTTAATTTCGGGATTGTTAGCGAAAGAAAATGATTCGGATGCGGTATTTGAAAGCAATGTGCATCAGTTTTTAGATTTAACACCAGGAATCCCAACGGGTTTTTACGAATGTCCCGTACCTTATAAAAGAGTGCTTTCGGCGGCTCAGTTAGAAGATTTTGTCAATACCGGAAGAGTGATTTATCACAAAGATACCTGTTTGGATATCAATCAGATTAAAGCCAAACTGAGTGTGATTAAAAACCCTGATTTTGGTTTGTATGATGCTTATATGGTGCATGCTATCGAATCTTTGAAAGCCGGTTCGGCAGGATTGTCCTGTATTCAGGGGAATTTCTTTCCGGAACTGATTGTTTGGATTTGTGATAATTACAATGACCCGACAAAAGCTGATGAATTAGCCGCGGTACAACAATTTTTAGAGTCGAATATGGGAGTGATGCACGAGGTGTACCCTATTGTGGCTAAATATACTTTGCAAAAAAGAGGCTTGCCTATTTCAAATTTCACACGTAGAGAGGTAGGTGATTTTACTCCAATTGTAAAAAATGCAGTGGACAAACTGCAACAGGATTATGATATTCTCCAGAATGAATTGTCATTCTAGTTTATATATTTTTGGTTAGTGTTAGTGATTATTAAGTCGTCTGTTCGATTGTTTTTATAGAATGACCCTCCTCCCAATTTTTGGTCGTCGTATAAAAATGTAGAGTGCCTTTTTTGACCATAATTTTGGTGCTCCGTACGATTTCCGATGGAAGTTTTTTAAACAGACGGCTTGATAATTTTTTCTACCCCTTTGCCACGAATGCACTAATTATTTTTAAAATCTTTGTGTTTAAATTTTTGCCACAGATTTAATAGATTTTCATTTATGAAAATAAACTTATCTGAACTTCTTTATCGCTTTAGAAAGACAACAAAACTTATATAACTTATAGGATTAAAAATTTTTTAGCCACAGATTAACACAGATTAAACAGATTTCTATATAAATCTTTGCGAAAGCCTTCTTTACTTTGCGGATAATTATTGACCACAAATTGCTCTGCCAGTTCGCTATCGCTTGGGTCGCGGATTGTTTTTTAAAAATCTTTGTGTTTAAATTTTTGCCACAGATTTAATAGATTTTCATTTATGAAAATAAACTTATCTAAACTTCTTTATCGCTTTAGAAAGACAACAAAACTTATATAACTTATAGGGTTAAAATTTTTTAGCCACAGATTAACACAGATTGAACAGATTTCTATATAAATCTTTGCGAAAGCCTTCTTTACTTTGCGGATAATTATTGACCACAAATTGCTCTGCCAGTTCGCTATCGCTCGGGTCGCGGATTGTTTTTTAAAAATCTTTGAAGTGAATTGAGTGCAGATAAAATCTATTTTCTTTATTCTTTTCTCTTGCCTCTTTCTTCTTGCCACTTTTCTCTCAATTCGATAAATACCTTTTCTTATATTCCATAGGCGTAATTCCGGCAACTTTTTTAAAATGGCGGTAAAAATTGGAAACATTATTAAAACCACATTCAAAACAAATCATTTCAGTAGGAATCTTATTCTCAATCAGTAATCTGCAGGCGTGACTGATACGGATTTCGATTAAAAAATCATAATAGGTTTTCTTGGTCATCAGCTTAAAATAGCGACAAAAAGAGGTCACACTCAGATTGCTAAAGGCAGCAATTTCGGTTAAAGTAATTTCTTTTTTATAATTCGAAAGCGTGTAACTGCATATTTTGTTCAAACGAATGGAATCGGATTCGTTAGACTGGTAAAAAGCGTGCGAAGCGGTAATTTCGGTATATTCTTCTGTTTCCGATAGATGTTTTAAGATATTTAATAAAATAATCAGTTTGTCAATATGATTGGCATTTGGGGCTTTCAACATTTGTTCCATGACTTTTTCGCGGGTTTCCCCATGGATAATCATGCCTTTTTTAGCCTTTTCAAAGAGTTTCGGAATCAGGAAAGATTCGGGTAAGTGTATGAAATCTTTTCCTAAACAATCCGGTAAAAACTGAATCACGATGGCTTCTACGTCTAAATCCTTATTATTTTGGTAATATTCTTCGTGACAACGCCAGGTGTGTGGCAAATTTTCTCCTAATAAAATCAACTCTCCTGAGCTGAAATTACTGATGTTATCGCCAATAAAGCGCACACCTTCGCCTTTGATAACATAATGCAATTCCAGTTCCGGATGGTAATGCCAAATCTTCCCAAAATTAGGTTCCCTGTTGTGTCGTACTTCAAACGAACTTTGGATGCTGGTAGGTACTTTGTGAAATAAAGGCTTCATAAACAATAAGTTTGGTTTGGTTTGCTAAATTAGTGTAAATTTTACAATTACAACATTTTTTATGATAATATCCTATAAAAACATGCAAATAAATAACAAGGGGCTGAGCTTATTTTTTAGCAAATTTGAAAAGAGACCAAGCCTGTAAAGAATTTATGTTTTCTTAGGTGGTTTTTAAAAATAATCATCAATAGCAATCACAAAAACGATTTGGAAAAACAAATGGTCTTTGTGTTATATTGCGTATAAATAATTTAAAAAATGGACATTTATTTAGTAGCAAGCGGCGATTTGCGTTTATCGGCCAATCAGGTATGTTGGGAAGCACAAGCCCAAATGGAGCAATTATTAACTGCAGCTGTTGCCGAGGCAGGCGGAAAAATCATCAGAGCGCACGCTTATGATGCTGAAAAAAAGCACGGTTTTATTGATAGCCAAAAAATGGGAATGCAGGTTTTTAAAAGTATTGACCCAACAGCCCCACTAATTGTTGCCGAAAGTGTATGGCAATATTCGCACCATGTTTTGGCGGGTTTGATTACGCATCAGGGACCTATTTTAACGGTAGCCAACTGGAGTGGCGAATGGCCTGGACTGGTAGGGATGCTGAATTTGAATGGTTCATTAACTAAGGCAGGTGTAGAATACAGCACGTTGTGGAGTGTGGATTTTAGTGATGATTTTTTCAAAACGAATCTGAAAAACTGGATGCAAACGGCTACAATTCAACCGGATTTAAGTCATGTAAAAGCTTTTGATAAGGCGCTTATTCCTGCAGAAGAATTGGCTAAAGGAGTCGCTTTTGCGAAAGCTTTCCGAAAAGAAAAAGCCATTATGGGGGTTTTTGACGAAGGCTGTATGGGAATGTTTAATGCTATCGTGCCGGATCATTTGTTGCATCCTACCGGAATTTACAAAGAAAGATTGTCGCAGTCTTCGCTATACGCTAAAATGCTGACGGTGAAAGACGAAGAAGCCGAAGCCGTTTTACAATGGTTATTAAATAAAGGAATGCAATTTGACTGGGGAACGGATGAAGCAACTGAATTAACCAGAAACCAAACGTTGTTACAATGCAAAATGTACATTGCTGCAGTACGCATTGCAGCTGAATTTGGTTGTGATACCATCGGAATTCAATACCAGCAAGGTTTGAAGGATTTAGTTCCTGCCAGTGATTTGGTTGAAGGTTTGTTAAACAATCAAAACCGTCCTCCGGTTTATGACGAAGCCGGAAAGGAATTGTTTGCCGGGGAAGCCTTACCTCATTTTAACGAAGTGGATGAATGTGCCGGAATTGACGCTTTGGTGACCTACAATTTATGGCGTTCTATGGGATTGAAAGGCGAAAATACCCTGCATGATTTGCGTTATGGTGAATATTTTAAAAATGAAACTATTGATGGATTTGTTTGGGTATTCTTAATCAGTGGAGCCGCTCCTCCGGAACATTTTGTAGGCGGTTATGAGGGAACTTCCAGCCAGAGACAGCCGGAAATGTATTTCAGATTAGGTGGTGGAAGTGTCAAAGGGGTGAGTAAACCGGGATCTATTGTCTGGAGTCGTATTTATGTGATGGATGATGCTTTGCATTGCGATTTAGGAATTGGAGAATCGGTGGATTTACCAAAAGAAGAACTTGATCGCCGATGGAACATGACCACACCGCAATGGCCAATTATGAATGCGGTTTTAAAAGGGGTAAATCGCGACCAAATGATGGGACGTCATAAAGCCAATCACATTCATGTGGTTTATGCCGAAAATGAGGCCGAAGCTAACAAATTGTGCCGAATCAAAGCGGCTGCTTTGCAGGAATTAGGAATTCAGGTGCATTTTTGTGGTGATGTAGCGTTTTAAAAAGAACGATTTGTCGCGCGTCAGTTCGAGTGAATTTTCAGAAAATGCGAACAGCTTTTTCTTAAAATTTTTATCGAGAACACTTATCTAAACAAAACTTCCCGTCCCGATAGCTATCGGGACGTTTTTGGCTAATTTATAATTGTTTTCCATTCAACTTTCCATAGCCAAAAACACTCGAAGTGACGAATTAAGAATTTTGAAATTAAAAAAAGATATTTCACAAAAACGTCTGATTTAGAAACAGGCGTTTTTTGGTTTTAGATATTCAAAATATTGATAAATAGGAGAATGAACTAGCAACATATACTCAATTGAAGTGTTAAATTTACAATTCTTATCGTTTTGTAAATGAAAAAAATAGATTGAACATAGATAAAAACGAATTAATTAGTTTTCTTAATTTTAAAGCTTGGAAATTTATGTTCTAAATAAAAAAATTGAAAATTCGAAAAATGAAGAAATTGAAAGGGATTACATGGAATCATACAAGAGGGCTTTTGCCGATGGTTGCCACTGCTCAACGATTCACGGAGCTGTATCCGGATGTAGAAATTAGTTGGGAAAAAAGAAGTTTGCAGGAATTTGCAGATGCTTCGATTGAAGATTTGGCCAAAAGATTTGATTTGTTGGTAATCGATCATCCGTGGACCGGTTTTGGTGCGGCCACCAATACGATTGTGCCATTGTCGGATCATTTTTCAGAAGAATATATTAAAGATCAGGAAGTAAATACAGTAGGGAAATCATACGAAAGTTATGTTTTTCACAATAAACTTTGGGCTTTGCCTATCGATGCGGCAACTCCGGTAGCAGCTGCCCGATTGGATATTTTGGAAAAAAATGGCTTGAAAGTACCGGAAACCTACGAAGATTTATTGGCTTTGGCCAAAAAAGGATTGGTGGCTTTTGCCGGAATTCCGGTAGATTCTTTGATGACTTTCTATTCGTATTGCTGTAGTTTGGGTGAAGCTCCTTTTCAGTCACAGGAAAAAGTAATTTCCGAAGAAATTGGTATTAAAGCTTTGCAAATGCACCGCGAACTGGCGCAATTGATGGATCCGGCTAATTTTAACCGAAATCCAATTCAGGTGTATGAAGCTATGGTTAATACCGACGAAATTGCTTATTGCCCGTTTGCCTATGGCTATTCTAATTATTCCAGAATTGGTTACAGCAAACATTTATTACACTTTTATGATTTGGTAAAATTGAATGACCAACCGATGATTAGTTCCTTAGGAGGTACCGGATTAGCGGTTTCTTCTTTTAGTGAAAACCTTCCGGAGGCCTTGAGATATGCTGAATTTACAGGTTCTTCTCAGGTACAACAAAATGTTTTTGCCGATAATGGCGGCCAACCGGGACATTTACAAGCCTGGAAAAGTGAGCGAATTAACGGAATTACCCACGATTATTTCAAGAATACTTTGCCGGCTTTAGAAAGAGCTTTCCTGCGTCCAAGATATGCCGGACACATGTATTTCCAGGATCATGCAGGTGATGTAGTGCGTGATTATTTAATGAACGGCGGAGACGAAAAAGCTGTTTTGGCAGCGATGGACACTTTGTATATCAAATCATTAAAAAACGAATAGCTATGAGACCTTTAGAAGGTATAGTGGTATTGGAGTTTTGCCAATTTTTGGCGGGACCTTCGGCAGGATTAAAACTGGCCGATTTAGGGGCTCGCGTCATTAAAATTGAAAGACCGGTAAAAGGAGAAGCCTGTCGTCAGCTGAGTATTAAAGATTTATTTGTGGACGAAAGCAGTTTGTTGTTTCATACCATTAATCGAAATAAAGATTCTTTTGCAGCGGACTTAAAAAATCCTGACGATTTAGAGCTGGTCAAACGTTTGATCACTAAGGCTGATGTGATGACGCATAATTTCCGACCGGGGGTGATGGATAAAATTGGTTTGGCTTTCGCCGATGCCATTGCCATCAATCCGAAAATTATTTACGGCGTGGTTTCAGGCTATGGAGAAGAAGGACCCTGGGCTAAAAAACCCGGACAGGATTTATTGGTGCAGTCTTTATCGGGCTTAGCCTGGTTAAGCGGACGCGAAAGTCAGGGTCCCGTTCCTTTTGGATTATCCACAGCCGACATTATGTGCGGCAATCATTTGACTCAGGGAATTTTAGCGGCTTTGTTAAAAAGAGCGAAAACGAATAAAGGTGTTTTGGTTGAAGTTTCTTTGATGGAATCAATCTTGGATGTACAATTTGAAGCGATAACTTCTTATTTGAATGACGGTGGAAAATTGCAGGAAAGAGGCGATGTGGCCGGAAGTGCCCATGCTTTTCTAAGTGCACCTTACGGTGTGTACAAAACTCAGGATGGCTATCTTTCATTGGCTATGGGCGATCTGATGTATATTAGCGAATTGCTTGAAGTGAATTTGGAAAAATACCGTGAAAAACATTTGTGGTTTGAATTCCGTGATGAAATCAGAACGTTTTTAAGCGAAAGAATCATTCAGGAGAAAACGGATCATTGGTTACAAATTTTACAGGAAAAAGGCATATGGTGCGGAAAAGTAATGAATTATCAGGAATTGGACGCGATTGATTTTGGAATGCCAATGAAACAAACCATTGAAAATGCCGAGCATAGAAAGATAGTCACTACCCGAAGCCCGATTCAGTTAGATGGCCAAATTTTGACCAGTCGAAAAGCAGCTCCAAAAGTAGGAGAGCATAATGTGGATATACAAAAAGAGTTTATTCGCTAGATTGTTAAATCGTTTATTTGTTGAATCGTTTAATGTATTAAAATGTTTAACAAATAATCACGCTTCAACAGTTAGGGATGAAACAATAAACGATTCAACGAATAAACTATAAAAACGGTTAAACAAAAAAATGAAACCTTTAGAAGATTATTTAATAATAGATTTCAGTCAGTTTCTTTCGGGACCTTCTGCCAGTTTGCGTCTGGCCGATTTGGGTGCCCGTGTGATTAAAATTGAAAAACCCGGAACGGGTGATATTTGCCGAACCTTATATACTTCGGATTTAATTATGAACGGAGAATCCTCGGTTTTTCATACCATCAACCGAAACAAAGAATCCTTTGCCATCGATTTCAAACAGCCGGAGGAATTAGCCAAACTGAAGAAATTATTGGCCAAAACCGATGTAGTGATGCATAATTTCAGACCGGGAGTCATGGAACGCATCGGGCTAAGTTATGAAGAAGTACAAAAGATAAATCCAAATGTGGTTTATGCTTCGATAAGTGGTTATGGCTCAAAAGGGCCTTTTAAAGATTTACCGGGACAGGATTTGTTATTGCAATCCTTAACGGCGTTGACCTGGTTAACCGGAAATGAAGGCGATGGTCCGGTTCCAATGGGATTGTCTATTGTGGATATGTTGGCAGGAGCGCATTTGGCTCAGGGAATTTTGGCTGCGTTGTATCGAAAAGTGACTCAAAATGTGGGTGCTTTGGTGGAAGTAAGTATGCTGGAATCGGCATTTGACTTTCAGTTTGAAACCATTACGACCTTCTTTAACGATGGTGGCGAATTACCGGGAAGAACCAAAACTAATAATGCCAATGCGTATTTAGGAGCCCCTTACGGAATTTATCAAACAAAAAATGGTTACATAAGTCTGGCAATGGGATCAATTCCGGTGCTGGCAGAACTTTTGTCTTGTGAAGCATTGAAACAATTTCCGGAAAACAAATTCATTTTGAGAGACGAAATCAAATCGATTTTGGCAGAACATTTACGTACGCAGGATTCGGAATATTGGTTAAATATTTTAGAGCCGGCTGATATTTGGTGTGCCAATGTGTTAAACTACGAACAACTTTTTGCTCAGGAAGGTTTTCAGGTTTTGGATTTTGTTCAGGAAGTTGAAATGACCGATGGGTATCGCTATAAAACTACGCGATGTCCTATTCGTATTGACGGAGAATTATTTACATTTGGTAAAGCCTCTCCGAAATTAGGTCAGGATAACGAAAAAATTATTAAAGAATTTAATCTTTGCTAATGGAAAATTCAACATTTAGAATTGCAGTTCGAAAATTTGGGCCTTTTGAAACGGCCATGCAAAAACTATGGGATGCCTTTTGTCTAAAAAACGATATTAGTATCGCGGTAGAAATGGTGCCTATGGAATTACATGATTTGTATGAACAAACCATCAGTGAAAATGGTTTGAAAAAAGGCGATTGGGATATTGCTCACATCAATACCGACTGGATTTTTGATGCCACTCATGCAAGAGCTGTTGAGGATTTAACACCTTATATAGCTCAAAAAGCGCCTCAGGATTTCCCTCAGGGGTGGCATAATTCGTTGTTGCATTTACAGGAAATTGACGGTGGAATTTATGGATTGCCTTTTCACGATGGTCCTGAATGTTTGATTTATCGAAAAGATTTATTCGAAAATTCAATTGAAAAAGAAAATTTCAAAAAGCAATTTGGTTACGAATTAGCACCGCCTAAAACCTGGTTGGAATTTGAACAAATAGCGACTTTCTTTAACCGTCCAGGTGAAAATTTATACGGTTGCGTTTTTGCCAATTATCCTGACGGACACAATATGGTTTTTGATTTTTGTCTGCATTTATGGACGCGCGGCGGTTCGTTATTAAATAGTAAAAAAAATGTAAACGTTAACACTCAGGCTGCAATTGATACATTGGATTATTACCGTTATATCGTTAAGAAAACCGATGCAGTTCATCCGGGTTCTATTGATTTTGGTTCTGTAGAAGCCGGAATGGCTTTCGCCAATGCAGAAGCTGCGATGACCATCAACTGGTTTGGATTTGCTTCGATGTCCGAGGTAATTGCCGAATCTAAAGTGAAAGGAAAAGTAGATGTTACGACTTTACCTTTTGCCGAAGGTGGAAAAACAGCTTCGCTAAATGTGTATTGGTTGTACACCATTGGAACCGGAAGCAAAAACAAACAACTGGCTTACGATTTTCTACGCTTTGCCACCACTGCCGAAAGTGATAAATTATTAACCAATGAAGGAGGAATTGGCTGTAGAAAATCGACCTGGAAAGATCCGGAAATCAACGCTACAATTCCTTATTATCATAAATTGGAAAGTTTGCACGAAAATGCACATACTTTACCTCAAATAGCGGTTTGGCCGGATATCGCCATTTTGATTGACCAAATGGTTTTGACCGCTTTAAAAACAGAGATCCCTTCTGCGGATTTATTAAAAAACACACAAATTGAAATTGAAAAAATACTATAATGATGCATATTCCCTATAAACCTGAATTACCCAAAACCAAACAACCCATAGTAATTATTGGTGCCAGCGGAATTGTAAAAGATGCCCATTTACCAGCCTATAAAATGGCAGGATTTGAGGTTTTTGGAATTACAAACCGAACTTTTTCCAAAGCACAGGCTATGGCAGAAGAATTTGGTATTTCGCATGCTTTTGAAACGGTTGCAGATGCTGTTAAAAATGCGCCTTTAAATGCTGTTTATGACATTACGGTGATGCCGGAACAATACATCGAAATTTTAGAACAATTGCCTGATGGTGCTGCTGTTTTGATTCAAAAACCAATGGGGAATGATTTGGCTGAGGCCAAAGAAATCCTTGCTGTTTGTGAAAGAAAAAAATTAGTTGGAGCCATTAATTTCCAATTGCGTTTTGCGCCATTTGTAGCCGCTGCACGTCATTTAATCAATGAAGGAATCATTGGTGAATTGTATGACTTGGAATTCAAAGTAACGGTAAATACGCCTTGGGAAATGTTTCCTGTGGTTAAGGTGCACCCACGATTGGAAATTTTATTCCACAGTGTGCATTATATTGATTGCATTCGCTCTTTTATTGGCGACCCAAAAACTGTTTTGGCTAAAACCTGGAAGCATCCGTTGAAGGATTTGTCTTCATCACGTTCCACCATTATTCTGGATTATGGCGATACAATGCGTGCCGTAATTAATACGAATCACGATCATCATTTTGGGCCACAGCATGAAGAAAGTTACATTAAATGGGAAGGAACCAAAGGCGCTGTCAAAGCTAAAATGGGCTTGTTGATGAATTATCCTGCGGGACTGGAAGATGTTTTTGAATATGCGGTGCAAAATGAAAATGGAAATTATGAATGGACTAAAGTTCAGTTGGAAGGTTCCTGGTTTCCGGAAGCTTTTGTGGGTACTATGGCCAATTTGATGCGTTTCAAAGAAGGTTCGGATACCGAATTGCATGCCAGTGTAGAAAATGTACTGGGAACTATGAAAGTGGTGGAAGCCTGCTATATCAGTAATAAAAATGGTGGAATTCCACTAAACGAATTATAAAACAAAATATAGTTCTTAGTCCTTAGTTTTTGATGATATACAAATTACTAAGGACTAATTACTAGGTACTAAAAAACTAAAAATATGTATTTCAAATCAACTTTTTTTGAAGATTATCAGTTAAATGAAAAGCGTGTGACACTGGGAAGAACCATTACCGAAACGGATTTTGTGGTTCACGCCGGACATACAGGCGACTTTTTTCCGCATCATATGGATGAAGAATGGTGTAAAACACAACCTTTCGGGCAGCGAATTGCTCATGGAACGATGGTTTTTGCTATCGGTATTGGATTGACAGCATCCGAGATTAATCCGGAAGCTTTTTCTAAAGGTTATGACCGCATGCGTTTTGTAAAACCGGTTCACATTGGCGACACCATCCACTCGGAAATTACGATTTCGGAAAAAGGAGAAGCCAAAAGACCGGAAATGGGAACGGTAACCGAACACGTGGAAATCATTAACCAAAAAGGTGAAGTGGTGATGGTATGTGATCATTTGTTACTGGTAAAAAAGAAAAATTAACCAAACCTATAATTCTAAATTATGCAAATAACAAATCAGATGGGTGACCAGCACAATGTGCCGACTGAGGGCGGAAAAGGCCCTAATTATGTGTTGCCTTTTATTTTAATTACGAGTTTGTTTTTCCTTTGGGGAATGGCTCATAATTTGGATTCAATTTTGATTCCGCATCTTAAAAAAGCCTGTCAGCTGAATAACCGACAATCAACATTAATTGATACTTCAGTGTTTTTGGCTTATTTTTTAATGGCAATTCCTGCGGGAATGATTATTAAAAAAGTAGGTTATAAAAACAGTATTATCATTGGTCTTTTGGTATTTGCATCAGGGGCATTTTTGTTTGTTCCGGCAGCAAATACAAGAGCTTATGAATTGTTTCTGTTAGCCTTATTTATCATTGGTTGCGGACTGACTATTTTGGAAACCAGTGCCAATCCTTATGCAGCCATTTTAGGACCTCCTGAATCTTCTTCCAAACGATTGAATCTGGCCGCTTCTTTTAACGGTT
This sequence comes from Flavobacterium daejeonense DSM 17708, assembly GCF_000425425.1. GTDB lineage: Bacteria > Bacteroidota > Bacteroidia > Flavobacteriales > Flavobacteriaceae > Flavobacterium > Flavobacterium daejeonense. The sequence goes on from NZ_AUDK01000003.1 coordinate 79,295, forward strand.
TAGCGGCCATGGTTGCTCCAATAATAGGATCAATGTTTATTCTTTCCGGTAAAAGTTTTACTCCGGAACAAATGGCGGCGATGCCTGAAGCGGAAAGATTATCCTATTTAGCGGGTGAAGCTGCTGCTGTAAAAATGCCTTATATTGTTTTAGGAACAATTTTAGTTTTGGTAGCTATTTTATTTTATTTCATGCACCTGCCATCAATGAAACCAGCACATACAGAGGTGGAAGTAAAACCCGGTTTTTTCTCGGTTTTAAAACACCGTCATTTAAGCTGGGCAGTTGTAGCACAATTTTTCTATGTGGGTGCTCAGGTTTGTGTGACCAGTTTCTTTATCCGAATGGCAGAGCAGGGTGCAAATATGGATGAAAAAACAGCAGCTTATTATTTAGGACTTTACGGAGTACTGTTTATGGGCGGTCGTTTTATTGGAACTTTATTTTTAAGATATGTAAAAGATTATGTATTGCTTTCTATTTATGCTGTTTTGAGTGCGATTCTTTGTGCAGTGGCTATTTATGGTAGTGGTATTGTAGTAATTTATGCTTTAGGAGCTATTGGATTTTTCATGTCTATTATGTTCCCAACGATTTTCTCTTTAGGACTAGTAGGCTTAAAAAGCAATACCGAAACGGGTTCTTCCTGGTTGGTCATGTCTATCGTAGGAGGAGCGATTTTGCCATACGGAATGGGAACTTTGATTGATATGAATCACGATGATATTCAGTCGGGTTATATCATTCCTTTAGTATGTTTCTTGATCATTCTCTACTTTGGTGTTTTTGGACACAAAGTGAAAAAAGCGGCTTAATTTTTCTTTAAATAAATCGAAATCCCCTCTTTTCAGATTATTGGAAGGAGGGGATTTTTATTGTTTTTTTATTGACAATGGCGGCGGTGGTGGAAGTACATATTTTGCTGTAAGGAAAAATAATTTTTTATTTGTTTCTATTAATTTCGCCTTTGATTTAAATTGATACAACCAAGCAGCTAAACTATCTAATTCATGAGGTACATTATTATGGCTATGGACTTTAATTAATTTTTTGATTGAATCTTTATCTATAAATATGGAATATGTTCTCCCATCAACATAATTTTCATAATAAATGGAATCACATTTTCTTAGTTGAATTTTCGAAATTAAGGCGTCCAGTTCTTTTCGCTGTTTTTGATTAATTATTATTACATAATTTGTTTTTTCTTTCGGTGAAGTAGTACTATCCCAAATAGTTTTTCCGTTCCAGTGTTCTCTAATATAAATACTATCATTAGGTTTAAATTTTAAAGAAAAACACGTTTCAAAAGTATTGTCATATGAAAATTCAAAATACTTATAAGTGGTTTTTTCTTCTTTTTTACAACCAAAACAAAAAAGAGAAAATGCAATGAGTGACAACAATTTTATATTTTTCATTTTAATACTTTTAATTCAAATCTAAAATAAGAATTTTCTTTTATGTTTTTGAATTGAAACAATTATAATTGTTTTTCAAATTAATTAAAGACTTTAATAAAATTTTAAATAAATTTACAGGACAATCGATTACATTTGTAATTATGACCTAAAAACCAATACAATAAAAATGAAAAAAAAACCATTTTATCCTCTGTTTGTGGCCTTGACTTTTTTGATGGCAAGTCACACAACTACTATGGAAGCTCAAAGTGCGATGGCAACGAAAGATTTGTCGGAAATTAGTGCGTTGAAAAACCTTCAGATTAAAGAACCGGTGATTCCTAATCATTCCGTTAAACTGACTGACTTTGGAGCCGTGAGCGGCGGTCAGGTTTTGAATACCAAAGCCTTTGCCGATGCGATTGAGGCGCTGACTCAAAAAGGAGGAGGAAAGTTAATTATTCCGGCGGGAATTTGGCTAACGGGACCTATTATCCTGAAAAGTAATTTGGAACTGCATGCCGAAACCGGAGCTTTGATTAAGTTTTCGACTGATAAGGATTTGTATCCGATTATCAAAACCGATTTTGAAGGTTTGAATACCTACCGTTGTATTTCGCCTGTTTATGGAAAAAATTTAGAGAATGTGGCTTTTACCGGAAAAGGAGTCTGGGACGGTTCGGGAGAAGTTTGGCGATTGGTAAAAAAGAGTAAATTGACCGAAGGACAGTGGAAAGATTTAGTGGCTTCAGGAGGAATTTTAAATGAAAAGAAAGACGTTTGGTATCCTTCTGAACAATATAAGATGGCAACGGAAAGTGCCGATCAAAATGTGCGTTCAGATTTAAAAACAAAAGAAGATTTCCAATCCATTCGTGATTTTTTGCGTCCGGTGATGGTAAGTATTCAAAATTCTAAAAATGTTCTTTTTGACGGACCGGTGTTTCAAAATTCGCCAGCCTGGAACATTCATCCTTTGTTGATTGAGAATTTGATTGTTCGAAATGTTACGGTTCGCAATCCTTGGTTTTCTCAAAATGGCGACGGACTGGACGTGGAATCCTGTAAAAATGTATTGGTAGAAAATTCCAGTTTTGACGTAGGTGATGATGCCATTTGTATCAAATCAGGAAAGGACAAAGACGGTCGCGATCGTGGTATTCCTTGTGAAAATGTTATTGTAAGAAATAATGTGGTTTATCACGGTCACGGAGGAGTTACAGTAGGTAGCGAAATGTCCGGCGGAGTGAAAAACCTGTATGTTACTAATTGTACGTTTATGGGAACCGATGTGGGATTGCGTTTTAAAAGTACGCGTGGTCGCGGAGGTGTGGTAGAAAACATCTACATTTCGGATATTAATATGATCGATATTCCTTCGCAGGCTATTTCTTTCGATTTGTATTACGGAGGAAAATCTATTGCTGAAACTTTGGCCGAAGGCGGAAATACAATTAGTAGCAAAGCGATGCCGGTTAACGAAGAAACGCCGCAGTTCAAAAATATCGTGATGAAAAACATCACGATTGCCGGAGCTGCTCAGGCAGTATTTTTACAGGGATTGCCGGAAATGAATCTTGAAAACATTTCTATTTCTAATTTACTGGTAAAAGCGGATAAAGGGGTTACAATCATTGACGGAAACGGAATCAAAATCAGCGATGCAAAATTTGATATTAAAGAAAGTAATGTATTTACGATTTATAATGTTAAAAACAGCGCTTTGAAAAATGTTGAGATCAATTCGACTTCTCCTAAAGCAATAACGATTGATGGAGCAGCCTGCCAAAATATTGATTTAACTTCTTCCAATTTATCTAAGAAAACATTCATTGGGGAAACAGTTCCTAAAAAAGCAGTGAAATTTTAAATAAGTTCAATCTCCGGTTTCCAGTTGCGATTCCGGAGATTTTTTTTCAAAATCAAAAGCGAGTTTTAAACTAAATTCCTTTTTGCTATTCTAAACCAAAAACCAACCCTGAAAAATTATAAATGATGACCCTCAAAAACAAAAAAAATTATCTTTTCCTGACCGCACTTCTTTGTTCGGGCGTTTTTGTAAACGCACAATCAGATAAGAAAGAAGATAGGATTACAACTAAGCCTTTTGGCGACAGCGAAAGACATTGGTACGGTATTAAAGACGAAACGAATTTAGTTAATCCGGTAGCCAATCAGCCTCGATATGAAGAATCCGATTATACCAAAATTGCCGATAATATGATTCTTTTTCAGCGTGCCAATGGCGGCTGGCCAAAGAATTACGATATGCGTGCAATTTTAACTCCGGAACAGCTGGAAAAAGTAGCTTCGACCAAAAGTATTTTGCATACCACTTTTGACAACGAGACCACTTATACACATATTTATTATCTGGCGCAGGTTTATACCGCTACCAAAATTGAAAAATATAAAGAGGCCTGCATCAAAGGATTTCAGTTTGTTTTGGATGCCCAATATGCCAATGGTGGCTGGCCACAGTATTTCCCATTAGAGAAAAAATACAGTCGTCACATTACTTTTAATGATGGCGCTTACATGGGAATTATGAATTTGTTGGACAATATGATTAACGGAAATGCTAATTTTTCTTTTTTGAATGAAAATTTGAAAGCCAAAGCCAAAACAGCTTATGATAAGGGTTTGGATTGTGTTTTAAAGATGCAAATTAAAGACAACGGACAGTTGACCGCCTGGTGTCAGCAACATGACGAAGAAACTCTGGCGCCGGCCTGGGCACGTAAATTTGAACCGCCAAGTATTTGCAATGGCGAAAGTGTGGATATTGTTTTGTTTTTAATGAAAATAAAAAATCCCGACGAACGTATTATTCAATCCATTCAGAGTGCCGTAAAATGGTTTGCCGATTCCAAAATTCTCAACACCAGAGTGGAATCTTTTGCAATTGAACCAACAGAATCCAAGTATAAAAAAATCAAACGCGATGTTCGTGTGGTGGTCGATTCGGCTGCGGCACCTATCTGGACTCGTTATTACGAGTTAGGAACCCACCGACCGTTGTTTTGCGACCGCAACAGTGAGTTTTTATACTCCTTGGCCGAGGTGAGTTTAGAACGCCGCAGCGGTTATGCCTGGTACACCGGAAGTCCGCAAAAAGTGTTGGATAAATATCCGGCCTGGCAAAAGAAATATGTACCGGCTAATGATGTTTTGAAATCTTAAATAATATAATTTTTGGAATATTTAGAAGGACAGTGAAAGCTGTCTTTTTTTATGCGGTAATTTTTTAGTGTTAAAATAACACTTGATAATTCGTTTTTTGTATTTATTCGGTATTTTTGAGAGCTACTAACTAAAAAAATAAAAAATTAAATGATTTTTCAAAATCCAAAACAACTTCGTTTTCTGAGTATTAAAGTGACTTTGTGCTGTTTTTTTCTTTATTCATTTGCCGTAAAAGCACAATCCATTGTAACAAGTCCGGATGGAAAACTACTGGTAAAAATTGCTGAAAATAATGGTAAACCAACTTATAATGTAAGCTATAATGGGAAGCTTTTTTTAGAATCGTCACCTTTAGGATTAAAAACCAATGTGGGTGATTTTAGTTCAGGATTAGTATTAGGCAATAAAGTAATCCAAAATAAAATTGATGAAACCTATGAATTGGCCAATATTAAACAAAGTAAGGTGCATTATGTGGCTAATGAGGCTGTATTTTCATTGACTAAAGACAATAATGTAGCAATTGATATTATTTTTAGAGTAAGTAACCATGATGTTGCTTTTAAATACATGGTGTATCCGCAAAAAGAAGCGCTTACCACTGTTGTAAAAGAGGAAGCTTCCGGGTTTTTATTTCCTGAAGGAACCACCAGTTTTCTATCGGCTCAAAGCAAAGCTATGGCAGGTTGGAAAAGAACGATGCCTAGTTATGAAATTCCCTATGTTGTTGATGCTGCTTTAGGTAAAAATGGTGATGGAGAAGGTTATACTTTTCCTTGTCTTTTCAAAGTTAAAAATGATGGCTGGGTTTTAATTTCAGAAACCGGGGTGGACAGTCAGTATTGTGCCAGCAGATTAATTGGTCATGATAAAGGTTTATACACAATTGGTTTTCCAATGGAAGGCGAAAATAATGGCAACGGAACATCCGCTCCGGCAATTGCACTTCCTGGTGAAACACCGTGGCGTACCATTACATTAGGAGCAACTTTGGCTCCCATTGTAGAAACGACTGTTCCTTTTGATTTAGTAAAACCAAAATATGAGGCTTCTCAAAAATACCAATATACTAAGGGAACCTGGAGTTGGATCATTGGTATGGAAAAAAGTATGAACTACGATGAGCAAAAAAGATATATTGACTTTAGTAACGATTTGGGTTATAAAACGCTTTTAGTTGATGCGCTTTGGGATACTCAGGTGGGGCGTGATAAAATTGAAGAACTGGCTAAATATGCTGCTAAAAAAGGAGTTAGTTTCTACTTGTGGTATAATTCTAATGGACACTGGAATGATGCACCGCAAACTCCAAGAGGAATTATGAATAATTCTATTCTTCGTCGTAAAGAAATGGCCTGGATGAAAAGCATTGGTATTACAGGAGTTAAAGTCGATTTCTTTGGTGGAGACAAACAGGAAACCATGAAGTTGTATGAAGATATTTTATTTGATGCCAATGATTACGGAATTGCAGTTATTTTCCATGGAACGACCTTGCCTCGTGGTTGGGAAAGAATGTATCCTAATTATGTTTCCAGCGAAGCAGTGTTAGCGAGTGAGAATCTTTATTTTGGTCAAAAATATTGTGATGCAGAAGCTTTTAGCGCTACTTTACACACTTTTATCCGAAATACGGTGGGAAGTATGGATTTTGGCGGAAGTGCTTTGAATAAATTTTATAATGAAAACAATACGCCAAACAAAGGTTCAAAACGTATGACTTCTGACGTTTATGCTTTGGCAACAGCCGTTTTGTTTCAAAGTGGCGTACAGCATTTTGCTTTGGCACCAAATAATTTAACCGATGCGCCAAAATGGGCTATCGATTTTATGAAAGAAGTGCCTACTACCTGGGATGAGGTTCGTTTTATTGATGGCTATCCGGGTAAATACGCTGTATTAGCCCGTCGTCATGGAGATAAATGGTATGTAGCCGGAATAAATGCTCAAAAAGAAACACTGAAAATTAAAGTAAAACTCCCAATGATTAAGGCTGGAACTGAATTGAAACAATACAGTGATGATGCACAATTGAACGGAAAAGTAACAACCATAAAATTGAAAAAGAATCAGGAAATGGAAGTGACAATTCCTTGTAACGGAGCTTTTTTATTAGTGAATTAATCGAAAAACATAAAACATTAAGCCGTTTCAGAACTAAATTTGAAACGGCTTTTTTGTGAGTATTAATTGGAATGATTGCTTTAGAATTGGAAAACTTTGTTGAAATTTGCAAGAGCACTTTTCGCAATTCCTATGGAACCCTCAGCGCATAAAGTCGATAAATATTATATTATCAATGTAGAGAGAGTATCTATTGCCATCACGATTTGATGGGCGAATTATTTATCCCTACACACAAACATCAAAAAGCGCAATTGCTTTATGCCGAAGGCGATGTGGTTTTTGTGACCACCGAAACCAAGACTTATTTTTTACCGGCACGTCATTTTATTTGGATTCCTTATATTTTTCAGGGTATCGGGGTAGGGCTTTTGTTTGTGCCTTTAATTTTGTTTACTACTTCATCCGTTCCTGTAAAATGGCGGTTTCTTCGGGAATTGTAGGTGTAGCCGGAAGGTTTTGGGCAAGTACGGTTGGTTTTTTGTGTGATGCAAAATGCGTGGTTTTTTTTGCAGAAAAAACACTTCTTAAAGTTCAGTCAGTTTGTAATGGCCAATAGTCCCTAAGCTCAGGAAACAATCGGTAATTATACTCAAAGTTTTGTTTCCAAAGGTTACTCGGCGGATAATGCCCACAGTTTGGCTTTAAAAAAGGTTTTAAGTTCTGTTTCTAAAGAAGCTACATTGTTGACCAATATGGGAATTTATACCACTGTGGGTTATGGTTTGTTGGTTTTGATTGCTTTTATTGGTTTCAATCAGCATTTAAAACAGTGTTTTAATTTGTTTAAAAGCAAACTTTGGATTAGTTGATTAAAATAATTTACTAGAACAGGTTTTTTAATGATTGAATTGGAATTGATGCTCAAGCAAAGCAATTAATTAAGGACAAATACCTGAATTAATTTAGAAAGATTTAGGTCTTTGTTTTTTTATTTTTTTGAGGAAGGCTGTTTCATTTTAGAGACAGTCTTTTTTTGTTGGGGTTAATTTTGATTTTTTTAGTATATTCATAATTCGCCAATGAGAAGATTGAAATAGATGAAATTTTCAAATGCGAAGAATTCATAATTTAATGTTAACCGAAAGTTATTTGGTTAACAAAAAAACATACTTTTGGTATATTTGTAAAATATATAATAATAGAGTAATCAATGAATAATATAAAAATTAGTGGTCTTTCACTTATTTCTGCGTTGGTATTGGCAGGATGTGGTGCACAAAAAAATCTGCCCAATTATAGCGCTTTCAATGCAATAACAGCTCCTGTAGATGTTACTAAAAATAAGGAATTAACAGAAACGCAATTAAAACGTTGGAGTCATTTAGATATCGTAAAAGATACCATTCCCGGAATGAGTGTTGACAGAGCTTATACTGAATTGTTGAAAAACAGAAAAGGACAAAAAGTTATTGTTGGAATTGTTGATTCGGGAGTAGATATTGAGCATGAAGATTTGAAATCAGTGGTATGGTCTAATCCAAAAGAAATTCCAAACAATGGTATTGATGATGATAAAAACGGTTTTGTAGATGATGTTCACGGATGGAATTTTCTGGGTGATATCGTTAAAGAGCATTTGGAATACGAAAGAATTCTAAAAGACAAAAGTTTAGTTGATGAGGTGACTTATCAGGAGGCTAAAAAAGTATACGATAAAAAAATATCAGATGCCGAAAATCAACAAAAATATTATTCTAAATTGATTGTTAGTCTTGATAACGCAGATAATGTAATTAAAAAGCAGTTAGGGAAAGATGTTTATTCAGCAGAAGAAATGAAAGCACTGGAATCGAAAGATACTTTGGTCCAAAAAAGTAAAACTATTTTACAAAGAATGTTTTCATACGGAATACCAATTGCCGATTTGAAAGCAGAAATTCAAAAACAAATCGATGCTCAAAACGAATTGTTGAATGACAAAGAGAGTCTTGATATTGATTACAGAAAGATTCTGGGTGATAAACCAAATGATATTACGGATACGCATTATGGAAACAATAACGTGATGGGTCCTGATAAAGAAGAAGCACTTCATGGAACTCACGTAGCCGGAATTGTTGCTCAAATGAGAAATAACAACATTGGTGGTGACGGAATTGCTGATAATGTTGCAATTCTTACCGTTCGTGCCGTGCCTGATGGCGATGAGTATGATAAAGATATCGCTTTAGCTATTCGATATGCGGTAGACAATGGAGCTAAAGTTATTAATGGAAGTTTTGGGAAAGCATTTTCTCCACATAAAAACTGGGTTTTTGATGCTATTAAATACGCTGCTAAAAAAGATGTTTTAATTGTACATGCAGCAGGGAATGATGCTAAAAATATAGATTTTTATGATAATTTTCCTAATGATTCCGAAGATAAAAAAACGGAGATTTCAGATAATCTAATTACAGTTGGAGCATTAAATTTTGAATACGATGAAAATCTTCCGGCTCGTTTTTCAAATATTGGAAAAATCAACGTGGACGTATTTGCTCCTGGTGTGAAAATTTATGCTACGGTTCCAAATAATAAATATAGATTTTTACAGGGAACTTCGATGGCAGCGCCGAATGTGGCCGGAGTTGCTGCTTTAATCCGTTCGTATTATCCAAAACTGACAGCTTCCCAGGTAAAACATATTTTGATGGATTCCGGAGTTGCTATAAACAAAGATGTGGTTGTAGGAGGGAATCCAAATGATGTTCGTCCGTTTAAAGAATTGTCAAAAACAGGAAGAATAGTAAATGCTTACAATGCGATTTTAATGGCTAATGAAATGTCAAAAAAATAACGCTATAATATAGTAACCAAATGGAAGGACACATCATCCTTCCATTTTTTATTTATAATCAAATGAAACAAATCTTTTTTTTAGCACTACTTTTTTCGAATGCATTTGCTGTAATGGGGCAAAACACTCCTTACTGGCAACAGGCTGTTGATTATAAGATGGAAGTAGCCATGGATGCAGAACATTTTCAATACAAAGGAAAACAGGAATTGGTATATACCAATAATTCCTCAGATACTTTAAAAAAAGTGTATTATCATTTGTATCCCAATGCTTTTCAGCCGGGAAGTGAAATGGCCGAAAGAGCCGATTACATTCCAGATCCCGATGCCCGAATGGTCAGAAAAACCAAAGTAGATGGAGTTGAAATTAAAGAAAACCGCATTCAGCAATTAAAACCTAATGAAATTGGGTATTTGAAAATAGCTAATTTCAAACAAGATGGCGTTGCTGCAATAACCAAAACGGTAGGGACTATTTTGGAAGTGATTTTGGCAAAACCCATTTTACCTCATACCCAAACTACTTTTACGCTGAATTTTGACGGACAGGTTCCGGTGCAAATTCGTCGTTCGGGTAGAAATAATGCCGAAGGAATTGCATTTTCCATGTCGCAATGGTATCCTAAAATTGCCGAATTTGATTTTGAAGGATGGCATGCTGATCCCTATATCGCAAGAGAATTTCATGGCGTTTGGGGAAATTTTGATGTGAAAATTACCATTGATAAAGATTATGTTTTAGGAGGTTCCGGCTATTTGCAAAATCCAAACGAAATAGGTCATGGCTATCAGGATGCCGGTGTTGAGGTGAAATACCCAAAGAAAACCAAAAAACTGACCTGGCATTTCGTTGCACCAATGGTACATGATTTTACCTGGGCTGCCGATAAAGAATACCTGCACGATGTGGTAAAAGGACCAAATAATGTGGACTTGCATTTCTTGTACAAAAACAATCCTAAAATCATCGACAACTGGAAAAATTTACAGCCTTTAATGGTTAAGGTGATGGATTTTTACAATAAAACGATAGGTGATTATCCTTACAAACAATACTCTTTTATTCAGGGAGGCGATGGCGGAATGGAATACGCTATGTGTACTTTGATTTTAGGAAATGGGACTTTGGAAGGTATTTTTGGAACCGCTACTCATGAATTAGGGCATAATTGGTTCCAACATGTTTTGGCTTCTAATGAATCCAAACATCCCTGGATGGACGAAGGTTTTACGACTTATGTAGAAGATTTGGCGGTAAATGAAATCACCGGAAAAAAAGTAGCAAACCCATTTGAAGGGAATTATAAAGTGTATTATTCACTGGTAAATTCCGGTAAAGAACAGCCGCTAACCACGCATGGTGACCGTTATGATTTTAACCGTTCTTATAGTATTGCTTCTTATGTCAAAGGAAGTATATTTTTGTCGCAATTAGGTTATTTAATTGGTCAGGACAAACTGGCTGAAACCATTAAAAGATATTACCATGATTTCAAATTCAAGCATCCCACTCCCAATGATATCAAACGCACCGCCGAACGGGTTTCGGGAGCGGAACTCGATTGGTATCTGACCGATTGGACACAAACCACAAACACCATTGATTACGGAATTAGTGCTGTTACTGAAAATGGATCAAATACAACAGTAAGTTTAGAGCGAATGGGTCGCATGCCAATGCCTGTCGATTTGCAGGTGGAATATACTGATGGGACTGTTGAGAGTTTTTATATTCCGTTGCGAATGCTATTTTTTGAAAAAGTCAATCCTAATCCGGCTATTAAAAGAACAGTCTTGAATGACTGGCCTTGGGCGAATCCAAAATACGAATTGACTATTTCAAAACCTAAAAGCATCATCAAAAAAATTACCATTGACCCAAGCGGTTTAATGGCGGATGTAAAAGCACAAAATAATGTTTATGAACTGAAGTAATTTTACTTCTTCTCTTAATTACAAAACCCGACAGCTTTTTGAAAGTTGTCGGGTTTTGTTTTTTTATTTATGATGTCATAAAAATAAAATCAATAATTTAAATATGATATAACTTAAGCCACCAATAAAACCAAATGTGAGTATGAAAATAGTATTCCTTTTTTTATTATTTTTTATGAATTCTTCAGTATATTTTTCCCTGTCTCGTCCTAAAAAAAGTTTACATATTTATACTTAATCCTAAAATAGATTTACAGCTCATTTTTAGTCCTGTTATTGGTTTACAATAATAGGACTTTTTACATAATAATTCTTCCATAATTTTTCTACTTTTATATTGTTTTGTCAGTTCGCTTTGGTAGGGATTGCAGTAGAAATCCTTTTATTTTTTTAAAGAAAAAAGATTAATATAGCCCAAAGTAGCTAATAAAGAGTAGTTTACAAGAACCGAAAGTGCTATCGGTAACGATTTAGTAATGGTGCTTACTGCACTCGCTTTCATCTGATTACCTTGTAAATCATTACTGCAAATTTAATAAAAAAAGGGTTAAGTCGTAGCGTACTTAACCCTTTTTCTGTTTTTTCTAATCCTTTCAGAAACAGTAATTAAAAATAAATCTTTCCCAATATGGGGGCAACCTGTGATATTGGTTCCAAGATTATTTCCAAGTTTTGACAAATCAACAAAGATGTAATTCCGAAACAAGTAGTGCTAATCTCTAAACGTCTAAGCTATGGAAATCGTGTTGAACAAAATATTATCGGAAATTCAGCATAAGGAAGACAAGTTATCTTCTCAAATGATGCAAACTGCGGATGAGGCTTACCAAATGACCTTATTCCTGAAGGAAATGCTGTTTACTATAAAGATGAAAGTCTTACAGACAGGATTTAAGGATGAACAGCAGGAAATCAATTTTTTCAAGAACATTAAACCACAGATTTTAGGAAAACTCATTTATTACAATAAAGTATTCCGTATTGAAACCACCTGCCCTGTAAGTACCGGGAAAATACACCAAAGTTACTTTGAAAACCAACTTAAAATCCTAAAATGCGAATATAAGGAAAGCATATCCAATGAAGATTTTTACAGGTACTACCGTGCAGGAAGAACTGACCGTGACCATAGTTATTTCAGGCTCGGAAAAATCAATTACCACGATGGTTTAAAAAGTGGTGTATTTGAAATTGACCTTAGCTTTTCTACTTATTACGATAACAAAGTTGCCCATATTATAGCCAATGAATTACTTTATACTTTTTTGCTTACCAAAATAAATCCCGAAAAAAATCCCGATACCATTTTAATAAACGGAGATACACACAAAGACATTTCGTGGACTAATTCACAAAATGCACTTATTGAATTGATTTACGCCCTGTATGCTTCCAACTCTATTGCATACGGCAAATTAGGCATCAGAAAATTAGCATTGATTTTTCAAATCTTATTCCAAACGCCCTTAAACGACATACATCATTCTTTCCATCGAATGAAAACAAGAGCAGGCTCCCGGACAGCGTTTTTAGACCAACTCAAAATTTCCCTCGAAGAATATATGGATAAAGACCTTTAGCCGTAGCAGCAAAGATGTTTCAAAGCAGTACATTTTGTGTACTGCTTTTTCTTTGCCAACATTTGCCAATTGGCAAATGTTGGCAAAAGGTTACAACCAAATAACCTAAAACTACTAAAACCCTTATTCAATAAGGGTTTTTCTCATTGCAAAAATTTTCAAAAAAGTGCCAAACCAATGGGTAAGCATTGGCAGACAAATACTGCCACACTTCTGAATTTTGCCCTGTGAACATTAAACAACAGTGCAATGAATATTATAACAGTTGACGAAGAAGTGTGGAAGCACCTCAATGAACGGTTGAAAGCCATTAGCGAATATATCCTTAAACTGGAAGATACAAGCTACGATAGTTTGTGGCTCAACAATCACGAAGTCTGTCAGTATCTCCACATCAGCGAAAAAACATTGTGGCGTATGCGCACTAACGGGCAGATTGCTTTTTCAAAAATATACGGGCAGTATTTCTATACGATTGGTGCTATCAAGGAAATGCTCAACGCTAACGCCGTGCAGACCACCGATGAATATGTGGAGCAGCTTATGACGAAAGGCAAAAGCTATATCGAAAAAGGCAGAAAGCTGAAATCAGGTAATCATTAAAAGCGTACCCGTATGAATATCGACAAAATGGAATTTGTGGCGTGGATGGAACGCATAATGGACAGGCTTGACATTCTCGGCAACCACATAGACGATTTACAAAAGAAGCGCAACAGCATAGACGGTGAAGAATTACTCGACAATCAGGATTTATTGCAAATGCTGAAAATCAGTAACCGTTCCCTGCAACGCTATCGCTCCATAGGTAAGCTCCCTTATTATACCATTAGCGGAAAATTGTATTACAAGCTGTCCGATGTGCATCAGTTCATCAGGGAAAGTTTTAACCCGCCCTTGCCCAAACTGGATGCCAATAAGTGACAAACACTGCCTTTGAGTACCACATAGTGCAAATCAGTGAAGGCTTCCTTTACATTCGACCGTGAAATTTTAAAATTTTCAGACTATGAGCGAAGAAACAATAAATAAACAGGAAATGCCCGAACAGCTTTCGGACATATTACTCGTACTGGATAAAGAGAAAATGAAAATCCAGGCGGTAAAGAGTATTGACGAAAACGGGAAAATGGAAACCGTTGACCCCACCAAGAAGAACCAAAACCAGTTTATGCGTGTGGACAAAAGCGGCGATTTCTTTTCCAACTTCTTTTCCAATTTTTTCAGTCAGTTAAAGAACCCTACAAACTTTACTTTCTTCAAAGTGCCTGCCCCGGTTGCTGCTGAAAAAGCGCAGGAACTCCAAAAGCACGTAGATAAGCCCACTCCACAAGGCGAAAAGGTGCTGAAAGAACACGAAGTGAAAGCAGAACCCCAACCGGATAAAAAACAAGAAAATCAAAATAATATGGCAACAGCACAAACAACAACGGAAGCAAGCGAATACCGCTACAAACCGGAGCAGATTGATTGGGACACAATGAAAAACCTCGGATTAAGCAAGGAATATCTTGAAAAAAGAAACCTGCTTGACCCTTTGTTACGAGGTTACAAAACCAATGAACTTTTACCGATAGGCATTAACCTCGGTGGTTCTATCCTCCGCACGGATGCCCGCCTGTCTTTACAGCAAGCGGAAGATGGCAATGTTATCGTGGCAATACACGGTATCAAAAGAGAACCTAACCTGCACTTTGAGTTTTTCGGTCACAAGTTTACGGACGAAGACAAGAAAAACCTGCTCGAAACGGGCAATATGGGGCGTGTGGTCAATCTCGTAAATTCCAAAACAGGCGAACTGATGCCGTCCATTATCAGCATTGACAGGCTGACCAATGATGTGATTGCACTGCGCACGGAGTTTGTCAAAATCCCCGATGAAATTAAGGGCGTAAAGCTGAATGAGGAACAAAAGCAAACTTTAATGGAGGGAAAACCACTCTATTTAGAGGGTATGATTTCCACGAAAGGAACGGAGTTTTCGGCAACGGTACAATTCAATGCGGACAAACGATACGTTGAGTTCCTGTTTGACAGAAGCAACAACAATCAGCAGGCGCAAACGAACCAACAGAACACCCAACAAAACAATCAGCAAAGCCAACCGCAGGAAGCTCCAAGAACTTTCAGGGGCAAAGAACTGGATGATGAGCAGTACAATAAGTTCAAAGCCGGACAAACCATATACGTTGAACTGAAAGATAAAAAAGACCAACCATATAAAGGTTACATCACTTTTGACAAAGATACCGGAAAGACCAATTTTGAGTTTCCCGGTCAATATAAAACACGAGTAGAACCTGCCGAAACTCATAAAACGCAGACTGCCGTCAATTCGGAGGGTAAAACCAATGAAGCGACCAAGAACGTCCAAGAGCCTTTGAAATCCGGGCAGCAAAGTCCAAAAAACGAGAAACAGCAGGAGCAACAGGACAACAAGCCTGCAAAATCAAAAGGCAGAAAAATGTAGTATAATATGAAAACAATTATTGCAGAAAAACCAAGCGTAGCAAGGGAAATAGCCGGACTTGTGGGAGCATCCGATAAAAAGGACGGCTACCTGACAGGTAACGGCTATTTTGTTACGTGGGCATTCGGTCATTTAATAGGACTGGGAATGCCCGAAGATTATGGCATTTCGGGATTTGATAAAGCATCCCTGCCGATATTGCCCAACCCGTTTTTATTGACCGTCCGCAAGGTCAAAAAAGATAAAGGGTACACCGCCGATACTGGCGCATTAAAGCAACTGAAAGTCATTGAGCAGCTTTTTACGAAAAGCAACAACATCATCGTTGCTACCGATGCAGGTCGTGAGGGCGAACTCATTTTCAGGTACATCTATGAATACCTGAAATGCAATAAGCCTTTTGAACGCCTTTGGATAAGTTCACTTACCGAAAAGGCAATAAAGCAAGGCTTTGACAACCTGAAAGACGGGGCAGCATTTGACGGACTGTATCAGGCAGCACAAGGCAGAAGCCGTGCCGATTGGCTTGTAGGCATCAATGCTACGCAGGCATTGAGCATTGCCGCAGGTAACGGTATCTATTCGCTCGGAAGAGTACAAACGCCCACACTGGCTTTGATATGCAAACGCTACCTCGACAATAAGAATTTCACGGTAAAGAAATACTGGCAGATACAATTAACGCACCATAAAGCCCAGGTTGATTTCAAAAGTATTTCCGCAACCAAATGGGACGAAAAGCATCTTGCTGATGATACCCTTAAAGCCATTCAGCGTGGCGCAACGGCAACCGTTACATCAGCAGAAACCAAAAGTGTTACCGAACAACCGCCCTTGCTTTTCGACCTGACAGGCTTACAAAAGGAAGCCAACAAACGGCTGAAATTATCTGCTGAAGCAACCCTTAATATCGCACAAAGCCTGTACGAAAAGAAGTTTATCACTTACCCACGTACTGGAAGCAAATACATCCCTGAAGATATGTGGGCAGAAATTCCAAACCTTGTGCGGGCTTTGCAGAACCGGGAAGATTGCAAGCAAGCCCTTACCAAAATCAAATGGGGACGGTTCAACAAACGTATCGTGAATGACCTCCGTGTAACGGACCATCACGGTTTGTTGATTACGGATAAAGTGCCGTCGGTACTCAATGCAGACGAAAACAAGATTTACAATATGATTGCGCTTCGGTTGCTCGAAGCCATATCACAAGCCTGTGTCAAAGAAATAACCGATGTATCATTACAGGTATTGCATTACGACTTTACGGCAAAAGGCTGTAAAATTCAGGAAGCAGGTTGGCGTTCTATTAAAGGGAGTTTTACAGATGATGGCGAAGAGCCAGTGCAGGAACTACCCGAACTGAATAAAGGTGAGGAACTCAAAATAAAGGAAGCCACCGTTTTGGAAAAGCAGACCAAACCTCCAGTGCTTTATACCGAAGCCGGGCTTTTGTCCGCTATGGAAACCGCAGGGAAAGAAATCGAGAATGAGGAAGAGCGCAAAGCTCTCAAAAATATCGGTATCGGTACTCCGGCTACAAGAGCCGCTATTATCGAAACCCTGTTTACCCGCAATTATATCCAAAGGGATAAACGTTCTTTAATCCCTACGGAAAAAGGATTGCAGGTGTACGGACTTGTCAAAGACCGAAAAATTGCGGATGTAGCAATGACCGCCGAATGGGAATTGGCATTGCAGAAAATCGAGAACAATGAAGCGAATGCAGGAACATTCCAAAAGGAAATGGAAACCTATGCCAAATCCATTACCGATGAATTGCTACAAACCTCTATTGCAAGCACCAATCAGCCGAAACTGACCTGTCCGAAATGCAAAAGTCAGCAACTCATTATCCGTGACAAAATTGTGAAATGCCCTGATGAGGCTTGTAACTGGGTGCAGTTCCGTATCGTCTGCGGTGTGCAAATCAGTATCGAAAATGTAACAAGCCTTGTCAATAAAGGCAAAACCTCTTTAATTAAAGGGATGACAAGCAAAGCCGGAAAGAAATTCGATGCTTACATCATTCTGAAAGAAAACGCTGAAAGTTCCTTTGAGTTTGAAAAAAACAAAAGCAGTAAACGCAATGGAAAATAAACCGTCAATCGTACCCAAAGAAATTAGAAACCTGATTTATACTATCCGGGGCAAACAGGTAATGTTGGATAGCGACCTCGCTGCCTTATATCAGGTAGAAACAAAGAACCTGAACAAAGCCGTTAAAAGAAACATTGAGCGTTTTCCTGTATCATTCTGCTTTCAACTGACCGAAGAGGAAGTTGAAAACTTGAGGTTCCAATTTGGAACCTCAAGTTTAAACTACGGCGGCAGACGTTATTTGCCCTATGTTTTTACCGAACAAGGCGTTGCAATGGCATCTGCGATACTCCGTTCGGATATAGCCGTTAAAATGAGTGTGGAAATAATGGAAGCCTTTGTAGAAATGCGGCGTATGCTTATCAGCAATGCTTCTTTGTTTCATCGTTTGGATAATATCGAGTTAAAGCAACTGGAAGCAGACCAAAAATTTGAAGAGATTTTTAAGGCTTTGGAAAGCGACAAGCTCCACAGCGAAAAAGGCATTTTCTACAACGGGCAGATTTTTGATGCCTACGCCTTTGTTTCCGATATTATCCGAAGTGCCAAAAGCTCTATTATCCTGCTTGATAATTATGTGGATGATACGGTGCTTACTTTGTTGGGTAAGCGTAAGGTTAATGTAACCGCTACAATCCTTACCAAAAGTATCAGCAATCAGCTACGGTTAGATTTGCAACGTTACAATAGCCAATATCCTCCAATAGACATTGAATTGTTTTCCGATGCCCACGACCGTTTTTTGATTATTGATTATACAGAACTCTACCACATTGGGGCATCGCTCAAAGACCTGGGCAAAAAATGGTTTGCCTTTTCGAGAATGGATATAGAAGTCGGCAGGATGCTTCAAATCTTGAACAAGCCATAAAAAATGAACCTCTGAATTATCGGAGGTTTTTTGTTGCCATATTACGCCAAATCCTGCCTTTCAAAGCCAAACCCTACAACATTATCAGAGGCATTTGCTCCTGCTTATAATTTTAGGATTTAAGTAAAATTCTAAACAAAATAAGTATGGATGTACAGCAAAAAGACCTGTCGTATTTCAGATTACGACTGCAAGAATTATTAAACAGTAGCTTTCCCGAAAAGGCACACGACCAAAAATTTATTGACCAACGGTCTTCGTGGGCTGCCAATGCTTATGAGGGTGCTTTCCGTTCGGGAAACGCCATTGAGCAATGCAACGAAATAGCCAACTACATACTTTTTGAGGGCTTGCACTTCTCCAAGTTCGACACGGTTTTCAAAGTGGTATGCAATGAATTTGATACCATAATGGCAGACGAGGAACTGCGACCGTTCGCCCTTAAAATGTTCCCCGTCTGTGAGCCTGTTTTCGCAGGATATGAATTAACTGATGATTTCGCCAACGGAAACGAGTTTGATTTACTCTATACCGAACTGACCGGAACCATCGAAATATGGATTGAGGAAAATGGGCTTCAGTAAGCGGTTCCATCTCCAACAGAATATTGATGCCCTGCGAATTGTTTTTAAACTGGAAAAGGAGAAACGGCAAGCCACCGTAGGCGAAAGACTGCTAATGATGCGATACAGCGGATTTGGCGGTCTTAAATTCGTTCTCAACCCCGTAGAAAACGAAATAGACATCAATCATTGGAGAAAAACAGAACACGACCTTTTTCCACTCACGCAGGAACTCCACCAACTACTCAAAGAAAATTCCCAAGACGATAAGCAATACCGCAGGTATGTGGACAGTATGAAAAGTTCCGTACTGACGGCTTTTTATACCCCGCCAAAGGTTATAGATGCCATTTCATCCGCCTTGAGGGATAATGGTCTGCAAATTGATAAATTCCTTGAACCCTCCGCAGGTATTGGTTCATTCATTCAATCCTTTTCGGAACATCAGAAAGCCAGTGTTACCGCTTATGAAAAAGACTTACTAACAGGCAAGATTTTAAAGCAGCTTTACCCCGAAAGCAATATCCGTATAAACGGCTTTGAAGAAATCCCCGAAAGGGAACAAAACAGCTATGATGTAATCGCCAGTAACATACCGTTCGGCGATACCTCCGTATTTGACCTTTCTTATTCCCGCAGCAGGGACGATGCCAAAGTACAGGCTGCCCGAAGCATACACAATTATTTTTTTCTGAAAGGTGCTGAAATGCTCCGTGAGGGCGGTTTGTTGGCTTATATTACTTCACAGGGTATTCTGAACAGCCCTAAGAACGAAGCCATACGCAGGGCGTTAATGCAGGATAATAATTTGGTTTCGGTTGTAAGATTGCCTAACAACCTGTTTAGCCAATATGCAGGTACGGAAGTAGGCAGCGACCTGATTATCCTGCAAAAAAATACGGCAAAAGAAAATCTGACCGACAGGGAAGATCTGTTTTGCCAAAGCAAGCCAACCGAATACAATACGCCGGGCAATGCGCTCTTTCAGGACAGTACAAGAATTATCCATACCGACCAAAAATTAGATACCGACCCATACGGTCAACCTGCCTTAATCTATACGCATAAAGACGGTGTTGAAGGGATTGCCAAAGATTTAAAACAAATGCTTTCCGAAGATTTTGGAAACCATCTGAATTTGAATTTATACAGAGGCGAACGCAACGATGAGCCTTTTATACAAATTCCTATTGAACCAAAGGTTACACCTCCGGTTATCAAGCCTGTAATCATTCATCAAAAACCGCAACCTGTAGCCACTCCGGTAGTACGTCAGGAAAGTCCGCAGGAATTAAAGCAACTAAGCATTTTTGACCTGTTTGAAAGTGCGGGCGAACCTGTAATGGTTCTTGCTCCGCCTAAAAGAATTCCCCAAACTAAAAGGCAAAGCACTAATAAAAGAAGGGATACATTAAGTCATCAGCCCGACCTATTTAGCAGTGCAAGACAACCTTATACGTCGTCAAAATCCAATAGTGCTACTAATGGAACCAACCCAATAAATGGCAAAAAACAGGAAGCTATCGGCGACCTGTTTTTACAAATAAATGGGAATGGCCAATCTGATAAGACAGCCGTTCCCGTCATCAATATTACTACCATTCCTGAACCTGCTCCGTACACTGGCGAACTGCAATCATTCCACCGTAACGATTGCCTTGTGGTAGATAATGGTTGGGTAGGTTATCTGCAAGAGGTAGAAAAGGAAGACAAAAAAGCAATCTTTCATCCATTGCAATTGCCGTTGGCACAGAAAGCAAGAGCCGAAGCCTATATTGCCGTAAGAGACAGTTATATCAATCTATACGAAAAAGAAGCTGAAAAGCAGACCGAACACCAAGAAGAACGGGAAACGCTGAACCTCCTGTACGATGGCTTTGTCAAAAAATATGGCAATCTCAATGTTGCCGAAAATGCCAAGCTAATAAAGACGGACAGCGCAGGTAAAGAAATTCCTTATCTGGAGCGTATCATTGGGGGCATAATCCACAAAGCGGATATTTTCAGCCGTCCCGTTAGCTTTTCTACCACCACGTTAGCAACCGATAATCCCGAAGAGGCTTTAGCCGCCTCACTGAACAAATACGGAAATGTGGATTTGGACTTTATGTCCGAAATCAGCAGCCTGCCTGCCGATACCCTGAAAGAAGCCCTGCACGGGCGGTTGTTCTATAATCCATTACAACAGGAATACGAAATAGCCGAACGTTGGATTGCAGGCAACGTGGTTGATAAAGCCGATGAAGTAAGAGCCTATCTCGAAAACAATCCTGATGATACCGAAGCGAAAGAAAGCCTTACCGCTTTAGAGGAAGCACGACCAAAACGTATTGAATTTGAGGAACTGGATTTTAACCTCGGCGAACGGTGGATACCTACCGGGATTTATGCCCGTTTCGCTTCGCACTTGTTCGATGCGGATGTACTGGTACATTATTCCGAAAGCTCCGACGACTTTTCCGTAAAGTGTCATCAGGGCAATATGCACATTTGGGAAAAATATGCCGTCAAAGCGGAAAGCCGCACGTTTGACGGTATTGCCCTGCTCAAACACGCCCTTGTCAATACCACGCCTGATATTACCAAAAAGGTAATGGTTGGCGACCAAGAGGTCAAAGTACGGGATATGGAAGCCATACAAATGGCGAACACCAAGATTGATGAAATCCGTACCGCCTTTACCGACTGGCTACACGCACAGAACGATGAGTTTAAAAATCGCCTAACAGACCAGTACAACGATACCTTTAACTGTTTCGTTCGCCCGAACTATGACGGAAGCCATCAGGAATTTCCGGGATTAGACCGCAAGGGTGCAGGCATTGAAGACCTGTATTCAAGCCAAAAGGACACCGTTTGGATGATAAAGCTGAACAACGGTGCTATCTGCGACCACGAAGTAGGTGCAGGAAAAACGCTCATAATGTGTACCGCAGCGCAGGAAATGAAGCGTTTGGGATTAGCTCATAAACCGATGATAATCGGGCTGAAAGCGAATATACCTGCCATTGCAGAAGATTACCGTAAAGCCTATCCACACGCTAAAATACTTTATCCAGGTATTGATGATTTTACGCCGCAAAAACGCCTGCGCATTTTCGGGGATATTAAAAATAATGATTGGGATTGTGTGATACTCACACACGACCAGTTCGGAATGATACCGCAATCGCCCGAAATACAAAAGGAAATTCTCGAAATAGAATTAGACAGCGTTGAACGTAACCTCGATGCGCTGAAATCGCAAGGTAAGGAAGTTACAAGGGGAATGCTTGCCGGGGTAATCAAGCGGAAAGAAAATCTTGAAGTAAAGCTTAAAACGCTGCAACACGATATTGAAAACCGCAAAGATGATATTGTGGACTTTAAGATGATGGGCATAGACCATTTGTTTGTGGACGAAAGCCACCAGTTCAAAAACCTGATGTTCAACACCCGTCATACATGGGTTGCCGGACTGGGTAACGTGGACGGCAGCCAAAAGGCACTGAACCTGCTTTTTGCCATTCGCACCATTCAGGAGCGTACCAATGCGGATATGGGCGCAACCTTTCTTTCGGGTACAACTATCAGCAATTCATTAACGGAGCTGTACCTGCTGTTCAAATACCTGCGCCCCCGTGCATTGGAAAAGCAAGGCATTCATTCTTTTGATGCGTGGGCAGCTATCTATGCAAGGAAAACGACCGATTATGAATTTTCGGTAGCCAACAATATTGTAGCAAAAGAGCGTTTCCGCTACTTTATCAAAGTGCCGGAACTGGCGCAATTCTATTCTGAAATCACGGATTACAGAACGGCAAAGGATATTGGTATTGACCGCCCAAACAAAAACGAAATTCTTTACAATATACCACCAACGCCTGACCAAGAAGCCTTTATACAAAGTCTGATGCAGTTTGCCAAAACGGGCGATGCTACTTTGCTCGGAAGAGAACCTTTGTCGCAAAGGGAAGAAAAAGCAAAGATGCTTATTGCTACGGACTACGCCCGTAAGATGTCGCTCGATATGCGTATGGTAAGCGGTATCTACGACGACCACCCGGACAACAAGGCTTCGCATTGTGCCGCAAACATTGCCAAGTATTACAACCAGTTCAACGCACAGAAAGGAACGCAGTTCGTTTTCTCGGATTTGGGAACCTACAAGCTGGGCGAATGGAATGTGTACTCCGAAATAAAACGCAAGCTCGTGGAAGACCACGGCATACCTGCCCACGAAGTAAGGTTTATTCAGGAAGCCAAAAATGATAAGCAACGTAAGGAACTTATCAACGGAATGAACGAGGGCAAAATCCGTGTGTTGTTCGGTTCTACGAGTATGCTCGGAACTGGTGTAAACGCACAGAAAAAAGCCATTGCCGTTCATCATTTAGATACGCCTTGGCGACCGTCAGACCTTGCCCAAAGGGACGGGCGGGCAATCCGTAAAGGCAATGAGATTGCCAAATTCTTTGCCGATAATAAAGTGGCTGTGATTATCTATGCCGTTGAAAAATCTTTGGATAGTTACAAATTCAACCTGCTGTACAATAAGCAACTTTTCATCGACCAGTTAAAGACCAACAACCTTACTAAAAGAACGATTGACGAGGGAAGTATGGACGAAAAATCGGGAATGAACTTTTCGGAATATGTGGCAATCCTGTCAGGAAATACAGACCTGTTGGATAAAGCCAAACTGGAAAAACAGATTGCCGGACTGGAAAGCGAAAAGCAGGCGTTCAACCGTTCTAAATCCGGTGCTAAATTTAAGGTACAGGATTATACGGAAATGCTGCAAAGCACTCAATCACGTTTGAACCGGATGAGTACAGACTGGGAAAACTTACAGCGACGCCTGCAAAAGCGTTCCGACGATACAATCGAAAACCCTGTGCTGTTGGATGGCTTGCCGTCCAATGCAAATCCGAAACAAATCGGTGCGAAGCTGAACGAGATTGCGGATAAAGCCCGCACCACAGGTCAGTATGAAGAGATAGGCAGCTTGTATGGTTTTACACTGTTGGTCAAAACCGAAATGTCCGAAAAAGAGGGCGTAGATATTCGTGTAAACCGATTTTTAGTGCAGGGCGAAGGCAATATCAAATACACCTACAATAACGGTCTGATGGCAAAAGACCCCGAAACTGCTGCAATGAATTTTTTGAGGGCTTTGGAAAAACTGCCGGGCTTTGTGAAGCAGGAACAGGAGAAAATTGCTGAAATACAAAAAGACCTGCCTATACTTCAGGAAGTGGTTAACGGTACTTGGTCTAAGGAAAGCCGATTGAGTGAGCTTAAAACGGAACTGGCTGCCGTAGAAAGAAAGATACAGCTATCCATTACACCCGAAACCAAACAAGATGTTCCAGAGCAGGCAGAAAGGCAGAATGAAGCTCCAAAGGTTCAGGAAAGCATTATACGAACAAAAGGCGTTCATTTGCCTCGTGGGGTATTGTAAGGGTTGTTACTTTTCGTCTTGTTCGTCCATTTTTTTAATCAGTGCTTCACATAGATTGTCAAGGAATTTCGTTCGGTTCATCTTACGGGCTTTCAGTTCCATAAACGTGTGGTAAAAGTCGCCTAATTCAATATTAAAGGCATCTTCAAAAGTTTTAGCAATCAATTTTATGTCTGTATTCCCATTGTTAAATACACCGTGGGAGTACAGTGCATAAATGAGTTCCGTGAGTGCAGTTTTGCTTGCTGTCCATTTCAACGAATTGTCTGAAACCTTTTTAATATTGACGTTGTTTAACCTGTCTTCCAAATATACTTGTATCAGGTCATTGGCAATTATCTTGGCAACCTTGTAATCGTGCGAAGTAGAAAAGCGATGGTCTGCCTCGAAATAAAAAGTGTCTAACCATAGTCTTATATCGTGCTTCCCACGTACAAAAAACTTCTCGTCAACGAAAGAATTATTGCTCCGGTAATATTTGTAAAAATCAAGGTTATTGTCAAAGAACCTTTTTAGTTTTTTCAGTTCTTTAGTAAAATATTTCCTGATGCGTTTGTTTCCATACGGTCTTCTCGTTTCGATTTTATATATGGTATTGTAGTAGATGAGCTTTGAAACAATAACAGGTTTCTGATACTTGAAAAAATGGATTTCTTCTTCCACATTCTTAAAGTCGTTTTTCAGTACAAACTCCTTTAAGTCGGCAAGGCTTTGAATGATAAGCTGTATAACCGCTTCTATTCTTTTTATGGGGCAGTCGGTTTCAATCTCCAGTTCCTGGATTGCGGTTTCCAATTTAAGATATGTTTCATTGTAAAATTTATCCATTCGCTTCATTTTGAAATTCCTGATTTGGGGTTATGCTAAAAGTGCCTAAATCTGCGTATTTAGGCACTCCTTAGCACATCATTTACTTAATTCTATTTTTTTATCATACACCTAATTTTTATAAACCATCAATTTATTGAATAGAGAATATAAAGTTTTTCATTGTATTAATGACGAAGGCTAAACAACCTTATACATAGCGGTATAAGCCCAAGGGACACAACTATGAAAATGGCTACTCTTATATAGTTTAGGGTCTGCCATATCGAGGTTCGATTTATCAGGTCTTTTGCCAATGATGGCGTTTCAGCCATTTTTTGAAAGTCAATAATGTTTGGTGCAAAAAATGAAAGTGTCCAAACCCTTACGGCAAAATGGACGGCAAATAAAATCAGTAACCAATTTCTCACTGGGTCTATTTTCCAACAAAAAACAATGGCAAGAATGAAAGTAATTTCGTGTATGGAGTGGAAGACAATCCAAAAGTTTTTAAGGCTTGCTCCTTTTCCGTCCAGTAAAAGGTTGAAATTGTCAGGTGGCGAAGCTGTCCATTTAGGAACAAATACAAGTGTTTCAAAAATTTGCGCTCCATTCATTAAGAAATAAATGAGCGTAGTAATGCAAAGCCATAGTTCGGCTCTCATTAAGTAGGATGCTGTTATATTTTCCATTTTAACCATTTTATTTACTATTTAGATTGTTAGTTGTTTCATTCATTATTATAGCTGCTTCATTAAAATATCGCTCGATAACTTTAATTTCCCTTTCAGAAAATGTAGCCAGTAGGTCAGTTGTTTTTTGTTGTAGCCCACTAAAAATAGGCTGTAATAGTTTCATACTATTTTCCATATTCGGAACGATGATTACTTTCCGTCTGTCATCTTTAGAAGACTGTCTTTTTAGAAGTTTCTTTTTTCCCAAACGGTCAATTAAACCTGTGACAGCCCCTCCTGTCAATCCTGTAAGTTTTGAAATGTCGCCTGCCGTGAGTTGCTCGTGTTGCAGGATAAGCCCCAAATATTTATGGTCTGAACCTGTAAGCCCTGCTTTACGGGCAATTGCTTCGTGCATAAAAATCGAGGCATCCGAATACTTTCGGCTTGCCATCCTAAATTGCTGAATGATATTATCAGATTTATTATTGTTCATTGACTAAATATTTCAGTGGCTAAAGTATATAATTTATCTATACAATCCAAATAATCATCTTCGCTTTCTATTCCTGCTGCACCAAATGTTGCAAGTTCGGGTCATTCTTAATGCGCTCCAATTCTGTTTCGATAATATGTACAATATCCTGTTTTATCTGACGGTAATTGCTTTCAATTTCCTGTTTCATTTTATCCTCGCCCTGCTCATTTACAAAAGATAAAATTTGCGGTATTTGCTGATAGGCTTTAGTTTCGGCGGCTACCTTTTCATTATCCACTACTATTTCAGCGTGAAATATTTTTTGCTCAATACGTTCATCGAAATTATCTGATACAGAGCCGACAAACATACCCTGTGTAAGTGTTGAAATTTTGGAAGCCGGAATAAGGCTGTCTAACTGTGTGGAGATAGAGGTTGATTTATCGTTGCGGTTAATGGTCATACTCTGGCGTTTCTGTAATACTTTACCGAAACGTTCCGAAAGGCTTTTTGCTGTTTCGCCAACCACCTGACCACTGAATATATTACCGACAGTATTCTGTATTACCTTGCTTTCCTTGTCGCCGTAATCCCTTGTTAATTGCGAAAAATCCTGAAAGCCCAAACATACCGCTACCTTATTACTTCTCGCCGTTGCGATAAGATTGTCCAGTCCCCTGAAATAAATTGTGGGCAACTCATCTATGATAACGGAACTCTTTAGCTGTCCCTTTTTATTTATCAGCTTTACAATCCTCGAATTGTATAAACCCAAAGCTGCGGAATAAATATTTTGACGGTCGGGATTGTTACCCACGCACAAAATTTTAGGTTCTTTCGGGTTGTTGATGTCAAGCGTAAAATCATCGCCCGTCATTACCCAGTAAAGTTGTGGGCTAATCATCCTTGATAGAGGAATTTTTGCAGATGCAATCTGTCCCTGTAATTGATCTTGTGCGCCTCCCTGCCATGCATCCATAAAAGGCGACAAATAGTTTTCTAAATCGGGATATGAGGTTAAAATGGTAAATACGTCAGAATATTTTTTATTCAGGAGTTCAATAGCGTGTGGGAATGTACAATACTTACCGTCATCATAGATTTTCAGATACCATATTATAGCTGCCAAAAGGATTATCGGGCTCTCGACGAAGAAATCGCCTTGCTTCTGTATCCACGACCTGTTGAGGTTCAGCATTATGGTATATGCCGCTTCGTAAGCATCTGATATGTCCGTCATAAAGTCGGGATTGAGTGGGTTGCAACGGTGGCTCTTGCGTGGGTCGTCGAAATTTATCACGTAAAACTTCGGCTGTACCTTGTACTTATCTCTGTGCTTCACCAAATGATTGTAGGCAATTGTCGATAGGTCGTCAAACTTGAAATCGTAGATGTACATACTAAAGCCTTTCTCTATCTGCTGCTTGATGTAGTTGTTTACGATGGCATAAGATTTACCGGAACCCGGAGTACCCAACACGATTGATGCCCTGAAAGGATTGACAATGTTTATCCAACCGTTGTTCCATTTGCCTTTGTAGTAAAATTTGGTGGGTAGATTGACGGAATACTCGTTTTCCATCAGCTTAGTTTCCTGCTGAAAGCTCTCGTTCTCGTTATTGAAAACATCGTCCATAAGATTGGTACGGAGCAAGCGGCTCATCCATACACCCGCCATCAGCAAAGCGATATAGCCTAAAGAAATAGTAAGGACATACAGGAATGTGCCCGTTGCCGGAGATAGCTTTAGCAATGGCGTGTTCAGAAAGAACAGAGCAAAACCAACGCACAAAGCCACGTAGATTTTAGACCAGGTTATCTTCTCATTCTTTACGCCCTTTGTGCCTAAGCAGCTTAAAGCCAGTAAAACCAAAGCGAATGCTTTGGTGTAAAGGGTATGTGAGAACAAACCTGCCGTCCGGTCGAAATTGCCTAATATCTTGTTGATTAGTTCCAACGTCCAGCCACGTTCTAAAAAGAAACCGTAGCAGAACCAATAAAGGTGCATCAGTACCAAAAGAATACTGACTGCTCGCATAAAAGCCATTATCTTGGCAAGCCCTCTTAAATCGTCTTCTCCCTGCATTATTTTTTAGTTTTAATGTTCGGGCGTGAATTTAAAGGCTGTACTTAGTGGCTATAAGAATGTGGTAGTCATTGGCGGTGGATGGCAGTGTTTGGCTGAATATTACTACTGACCTCTTTTCTTCTTCTTATTACAAAGTCCTGTTCCTCGTAATCCTCGACCTTGCTTCAGGCAATAAGCCACTCTATGCTTCAATCAAACAGGACTCGTATTTTTCGGTATTGAAAAAGTTAATTTAATGATGTCCTTCTTTCCTCAAACAAGCACACTTCATTAATATAGATATCATCAGTCATTGTTCGACAGCCCTTTGTTCTCCGGCTTGATGTGTTGCTCCTGGGGTGTATTTTTCGCTGGGATTAGGTTGCATAAAAAAGCTGATGCAAAAGCATCAGCCTACAAAAATGTTATAGCACAGAAGGTACTTAGAATTTCCCGTTGCTGTTTTTCCAGTTTTCTTTCGGGGTAATCGGTTCAATTACATCCCAATGTTCTGCTATTTTTCCATTCTCTACTCTAAATAAATCGTAAAAAGAATTGTGGTCTTTTCCGAAATGTCCCTCACTTACGACAAGGACAAAGTTGCCTTCCCCTAATACTTTATGGATTTTGTCATATTTCATAAAGACACCTTGCTTGGCTAGTGCTTCAAGTGTTGCTCCTAAACCTGAAAGCTGGTCTGGAATATTTGGATTGTGTTGAATGTAGTTGTCACCATCAAAATAATCCGCTAATTTTTCCATTTTACCGTTTACTAAAATATCTTCAACAAAATTTCTTACAAGCTTTTTGTTGGTTTCCGTTTTGTCAATGTCCTTGATTTCTATAGCACCATCAATCATTGTGTGTCCGC
Source organism: Flavobacterium daejeonense DSM 17708 (assembly GCF_000425425.1). Lineage (GTDB taxonomy): Bacteria > Bacteroidota > Bacteroidia > Flavobacteriales > Flavobacteriaceae > Flavobacterium > Flavobacterium daejeonense. The sequence continues at coordinate 108,652 of NZ_AUDK01000003.1, forward strand.
TGGGGTTTGGTTTTGAGGGGGTTTCTTGCAGATTGTCCCAATGCTCTACAATTTTACCATCCTCAAACCTAAAAATATCAAACCCGATTTTGGGGCCGAAGAAATTGTATTCTGTATGTGCAAATACAAAATCACCATCCTGAAAAGCACGTACCGTATTCACTTTCGCTGAATTAGGAGGCAAGGTTTGTAATACTGCTCCAAACCCCGCAAGCCCGTCGGCAATACCCAGATTGTGTTGAATGTATTGGTTTGGATTAATGTACCCAACAGGTTCCGTAGCCCCTGTTTCAATCGCCTTTAATAAGCTTACTACTTTTTGTTTGTTTTCCATTTTTACTGATTTTTTTGTTTTAACAGTCATTTTATTCTGGGCGTTAGAGATGGATAATCCAAGTCCTAAAAATATCATCGCCCCTAAAATTATTTTGTTCATTTTATTGTATTTATTATTACAATACAAAAGTGCGACGAACAGTAAAAATGGAAAAGGTAGGAATGTGCCTTTGAATGATACTTTTACGCCATTGTGTTCTTTTCCCTGAACTCAATTGGCGTAACTGCCAAGTGTTTTTTGAAATATTTGATAAAATTAGTGGGTTCTTCAAATCCTAAATAGTAGGCAATTTCTTTAACACTTTCGGTGGTATGGGCTAATATTCTTTTGGCTTCTAAAAGTATGCGTTCGTCGATAAGTTCTTTGGGCGATTTGCCCAAAACTTTTGTAGTGGCTATGTTCAAACGCTTTTCAGTGATAATGATTTGCCTTGCGTAATAATTGACTTGCTTTTGGTCTTTGTACTCTACTTCTAAGAGGTCTTTAAATAATAGCACATAATCAAGGTTGGCATCTTTTTTTATCTCTGAGAAGTTTTGTTTGCGTCTTTCTCTTTCAGCATGAAGCAAGAAGTTATGAAGCAAATTCTGTAGTATGTCTGTTTGGGAATTGTCTTTTGTGTTTTGTAGCTCGTCCGTCATTTGCTGTAATATATTAGCAAATAAATCCAGATACTTCGTTATCTCAATTCGAGAAATAGAAAACAAATCATTAAACAAAATACTATTGCGCAAAAACTTAGTATCGGCTTCCGTCTGACAGAAAAAACTATCAGTAAATAAAATAGCCTTTCCACTAAATTTTGTTGTTTTGTCAAACTGCTGAACTGTGTCCTTGTTCAAAAAAAGTAAAGTATTAGGCTTTATCTCAATAGGGTTGAAGTCTACTAAATGTAACGGGCATCCGTGTTGGAACCAAATGATATGATAAAATCCTGTTCTATGTGTGGTCGTTAAAGTGTCTTTAAATTCTTTGTAGAGTTCCTCCAAATCCACTATCTCAAATTCTTGAGGCAGACCATTTTTAAAACCGTAGTAAATAATGTCTTTACGCATTATCGCTGTGTATTTCTTATAATTATCATCTACAAATCAATAATTGATTGCAACAATTCAATATAGCTAAATTCAGTAAAACAAGATAACATTGAGCAAGATGATTTGACAATTTAATAATTATCAATGTCCTTTATTTTTCTCGCCGGATTTCCTCCAAAAATACAGTTGGCAGGTATATCTTTATTAACCATAGAAGCGGCAGCTACAATAGAATTATCACCAATTGTTACCCCTGCCAATATAACCGAGTGACCTCCAATCCAAACGTTATTTCCAATAGTTATAGGATAAGCATAACCTGATTTGTGTCTGTCAGCAGGATTAATATTGTGTCCTGCGGTATAAATTCCGACATTGGGTGCAATAAGGCAATTGTCTCCAATCCTTACTTCAGCCATATCTAAAATAGTACAGTTATACCCAGCATAAAAATTTCTACCAACGTGAATATTATATCCTAAATCACAATGAAAATTATGTTCTATGAAAATTCCTTCACCGCTCGAACCTAACAATTCTATTAGTATATCTCTTTTAAGCAGGTCATCGCTATAATCTGCCTGATTAAATTTTTGAACCAACATACCCGCTCTTTCAAAATCATGTAATAAAGCTTTATCACCTCTAATATAATTAACTTTTTCCTTGCTCATTTACTCTAAAATTATTTTACAAATGTAAAAAATGTAATCTTCAACAACTATTTTTGTGTGCGCTTTTTCTTTTTTCTCATCTTATTGGCAAAGTCCTGTTCTTCGTAATCTTCGCCCTGGGCTTCGGGTGATAAACCTCCTAATGCTTCAATCAAACCGTCTTCGTGTTTTTCCGTAGTTAAGAAGTCGAACAAATGGTGTGGTTCTTCCGCAGGAAGATCTGCATCATTTGATGTGGATAGTTTGGGTTCTAAAACGGCAGGTTCTTTAATATCCGGTTTGATATTATTGTTCCAATAGTCACTAAAGGTGTTGGCAGAAAGTTCTGTTGCTAAACGTGAACCATTCCAAACAGCTTTGGAATTGTGGTCAATAAATGTGATACCATAAATACGACCTGTATCATTCCGACGCACGACTACGTTAATGCCCTGTTCTGCTAACTGCTTTTTAAATTCCTGTTCATCGCTCGTGGCTTTCAGGGCTATGGTAACGGCAGATTTTAGGGTCTGTTTGCTCGGGCTGTCTTTCAAAGCGGTTTTGCATTTCGCAAAATGCAATTCCAAAGCCGGAAGCCCTGCGCTCTTTCCGAACAACGAAGCCTTGAACGGATGCCCGGCTCTTTCGCCTTTTTCATTTAACGGAATATATAATAAGCCCTGCTTCATTTTTCCCTGCAATTCGCCCTCGATTTTCTCGGCGGTAATATTGAATAGGGAAAGCAAAGCATTGTATTCGCCTAAAGTTTGGTACTGGTAGTAGTTCGGCAGGTGACGAACTACCGAAGCGATTTGGCTCTTTACATCGCCTGCCCGATAATCTACCGGACGGAAAACCTTATCAGTCTGGTTGCGCTCTTTGTCTGTTGCGGGTATCAACCCGTGTTTTCTTTCCAGTTCACGGCACACATTCATAGACCGCATTTTCTCAAATTTATCGGAAATCTTTACGCCCTGTTCGTCCACGCAAACCGATACAATGTGTATATGGCGGCGGTCAATATCCGTGTGTTTGAACACGACAAAAGGTTGTTCGCCGTAACCCATTTCCCGCATATACTGTTCTGCCATTTCCCTAAACTTATCATCGCTAACATTATCTTTGGGGTCGGGATTAAGTGAAATATGCAACGTATGTTTCTCGGTATTGCGGTTGGCGATGAGGTAAGGAGCAAAAGATTGGGCTAATTGTGCAACGGAATAATGACCGTTGGCGGTTTCAATTATCTTATTGGCGAACAAAATCTTTCCGTTTTCATTCTCAACTTTAAGCTGATTGTACGCCAATGCCCCATATAAATTTGCGCTTCTTCCAATTTTTGCTATCATTTCTACCGTTATTTTTTCAGGTATTTGGCTTCAAATTCCTCACTTATTTGGATGATTTTCTGACACAGCATTGCCATTTCAGCCGTCTGTTTTTCCAGTTTGTACAGGAACGTTGCGGCTTTTTTCTCGGAAAAATTCTTGTACAGCAGCTTTACAATTTGATTATAGTTTACACCTATGGAACGGAACTGGCTGTGAAAAGAGGTCAGTCGCATATAAAAATCAACCGTTCCTTTGTCAATCTGAATGGTCTTTATGGTCTTGTCAAAGATGCAGGACGTTATGAAATGTGCCTTTACCTGCATACCTGATTTATCAAAAAGGGCAAGAAAACGGGCGTGTTCCTGCTCGTTAAAGGAAATGGTGTACCGTATTGTCGCCGGGTCTTCTTTGGGGCGGCGTCCGGTTTTTTTCAATTGCTTTTTGTCGTTATCGTTCATCACTAATCCATTTTAAAATCCATACAAAACCCTGACTTCGGAAGGTGTTTTCTGCCCCCTGCAAAGGGCAAGTTGTTTTGAGCATCGGAAATCATTCCGAGATGCTCAAAACACAACTTGCCGTGTTCTGATGAACACAAAAATCCGCCCTGCGGGACGGATTAAATGTAACAGGGAAAAATGGCTGGATGCCGTTCCCGTTACCCTCTGATTTGTCAAAAGTCTTTTGCATAAATCGGTTAATAAAAATCATTTTACAAAGTAAAGCCCTGCCCGTAAGAGTATTGCAATGCAATACCCGGACAAACGCTGCCTTTGAACGCCAAACACTGCCACGGTAATAGATGCACCTATATATCTACATTTCTTTGTGCCTACAAACAGATAGATATAGGGGCATAGATAAGTATGCAGGTAACAACATAAGTACTCAATCAGCTATGTAAAAAAGTACCTATTGAGATACGTGATTGTGTAGTTAGGTACTGACATATTCAGGTACATAAATAAACAGGTCTGCTGGTACTAACATACTTGCCTGCATACAGCTATAAGCATGTATTCAAGTACATAGCTTGGTGCATCATTACCTGCATAACTACATAAGTATGCACACAGCGACAAGCCTATATACAGTGGTACAGAGGTAGGTAATTGCGGATATATGGATATAGGTAAATGGATATATAAATAATTAAAAACAGCAGCAATATGAATGCAAAACACAAAACAGTATTTATCGCCTTTTCATCTCAAAAAGGCGGTGTAGGCAAAAGCACCTTTACAACGCTTGTTGCAAGTACGATGCACTATCGATTGGGTTACAACGTCGCCGTATTTGATGCGGATTTTCCACAGCACAGTCTTATGAAAATGAAGACGAGAGACTTAGCAATGGTAATGGAAAATGAGGTTTTGAAAAAGCTGGCATACAAACAATTTACGACCATCAACAAAAAAGCCTATCCCATTATGCAGTACAAAGCGGATAGCGTATTGGAAGCGGCTCACGAATTTGTAAACACTTCTACCGTTCCGGTTGATGTGGTATTCTTTGATCTACCTGGAACTGTGAATACGCCCGGCATTTTGAAAGCATTGGCAGGAATGCACCACATTTTTACGCCCATCACGGCAGACCGTGTGGTAATGGAAAGTACGCTCATCTTCACACAGCTTTTACAAGACGTGATTATGAAAAAAGGGGAAACGTCAATAGAAACCATTAACCTGTTTTGGAACCAGGTTGATGGCAGGGAAAGCACACCCTTATATAGTGTGTATAACCAGCTTATTGCGCAATTAGGGTTAAGCCTGATGCAAAGCCAAATCAAGAACAGCACCCGCTTCCGCAAAGAAAGCGAAACGGACAGCAAAACCGTTTTCCGTTCTACCGTAATGCCTCCCGATGAACGTTTGATGAAAGCCAGTCAGTTAGACCTGTTCATAGACGAATTTTTAAAAATCATTCAATTATAGCCGTATGGAGAAAGATAATAAAAAGAAAGTCACGCCTGATATTAACGAGGAACTTATGATGAACCTGATGGTAGATGGCGTAAAAAAAGAGGGCTTGCAGCTTCCACCTGAATCGACTGCTCAAGAACTCGAAAAAGAAGAGATTAAGCCTAAAGAACTGGCACAGGAAAAACCTACGGTTAAAGAAAAGAGCAAAACCAAAAGGACAAACGAAGCAGACTACGAAAGTATCTTTTTCAAAAAACCTGATACCAATGCCCGTGACGGGAAAACAGTTTATATCCGACCGGATTTTCACGAAAAGATGTCACGCATTGTACAGGTTATAGGCGAAGACAAGATCACCATATACGGCTATTTGGACAATTTGCTGGATTACCATTTTCAGGAATTTGGCGAGCAGATTACGAAGAGTTTCAATGATAAGTACAAACCTATTTTATAAGCTATGGAAACAATAATTGTGATATGCCTGCTGATAGTCATTGCCCTTCTTTTACAGGACAAGATTGTCATTAAAAAAAGTTCGGAACAAAAACCAAAACAGGAAAAAGTCAATCCGAACCTGCCCGATATTATGGGACAGCCGAAGCCAGTAAGAAGCCACTCCCTGCCAAACACTGCCAATGAAAGCCAAATTGAGGAACAGGAGATAAACCCTGATAATTTAGACATAGAATACGACGAGAATGAAAACGTCGGAATTCAAATTCCGCAGGAAGAACTGGACGAAGTTTTCATAAATATACCTGATTTGGAGGAAGAGGAAGAAGAATGGAAAAGGTACGGAATATCCGGTGGCGATAACAGTCTTGCCCAGGGGGTTACCTTTGAAGAACTAAGCTCCGTCGGTGCATTGCTCCAAAAAGAGAATTTGGAACAATCACAAAAGGAAACAGCGGTAGATATAGTTCAAAGATTACAGGGAACTGAATTATTCAGCCTGCTGGAAAATTCCATTGAGGGTGCATCCCGAAAAATTGCCGAGCTTTTGGATAGCACACTCTCATCTGAAACGGAAACCGGTTCTTCCACTTTGCGGAAAAGTGATTTAAGTGATTTTGACATTGGGGAGTTTGTATAGACTTCCCTTTGTCTTTTAAAATAAGAAAATATGGAAAATGGATTGCCTAATACCAATATAGAACCGGGCAGTTTGCTTGATCTGCGTTTGAATAAAGGCATGCTACCAACTCTGGATATTGCAGGTCATACATTCTATGTGGATTTACGAATGGACAAACTACGGCCAAAGGACGACTTTATATCCAAAGGCATAAACTTTACTGAAATAAAAGACTACTACGACCGTGACAGAAGGGCATTTGTTATTCCCTATAATCCAACAAAACGCGAATTTCAACAGGACGATGTTTCTAAAATGACCGAACTGCCTACGGATATTATAATAGTGCAGTTTCCAAATCAGTATGAATTGGATATAGTGGGATGGAATAGAAAGCATGGCAATAGCATTACTGATCAAGATGTGAAGCAAATGCACTTTGAAGCCCGTACCCTACCGTGGGTAGATACCAATGTGATTGAGCATATAAAACGTAATGTTGCCGAACAACTACAGCCAAAAGAAGAATATATTGTTAGCGAGCCAAAGGACAATCTGTACAGGATACCCACAGATACCCAAAGGGCACTTCCGACATATAAAGTATTCGGAACAGAATTTATAGTGGATGTAAATCAATTGGAACTCCGTGAAAAAGCCAATCCGAAAAATGTAATTTCTCTATCCGATATGGAAGAAAAAGCAGTACAGGGCTACAGATTTTGGTACAGCCCAAGCACAAAGGGCTTGACGACATACGCCGAACCAGGAGCAAAATTAGCAGAGATACCCGATTTCGTAAAACTCGACCCAACCGGTATGTCAAAGAAACATAACATTTCAGAAGATATTATGGCGGGAATGGACGATTTCAAGCTGATGGTTGATCAGGATGCGTTCGATAAAATTGCTTACAAAGGTATTATCCCAACGATAGATATTGCAGGGCACACTTTCTATATTGACTTATTTAATGACAAATTGCATCCTAAAGATGATATCTGGTCACGGGGCATCATCTTTTCCGAACTCAAACATTATTATTCGCACAAAGACGACACCTATACCATTCCTTACAATCAAAAGACGCATACCTTTCAGGAAGTGAGCCTAAATGTTAAGGAGATTCCCAAAGACCTCATTGTTGTACAAATTCCTGGAAAGCGTACCCTTGACCCAATTGGCCAAAACAAAGCAGGTGACTTGAATAGTTCGGACTATCTAAAAAAACATGGAGTGCAACTGCATTTTGAAGCCAAAGTAATACCGTGGCATCAGACACGTTTCGCGGAAACCGTGAAGCGTAACAATGGACAAGAGATGAAGGCATTGCAAAAAACATCCATTAGTCCTAAGCCAGAGGAAAGTGCTGTAAGTAAAAGAAAAGGTCGCAGAATGTAAATCCGCTATATAAAAGAACAACTAAACTATTCCCAATAGATTTTCCACAAAAGCTAGAGATAGATTTTCCACTTTGCGAATAAGTGATTTGAGAGATTTTTATATTAGTGACTTTGTGTGAGCAAACTCACTTTTTTCTGTGTTGAAATAAAATTTGATGTATGTTAGAAAGACTAAAAAAATCAATATCTTTACACAATATGCAATTTTTATGAGCAAAAAAGCAATTAATAGGTTGAAAGTTGTGCTTGCAGAGAAGAATGTAAGTAGTAAATGGTTAGCAGAAAAATTAGGTAAAAATGAAGCAACTATTTCAAGATGGTGTACTAATGAAGTGCAACCACCTATTAAAACTTTTGTCAAAATAGCAGATAGCTTAGACGTTAAACTAACCAACCTTTTCAATGATTAAATAAATGGGAGAAGAAAACAATAATAATATTATCCCATTTAAAGTATCTGCAAGAACAGCAAGATTAATCGGACGGGAGAATGTAGCAAGCTCTAAAGGAGCTATCATCGAACTTGTAAAAAACGCTTATGATGCGGATAGTAAAGTCTGTATTGTTTACTTTGATAATAAATTTTCAACTCTGCTACCTGAAATAGACGAAACACATTTCAGTGGTTTACTTAAACTAGGATTATCGACAGAATCTTTAAATGAAATCTATTTAAAAAATGAAGATGTATATACAATAAAAGCAGAATTATCAGAAGAAAAAAAATCTTCTTTCAGAAATTCTATTTCAAAATTGTCAGCACTTTATATTATTGATTTTGGCGAAGGAATGACTCAAAATATCATTCGTGATCACTGGATGACAATTGGTACAGATAATAAAGCAAATGAAGTCTTTACAAAAAATGGAAGAGTAAAATCAGGTGCAAAAGGAATTGGAAGATTTGCATTAGATAAATTAGGTAGTAAATGTGAAATGACTACTATATTTAATCCAGCACCTGAAATTCATAAACCAGATACTGATATTGATGGTAAGGTAACTAATAACAAAGGATATAACTGGGTTGTAAATTGGGAAGACTTCGAAGGTGATTTTAAAACCATCGATAAAGTTGGTGCAATATTAACAGGCTTAGAAACGGATTCAATTAAAGAGGAAGTTTTAAAAAAGATTCCTGAAACTGATTTAAATAAAATAGAATCTGAAAAAGATTTTAAATATGGTACAATTTTAAAGATTACAGAATTACGTGATAACTGGGAAGATTTTTTTGTAGAACAAGTTTTTTCTGACTTAGAAGTATTAGTTCCGCCAAAAGAAGCAGGCGGTTTTGAAATTTTTGTTTTCAGTTCTTTAACACCTCACAAATATGGAGAAGTTTTAGGTTCAGTTTGTGATGATTTTGATTATAAACTTGTCGCTACAGCTGATGAAAATCAAAATGTAAAGATTAAAATTTTTAGAAATGAATATAACGTTGAGTTAATTCCTAATGCATTCTTTGAGAGAGAAGCTATGCAAAAGCAAAACTACAAAAGGGCTGATTTTCTAAGAGGTTATTGGGAAAAGGAAACTTCATTTAACCAGTTGCTTAAGGGTTTTGGAGCAGTGGATGAGGACAATATTTTTGAGAGTATTGGCATATTTAATTTTACGTTCTACTTTTTAAAAAGACAATCTAATTCAATTGATGCTAAAAAGTTTTTCAACAAGAACTTTATGTCAAACAGTAGAAAAGACTGGCTTAATAAATTTGGAGGTATTAAGTTAGTTAGAGATAATTTTAGAGTTAGACCATATGGAGAAGTAAAAAACGTTGCTTTTGATTGGCTTGGTCTAGGTAGTCGAAAAACCCAAAGTCCTGCAAGTGTTGCAAAAAAAGAAGGAGGATACAGAGTAGAACCTGATAATGTTGCAGGAGCTATAAATATATCAAGATTGACCAATCTCAATTTTGAAGATAAATCTAGCCGTGAAGGACTACAGGAAAACAAAATATTTCAGATATTCTCACTGTTAATAACAGAGATAATCGCAGAATTTGAAAAAGATCGAGCTTACATTGCTAGGGAAATGTCAGAGTATGACGATTTTATTTATGGCCCAGAAAGAGACCGTCAAAAAGCTGAAAAATTAAAAAATGATATCTTAGCAAAGAGCAGAGCAAAAAAAGAACAAAAGACCAATGATTCTAATAATGCAAACCCTCAAGGAGAACAAGCACAGGAAGAAGAATCCGAATCCGACAAAGAAAAAGAAATTTTAGCTGGTGAGTTAGACAGAAAAGATGAAGAAATTGAAAAGCTGAAAGAAGAACAGAAGATGTTACGAGCTCTAGCAAGTAGTGGGATTGTCCTAGCATCCTTCAGCCATGACTTAAGCAAGTTAAATGATGTTTTAGCTTCAAGAACAGATAAGCTGAAAGACTTGATGCTTGAAAAAATAACAGAAGAAGAATATGCGAATTTAAGAGATAGTAAAAATCCCTTCAAACAATTGGAGCGGATAAAAAAACAAGATACTAAACTTCAAAATTGGCTAAATTTTTCGTTAGGTGCTACTAGAAAAGATAAAAGAAAAAGAAAACAATTATTCTTAAAACCCTACTTTGAAAATCTAAAAAATGACTGGAGTACAGTTTTTGATGATAGAGGAATACTGTTAGATACTTCTGAAATTGAAGAATTAGACATGAGGGTATTTGAGATAGATATCGATAGCATTTTTAACAATATATTAGTTAATTCTATTGATGCTTTTATTATTTCAAAAGATGAAAGAGAAAGAAATATTAAAATAAAAGTTTTCAGCAATTCTAAAGAGATAGTTATTGATTATCATGATAATGGCCCTGGGTTATCTCCAGACATTTCTGATCCTGAAAAAATTTTCGAACCACTTTTTACAACAAGAAGAAATAAACAAACTGGGGAAGAAGAAGGAACCGGATTAGGTATGTGGTTGGTCAAATCTATTGTAGATGAAAATGACGGAAAGGTAGCCCTGTTATATCCCGAAATAGGTTTTGGATTAAAAATCACTTTTCCGATTAAATATAAAAGATAAAATATGTACAAAATATTGTTTATCGACGAAGAAAAAGATACACTGGAAGACTTCGAAGAGTTTGTTGAAAAATCTCCTTTAAAAGCTAAACTGGAACCTATAACAATGTTCCCTTTAGCTGATTTAGAGGAAATGATTGAGAATATAATTAAAATTGCCCCAGACGCCATAATTTCAGACTACAGGCTTAATGAACTTAAAACAGATATTAAATATAATGTGCCTTATAATGGCGTTGATTTAGTTGAAGAATTTCAAAGCGTTCGCAATTACTTTCCAAGCTTTGTTTTGACAGCCTTAGATGACGAAGCAGTTAACAATAGTAATGACGTAAATATTGTTTATGTCAAAAATATACTTTACAATAAAGAAGAAGGTAATGCAAAAGCAAAATTTCTTGATAGAGTTATAAGTCAAATTGAACATTACAGAAATCGAATTGAAAGTTACAAGAGGGAATTATCTGAACTAATAGAAGTTAGAAAAAAAGGTGATGCAGATATTACAATTGAAAGTAGAATCATAGAACTCGATGACTTTTTAGAAAAGTCGATTGACGGGAGAAGTGTAATACCCTCTGAATTTAAAACTCTTTCAAATTCTAATAGGCTTGATAATATTTTGAATAAGGTTGACCAACTATTAAAAAAGTTAGATGAAGATGGCAAGTAATTTTAGACAGCTCAGTCCTAAAAGAACTTGTACAAAAACTTATGCAAGTTACAGAAGCTTTAAATCCTATTTGGCCATTGATTTTAATTCAAGATGTGGTTATACAGATTGCCCAGATTTTTGGTTTGGTGGTAAGAATACATTTCATATTGATCACTTTAAGCCATTTTCAAAAAATCCTGCATTAGCAACAGATTACTCGAACTTAGTTTACTGCTGTTCTTACGTAAACATTCTCAAATCAGATGATGAAGGAGACTACATTGATCCATGTGATATAGATTTTAATGATCACTTCGAAAGAGATTTTGACGGTTCGATTATACCAAAAGACAGTTCCAAGGAAGCAAAATATATGTTTTCAAAGTTACAGTTGAATTTGTCTAGGTATAAGTTAATTTGGAAATTGGATGAAATTTGGGAAAGGCTATTGAAACTACAAGAACAAATTAAGGATCCAAAGAATATCAAAATAAAAAACGATTTAAGAATTATTCACAGTGAATTAGCAGAAGAATTTACTATCTACTTAAAATATTTAAAATCTGCCCAATAGTATTGAAAACGCAAATATTTAAATATCTAAAATCATACTCCACCCTACCGTTTGATGTGGATAGGCTTATCATTTCTGCATACTTAAGTATTAATAATATTCGAGTTTTAAATAATCTTTTCATTAAGAATTATATTATAAATGATGATAGTGAAAATGAATTCAAAAATCTAAATGAATTCATAATTGTACTGAAAAAAGAAATTCAAAAATTTGATACCGAAGCATTAATAGAACTTTTTGAATTTGTTATTTCCCCTTCTGACAGAGTAATCAACGGGGCAATATATACACCTTCAGAAATCAGAGAATATATTATTGCTCAATCTTTCCGTAGAGAAGGTAATAGAATTGAGGATGCTAAAATAGCAGATATTGCCTGTGGCTGTTCTGGATTTTTATATACAGCTGCAAGAGAACTAAAAAGACGAACAGGCAATAGCTATCAATATATTTTTCAAAATCAAATTTTTGGCTTAGATATACAAGAATATTCAGTTACTCGAAGTAAACTACTATTAAGTTTATTGGCTTTGTCAGATGGTGAAGATGTGGGAGAATTTCATTTTAATATACATACTGGAGATGCTCTAGTTTTTAATTGGAACAACATATATGAAGATTTTCAGGGATTTGAAATTATTGTTGGAAATCCTCCGTATGTGTCAGCACGAAACTTAGATATAGAAGCTAAAGAGAATATTAAAAATTGGACAGTTAGTACTTCGGGTAATCCCGATTTATATATTCCTTTCTTTCAAATTGGTTATGAAAACCTTGCAGAAAACGGTATTCTTGGTTATATCACAATGAACACTTTTTTCAAAAGTTTAAATGGTAGAGCTTTAAGGAACTATTTTGAAGAAAACAGAGCTACAATAAGAATTATAGACTTTGGAACCCAACAAATATTTAAATCTAAAAGTACTTATACTTGTGTTTGCTTTTTGGAAAAAGCAGAACAGAATTACATCGAATATTATAAATCTGCTAACAAAGAATTACCAACTAATAGAAATCAATATAGTAGGATAAACTACGGAAATCTTGATGCAAAAAAGGGTTGGAATCTCAATGACAATGAATTAATATCTCGCATTGAAGCAATTGGAACTCCGTTTGGAGAAAAATATAAAACAAGACATGGAATTGCTACGCTAAAAAACGATATTTTCATTTTCAAACCAGTAGCCGAAGATGATGATTTTTTTTATCTTCAAAATGGAAGTCTTTATCCTATAGAAAAAGGTATCTGCAAAGATATTTTAAACTCAAATAAATTGAGTAGAGATATCAATTTTGATGCAGTAAGAGAAAAAGTTTTGTTCCCGTATAATAATGAAGTTAAGCCAAAAGCAATTGAAGAAGATTTATTAAGAGAACAATTTCCTAGAGCTTTTGAATATTTACAGGTAAAAAAGAAGATTTTAGCTGAAAGAGATAAAGGAAAAGGAAAATATGAGAAATGGTTTGCTTTTGGAAGAACGCAATCTTTAGAAAAAGTTGGAAATAAATTATTTTTTCCTAAATTTTCAGACAGAATACCAAGCTACTTAATTAGTAATGATGACGACTTAATGTTTTACAATGGTCAAGCAATCATAGGACATTCAGAGGAAGAAATGCAATTTGTTAAGAAAATTTTAGAATCACGTTTGTTTTGGTATTATATAAAGACCACAAGCAAACCGTATTCCTCTGAATATTATTCTTTAAATGGAACTTACATTAAAAATTTTGGAATCCCAGATTTCAGAGAAAATGAGATAGATTTTTTAATGAATGAATCAAATCAGGAAAATATTGATGAGTTTTTGGAAGATTATTACGATATCAGATTGTAAATAGATTTACAGAATAATACTCAATATAATTTTAAAATATTTAAACGTCAAACAATAAAATGTTTGGCGTTTTTTTATGTCTATACACTCTCGACAGAGCCACTCACCGCCAAACAATTCCTCTGACTGCCACTTTGTTATAACGCCTTGATTTCTGAAACACCTTTGTCCCGAAAGCCCGTAAGGTGCGGGAAAACAGTAACAAATTAATGTGTTTCAATTATGGAAAAACAAAGAAAAAAAGTTTTGCTGGCAGCCGTGGCAGTGCTGTCAGGAATTGGTGCATTCGCACAGGGAAACGGTTCTGCAGGTATCAACGAGGCTACTCAAATGGTAACAAGCTATTTCGACCCCGCAACCCAGCTCATTTACGCCATCGGGGCTGTAGTAGGGCTAATCGGAGGCGTTAAGGTGTACAACAAATTCAGTTCGGGCGATCCTGATACAAGCAAGACTGCGGCAAGCTGGTTCGGTGCGTGTATTTTCCTGATCGTAGCAGCTACTATCCTGCGTTCATTCTTCCTTTAATCTTTTGCCTTATGAACAGTTACAACATCAACAAAGGCATTGGGAGGACAGTAGAATTTAAGGGGCTGAAAGCGCAATACTTGTTCATCTTCGCAGGTGGATTGCTTGGAACGCTTATCCTGGTCATGATCTTATACATGGCCGGGGTTAATTCCTATATCTGCCTTTTTCTCGGTGCGGGCGGTGCTTCGCTCATTGTGTGGCAGACTTTTTCGCTAAACAGAAAGTATGGCGAACACGGATTGATGAAGATAGCCGCCAATAAACGGCATCCCAGATACATCATCTGCCGCAAGCCTGTACACCGCTATTTAAAATTCACTCCTAAACAGAATGCCGTATGAGAAATGTATCAAAGACTACCACACTGGAAAGTAAGTTTCCTTTACTGGCAGTAGAAAACAACTGCATTCTTTCCAAAGATGCAGACATTACCGCCTGTTTTGAAGTGCGTTTGCCGGAACTATTCACGGTGGCTTCAGCAGAATATGAAGCCATTCATTCAGCCTGGCACAAGGCTATCAAGACCTTGCCTGATTTTACGGTCATCCACAAACAGGATTGGTACATCAAAGAAAGTTATGCTCCTGATCTGGCAAAGGAAGACCAGAGTTTTTTGGCTAAATCCTACCAACGCCATTTCAATGAGCGACCTTTCTTAAACCACTACTGTTACCTGTTCCTAACCAAGACGAGTAAAGAGCGTATGCGTATGCAAAGCAACTTCAGTTCGCTTTGCAAAGGTTCGCTTATCCCAAAGGAAATCAGGGACAAGGAAGCGATACACCACTTTATGGAAGCCGTGGCACAGTTTGAGCGTATCGTAAATGATAGTGGTTTCATAACGCTACAACGCCTTACTGAAGAAGGCATAATTGGTACGGACGAAAAGCAGGGATTGTTGGAGCAATACCTTACGCTTTCCAGAGAAGCAGGAACACCAATGCAGGACATTGGATTGGGTTCTGAAGAAGTGCGTATCGGAAACAAAAGGTTGTCGTTGCACACCTTGTCCGATACGGATGACCTGCCAGCAACGGTATCAGCAGACACCCGTTTTGAAAAATTGTCTACCGACCGTAGCGACTGCCATTTGTCATTTGCTGCACCCGTGGGATTGTTGCTGAGCTGTAACCACATCTACAACCAATACTTGTTTTTGGATAACAGCGAAGCCAATCTCCAGAAGTTTGAGAAGTCCGCAAGGAATATGCACTCACTGGCTCGTTACAGCCGTGCCAATCAAATCAACAAAGAGTGGATAGAAAAGTATCTGAACGAAGCCCACAGCTTCGGGCTGTCTTCTATCCGGGCGCACTTCAACATTATGGCGTGGTCGGAAGACCCTACGGAACTAAAACAGTTAAAGAATGATTGCGGTAGTGCCTTGGCATTAATGGAATGTAAGCCTCGGCACAACACGACGGACGTGGCTACTTTGTATTGGGCAGGAATGCCCGGTAATGCAGGTGATTTTCCGAGTGAAGAAAGTTTTTACACCTTCATTGAACCTGCCTTGTGCTTTTTTACGGAAGAAACCAATTACCACAATTCGCCTTCGCCATTCGGTATCAAGATGGCTGACAGGCTCACAGGAAAACCAATTCATCTGGATATTTCCGATCTGCCGATGAAGCGTGGGATTATCACGAACCGGAACAAGTTTATACTTGGTCCATCGGGTTCAGGCAAATCATTCTTTACAAATCATATGGTAAGGCAATACTACGAACAAGGCGCTCACGTCTTACTCGTAGATACAGGTAATTCCTATCAGGGTTTATGTGAACTCATCAAAGGAAAAACTAAAGGCGAAGACGGTGTTTACTTCACTTATACAGAAGACAACCCAATTGCTTTCAACCCTTTTTATACTGATGACGGTGTGTTCGATATCGAGAAACGGGAAAGTGTCAAGACTTTGATATTGACACTTTGGAAGCGTGATGATGAACCGCCGACCCGTTCTGAAGAAGTGGCATTATCGAATGCCGTAAGTGGTTATATCGAACGTATTAAACAGGATGATGCATATCCCTCTTTCAATGGGTTCTATGAATACGTGCAAGGTGATTACCGCAAAGTACTGGAGGAAAAACAGGTCAGGGAAAAAGACTTTGACATTGCCAATTTTCTGAACGTGCTCGAACCTTATTACAAAGGTGGTGAGTATGACTACCTGCTAAACTCCGACAAGCAGTTAGACCTGCTTTCCAAACGCTTCATTGTGTTTGAAATTGATGCCATAAAGGATCACAAAATCCTTTTCCCCATAGTCACGATCATCATTATGGAGGTGTTTATCAATAAGATGCGGAGACTAAAAGGTATCAGAAAGCTCATTTTGATTGAAGAAGCCTGGAAAGCGATTGCCAAAGAAGGGATGGCGGAATATATAAAATATTTGTTTAAAACAGTCAGAAAATTCTTCGGAGAAGCAATCGTCGTAACGCAGGAAGTGGACGACATCATCCAGTCGCCCATTGTGAAAGAAAGTATCATCAATAACTCTGACTGCAAGATCCTATTAGACCAGCGCAAGTATATGAACAAGTTCGATGATATACAGGCAATGCTCGGATTGACAGACAAAGAGAAAGGACAGGTACTTTCCATCAATATGAATAACGATCCAAGCCGATTGTACAAAGAGGTTTGGATCGGCTTAGGTGGTACGCACTCGGCAGTCTATGCCACCGAAGTTAGTTTGGAGGAGTATCTCGCATACACCACGGAAGAAGCCGAAAAGATGGAAGTGATGCAGCTCGCTTCCGAACTGGACGGAAACGTCGAACTCGCCATCAAGCATATCGCTATGCAAAGGCGTGATAAAGCAAATCAATAGTCATTAACATTTTAAAATTAGAAACAATGAAAAAAGTATTGTATCTGGTGTGTACGGCGCTGATGCTTGCCGTAGCACCGTCAGCAAAAGCCCAGTGGGTTGTAACCGATCCTGCAAACCTGGCTTCAGGGATTATCAACTCTGCGAACGAAATCATACAGACTTCTTCGACTGTGAGTAATGTCGTAAAGAACTTCAATGAAGTAAAGAAAGTGTATGATCAGGGCAAGGAGTATTACGACAAGCTGAAAGCGATCAACAACCTTGTGAAAGATGCCCGCAAAGTACAGCAAACAGTTTTGCTGGCAGGTAATGTATCGGAAATGTACGTTCAGAATTTTGGCAAGATGATGAACGACCCAAATTTCACACCGCAGGAATTGGTCGCCATCGGCAATGGATATTCGGCACTGCTCAATGAGAGCACCGAACTGCTGAAAGAATTGAAGCAGATCATAACCTCTTCAAGCCTTTCGCTGAACGACAAGGAGCGTATGGATATTATTGACCGTGTGTACAAAGAGGTTAAGGATTACCACAGCCTTGTACGCTACTACACCAACAAAAACATATCTGTGAGCTACCTAAGAGCGAAAAAGAAAAACGATACCCAAAGAGTGCTTGACCTCTACGGAACTGCTAACCAAAAATACTGGTAAACTATGGAATGGGATAATCTTCACGAACTCCTGCGTTCGCTTTATGACGATATGATGCCGCTTGCAGGCGATATGGCGGCAGTGGCTAAGGGATTGGCGGGATTGGGAGCGTTGTTCTATGTGGCATTAAAGGTTTGGCAGGCTTTAAGCCGTGCCGAACCTATTGATATGTTCCCATTGCTGCGCCCGTTCGCTTTGGGGCTTTGCATTATGTTCTTTCCGACCATCGTTTTGGGAACAATCAATGCGGTATTAAGCCCGGTAGTGACCGGAACCCACCAAATACTCGAAGACCAGGTGCTTGACCTGAACAAGCTCCAACAGCAGAAAGACCAATTGGAATACGAGGCAATGGTACGAAATCCTGAAACCGCCTATATGGTATCGGACGAAGAGTTCGATAAGAAGCTGGACGAATTGGGCTGGTCGCCATCCGACATTGGTACAATGGCAGGGATGTATATGGACAGGCAAGCCTATAAGATAGAAAAAGCCATAAAGGATTGGTTTCGCAATTTGCTGGAAATACTTTTTCAGGCGGCTGCTTTGGTCATTGATACCATACGAACCTTTTTTCTAATCGTCTTGTCCATACTCGGGCCAATAGCCTTTGCGATAAGCGTGTGGGACGGTTTTCAGTCCACGCTCACGCAATGGCTCACGAGGTATGTCAGTGTATATCTGTGGCTTCCTGTTTCGGATTTATTCAGTTCGATGCTGGCAAGAATACAATCCCTGATTATTGAAAGGGACATCCAAAAGCTGTCTGACCCAACCTTTATCCCCGACACTTCCAATACCGTGTATATCATTTTTATGATTATCGGCATTATCGGATATTTCACAATACCGACAGTGACGGGCTGGGTAATCCAAGCCGGGGGCGCAGGGAACTTTACCCGCAACGTAAACCAAGCGGCAATGAAAACAGGAAACATTGCCGGAGCCGGGGCTGGTTCAACCGTTGGAAACATCGGTGGCAGGCTCATGAATAAATAAACAATTAATCATTCAAAAAAATGGAATTTAAAACGCTAAGAAATATTGAAAACAGCTTTAGGCAGATAAGATTATATGCCATTGTGTTTGCGGTTCTCTGCATTGGCGTGGTAGGATATGCTGTATGGCGTTCCTACCGCTTTGCAGAAGAACAACGCCAAAAGATCTACGTACTGGATAATGGCAAATCCCTGATGCTTGCCTTGTCGCAGGATGCGAGCATCAACCGTCCCGTGGAAGCGAGGGAACACGTCCGACGATTTCACGAACTGTTCTTCACGCTTGCACCTGACAAGAACGCTATCGAAAGCAATATGAGCAGGGCATTCAACCTTGCCGATAAAAGTGCTTTCGACTATTACAAAGACTTGTCGGAAAAGGGTTATTACAGCCGTATCATTTCAGGGAACGTACAGCAGCGTATAGAGGTAGACAGTGTAGTTTGCAACTTCGACAACTATCCTTATGCGGTGCGTACCTATGCCAAACAATTCATCATCCGTTCGAGCAACGTGACCAGGCGTAACCTGATCACTTCCTGCTATCTCGTCAACTCTGTTCGCTCTGACAACAATCCGCAAGGATTTAACATCGAAAAGTTCGCAGTGTTGGAAAACAAGGATATCGAAGTTATCGAACGCTAAAAACAATTTTATGGAAGCATTATCAGATTTAAACACGTTCGCAAAAATCCTTACCGATAAAGGATATAACGGTTATTTCCATACGCAGGGTGCGTATGCCGGAAAGTTGAAAGACAGCATCAGTGACTATCTCGAAAGCTGTCAAAAAGGTGCAGACAGTTTGCCTAAGCAAGATTTGCTGGTGACAGGCTACCTGCAATGGTCGGGCGATGACAAGCCCCGTGTAGAATGTAGTATGTGGGTAAAATACCTTAATGGTAAATTTTCCCTGGACAGAATGGAGGTAGCCAGAAAAGACGGCTTCGGGCAATTGCTCAAAAAATCGGAACTGACGGGTCTGTCCATAATATCCGCACCCAAAGCGGCGGAGGCAATTGCAATGGTCAATGAAGAACAGAAGCAAAAGCCTGAGAAAAGTCCTAAGCGTTTCAAGCTATAACAACACAACTGTAAGGCTATGAAAAAATTAAGAGCAAATATGGACAGGTATTTTGACAAGCTGGATGAGCGTTGGCGAGCGTTGCCCTTGCGCAAACAGCACAAATATACGCTATACTTCTTTGTGGGGTATCTGCTGCTTACCGTGGCGGTCATTGGCAAAGTGATGTACGACACCTCAAAGTCCGGTAACGATATGGTCATTGAGCATATCGAGAACCCTGTCCTCAAAAAAAAGGAAAGCCCTGCAAGATTGCAGGACACATTATCAACAATTCTAAAAGATCAGATTTATGAAAGGAAATGAGAACAAAAAAACGGTTGTTCGGGTGACGGAGGGGAACCCGGCAGAAACCGCTGATGTGCTGCAAGACAGTACACAGAACAAAGCTGAAAAACTCAAAAAGCCACTCATTTTTGGCTTGATGGGAATTGTCTTCGTGGGCTGTATGTACCTCATATTTAAACCGGCTGAAGATAAAAAGGCAGTTGAGAACATCGGGCTGAATGATGCCGTGCCACAGGCTACCGAAGCAGAAATGCCCGCCGACAAGGGCAAGGCTTACGAGCAGGAAATGCTCGAACGCAAAGACGAGGAAAAACGCAATGCCCTTACAACACTATCAGACTATTGGAATACCGACACCAAGGAAGAGCCGACCGGTGAGCAGCTTCCTGAAGATGAGGAAAACAATAGCTATGGTGACAGAAACACAGGAAGAGACGGTAATCAGGCATTGAACAGCTACCGTAATGCGCAAAGCACATTGGGTTCATTTTATCAGGACAACAATTCGGAAACAATGGAATTGCGTAAGCAAGTGGACGAACTAAAAGCAAAGTTGTCGGAAAAAGATGTGCCACCTGTGGCCACCGTTGACGACCAACTCAAATTAATGGAGAAATCCTATGAAATGGCTGCAAAGTATCTTCCGCAAAATGCCAATACCGGAAATGCTGCTCCTGCCAACGGCGCAACTACTGGTGCTGCGGGTGCTAACCAAAAAGAGCAATTTGTATCGTTCACACCAACAAGAAAAAACATCGTATCAGCCTTGTACCGTGAGCCGTCGGACAGTGCCTTTGCAGCCGATTGGAGCCAAACAAAAAACCGTGGGTTTTATACCGCAGGTTCTACGGAGCAGGCAGTACAGCCTAAAAACAGTATCAAAGCATGTGTACACGAAGCCCAAACAGTAGTTGGCGAAACGGGTGTACGTTTACGATTACTGGAGACTGCCCAAACCCCTCAACGTACCATTCCCAAAGGAACAATTGTAACGGCTAATGCGAAATTCCAGAATGGCAGGCTACAATTAAAAGTTACCTCTGTAGAACTGGAGGGCAACATCATTCCGGTGGATATAACGATTTACGATTTGGACGGACAACAAGGCTTGTACGTTCCGTATTCGCCCGAAATGAATGCCCTTACTGAAATGGCTGGTAATATGAGCCAGACAGGGGGAACAAGTGTGATGCTCACGCAGAATGCCGGACAGCAGGTTGCCGCAGACCTTAGCCGTGGTGTGGTACAAGGTATTTCGGGCTATTTCGCCAAAAAAGTAAGAACACCGAAAGTTACCCTAAAAGCAGGACATCAGGTCTTCCTTGTATCTAAAAAATAATGTTGAACTCAAATAAATAAAACAATGAAAAATCATTTAAAAACTTTTTGGGCTCTTGCCCTGATACTCGTCTTTGCCGTAACAACTTATGCACAGGATAGTGCAACTGCGAAAACACCGCTTGCATTGGGCAAGATAGAACCGTACCGTATGGAAGTTACCTACGATAAAACGTCGCACCTGATTTTCCCGACCGCTATACGCTATGTGGATTTGGGTAGCGAATACCTGATTGCAGGGAAAGCGGAAGATGCGGAAAATGTGTTGCGTGTAAAAGCATCGGTAAGGGATTTTGAACCCGAAACCAATTTTTCAGTCATTACCAATGACGGACGTTTTTACAGCTTCAATGTGTATTACAGTTCCTACCCGGAGGCATTGAGCTACGACCTACTCACAATGCAAAAAGCGGTCGATAAAGCCAACGGTAACGATGTGCTTTTCGAGGAACTGGGCAACAATTCGCCTTCACTGGCAGGCTTGTTACTGGAAACCATTTACAAGAAAGACAAGCGCATTGTAAAGCATATCGGGGCTAAGAGTTTCGGCATACAATTTATGCTCAAAGGCATTTACATACACAACGGCAAATACTATTTCCATACGGAACTGAGAAACCGTACCAACGTGCCTTTCCAGATTGATTTTGTAAACTTCAAAGTAGTAGATAAGAAAGTTGCCAAACGTACCGTCGTACAAGAACGCCCGATGATACCGCTTCGTACCTATAAGCCACTTACGGAAATTTCAGGACAAACTACCGAACAGAATGTGTTCCTATTAGATCAGTTTACCATTGCCGATGACAAGGTATTGCTGATCGAGATTTTCGAGAAAAACGGTGGCAGACACCAAACACTTCAGGTAGAAAACTCGGATTTGATTAAAGCCCGATTGATTAGCGATATGCACCTGAAATTTTAAATAACAACTAAAAAGAGAATAGAAATGAAAAAGTATATCTATACCGTGATGCTACTTTTAGTAGGTATCACAGTGGTACAGGCACAACGAATGCTGCCCAAACAGAAAGGATTGGAAATAAGTGCAGGCGTATTATCCAATGACAAAATCGGCAATGATTACTACATCAGTGCCGCAATGACCGTAAACGGTAAGAATGGTAACTATCAGCTTTGGGCGTTGGAATATACCCACCAATACCACGACTATAAAGACCTCCGCATACCGCAGGAAACCTATTCCGCAGAAGGCGGTTACAGCTTCTTCTTGTTGGGCGATGCCCGAAAGAACATCACGCTGAATTTCGCCGTAACAGGTGTGGTCGGTTACGAAAGCATCAACCGTGGCGAAGCGATGTTGTACGATGGTGTGAAGATATTGAGCGAAGATAATTTTATCTACGGAGCAGGCGGTCGCCTCACTTTTGAAACGTACCTGTCCGACCGTTTTGTATTAGTCCTGCAAGGGCGTACAAAAGTCCTTTGGGGTACGGATTTACAACAGTTCCGACCATCGGCAGGTGTGGGATTAAGGTTTAACTTTTAAAACGTAAAAACGATGATAGCAATATTCAATAAATTCAGGACAGGGCTACTGCCATTATATGTACTCCTGACAATCCTCACAGCTTCGGTTATGTTGGTATCTTGCAGCAAAGACTATGACCTCGAAATACAGAACAATTTTCCTTTCGAGGTTAAGGTAATGCCAGTGCCGAAAGATGTTGCCAACGGGCAGACCGTTGAAATACGCATTACCATACAGCGTACAGGCAATTACAGCAACACGCAGTATTTTCTCCGTTACTTCCAGTTTGACGGACAGGGAACGTTGCAATACTACAATGAACCGCCATATCAGCCCAATGACCTGTACCAATTACCAACGGAGCAGTTCCGGTTGTATTACACTTCAACATCTGCCGTATCGCAGTCCTTTGATGTTTGGATTTCGGACAGCTTCGGGAATGAAAAGCAGATAACTTTTCAGTTTAACAGTAGCGATTAAGAGCAGTATTTCATTTTATAAAAAACGGCTTATCTGATGGGTAAGCCGTTTTCGCATTTAGTACACATCGTTTACAGGCTGAAACAAATATTTTTCGTAAATTCAAACATTGGAAATAAAGTGTTTTTGTTATGGTATCATCATTGGTAATAGGAATAATATTTGTGGTTGTAGGCTTGGGTTTGCGTTACTGGATTAACCGCAGAAAATTTTACAGGCGTAGTCCTATGGGGACAGAGGGCTTTTCCTCTTACGAAAGTTCGGTCTTCATTAAATTTATTGAACGGGTTGGTAAATGGATAGCTTATGCCTTGATTATATTCGGTCTGTTATCGCTGTGGGTTTATTCCCGTGAGAAAAAGGAGAAACAGCAGCCTGAAGTAACAACCGAGCAACCTACCCAACGCAGATAATTATTTCAGCATACATTTTACAAGCAAATCGGATAGCCCAAAAGGTTATCCGATTTTTTGTTTGAGATAAGACAGATTTTTCAATTATTTCTTAGACTATCGTATTTATAGGAAAATTTTATTTATTTTAGCAACTGAAATATTTAGCAAATGAATGAAAATAATCCCAATGATATTATCCAGCAATTTAGGGTAGCAAGCCGAAAATATTCGGATGCCTCGATTTTTATGCACGAAGCAATTGCACGCAAAGCAGGGCTTACAGGTTCAGATCATAAATATTTGGGGCTTATTCTGCAACACGACCAACTTACGGCAGGCGACATTTCAAAACTTACAGGATTGACAGGAGGTGCTGTTACTGGTTTAATTGATCGTTTGGAAAAAAAGAAACTTCTAAAAAGACAGTTCACTAAAGATGATAGGCGGAAAGTAATCATCATTCCCAATATGGAAAATAGTATGAAACTATTACAACCGATTTTTAGTGAGTTGCAGCGAAAAACTACTGACTTACTCGCCACATTTTCGGAAAAGGAAATCCAAATTATCAAGCGATATTTTACTGAAGCGACCGTAATAATGAATGAAACAACCAATAATCTAAATAATAAATAAAATGGTTAAAATGGAAAATCTAACAGTAGCATACTTAACAAGAGCCGAACTATGGCTTTGCATTACCACGCTCGTTTATTTCTTAATGAATGGAGCACAAATTTTTGAAACACTTGTGTTTGTTCCTAAATGGACAGCATCACCACCTGACAACTTCAATCTCTTATTGGACGGGAAGGGAGCAAGCCTGAAAAACTTTTGGATTATCTGTCACTCAATACACGAAGTTACTTTCATCCTTGCCATTATTTTCAGCTGGAAAATAGACCCTATTAGAAATTGGTTGCTTATCTTATTTGCTGTTCATTTTGCTGTAAGAGTGTGGACGCTTTCCTATTTTGCTCCAAACATTATTGATTTTCAAAAGGTAGCCGAAACGCCATCATTGGCAAAAGACCTGATAAACCGAACCTCGCTTTGGCAGACATTAAACTATGTACGAGTTGCCATTTTTGTAGCGGTGTCTATTGGGCTTATTCCATTGTGCATAAAGCTGTTTCAATTTCGGCACTGAAACGGCTTGGCAATAAACATTAACAATTATATCAACTAAATTAACTTTGACAACCAAAAACATGAGCAAAATCATATTTGGCTGAGGAATATCGCTTAGCGGCTTTTTTTGCAGACGATAACAGAAATTCTAAAACAATCCAAAGGGCAATATTTCTCCCAAAATTTATTATTCAATGGATGTTTAAACAAAACAGTATTTTGGACACTTGTCAGAAAAACAATGACCATTCCAAAACAAAATCTACAAAAAACAATTTAAAATGAACATTAGAAAAGAAGAAAGTAAAGATTACAAAGAAGTTTTTAACCTGATTAAAAACGCTTTCGAAAACGAAGTCTATACCGACCATAAAGAACAATTCTTGGTAGAGCGGTTAAGGAACTCTGAGGCATTTGTCCCCGAATTATCGCTAGTTGCTGAAGTTGATGGAGAGATTGCAGGCTATGTTCTGCTAACAAAGATTAAAATCATAAACAATGATTTGCAAAAAACATCGTTGGCATTAGCACCAATAGCCGTACTGAAAAAGTACCGGGGAAAAGGAATTGGAGGAAAACTAATTCTGGAGGCTCATCAAAGAGCAAAGGAATTGGGGTTTGGTTCCATTATTCTATTGGGGCATGAAAAATATTATCCAAAATTTGGATATAAAATGACAAAAAATTACGGAATCAAATTACCTTTTGAAGTTCCCGACGAAAACTGCATGTTAATTGAATTAACTGAAAATGCTTTAAAAGATGTTTCGGGGATAGTAGAATATCCGAAAGAATTTTACGAATAAAGAAGAGCAATAAAACATAAACTGGATAAATATGAAAGCAAAATTTGAAGCAGGAATTAACATCGCAATAAAGATTCCCAAAAGTAAATATGAGAAAACCGTTGCATTTTATAGGGACATTCTGAAGTTGAAGGTCGAAGAAAAGCCAATTGAAAATCCTACCGTTTCGAGAACACACGAAGTAAAGTTCGGAAACAATATCATCTGGTTGGACTGCGTGGACAACTATACACATTCAGAAACTTGGTTACAGCTTACGGTCCCTGACGTAGAAGAAGCGACAAACTATCTGCTATCAAACGGTGTGGAAACATGTGATGAAATTGAAGAACTTCCTGAAAACATGCATTGGATTCAAGACCCATCAGGAACAGTATTTAACTTGCAAAAGAGAGAAACCAAATAATAAAAAAAAACTCCTGACAACAGTATATAGGTACTATGCGTAAAAATCAATATTTGAACAAAATCGGATACCACGTTGGGGCATCCGATTTTCTGTTTTATAGGACTAGTATCCTGCCAAACACTACCTTTCAAAGCCAAACCCTACAACCTTTCCCAATCCTGCAATAAGCCTTTCTAAATTCGACTTCCACAGAAAAAGAGTAAACTATGGAAGTTATTGCAATACAAAAGTCCGCATTGGACGGTATGACGAATGAGCTAAGACAGCTTTTGGAAATGACCGAGAATGTCACCCAAAAATATATTCCGGTTTTCAAAGAGGAAAAATGGCTCGATAACCAGGAAGTTTGTTTGATGATGAACATTACCAAGCGGACTTTACAGACCTATAAGGAAAAAGGGTTATTACCTTATTCCAAGCTTAACCGCAAAAATTATTATAAACTCACGGACGTACGGGCTTTGCTGGAAGCCGGACATCCGTACAATACAAATGGTAATGGATCTACTGACGAATGAGGCCGAAGAAATCATCGAACAACAGGAGATGATAACGCAGTTACGAAGCTATATCGAACAAATACTGAAAAACTACCGTCCTGTAATGAACGGGGAAATATACCTGTCAGGCGAAGACGTTTGTAAGCTGTTACATATCAGCAAACGTACTTTACAACAATACCGTGATGATAATATCCTGCCGTATATTCAGATAGGTGGTAAGATAATTTTCAAACAATCAGATCTGTTGAGAATACTGGAAGAGAATTATACCGGACAAAATGGCGTCAGTGATATTTTCTGAATTTTCTTTTCAGAAAGTAGTACCGGAACAACAAGCGATCATACCACAGAGCGAAAAGTAGTAACCCTACCGGAAGTAAAAGTGTGCGTAATTCAAAATACGCATAAGTAAAGCCGCCTATAATACACCCCAGAAAGAAACAGCAAATGATAGCCAGCTTTAAAAAGATACTTTTATTCAATTGTATCCGTGCTGGACGATCTTTATAAAAAAACAGTTGTGACAGTTCTATTCCAAGGTCAGTAAACAAACCTGTTAGGTGTGTAGTTCTTACTACCGACAGGGATACCCTTGTTACTAATGCGTTCTGTAATCCCATAGCAAAAAGCAGAGCAGACGATAAAATAATTGAAAATCCAGGATATTCGTTCGGAACTAAAAATGTTGAAATGCTAATCGCCGAGAATATGAATATTTCAATGAATATGGGTATAACATAAGAAGTTTGCGGTTTATATTTTGAAATCCATTCTATAATAAGACTTGAAATGAATGCTCCAAACAGAAAAAACAAAATATAAAATAAGTAAGCGAAAGCCATTTTGTAATTTCTTAAAACAAGTTCTTCAGAAAAAAACGCAAAATGTCCTGTTACATTAGTAGTTAATGTTTGTAATTCTAAAACACCAGTAATATTCACTATACCTGCTACACCGGATAATATTGAAGCTAATTTGAGGTTGTGTGTATAAGTTCGACCTTTGCCTTTATGTCTAAACATTTATAGATTTCTTTTATGACAAATTTACAAAACTGTTTTTCCTAATTGATCTAATTAATTGTATTTAAACAATATGCCTACCTGAAAAATAATCCATAAGAAAACGGGTACTCTGAGTTTATTACAGCAGAATTGCATCTCTCATAAAAAATAGTTTGATTGTAACCTTTTTTTGCTCATATCTCTTCCCATAGAAATGAGTTTAGTATCTTTGCTGTACATATAGAAAATACTTAAAGTGTTTTTGCTTTAGGTCTCGATATTAGAAACTGGTAATTTTTAAATCCCCGAGACAAATAAGTAAGAACGCTCATGCTATGGCGTGGGCGCTCGCTTATTCGGGGAAGGGCGTACCAGTGCCTTAATATCGATAAGTGTGGTTGCCTGCGCCTCTTTTTTTGCAACGCTCCACATCTGTTAAAATTATCGAGATTATGGAAAAGGAGCTTATATTTTACCCCGATTTTGACCATCCTGCGTCACAACTATCAGCGTTTTCCCTCTGCATCGATGCTTTTATCATATCCCTTAAAACTGGTGAAATCGTAAAGTTTAAGCCTACTGAAATAGCTCATTTTAAGGAATGGCTAAATCTTGTCAATGTTAGGGATATTGAGGTTAATGATGGTCTATCCTCTGGTAGTGAAATGCGTAACTTATCCAAAACCTCGCCACGGATTTTTTAAACTAATTAAACCCAAAAAAAGAAAATGGACAATAAAGAAGAAATAATTAGGGTTGCTATTATTGATGACCACGATTTGCTTAGAAATGGTATATGCCAGTTTCTCAACAGTTTCGGTTTTGCAACGATATTTGAAGTAGAAAATGGACTAGCAGCTTTGGAAAAAATAGAGAGAAACCACCTTATACCGGATGTTTGCATAGTAGATATAAATATGCCTGTGATGGACGGATTTGAATTAACTAAAATATTGCGTAAAAAATACCCTGCCGTAAAGGTTATAGCATTCAGTGTTAACGATGATGAAAAGAACGTAATAAAAATGCTCAAATTGGGTGCTAGTGGTTACGTTCTAAAAGGAGCAGATCCAAAAGAATTGGAAGAAGCTGTCAAGGTTATACACAATGGCGGTAGATATTTTAGTGTGGGAGTAGCAAAAATCGCACAGGAATATTTCAATATACAATAATCAACGAAACTATTACTGTCATATTTAATCTATTTGAAATAACGATATATAATACAGATGTTCCACCTAATAATGAAACATCTGTAGTGACTAATAGGAACGTTAACGTCTTTTTATTCTCTTAGCCTCATCTGAAATTCTGGAAAAAGACTTATCTCTTTTGCGTTTTTCATGCTCGGAGGTAGAAAAATACCAGGATTCTTTTTGCAATTTGAGGTAACTATTGTACGCTTCCAGCTCTAAAAGACCGGTGTTTACAGCTTCGACAACTGCACAGCCAGGTTCATCGACATGCATACAATTCTCAAAACGACAGGATTCTGCAAAATCAGAAACATCGAATATCTCTGATAATGTCTCAGAATTGTCTGAGGCTAAACCAAACTCTCTAACGCCGGGCGTATCTATTAATATCCCACTATCCTCCATCAACACCATTTCTCTTCTTGTTGAGGTATGCCGACCTTTGCCTGAGGATTTGCTTATTTCAGATGTAGAAAATACTGTTCGTTCACATAATGCATTGATTAGGGAACTTTTTCCAACCCCAGATGATCCTACAAATACAATTGATTCTTCCTGTTGGATAAATTTTCGCACAGGAAGTATTGTTTCGGGAGAAAGAATACTTGTGAAAAATATAGGCATTTGACGGGCAATATGTTTCAACGATTTATCTACCTCGTGACGATTAAACTCCAAATCAGATTTAGTGAGTATCAATATCGGTTGAATATTTTCTTCTAATACCTGAACCATAAAACGTTCTGTTCGGCGAACACTGAAATTGATATCAAGGCTTTGTACGATAAATGCCTTGTCAACATGGGATGCTATAGCTTGCCGGTCGGACAGTGTGCCACTTTTTCTTCTGTATAATGTATGCTTACGTGGTAAAATATCAACGATTATTCCTTTATTATCGTCAAAAGGTTGAAAGATAATCCAGTCACCTGTACACGGAAGTTCAAATGATGACCGTCCATAAAGTACATTACCTGCCAGTTCGCACAACAGCCGGCCACTCTGGGCAATGACCTCATAATTGGTTTTGTTTACTGCAGCAACACGACCATGATAAAGATGTTTATATTGTGAGGCTTGTTTGAGTTGGAACAGAGTATCGTTCCAACCATATAATGATAAGTTATTCACTGCTTAATAATAATTTAAAATGATTAAATAAAACTGCTTAATTCTTTATCATCCGAATATTTGTTCCATACCAATCACCTTTGGTAATACGTGAACTACCAAACCGATGATTTTAGAAACAAAACACCCGGAATTAGGCAATCATTCCAATCGTCAAACTATAATATGTGAATAGTTGTCTTTTCATAAGGAACAAAGATAAAAAAAACTATTCTAATAATGTCGAATGAGATATTTAACACAGCCTTAGATATTACTTATCGTAAGCACTTGAAAAAAATGCTAAACAACAAAAGGGGATAGTGAATATCCCATGCAATAATCTCGCAACCTGTTTGATGAAATGTAAGAAGTGGAATTTGTGTAACGATAGATTTTAGAAAAGTGGTTGTACCGATTGAATGCAAAATTGCGTTTCCGAACGCAGGAAGGAATAGAATTTTCGTAACAACTATTAACATGTATTACTTACTCTTATTTTTTAATGATATCACACTTGCAGTATTGAGTTCGAAAAACACAAGTAATAAAATCACCAGTATTTCTATTGATAAATAAGTTATACCAAAAGTTGTCAGTTCTGACGAGTGATAGATTAAAACTCCAATGGTTAAAGCACAATAAACAATATTGATTACAGAAATTGAAATGAGAAATGACATCCAACGATGTTTTACTCCAATAGAACAGATTGTTGAATAAAAAGCCATTAACAATGCAATCAACGAAAGTTTAACCCAAACAACTTCTGAAACACCAAAATTCAAACTGAACTTTTTTGCAATCAAAAAAAGAATAAGAGACGATAGTAGCGCTCCCATTGCATCTACTACGAAAAGCATTTTAGGATTTCTTGAACACTGAATTATGATTTTATTTATTATCCCTATCACTTTTATATTTTTGAGCATTATTACTTATCTACCTCTAATTTGATACCTCAATATAGTATTCAATAAAAGTAGTATAATTTTAGGGATGATGAATATCCCGCGCAATAAACTCTCAACCTGTTTGATAAAATGTATAGAGTGGAAATTGTGGAGCGGTACATTTTGGCAAAGGGGTTACACCTATTTTAAATGCGAAAAGGCGGTTCCGACCAACGGAAGGATGCGTCTTTTCGCCGCCCGATTTTGGCTGTCAGGCGACTTTTAGAGGTTGGGCTTGGAAGTTCTTCAAATTAAGGAAAAAAACCCTGTTTTCGGTCATTCCATAGCGGAGCATAGACCACAATAGAGAACAACCCATTTGAGCCAATGTCGCATTGATATACAAATCCTGTTTTTCCAATGCTTCTGCTAAACTACAACTTGGCGTATCGTCCGACTGCTCGGACTGTTTCAGCAGTTCGCCATATTCATCCGTAACCATTGGCAGGCTTGCCACCGTTTCGTATTTCTCGGAGTTGGGTTGTTTAATCTCTCCGATAGTAGATAGTATCACTTGCCCTGTATGTTGGCTGTTACCAAAATCCAACCAATACTTTGGTTCGTCACGGTTGGCTCTCCGTTTGCTCATAGCTTTAAGCATTTCAGCAATATCAAATCGTGTCTGTACATTGTCCACACAAGTAATATAAATGGTTGCTTTTGCATTTTCGGGAAGTCCACCGAAATTATTACGTTCAAACTTTTGGGCTTCCGCTTTCCAATTTGTACCCATAAACCGATTGACACGGTTTATCAGAGCTACGGATTTGTACAATACTGTTTCACTCGGTGCAAATCGCTGTCTGCCCAGATTGGCTTCCGTGATAATGTCATCGTCCCACAAACGTACCTGCAATCCTGGGTGTTGCAATTCTGTTAGGCTGTGGCTCATTTCCATTAAGGCTGTCAGTACCTTTGAACCTGTGCCACCTGCTCCAATCAAATTAATTTCAATGGGGTTGGTCGGGCTTATCAGATAGTTGTCCGTAAAATGAACTTTTGTTTTCATTATAATAGGTTTTTAAGGGTTTGGTTATTCGGTCTCAATACTTCTTTTGGAAAGGGGGTCTCCGTGTTCACAAGGTCTTTCCAAAGGTTTACGCAATTGCCTTTTATAGGATTATGATTGCCCAATAAATGGCTGAAATAGGAATTGAAAAAGTAATACTCCCAAGACTGTATAAATTCTTCCACCGAAGCGGATTTTTTAATATCAACGCTTACCGTTCCCATACATACTTTACCATCTTCATAGATGTTGAAATATGGCGTATGATACAATTTTGTCTTTTCTGTTGGTCTTCTGTCGCTTGCAAGGGCAAACACACTCAAACCGTTTTTACTTGCTTTCCAAAGCATTGGCGGTACTTGTGCTATTCCGTTTGGAATTTGCAGACTATCTACAAAATACATCTGCCGTTGCTGTGCTTTGGTGTACCAAATTACTGCACCTTTATCCGCATTGGGATTGATGTGCAAAATGTTGGTTGGCAAAATTCCGTTTGATTTCAGAAAGGCTTTGTTCTTTTCCTGTTCGGTATTGAGTGCCTTTGCCAAAACATTCGCTTCCTTTACCGTTAAAGGGTGGGCGTTGATAGGATTGCCGTTCTTGTCCATATCAAAATGTTCTACATATACATCGGTATTGCTTCCTTTAGTTTCATAGAATACCAAAGCCGATTTTGGGTGGTACAATGTACCGAAGTCCTGTGTTATATCGTTAATCGTTTCCATAGTTCCAATTTTTAGAATGTATGTAAAATGTCGCTTAGACTGTGCAGTAGTCCAAATAGTCTGTTTTCAAAGCAAAGGTTGTTGGCGGTTATATCCCTGCCGTCAAACATTTTTTGGATAATGGGTTCTTCCATTTGTCCGTATTCTTGCATTTCGGTGTTGACCGATTCTATTAGTGTTTCATTCAGCCAACCTTTGTGGTCAGCATAGAATGAAATATACTTTTCCATACCGATAATGTTCTCCATATCTTCCTCCGATGCTTCTCCGTTTGGTTTGGCATTGCGGAATACGCTTTCATTCGGATAGGTCTGATAAAGGGCAAAGGCTTTTTTTGCTACGGTTAAACACTCTCTATCAAAATCATCTTTAGCTTTAAAACTGTTGATACGCTGTTCAAATACGGTCAGATTAATGCGGTTGTAAATCCGTTGTTCCATATAATCCCCGATGTATTCCGCTTGTTTGATTTCGGCAAGATAAACGGCTGTTTGCTCGGTTTGGTCATCCATTTCAACCCAATCGTTCATCATTTCGTACATCCAATACAGATAACTTGCTTCCTGTCTGTAATACGGTATGTCGGCTATGTGATACAGATAAGCACATACGGACAATAACAAATGGGCGTTTCTTTTCCGATTACGGTCGTGCAACATTCGGTACAACGACGCAACGGGAATGTAAAAAAGTGTTGCCCCTGTATTGTAGCGTTCCTCACTTACAAAATACGTTTTCTTACTATCCTGTACTAAACGTATTTCTTCCCAATCCAAAACCTTTTGCTTTAGTTTTTCTTCCATATCCGACATTGCCAAAGCCATATTGTATGGATATGGAAATTGTTTACTCTGCATCGGTTCAATTTGATAATGCTCGGCAAGTTTGGAAAGGGACTGAAAAAAATCCCTTTCCGTCTTATCCGATTTCCTGTAAGCCTGTCCGGTTTTGGTTTCTTTCAGTTTGGGCAGA
The DNA here is from genome assembly GCF_000425425.1 of Flavobacterium daejeonense DSM 17708. Taxonomy (GTDB): domain Bacteria; phylum Bacteroidota; class Bacteroidia; order Flavobacteriales; family Flavobacteriaceae; genus Flavobacterium; species Flavobacterium daejeonense. The sequence continues at coordinate 142,443 of NZ_AUDK01000003.1, forward strand.
AACGTACACTTTAGAAAACCATTGGCAACATCGCTGTCGGTACTGATTTGCGTTTGTCTTTCCGCACTTCGTTTGCATCCTTTGGCTTTTGCATCCAATTGGCGAACTCGTTCAATTGGCGGTGCAACTGCCGTTGTCTTTGCTGTTCGGGTATTGTGATAGTTCCCGATAGGATATGTTTGTGCATAGTTCATCACTTTAAATATTTGGTTTAACCTTTCGTTCCCATTACGCTTTCAAATTTGTACTCTACTACATCATCTTTAATTTGTGGTGCAGATGCTTTTGCGGTTGTAAGTATCGGGTACATATTGGCGTAAAAATTCATTACGGCTTCCACGCTCCAACGTGGTTCGGGGTCGGTCAGTCTGATGTCCTGTCCTTTATCTTTGAGTATAAACACTCGTTCTAATTGCGTTGCTAATAACATAATGTTCGTTTTAAATCGTTAATACTCTGATTCTTCCTCGTCCGTTTCGTCTATCGGATAATCGGCTGTGGTTTCTTCCTCTTGGCTCGGTTCGGGTTGCGGTTCTTCCGCTTCTCCGAAAAGGCTTGGTGTAGCGAATTTTGCAGACAATGCCGTTTTGCGTTTGCGTATCTCATCCGCTTTTTCGGGAAACTCGGTTACATCGGGTACTTTCATCCACGCTTCACGGAATTTGCCCTCTTTTTCGAGTTCATCAGCCTTTGTCATTCCGTCTTTAAACTTCTTGTCTTTGGCTTCTTTTTCTTTTTTGGCTTTCTCGGTCTTTTCTTTCTCCATTGCCGATTGCTGTTTGACAATTTCCATTTGTTTTAGGAATTTCTCCATATCAACCATTACGCCCGAAACCGTTTTGATAGGTGCTTTTATCTGCTCAAAAAATCCCTCGTCATACTCCTGTGGCGTTGCGTTAAATGTCAACGGAGGAATTAGGTTTTTGGCATTATCTCCGCATTGTTCGTTGTTGAGCAGAACCGATACGATAAGGTTGTTTTCCGCTCCTTTTGAAATGTTCAGTTGCAATACTCCTGTAAAGTCCAACTGCTGTATCTGATTGAAAAAATTGGTATTCATCTTTTTGAAATTTTAAGTAGGCTACCACCGATTAAAGCGGTAGCCTTTGGTTATTTAGTTAAGGTTTAGGATTTCCGCACCGTCCAAAGCAAATGAGGTACATAATTCAAAAGCCTTTTGAGTTTTGAGTTGGGCAGTACCACCCAATACAATGCTCTGCAATTTGGCTTCATCATTCTTGTAATTTCTTACGTTCTGATAGTAGCCTGTAACTGCATTGTACGCCCCGAACAATGTGCCTTTCGTGGTTTCCATCTGCTGTGTATCGCTGATCATAGCGTAGGCAAAGGCATCTTCTACGGTGTTTTTAAACACGGTTGAAATTTCATCTTCCGCACCTTTTTTGATAAGGTCAAGCGTTTCCTTGTTCGGGCAAAGTGCCAATTGGATTAACTTTTTGATTTCTCGGTCTGATACTTTTACTTTTGCCCACTCGTTGAAAATGCCCTCTAATTGGTTGCTCAATGTGTTGGCAAGTCCCATAATCTTGTGAGCATTCTCAATACGCTGTTTTGCTCCCGAAGTGTGTTTGATACGAACTACATTAGTCATACTGCGTAACGAAGCGTTTAAGGTGTTTTGACAAACAATTCTGATAGGTGTAAATGCGGCTGTGATACTTCCGCTACCATCGTGCGAAGTGGTTAGGAAAATGTACTTTTCCGTAACATCATCGCCATTACCGACACGGATATAGTCAGGCAATTTGGCTGTGATGAAAATACGTTCTCCGTTTCCTAATGCTCCTACTGTTTCATAGAGAATGCCCTCACCACCGCCTACAATAGCATCAAAGAAATTAAATGCTTCACGGTTTTGTACTATGTGGTAATCCTTGCCGACTACTCCCAATACTGCATTGTTATCGCTACGGATATTGGCAAAATAGTTAGGTACTTCTAATTCGCTACTGCCTATCTCTATGCCGTTAGCTGTTTCGATGATGTCCAAACCTTTTGTAAATAGTGGGGATTTTACGACTTCGTAATCTAACCCTGCGTGTTTGATAGCTTCCTCACTCGTTGGGTACTGTTCCACAATTTGCCCCAAACCGTGCCACGCTTTTTGCTGAACGCTAAAAAATGAATAACGTCCTGTTCTCTCGTTGAAATTGATATTATGTGCCATAATGCTTAAAAATTTGATGTTAAAAAATGATTAATACTTGTTGTTAAAATGGGAGGTCGTCTTCTGTCTTGGTATTGTTTGCACCTGTAGTAGCTTGTGCCGTTTCCGATTTTTTGCTACCTCCGTGTAATTTTATGTTTGATGTATGGAAATTTAGTCCTGCTCTTGGCTCTCCGTCATTGCCTGTCCACGCTCTTGTACTTACTCTTCCCGATAGTTCCACCAATGTGCCTTTTGTAAGTAGCTTAGCTACATTCGGAGTTATCCAATAGGAGCAGTCGAAATAGGTTGTTTGCTCAATGCGTTCACCTTGTTTGTTACGGTAGCTGTCGTTGGTCGCTACTGAAAAATTTACTACTTGTTTGTCCTGTGACGTTGTGCGTACTTCCGCATCTCTTGTCAGTCTTCCTGTAATATTCATGATTTCTACTTTTTTGCGTTATTAATTTTGTTCTGATTTTTCCCTTGATTTATTCGGCAATGAGAGGAGGTGCTGAAGTTTCGTTTCACTCTTTTGCCATTTCCAATGCTGTATTTTTTCATTTCTGACATTTTTTTTATTCGTCTAAAGAGCCGGAGTATGCTTTGTTTCGTTTCACGAGCATAAAAAGGTTAGTGTTTAGCAGGAACAAGGTTTTGTCAAAAAAATACGACCCGAATGGGTGGAGATTTTTTTGCAAACCAGGAGGGCATGACCTTGTTCCTGCGTTAAGAACACGGAAATACCTTTGCTCTTGAAATGGAACAAAATAGCATACCGGTTTTTGAATAAAAACTTATGTGGAAGCACGTGAAAAAGGCATTGAGGAAATGGCCTTGTGATTACAAAACCTGCAATTACATTTTGCAGAATTTATAAATGTGGATTTTAGTATCTTAAAGTATTGTGGCTTTGGAAGCCACGTAAACGGTACTGAAAAATATTTGTTGAGGATAGATTAGGAGTTTTTCAGTATGGTTTATTAAGTCATCCTGCTAAAGCTCTTTTATGGCGTTGGATGTGCGCTGGAGGAATAAATGTGCTTTAAGGATTAAGTATGTACATAAAAAAAGCAGGACATAATCCTGCTTCGCTTTGTAAATAAAAATTCTAAATGATAACCTCTTTCTCCATTTTAGAAAATGCGGCTTCCATTCCTGCAAATTTATGCGATACCAAATCCATATCCTTGCTAATTTTCTGACTGGTAATCTTGGCATAAATCTGCGTAGTTGAAATGTTTTTATGTCCCATCATTTTACTGAGGCTTTCAAGTGGGACCCCTTCAGTTAAGAACATCGTAGCAAATGTGTGGCGCGCTGTATGAAAGGTTACCTTTTGTTCTGTAATAATTTCTGCTTCACTCATTAATTTCTTAATATGAGTGTTACAGGTAGGATTGGTTGGTATTTCGAAAACATAATCATTACCAGTAATTCCTCTGTACTTTTCAATGATATGCTTCGGAATTTCCAATAAACGAACGTTGGAAGCAACATCAGATTTCTTTCTTCTGCTGATTATCCATTGATGACCATCAAAGAAAGACTGTATATTGCCCCATTTCAATTTTTGGATGTCTATATAAGAAAGACCGGTAAAGCAACTAAAAATAAAAAGGTCTTTTACAAGTTCATATTGCGGTTTAGATGGTTTCAGAAGCATTACTTTTTCTACATCATCTTTTAAAAGATAGCTACGATCAGTTTCTTCCATACTGATTTCATAATCTTCAAAAGGGCTTTTGCGTATCAGTCCCTTTTTGATAGCGAGTTCAGCTAAAGCGATAATTGGCATTGTGTAAACCCAAACCGTATTGTGGGTACATTCCTTATCTATTCGCAGAAAGAAATCAAACTCCCGAATAAAGTCGGAAGTGAGTTCACGAAATGCCATGTCTTCTCTGTAATAGCGCTCCCTAATAAATTCACACAGATGATTATAAACGGTTTTGTACTTATTATAAGTGTTTTGAGAACGTTTTCCTTTACTGACCATTCTTTCAAAATCATCATTCTGCTCCTTAAATACTTTTAGGATGGCATCATCCATAACGCCGACCCCTAAAAAAGAGAGCTTTACTTTTTGTGAAGTAGCAAAGCCATCTTCCTTATGCATATCATCATAAATCTTGTTGATACGTACACGTATGTTATCTAATATAAGATTAAGGCTCAAAGCTTGGGTACTTTTACCCAAAACTCTTCCGTGCTTTAAATCCCAATTATCAGAATTGATTTCTAATTTTGTTGCGAATGTTTTTGGGATTCCGTCAATGGTAATCCTCCCCATAATTGGTACATTCCCGTTCTTCTTTGGTTCGTTTTTCTTCAAGTAGAACAATAACTTGAACGTGGATCTTTTTGATCGTTCCATAACTCAAAAATTTAATGTTTAAAATTAATTTTAATTGAGTTACAAGGGAATATGAAAAATACCGCAAATGACTGAAATATAAACTCTTATATTCAAAATAGTCAGATTGTAATCAGTAATGATTTAGTAACCTAACCTTTTCATTCTAAGACCAAAACCTATCGGACACCTACCTCCAATTTTAGACTAACCTTTTATAAACGACTGTATAATAACAGTTTTAATCGTTTTGCTTACTTTTGCTTTTTTCTAATCTTTTTAAAGAAAAAATAAAAGATTGAAATGAAAAGCCCGACCCTTAGGGTAACGCCCAAAACAAAATTTGAATAGCAATTTTGCCTCTTTTAATATTAATTTACTTTGTAACTTTGCGCTTCAATGAAAAATCCGATGAAAACGAAACTATTATATATTTTTGGGCTGCTGATTTTGCTGGTTTCCTGTAACCAGGAAAACAATCGAAAACGATTGGCAGAAAATGCCAAAGACGCTAAAAAGAAAAAAGTCATTTTTGAAAACATTCGAAAAGGCTGGGATTTTTATGATGAACCTATCAATGAGGCTACCGAAGAAACCATTAAAACCTGGAATGAATTGCGTTTATTCATGCAGGAATTGCATCAAAAACCTAAAAAGACTATTGGAGCTTTCCAGCAAAAATCGGATGCGATTTCCAAAAAAGCCATGGCTTTGAATAATGCAATTCCCGAAATGTTTAATAAACCGCAAATCAAAAGCCGTATTCAGGTTTTGATTACTAAGGTGCGATTGATGGATATGTACATCCATTTGGATAATATTCCCGATAAAAAAGTGGTGCAATTAGTGGGTGAAATCAATAAAGAATTGGCCACTTTGCAACGTCAGATTGATATTTTGACCGAAAAAAGTAAAATTCCGGTTGAGGAAGGTGAAGACGAAATGAGACGTATGTTATTGGATTCGGCGAGAGCCATTCCTAATACACCGGTGATGCCTAATCCGTCTGTTCTTCCGTCCGGCTCGAGAGCAATTATTAACCCTAATGATGCCCGAGTTGAGTAAGAAAGCCTTATACACTATTTACGATTCTTCGCCTAAAATTCAACAAATTTCGGCTGCTTTACAGCAAAAAAACCAAGCCAAATTACAGCTTAGCGGTTTACTGGGCTCGGCGGTTTCTTTTGTCATCCGTTCGCTTTTTAAGAAAGCCGAACTTCCTTTTTTATTGATTTTGAATGATAAGGAAGAAGCGGCTTATTACCTAAACGATTTGGAACAAATGTTGGGTGAGGAAGATGTGTTATTCTATCCAAGTTCGTATCGACGTCCGTACCATCCCGAAATTTCGGGAGAAGAGACTGATAATGCCAATGTGTTGCTTCGTGCTGAGGTTTTAAACCGTATCAATTCCCGCAAAAAACCGGCGGTAATTGTGAGTTATCCCGAAGCACTTTTTGAAAAAGTGGTTACTCGTAGAGATTTAGATAAAAACACCTTAAAAGTACATGTTGGCGATAAAATTTCGATTGATTTTATCAACGAAGTTTTATTTGAATACGAATTCAAAAGAGTGGATTTTATTACCGAACCGGGAGAATTTTCGGTTCGTGGTGGAATTGTCGATGTTTTTTCGTTTTCCAATGACAATCCGTATCGAATTGAGTTTTTTGGCAACGAAGTCGATAGTATTCGAACTTTTGATGTGGCAACGCAGTTGTCGATAGAGCAACAAAAGAAAATTACGATTATTCCCAATGTAGAAAACAAATTGTTTCAGGAAAACCGGGAGAGTTTCTTGGATTATATTTCGGAACAAACGGTTATCTGTATTCAAAATACCGAGAATTTATTGGCACAATTAGATAAGCAATTTGCCCGTGCCGAAGAAGCTTTCGGGAAGTTATCTAAAGATATTAAACATGCTACTCCGGAACAATTGTTTTTGAATCAAAAGGCCTTTATAAAACGTGCTTTGGATTTTTCAATTGTCGAATTGAGTTCTAAAGCCATTTTTAAAACTACCAAAAAATTCGAATTTCACATTCAGCCACAGCCTTCATTCAACAAGCAATTTGATTTGCTATTGAATAATCTGAGCGAGAATCATTTTAACGGCTATAAAAATTATTTATTCTGTTCCAATGAGTCGCAGTCCAAGCGTTTTCACGATATTTTTGAGAGTTTGGATGAAGCCAATTCAGAGAATATCCGCAAGCAATACAACACCATCGTTTTGCCTTTGTACCAAGGTTTTGTGGACGAAGAAAATCAGATTTGCTGTTATACCGACCATCAGATTTTTGAGCGATACCATAAATTCAGTATCAAAAACGGTTATTCGAAGAAACAGAATATCACTTTAAAAGAGCTGACTTCGCTTTCTGTAGGTGATTATGTGACGCATATTGACCACGGAATTGGGAAATTTGGAGGCTTGCAAAAAATTCAGGTTGAGGGGAAAACTCAGGAAACAATTAAGTTAGTTTATGCCGATAATGATATTGTGTATGTGAGTATTCATTCGCTTCACAAAATTTCCAAATACAACGGCAAGGACGGAACGCCTCCTAAAATTTATAAATTAGGTTCGAATGCCTGGAAAGCCTTAAAGCAAAAAACCAAAGCCAGAGTCAAAAATATTGCTTTCAATCTGATTCAGCTGTATGCCAAAAGACGATTGGAAAAAGGGTTTCAATATGCTCCGGACAGTTATTTGCAAAACGAATTAGAAAGTTCCTTTATTTACGAAGATACGCCGGACCAAATTAAATCAACTGCCGAAGTCAAAGCCGATATGGAAAGCGACCGCCCAATGGATCGTTTGGTTTGTGGTGACGTAGGTTTTGGAAAAACTGAGGTCGCTATTCGTGCCGCATTTAAAGCAGTTGATAATAGCAAACAAGTTGCGATTTTGGTGCCAACAACTATTTTGGCGTACCAGCATTTTAGAACTTTTTCGGAACGTTTAAAAAATATGCCGGTAAAAATTGGTTATCTGAACCGTTTCAGAACGGCTAAACAAAAGGCAGAAACCTTAAAAAATTTGGCCGAAGGCAAATTGGATATTGTTATTGGAACCCATCAGTTGGTCAACAAAAATGTAGTTTTTAAAGATTTAGGTTTGCTGATTGTAGATGAAGAGCAAAAATTTGGTGTAAACGTAAAAGATAAATTAAAAACCATTGCTGCAAATGTAGATACGCTCACTTTAACAGCAACACCTATCCCGAGAACCTTGCAGTTTTCGTTAATGGCAGCGCGTGATTTGTCTGTAATTACTACGCCTCCGCCTAACAGATATCCTATTGAAACTAATGTGGTTGGTTTTAACGAAGAGGTGATTCGCGATGCGATTTCGTATGAAATTCAAAGAAATGGGCAGGTTTATTTTATCAATAACCGCATTGAAAACATCAAGGAAGTAGCAGGAATGATTCAGCGATTGGTTCCAAATGCCAAAGTAGGAATCGGTCACGGACAAATGGACGGCAAGAAACTCGAAGAATTGATGTTGGCTTTTATGAATGGAGAATTTGATGTGTTGGTCGCAACAACCATTATCGAGAGTGGATTGGACGTGCCCAATGCCAATACCATTTTTATCAATAATGCCAACAATTTTGGTCTGTCTGATTTGCATCAAATGCGTGGTCGTGTGGGTCGAAGTAACAAGAAAGCATTTTGTTATTTCATCTGTCCGCCATATTCGTCAATGACCGAAGAAGCCCGAAAACGTATTCAGGCTTTGGAACAATTTAGTGAACTGGGAAGCGGATTCAATATTGCGATGAAAGATTTGGAAATTCGTGGTGCAGGAGATTTATTGGGTGGTGAACAATCCGGTTTTATCAATGAAATAGGATTTGATACCTATCAAAAAATCATGAATGAGGCCATCGAAGAACTGAAGGAAAACGAATTTAAAGATTTGTATCCGGTCGAGAATGATATTGAAACCAAGGAATATGTAAAAGACCTGCAAATTGACACCGATTTTGAATTGTTGTTTTCAGATGAATATATTAATAATATTTCGGAACGTTTGAATTTGTACAATGAGTTGAGTGCGATTAAAAACGAAGAAGAATTAGTCGTTTTCCAAAACAAACTTGTGGATCGTTTTGGTCCATTGCCTCCGCGAGCCAATGCATTGATGAACAGTATCCGGATTAAATGGGTGGCTACAAGAGTTGGAATCGAAAAACTGGTGATGAAACAAGGCAAGATGATTGGTTATTTTGTGTCGGACCAACAATCGGATTTTTATCAGTCGAATCGCTTTCATAAGGTGTTGCAGTTTGTGCAAAAACATCCTTCACTTTGTAAAATGAAAGAAAAACAAACTGCTAACGGCTTACGCCTATTACTGACTTTTGACAATGTAAAATCAACCCGAAGAGCTTTGGAATTGATGGAGCTATTGGGGAATGGAAATTAGTTTTGTATATCACTTAATTTTAGATCAAATGATTCTTGGGTGTAATTTTTAATAGAATCTAATTGTCCTTCTTGATTATAAAACCGCCATTTTCCAGAATAAAACCAGTGACTTAAGGAATCTTCTACAACCAGTTTAGTATAACCTTGTTTTTGCTTTTTCCCATTGGGAAAATAAAATGTGGTTTTACAAAGATTCTTTTTGTACTTTTCTTTCTTTACGAGTTTTCGATTGTTGAATGATTTCCAAGTACCCACTTCGACACCTTTTCTATATTTGCCTTTTACAGTATAGATAAAATCTAAGGTATCAATAGTAATCCATTTTCCCTCAGGAATATTATTGATTGTTTGGTTTATTTTTGATTTACAACTTAGTATGCTTATAGAGATAGTAATAATAAGAATAAGTTTGTGATATTTCATAAAGTTTTGATTTATAGGAATAACAATTTTACAACAAAATAAATTGAAATGATGTTGAAAAGTGAAATTAATAGTCCAATAAAAAATATTTTTTTTGGGATTTCACCCAATATTTTAAAATTCATATTTTAATGTTCTAATTCTAATTGGTTTTTTATTAAATTATAATAGTCTCTTTTGTTGTTAATTAGTTGATGATGAGTGCCTTTTTCTGAAATTTTTCCATTGTTTAAAACGATAATTTGATCTGCATTTTTTACTGTACTTAAACGATGAGCAATAATTACAACAGTTTTTCCTTTAAAAAATTGTTGTAAATTATCATGAATTATTTTTTCATTTTCTGTATCGAGGGCACTTGTGGCTTCGTCTAAAAAAATATAGTGCGGATTTTTGTATATTGCTCTGGCAATAAGAATTCTTTGTTTTTGTCCTTGGCTAATGCCAATTCCTTGCTGTCCAATAATTGTATTGTAATTCATTGGAAGTTTTTCAATAAATTTTTTAATATTAGCATATTCAACAGCATTTATTAATTTTTTCATATCATATTCTTCTTCCATTGTGACATTAAAGGCAATGGAATTTGAGAATATGAAACTGTCCTGAAGAACCACACCACATTGACTTCTCCATATTTTATCATCTAAATTATTTAAATTTTCATTATCAATAGTAATAACCCCTTTTTCAGGATAATAAAATTTTAGAAGAAGTTTTACTAATGTTGATTTACCACTACCACTTATACCAACAATTGCCGTAGTTGTGCCTTTTTTAATTTTAAGATTTATATTATTTAATACATTATAATCACCATTATATGCAAATGATATGTTTTTAAGATGTATAGATCCTTTTTCGAAATTATCTAGTTTTTTTTCTGAGTTTGAACTTTCTTGAATATCATGTATTTCATTTAACCTCAATATACTTACCATTACTAGTTGAAAATTTAAAATTAAATTTATCAATTGAGTAACAGGTACATTTACGGCACCTACTATAAAAACAATTGCCACCATAGAACCTAAAGACAATCTACCATTTATAACTGAATATGCAGAAGTAAAAGTTATTAAAATTGACGTTAAAAAAGAAAAAAACCTATAACTTTCGAATTTTTGATTTGTTAGGAGGTTTTCAATATTGTTATTAAATAATTCCAATTGAATATTTTCCCATTCTTTTCTTTTGTATGCTTCTAGGTTATTAATTTTAATTTCTTGCATACCTGTAATAAGTTCTACATTTTTATTTTTTTCTTTGCTGACGAGCTCAAATTTCTTTATGTCTAGTTTTTTAATACTATCAAAAAAATGAAAAATCCAAATAAGCTCCAAAATACTACCAGTAATAAATATTAAAAACACATTGAAATTATAATATAATAAAAGTGTAGAAAAAACTATTATACTAAAAAAAGAAAAAATACTTTTAAGTGAATCATTTACTAAAAAATTTTCAACTCTTTTATGATCTTCTATTCTTTCCAATAAATCTCCTATACTTTTAGAATAGAAAAATTTTATGGGTAATCTCATTAGTTTAATTAAAAAATCAGAAACAAGATGTAAGCTTATTCGAGAACTTATATGGATAAACAACCATGATCTATAAAATTCATTTAGTATTTTGCTTACAAATAATATGAACTCTCCAATTAAAATCAGGTGTAGAAATGAAATGTTTTTGAATTTAACCCCATTATCAACAATTTTTTGAGTAAAAAAGGGGAAAATAAATTCTATAATTGTTGATAATAACAGTGTAAAAGCCAATAAATAGAGATGTTTTTTATAATCAAGTAAATATTTTAATATGTTAATAAAACTCTTTCTTTTTTCGTTGTCCGTTTCATTGTTTGTATCTTTTTTTTTGTAAAGTTTCTCAGTTGGTTTTAAGACCAAAAGAATACCTTTTTCACTATTAGCTTTCCAACCGTTAAAAAAATCTTTTTTGTTATAAATTATTCTGCCCATTCCGGGATCACTTACGAATATTTTATTTTTTGTTAACTTATAAACAACAATAAAGTGATTTTGATTCCAAAAAAATATTGCGGGCAAGGTTACATTTTCTTTAACTTCATTAAAATCAAGTTTAACAAATAGACATTCATAACCTAATTTTGTGGAAATATCTTTTAATTCAGCAAATGATAATCCTTGTTGACTTATATTGCTTTTTGTAATAGCAGGATTTTTATTTGTAATTGTAACCCCGTAGAAATTGCTTATCATTCTAATACAAGCAATTCCGCAATCTGAACTGTCAAGTTGTTGAATAAAAGGGAATTTGTTAAATGTTATCATTTTATGAAGCATTGATAAAATGAGATTTTTTAATTTTTTTTGAAAGATTCTAGTTTTAGAGTGTATTCAGGTTTTGGTATAGTCAGTATGTTTCTTTCTATAATTTTCAAAGCATCTTCATAAGTTAGTTTTGAAATTCCTGTTTGTGAAACTAGTTCTGGGGGCATTGATTCTATAACCGTATTTTGAATATGAGTTATTATTTTTAATAAATCGTTACAATATATTGATGGATTATTAAAACCATTCTCGGAACTGTATCTGTGTGGTAAATAGCCACCTCCACAAATATCTTGAATGGGGCACGCTAAACATTTTTTAGGTAAATATTTTCCCGAATTATAATATATTTCGATAAGTTCGGATTTTTTTATTTCCTCAATTTCATGAGTATAAATGTTAATACCGTTTTTTGTAAATGAATCTCCACAAAGTTTTAATACATCTACAGCTTCTAAATCGCCATTTGTTTCTAAAACTAATATATTGTTTTCGTTTATACCTAAAGAATCTAAACCTTGTTTTTGTCCCAAAATTTCTTTAATGATCATTTCAAAAAAACGAACATTATATGTTAGTTCTGAATCATGAAACCATTTGTCAAAAATTTTAATATACCATTCTGATGGACTTAAGTCCTGACCAAAAATATTTTGTTTAGTGTCATGATTTGCATCTAATAATAAAATATCTACAGATTTTAAATTTAGACTTTTAAAATGGTCATAATATTTAACAGGATCTGTTTTGGTATTCATAACGGATAAAATTCCAATTTTGATATTATTATTATTTAAAACATTTAATCCTTTTATTACATTATGATAAGTGCCATCTCCTTTTTTGTCAATTCTAAAAGTATCATTGTCCTGTTTTGATCCATCTAAACTCACACCAATGTTTATATTGTTTTTTTTAAACAATTGGCACCATTCATTATCAATAAGTATTCCATTTGTTTGTAATGAAAAAATTACTTCAATTCCTTTTTCTTTTATAAGATTAAAACGGTTAATAAAATTAACGAAATCATTTTTTTTAATTAGTAAAGGTTCTCCTCCATGAATAATGATATGGACTGTTTGTAGTTTCTTTTTTTGTAAATGGAGTAATAATTTTTTCACAAATTCTTCTGTTGTTCTATCTTCGATAAATTTGGGTTGAATTTTGTAAGATAAATCTCCTAGATTATACATATAGCAATATGAACAATTTATATTACAACGACTAGCTATTTTTACAACGATTTTATCTATTTTCATGATTTTTTTTGAATAAAAAGGCTCCTAAAATATTTTAAGAGCCTTAAATTGAAGTTACATTAGTTAGTGTCAGGTAATGTTTTAATAATTTTTGCAAAATCTACTTTTGCAAAACGACCAGTCAAACAACTATTTGTTACTTCAAAGGAAGCATTTTTTAAAACTGGATTACTCATTAAACTTGTAGTATTCTCCAATGAGATAGCATCTTTTTTTGTTAATTTAAATTTTTTCATTGTTTTTTAATTTTTAAAATTATGGTTCACATTTGGCATATTACCGTACCAATCCGGTTTGCTTGCAAGCGATTTATTTAGATGCCTATATTCTTCAAATCGTCACCTGAAAAATAAAAGCATTAAAATCATGTATTACTTAACCCTTCCTTTTTCTTCTTCATTACTATTACTTCTCACCTCTCTTTCAAATGATTTTCCAAAATAATAGGACAATGAGAACCGTATATTTTGAGGATTTGAATAATCTAATGCAGTTATTTGTATGTTGTTAACCTTTTGAGAATACCTCAATTTATTTGTCCTAAAAATATCTACAATACTAATTGCCATTTTTATCTTTTTTTCAAAGAATGACATTCGTATTCCTGCATCAAAAAAATAGTAGCTTTCTAATTTATAACTTCCAAGAACTGATGGTGATGTATAAACAAAATCCAATGAAGCTTTAATGCTCTTTTTTTTATTTAATACAAAACTATTATAGGAATTAAAGGAGGCAGTCCAATTGCTTATTTCTGGAACGATTGTTGTCGTTTTAGGAGTAGTAATAGCATATAAGAGGTTGAAACCTATATAATTTTCATATCCTTTCCATTTAGAAAAAGCATAATTTTCACTTAAAACAATACTGTTTTGTTTATAAAAATTATTTGGTTTTGCAATTTGAATACCTGAATCGGGTGAAACTAAAGTTATATAATCTATTCCGTTTGTTAAATTTTTATAGGATAAGGAACTATTCAAATTTTTATAATTATGAGATATTTCTATGTTATTTGTTGAATAAGGTTGTAAAAAGGGATTTCCTTCCATATAATTAAATGCAGTAGAATAGAGGCGGAATGGGTTTAAATCTGCATAAGAAGGTCTGTCTATTCGTCTATTATAATTTAAAGAGATAGTACTGTTTTCGTTTGCTGTATAGGTAAGATAAATTGTGGGAAATAATCGAATGTAAGTATTTACATTTGTTTGTTCAATTGTTGCTGAAACACCTTTTGTTTGAGTATTTTCGGTTCTTAATCCTAACTGAAGTTCCCATTTTTTTGCTAAACTTTTACTTCCAGAAATGTATAATGCTTGGGTATTTTCAGAGTAGTTAAATAGGTTGCTTTTTGCTAAATCTAATATAGGTTCAAGATTATAAGTATTGTAATACGCAAGATAATTATTGGTTTTTATAAAAGAAATTTTTGCTCCAAAAGAAATTTTTGCCCATTCCAAGGGCAAGTCCATATCTATTTTTGAAGAATAAATTTTAATTTTTTGGTTACTTATGTTATTCGCTTTTAAATCCCTATTAGGAATTTCAGAGCCATTACCATAGTAGTAATTAGAACTAAATTTATTATCTAAATTAGAGTTGTACTCAAAGTAACCCACATCAAAAAAAAATTGTTTACCTACACTATCGAGTTTCTTTAAACTATAAAAATTTAAAGAGTGTGAAGTTTTTTTTGAGTTTACATAAGATGGAGTAACTATCAGAGAATCTATCTGACTTGAAACTTTATTTGTTATTACAGAATTACTAAAACCTATATCCAAAGGTTTGTTTTTAGAACCAATATATTGTAAGCCTAGTACTGTTTTTGGACTCATTTGATAGTCAAAATTTAATTGAGTGCTTAAATCGTTTTGAAAAGTTTTTTTTTCGTTTGTTTCAAACCAAGTAGCTTTTTGATAGTAAACGTAGTTTTCTTGATAAGGTGCTGTACTACCATTAGTATAGTTAATAACCGAATTAATTGTTATTTTGTTTTTTTGATAATTCAGAACACTCCCTATACTTCCTAAATCAAATTTTGCTTTTGTGTAAGAATTATTAAAAGCCCCGCCCCAGCTATCCTTCTTTGCCTTTTTTAATTTAATATTTACAATACCGCTGTTGCCTTCAGCGTCGTATTTTGCAGGTGGTGTTGTGATTACTTCGATGCTTTTAATATTGTCAGAAGCAATTGTTTTTAGAAAATTAATTAAATTATCTCCAGAGAGTTGTATCAATTTTTCATCAATCATAACGCTCATTTTGTTTTTGCCTACCATGGTTATTTGGTCATTCTGCACCCGAATATTTGGTGTCATTTTCAGCACATCTATAGCATCACCACCAATCGCTTGAATACTGTTTTCGACATTAAAAACTAGTCTATCAATTTTTCGTTCTATCAGTTTTTTCTTAGTAGTTATAATTACTTCTTGTAATTCATGATTGTTTTCAGTAACTATTATTTTTCCTAAATTTTTATTTTGATCTAGTTTAATATTTTGAGTATAAAGTTTTTTTCCTGTTTGAATAATTTTTATTACATAATCACCCTTATCTACCACCATAGTAAATATTCCTTCTTCATTTGTAAATTCCTTTTTTACGGTAATGGAATCTTTATTAGATAATAAAATTTCAGCAAAACTTACAGGTGCGTTATTTTGGTTAATAATTTTCCCTGTTATATGAACTTGTGAAAGTAATGTGCTAGAATACACAAGAAAAATTAACAGTTTTATTCGTGTCATTATATTTTATGTAAGATTTTGTTTAAAACAAAATAACATCGAATATTTTAAAAAAAAAATGTGAATACAGCATTATGTAGGTAAATACAACAATATTTTTTATTATTGCAGAAGAAAATCAATGAAAATCAATGAAAATCAATGAAAATCAATGAAAATCAATGAAAATCAATGAAACTATTAAAGCTATTAGAAGGATTAAGTATTTGTCACAGAGTTACATAGCTAATGAATTGAATTTAGATCAATCGCAATATTGCAGAAGAGAGAAAGGAGAAATTCAGTTTACTCCAAGTGAGATTGTGAAATTGTCCAAATTGTTAGAAGTTTCTATAGCTGAATTGTTCGGTGAGAAAATTATTGAATCACAAAGAATAAAAGAAATTAATGAGGAACTATCTGTTGCTGAAAAATTAATTGAGCAATATGAGTGTAGAATTAAAGAGAAAGACGAAATGATTTTCATCTTAAAACAAATGAATGAAAGAAAAACAAACCGCTAACGGTTTGCGTTTATTACTAACGTTTGATAACGTAAAATCAACCAGAAGAGCTTTGGAACTGATGGAGCTATTGGGTGAAAAAGAAGGCTAAGTAAGTTTTTTTGTCAAAATAATTGTAGTTCATCGGTTTTCTTAGTGTTTTTTGATTTTTTATGGCATTTTTATATACTTTAGTGTAAAAAAAGAATAATTTGTAAAAAAGCCGTAAGGCTTTTTTATGATTTTAGCCGATTTGTACTAAGATTTATGACAATTAAAAAAACGTCCCCAAAAATATTTTTTTTAATCGTTTCCTCCAGTGTGGTTTTCTTAATGCTCTATGCTGTTTTGTTGTATTATATCAATAAAACGGAGAAAGATGCTTATCGAAATTCAGTCGAATTGTTCGAAAGTAAAATCAATCAGCTGCTATTATTAGAGTCTAAACCTATTTTAACCGCGCTGAAAAATGATACCAATTGGGATGAGTTTGTCGATTTTACCATTACAAAAAATCAATCCTGGTATGATGAAACCATTAGTAATGAATTGGAAATTTACGGTGCCGATTATTTAGGGGTTTACGATAAAAACAAGAAATTTATAACCCGAACGCCTACAGTCGTTATTAAAACGCTTGATTTTATTCCTAAGGCTGCGATGACGGTTTTGGATATAAAAGGAGCAGCAAAATTCTATGTAAAAATTCCGGAAGGCATTGTCGAAGTGACCGGTGCAACAATTCATCCTTCGGATGATCCTTTCAAAAAGAAAACCAACGCTTCCGGTTATTTTTTTGCGGTCCGTTTAATCAATTCGAAATTCCTTAAAAATTTAGAGAAAATTACGTCTTCAAAAATTACTTTTCTGAATGTTGAGGAGCGTAATTTGGAAAAAAGACATGTGGTAAGTGCCATATATCCTTTGGAAAATTCCAGAGGGAAACTGATAGGAAGATTGCTTTTCGAAAAAAAATTTGATGTTTACTTTGAAAACACCACCCGGATTTTATATGTAATTATTGCGGTGTTTTTATTGTATTTGGGTGTCAGTATTTACTACACCCGAAAATTGGTTTACCGCCCGTTGTTTTTGGTTCGGAAAGCATTGCAAAAAGGAAGTAAAAGTGCGATAGCCGAATTGAAAAAATCCAGCGGAGAGTTCAGTTATATTGGTAATTTGTTTGAAGAAAATAACAATCAGAAAATAGATTTGATAAAAGCCAAGATAAAAGCCGAAGAAGGCGATTTGCTGAAAGCTTCGTTTTTGGCTAATTTATCCCATGAGATTCGAACTCCAATGAATGCCATTAACGGTTTTACCGAATTGATTTTGAATACGGAACTCAATGAAAAAGAGCGAATCGAATATTTGAATGTCATTCAGCAAAACGGAAAAAATCTGGTTTCTATTATTGATGATTTGATTGAAATGTCTAAGATTGATGCCAATCAGATTGCGCCTAATTTTACCGAAATTAATCTGGAATCCTGTATTGACGAACTTTATAAAACCATTAAAGTTACCATTCCGCCAAGCAAACCTTTGAAATTTAAACTGATTAAGAGCAGCGTTCCGACTGCTAATAATATCGTGACGGACGAAATTAAGTTAAAACAGGTCATCATCAATTTGCTTACTAATGCCATTAAATATACTGATGAGGGAATGGTGCGGTTTAAATATGAAATTGATGAGTTACAAAATCTGATTCATTTTGCCATTCAGGATACAGGTGCGGGAATTGAAGAAGGGCAGCATCAGCATGTTTTTGACCGTTTTAAACGGGTCGAAAACGACAAATCAATAATGGTGGGAGGTTTAGGTTTGGGACTTTCTATTTCAAAAGCCTATATCGAAATTTTAGGCGGAAGCATTCGACTAGAGTCAAAAATAGGTGAAGGTTCCAGTTTTTATTTTTCAATTCCGTTGAAATATGCCAAGGATGAGCCTGTTGAGGTGAAATCTATCAGGGAAAAAGAATTGACCAAATCAGAAAATAAAGTGATTTTGATTGCCGAAGACGATAATATCAATTTTTTACTTTTTCAAAAAATGATGAAAGACAAGGCTTATCAAATTATCCGTGCGGTCAACGGACAGGAAGCGGTAGATATTTGTTCTCATAATGCTGCGATTGATTTGGTTTTGATGGATATCAAAATGCCGGTTTTGAATGGTTTTGAAGCCATAGAACAGATTAGGGTTTTCCGGCCACAACTGCCTATTATTGCTCAAACGGCTTATTCTTCTTCCGAAGATAAGGTTAAAATAGAGCAGGCAGGATTTGATGATTATATTACCAAACCTTTGAACAGAGAGCGTTTGTTTGAATTAATGGATAAGTATTGATTTGGATGAAAATAGTAGAAACAGGTTTTTTAGGTTTATTGCTGATAGTTTCGGTTGTTGGTTTTTCGCAAAAGGAGCAAGTGACAGATACCCTTTTAAAAGAGAAAAAGCTGAGTTTGAATGTGGATATTGTGAGTCGGTATTTGTGGCGCGGCCAATGTTGGGGCGGAAATTATATGGCTGTGCAACCTTCGGCGGAATATGCAATCACCTCAGGATTGTCCATCGGAAGTTGGGCTACGACTAATTTTAAAAAGGATTATTTTTATCCGGATAATGAAAACTACTATAAAGGTTATCGCGAAATAGATTTTTACGCCAGTTATCAGCTTACTGATTTTTTACAAGTTCAGATTTGGGATTATTACTGGCCTTCGGTTTCGAGGGTCGAGGGGGTGAGTAATCGGTTTTTTAATTACGGACCTACGAGTTCGCAAACAGTTGATGCGATTTTGTATTTTGATTTTTCTGAAGGCTATCGTTTTCCTTTCAATGCGACGATTAGTACATTAGTTGGTGGAAATGATTATCGTTATGGCAAAAATATAAATCCGAAGCGCAATTATACTACCTATATGGAATTAGGTTATACTTTTAATTTGTTTCAAAATATCGAATTATTGGCTTCTTCGGGTGTTGTTTTAAATAATCAGGCGGAGTATTATAATTTTGCCAATTATGATAAACCGTCATTTGTTAATTTGTCATTAAAAGCAATTAAAGAGATAAGTTTGAGCGATAATGTGATGATGCCTATTTCGCTGAATTATGTCCATAACGGAGCAACAAAAAATACTGATTTTTTTGGAAAAAATTTTCTGGTGGCCGGAGTGAGTTTTGGTTATTAATAAATTTTTTTCGGGTTTTTAATTTCGAAAAAAAGCATAAAAAGCAGGAATTTAGATAAAAACCTGCTTTTTAAAAGTGTTATGTTAGTTTTAGTTTTTCAAATCTTTGATTACTTTGAAAGCAACATCAACCTGATCTTCACCTACTAAAATGGTAAATTCGTTAGAAGTCGAAATTACCTCGTTGATGATGATTCCTTCCCAGGCCAAACGTTGGAAAATGAAATAATAAATTCCCGGAACCACAATGTTTTCTTTTGGTAATTTTACTGTAATGGAAGCTAAATTGTCTAATTTCTGAATTAATTTTTCGTTCGAAAAATGTTTGTCAACCAGTTTGTTTACGGTATTGCTTACTACAATGTTGATTTCATTTACGCCTCTTGAAGAAGTATAAAATACATCCGGAAAACCATTGATGTCCGAAATTAATTCGGCCTGTTTGTTTAAAACAGTTTCCGAAACCGCAAAAGTGTAATCAGTCAGCGCAGAACGAACAGTAATTTCACCTATATTTTTAATTACTTTGTTGATTTTGTGGTTGAGTCTGAAATCCAATTCTTCGGTTAGTCGTTTTAAAGACATTACCACGGCACCCTGTTTTACTTCTTTACCAAATTCGCTTTCTAATTCGGCCATGATGTTCCTGGATAATGAAGTTAAATTAATGATTCCCAGTGATAAAGCATTTAATAAAAAGGGTTTTGTTTTGATGTAATTTTCGACTATTGAGGAAACAGTTTTCATAATTGTATAGGTGTTTTTACTTAGTTTTTATATCGATTTACTTAGTTAAATCGTTAAAAATATGGGCAAATATAATTAAAAAAACAATTTGTTACAAAAATAACATGAAAAATTAACGTTAAAAGTGATAAAATGCATCTGTAAGGTGTTCAATTACAAAAGATTTGTTGGTTTTTTGGATGGCAATTATATCAAAGCGAACGTTGCAGTCGAGATCTTTTTCAACTACGTAGTTGTCTACGGCTTTCGTAAGTAGTTTTATTTTTTTCTGGTTTACAAAGTCCTGAGGAAGACCAAATTCAATCGAAGAACGGGTTTTTACTTCTATAATTGCCAGAGTGTCATTTATTTGGGCAATGATGTCTATTTCGGCTTTTTGAAAAGTCCAATTGGTTTCTAAAATCGAATAGCCGTTATTTTGTAAAAACTCAACAGCTAATTCTTCTCCCAGTTTTCCTAATTCGTTGTGCTCAGCCATTAGAAATAGTTTTCAGTGTTTAATAATCAGTTGAAATTTTATTTAAGATTGAAATTGCCATTGATTAATCTTCAAATTTCAACGTACTTTTCTCCAGTGTGACTTCTATTGAAACCTGATTTCCCAAAATCAATGCTCTGTTGTCCAGGATGTGTCCTGCCGGGAAATTATAAATCACCGGGATTTTGTAATTTTTAATCACATCCTGAATAATTTCAACGGCATTTTTTCCCCAGGGAATTTCGTTGTCTTTCATTTTGGTCATGGATCCCACTACAATTCCTTTGATGCTTTCAAGACAACCATTGCGTTTTAAATTCATCATCATACGATCAATATGGTATAAATACTCATCTAAATCTTCGATAAATAATATTTTTTCATGACAATCAATAGCCGATGGGGAACCAAATAAACTATATAAAATAGAAAGATTTCCGCCTACTAATTCTCCTTTAGCTGCTCCGGTGCGGTTCATCGGGTCAGAAGGAATTTCGTAGCTTAGAGATTCGTTAAACAAGGCTTCTCTCAAAGTTTCTTTGGCTTCAGCCGTTGCTCTGGGAATACTCACCGGCATAATGCCGTGAATGGTTTTATAACCCAAAGTGTTTAGGTGATTGTGTAAAACGGTAATATCGCTAAAACCTACAATCCATTTTGGGTTTTCTTTGAATTTGGTAAAATCTAAGGCATCAATAATTCTCACGGTTCCGTAACCGCCTTTTACACACCAAATCGCTTTGATATTTGGGTTGTCCAGCTGGGTTTGAAAATCGGCAGTTCTTTCTTCATCAGTTCCTGCCAGTTGATTGTTGTCTAAGCCAATGCTTTTTCCAATAACGACTTCCAGTCCCCAACTGTGTAATAAATCAATCGCAGGTTGTAGTTGGTTGTCGGTATATTTTCGGGCGGTGGCAACAATGGCAACGGTGTCTCCTTTTTGTAAAGCGGCTGGTGTAATCATCTGTTTTTGGGCTTGACTATTATTGAAAAATTGAAAAAATAAAATCAGGGAAAAGCAAAATTGTAGATTAAATGTTGAAAATTGAGAAGTAAACATAGGGCTTTTTTTCCTGAATAAATAAAGTTGCAATGCCTTGGTGAAGCATCCAAACAAAGATAAAGAAATTCAAAAAATAAATGATTGCAAATTGTATGAAATGGTTTAAATTTACTAAAAACGCTTTAAATTGAATTAGTTATGCAAATGCAAAAAGGGATTGTTATTGTTTTGCTGTTTTGGTTTCAAATGTTTTTCTCACAACCCAAAAGCTATCGGATTCACACCGTGGCTTTTTATAATTTTGAAAATCTCTTCGACACAATCAATGATCCGGATACGCATGATGACGAATGGACGCCGCGGGGAAGTCAGCATTGGATTGCTGAAAAATACCATCAGAAACTGCAAAATTTAGCCCGGGTTTTAGCCGAAATTGGCAAGCCGGAAAATACTAATTCGCCTACTTTGATTGGCTGTTCAGAAATTGAAAATCGGGACGTGCTGGAAGATTTGGTGCAACAGCCTAATATAGTCATGCAGGATTATGGTATTATTCATTTTAATTCGCCGGACAAAAGAGGAATTGATGTGGCTTTGTTGTTTCAAAAGAAATTTTTCATGCCTACTTCTTACACGAATATTCCCTTGTATATTTATAGCAAAGGAAAACCGGAAACTGTAGCAGTGGAAGACAGCGATGATGACTTATCTGAAAATAATTATCAAAACCGGATTTTTACCCGGGACCAACTTTTAGTAAGCGGTTTTTTGGATGGAGAGGAAATAAACATCATTGTTAATCACTGGCCGTCGCGTTCGGGAGGAGAGAAAAAATCCAGTCCGTACCGGGAAGCGGCCGGAATGTTAAACCGTAAAATCATTGATTCTTTGCAAAAGATAAATCCGAATGCCAAAGTAATTACCCTCGGCGATTTGAACGACGGACCTTTTAATAACAGCATTAAAAAAGCTTTGGGAGCCAAAGCAAACCAACAGGAAGTTCCCGATTGGGGATTTATAATCCATTCGAAGAAATGGCTAAAAAAGGTTTGGGAACTATTGCTTTTAGAGATTCCTGGGATATTTTCGACCAGATTATGGTTTCGCAAACTCTGATAAAAAAGGAATTCTCAGGCTATCAATATTGGAAAGCCGGCATTTTTAATAAAAGTTATCTGATTCAAAATTCCGGCAACTACAAAGGTTACCCCAAGCGACATTCGGCAACCGAAGTAGGTTTTAGCGACCATTTTCCGGTTTATATTTATTTGATAAAGGAAGCCAAATAGATTTTGTAACTTAGCTGTTATTAAAATAAGCTGCCATGGCAATTTCAAGACCTTTTAATCTGACCAAATGGATTGACGAAAACCGTCAATTGTTAAAACCACCTGTTGGCAATAAAAATCTTTATGTGGATTCCGGTGATTATATCGTGATGATTGTGGCCGGACCTAACGCCCGAAAGGATTTTCATTACAATGAAACCGAAGAATTATTTTATCAGTTAGAAGGAACAATTGAAGTCCACATTCAGGAAGAGGGCGAGCGAAAAATTATGCAGCTTAATGCCGGCGATATGTACCTGCATCCGGCTAAAGTACCGCATTCGCCCGTTCGTTCCGAAGGTTCTATCGGTTTGGTTATTGAGCGTAAAAGAGCCAAACAGGGTTTTACAGATGGTTTGCTGTGGTATTGTGACAACTGCAATCGCAAGTTGCACGAAGTTTATTTTGAATTGAACAATATCGAAAAAGATTTCCTGCCTCATTTTGAGCATTTTTACAATTCGGAAAGTCTTCGCACTTGTGAAAATTGTGGGACAGTTATGGAAACCGACCCAAGATTTACAGCCAAAAAATAATTTTTTCAGGAGCTTCCCGATAGCTATCGGGACCCGTTATCCGCTCTATCTTTTCCTGCTTAAAGAAAGCAGGAAAAGGATGCTTCCCGAAATTTTGGGACTACCGGGGCTAAAACACGAAACCTATTAAATATCATGTCAACAATCGCAACACAATTTAGAATCAAAGAAGCATTAACACAATTAGGAATTTTGGATATAAACAAGGGGACATCAACTGGTGTCAATTGTTTTTCAACTGGGGAAATTCTGGAAAGTTATTCTCCCGTTGATGGTGCTTTAATTGCTAAAGTAATAACGACCTCGGCAGCCGATTACGAAAAAGTAATGCAGGCTGCCACCGAAGCTTTTAAAATATTCCGGTTGATTCCGGCTCCAAAACGAGGCGAAATCGTGCGTCAGTTTGGGGAAAAACTGCGTCAAAATAAAGCCGCTTTAGGAAAATTAGTTTCATATGAAATGGGGAAATCCCTTCAGGAAGGTTACGGCGAAGTTCAGGAAATGATTGATATTTGTGATTTTGCAGTTGGACTTTCCCGTCAATTGCACGGTTTGACCATGCATTCCGAAAGACCCAATCACCGCATGTATGAGCAGTACCATCCTTTAGGAATTGTTGGAATCATTTCCGCTTTCAATTTTCCGGTGGCGGTTTGGTCATGGAATGCGGCATTGGCATTGGTTTGTGGTGATGTTTGCGTGTGGAAACCTTCCGAAAAAACACCACTTTGCGGGATAGCCTGTCAAAATATTTTAGCACAGGTTTTACAGGAAAATAAGTTGCCGGAAGGCATTTCTAATTTAATAATTGGCGATTTTAAAACGGGTGAGTTGTTAACCAAAGACAGCCGAATTCCTTTAATTTCAGCAACCGGTTCTACCCGAATGGGGAAAATTGTAGCTCAAACTGTGGCTGCCCGATTAGGTAAATCTTTGTTGGAATTAGGAGGAAACAATGCCATAATTGTGACTCCGGATGCTGATATTAAAATGACGGTCATCGGGGCTGTTTTTGGCGCTGTGGGAACAGCCGGACAGCGTTGCACTTCAACACGAAGATTGATTATTCACGAAAATATTTATGATAAAGTCGCGGCAGCTTTGGTGGGGGCTTATCAGCAATTACGCATTGGAAATCCATTGGATGAAAAAAATCATGTGGGACCGTTAATTGATACCGATGCGGTTGAAAAATACAATAAAGCATTAGAAAAATCGGTTGCCGAAGGCGGAAAAATTCTTGTGAACGGAGACGTGTTTTCGGGAGAAGGTTACGAAAGTGGTTGTTATGTGAAACCGGCGATTGTAGAAGCTGAAAATAGTTTTGAAATTGTACAATGCGAGACTTTTGCACCGATTTTGTATTTGTTAAAGTATAGCGGAACTGTTGAAAATGCGGTTGCGATTCAGAATAATGTGGCGCAGGGGTTATCTTCGGCCATTATGACGAACAATTTGCGCGAAGCCGAATTATTCCTGTCAACCGCAGGTTCGGATTGCGGAATAGCGAATGTAAATATTGGAACCTCAGGTGCTGAAATCGGAGGTGCTTTTGGCGGAGAAAAAGAAACTGGCGGCGGTCGGGAATCGGGTTCTGATGCATGGAAAGTATATATGAGAAGACAAACCAATACCATCAATTATGGCAGTACTTTGCCTTTGGCTCAGGGAATAAAATTTGATTTAGATTGAAATAAAAAAAGCTTGTGATAAACACAAGCTTTTATATGTTAAATAAGAATCTTTAAAATTCCAAAGGTATTAACCTAAAATAATATCATTTTTCATAACTTGAAATTTATAAATTAGACAAATGTTGAATAATTATTAAACAAATGTAATGCCAAACAATCTAATAACCAAATACTTTTTGTTAATTAACAGATAAATCATTACCTGATAGAAATCGTTTGTTAGTAATACATTCTTTGTTTAAATAATCTTTTACAAATACTTTATTAAATCCAGAAATTGAATGTTTTGCAATTATAGAAAGTCTAATAAATGATCCATCATTTTGCCACATAGCTGATAAATCATCTATTGTTCGTATTCTGACTGCATGTAAATTATGAGGATCAGTATTTGAATTACAAGGCATATAAGATAAAAAATTATCTTTTAATGATATGTCTTTTCCTTGTAAGTTTCCGCCATTATAGTCTCCAATAGGTTTGTAGAATGTTAATTCAATATGAATGTCAAATATTTCGGAATCAGTCATATTTACGAATTTAAATAAATAACTATTTTCATTATTTACTTCTTGTTTACTAATGAAATCAGATATAGCAATAACTGGACGTTTCTTTTTTAAGAAAAACATTAGAAAGAAATATGAAGCAGCAACACCTGAAACTATACCAGTTATTAAGCTAGTTATGAAATCCATGATTTTTTAGTTTTAAAGATTATCAAAAATAAAATATTTAATTTATTTTCAATAATTTACTTTGCTAATTTTGTAGTGTTTTTATTTACAAATTAAAAGAAGCACCAATATTAAAGGTGAACTGATTGTTTAAACGTTCAAATCCGGTAGCTTCGGGTTTGTATTTGGCAATAGGGAAACCAATTTCACTCATGATTCCAAAACCATCTGTAAAGAAATAACGAACCCCCAAATGTGCGCCAAAGTTTCTCAGTCCTAAATCTAATCCCGGATAAATATCGACCTTTTCATCTACATTAAAAACATTGCCCAGATTTGCATTAAAACGAACTTTAAGATCTGCTCTGTCACCAAAATCAGGTTTGTTGCCTAATCCGTCTTTGTCAACAGATAGTAAATAAGAGGCTGTTGCGCCCACGGAAATATTTTCGCCCAAACCAAAATCGGTAGAAATTCTTATTCCTGAACCATGTTCCTGAATATTGGCTGCCACATCAAATTTAGTGTCCCCTTTTCCGCTAAAAGCCTGAGCGTTTGCGAAGCTGATAATAAGTAATGTCAGTAGTGTAAAAAATCTTTTCATAATCTTTTCGTTTTAGTGTTACTAAATCTAATTTCTTCCTTTTTCGTCAAAATATAATTGGTGCAAGGGTTCGCTTTGCCAAAATTCTTTAGTGTCAATATCCATGATGGTTAACGGCCCTTTGAAGGCAGCTCCGGTGTCTATATTCCAAATACAGGCTTTGTTTACCGGAACAGTTTTTCCAATTCGGGTAACAGGGGTGTGACCAATGTAAATTTCACTGTATAAGGTTAATCTTTTGGGATAGGATAAGTCGCTTGGTTTTAAATTTTGGTCTAATGCCAGAGCGGTTTCCCATAAAGTTCTGTCCCAATAAAAAAGTTTGGGAAAATATTCAAAGTTAATGCCGTTCATATTGGTAAAACCCGCATGGATAAAAAGACGTTGCTGTTCGTCCAGATAATAATCCTGCAGGGATTGTAAAAACTCAATATGTCTTTGTTTGTTTTCGTGGCTTACTTCTTCATAAGCAATAACGGTTGCTTCACCTCCGTGATTGTACCATAACAGATTGTCTTTACTGTCTTTTAGCCAATGCAAAAGCAGTTCGTCATGATTGCCTCTGATGAAAACACAGTTGTTTTTGGTGTTTAACTCGATTAGAAAATCCAATACCTGTGGCGATTGGCTCCAGCCATCCACATAATCTCCCAGAAAAATGAGTTTGTCTTTTGAGTTAACCTGAGCTCTTTCCAGAATTTGATGCAAGGCGCGTAAACCACCGTGAATATCTCCAATAACTAATGTTCTCATTTTTTTTGAATGCTGTTTTTGTTTTCCCAATTTAATAAAAATTGATTGACAGACAAAAAAGGAATGCTTTTTTCTTTTAGCGAAAAAATGAATTTGTCAAATTATTGGACGTCGTATTTCATTTTTCTTAAAATACGCATGGCTTCCTTGAAAGATAAATAGACTGAAGGAAAGGGTTTTAGGTGTGTTTTGGCATCGATTAGTTTTTGTTTGGCTTCTTCAAAACCGTTGAGGTAACAAATCATAAATGTTGAAGGCAGGTTTTCCAAATCTTTTTGTTCTCCGGAGCTAAGCTGTATGTCTTTTTTTAGTTTGCTTACAATTGCCAGATTGTTGTTGTAAATGTGGAAAAGCATTTTTTTGTTGAAAGCCGGAGGTTCAAAAAGCATTTTGCTCTCAATTTTGTAATAGCCGTTTTCAAAGAAAAAGATGGTTTGTTGTTCTAAAGGATAAAAACTGGTTTTGTCATTTAATCCAAGTGGAACATATTCGATAATGGTAAAACTATTTTCGTCAAAGGAGATAGTGATAACATCCTGAGCAGAATAAAAAAGTTTGATGTGTTCGTTAATTAACTCAATATCCACGCGGGATAAGAAGGTTTTTTCGTGAACTGTTTTGGGAATTCCGGCCCAGCAGATGACAAATAATTCTTTGAAAACCTTGTATTTGGGATCCATATCTTTGTGCCTGTAATTCATAAAATCAAAAAAACCGTCCAAGGTATATTTGATATTATTTCGCGAATTGTTTTCAAGGTCAATAACCGTTGCGGTATTCAGATAGTTTTTTTCGATTTTGTCTTCGGTGGGAGTAGTGTTGCTTCCTATTCTGATAAAAGTACTGTGAGCTGGAATAGTATGAATTCCTTTTTTGAAAGAGGAAATTTTATTCTTAGGTTTTATAGTAACCAGCCCGATTACTTTGTCTTTGGGCAGGTTAGGAAAAGGTACATTTTCGTATTGAATTTTCGGAGGATTATCTAAATAGGCATTAATGAGATTTTGAATGTGGCTGTCGTCAAAAAAGTCGGCGCCAATAATTTCATTGTCCTGATCTTCAACGCCTACTACGATATAGGAGTTGTTTGCCGGATTAGAGTTGGATAAAGCGCATATATGCTTTAAAAATTTGGATTTACCTTCTTTTGTGTGTAAATTTAGTTGGCGTTTTTTATCGTAAAAACTATTTTCATCATTATGAGCCAGCAAATTCTTTATTAAAAGTCGTTTGTTAATCATCTGAAAAAAAGATTTACGATTTGAGTTTTGAATAAAAAACAACAGTTATTTGGCAATATTGTTGTTTTTATTGCGTTGTCAATATACTAATTTTAAATAAATAAGAAAAAATGAAAAAGATTAAATTTCGCCCCCAATTATTTTTTATCATTGTTTTTCTGGCTACTTTTTTTACTGCTTGTAATGATAATGACGACAGTAATCAAACTGCACGAATGATGGTTCGAATGACCGATGCTCCCGGAGATTATGAAGAAGTAAACATTAATGTTCAAGACATTATGATAAAAACTTCAACCGATACCGGAGAGGAAGGTTGGGTAAGTATCGCTAGTGATGCATTTGTTCCCGGTGAACAAAATTTATTGGATTTAACAGGAGGAGTAAGTCTCTTATTGGCGGATAACGTTGTTCCGGCAGGAGAATTGGGACAAATCCGATTAATTTTAGGAGAAGGGAATTATTTTGTTAAAGATGGAGTAGATTATCCATTGGCTACGCCAAGTGCTATGCAATCCGGCTTAAAATTACAGGTAAATCAAACTTTACAGGCAGGAGCCACTTATGAATTTCTTTTAGATTTTGATGTTTCTAAATCGATTGTGACGGCCGGAACTTCCGGAAGCTTTAATTTAAAACCGGTTATTCGTGTTTCGGCAATGGCTACATCGGGAGTGATTAAAGGTAAAATTGACCCAATTCTTGAAGGTTATCAGGTTGAGGTTTCGGTTCCATTAGGAGATACAACTATTGCAGCTTTTGCTGACGAAACAGGAATGTTCCAATTAAATGGTGTACCGGCAGGAACTTATACCCTAACACTTACTCCGGATGCGGCTTCAGGAAAAACACCAATTGTTGTTGAAAATGTGATGGTGGAGAATGGAGAAGTTACCGATGTAGGTTCGGTGGCATTCGAATAAATAATTTAAAAAAGTAAAAAACAGCTCCTTAAAGAGCTGTTTTTTTTATGTTTATTCTTCCCGTTGAATCATAGTTGCCGAACCTTGTGCAGTACACATGACAACCAAATCAGAAATGTTTACGTGATAAGGTCTGGAGATAACAAAATGAATAATGTCGGCAATATCTTCTGGTTTTAACGGGGTGAAACCCTTGTAAACATTGGCTGCTTTTTCGGTATCGCCTTTAAAACGCACCTGGCTGAATTCGGTTTCAACCAGTCCGGGATGGATGGCTCCCACACGGATTCCGAAAGGGTTTAAATCCATTTTCATTGCTTTGTTCAACGCATCTACAGCGTGTTTGGTGGCGCAATACACATTGCCGTTTGGATAAACCTGTTTGGCAGCTGTGGAACCGATGTTGATGATGTGACCTGATTTTTGAGCAATCATTTTTGGAATTATTGCTTTCGAAACATACAAAAGTCCTTTCAGGTTGATGTCAATCATGTTTTCCCAGTCGTCTAAATCGCCGTCCTGAATTGGATCCAGACCGTGTGCATTTCCGGCATTATTAATTAAAATATCAATTTTTGCAAAAGATTCAGGTATTGAATTGATTTTTTCAAATACAGCTTTTTTATCGCTTACATCAAATTCCAGACTGTAAACCTTTGTCAGTTGACTTAATTCTTTTTCCAGCTCTTCCAGTCGGTTTTTGCGTCTTCCGCAAAGAATAAGGTTGTAATTATTTTGTGCCAAAAGTTGAGCCGTTGCTTTTCCAATTCCGCTGGTGGCTCCGGTTATTAATGCTGTTTTATTCATGATTTAATTGAAGTATTTTTTGTCGATTCTAAAAATAAGCTGCTGTTGTTTATTTGCGAAGAAATAAAATATTACAGCAGAATAAATTTCCGGGAAGGAACAAATGTCAGATTTATTCCTAAAGGCTTTAATTTCTGTTGTTTAGATTTGCTTTTTTTTGAAATAAAAGAGATTTTGATTTTTTTCAAAGACTAATTTTTAAAGTTCTTAAAATTATGGAAATTGTATCATAATTCGTCCTTAAAATTGCAGTATTGGCAGAAGTTTTAACCATTTTTTAACATCTTACCTTTAAAAAAAAATTCAATTTGCACTCTCAAAACTAAGGCATTAAATTCAAGGAATTAAAAATAATTTTATGGAAGAGAATACAGCGACTTTAGACATTAGAGCGATCAATGAAAAGATAGAAAGAGAGAGTGCTTTTATAGACCTTCTTACTATGGAAATGAATAAGGTGATTGTGGGTCAGAAGCACATGGTTGAACGATTATTGATTGGATTATTAGGGCAAGGACACATTTTGCTTGAAGGAGTTCCGGGATTGGCTAAGACTTTAGCTATTAATACCCTTTCGCAAGCGGTTCATGGTTCATTCAGCCGAATTCAGTTTACACCGGATTTATTACCTGCCGATGTTATCGGAACGATGATTTATAATATTAAGCAAAATGAATTCTCGATTAAAAAAGGACCTATTTTTGCTAATTTCGTTCTTGCCGATGAGATTAACCGTGCGCCTGCTAAGGTGCAATCTGCTTTGTTAGAGGCGATGCAGGAAAAACAAGTTACCATTGGTGATACTACTTTTAAATTAGAAAAACCATTTTTGGTTTTAGCTACACAAAACCCAATTGAGCAGGAAGGAACGTATCAGTTACCAGAAGCGCAGGTGGATCGTTTTATGCTGAAAACCGTAATTGATTATCCAAAAATGGACGAAGAGCGTTTGGTAATTCGTCAGAATCTTTCAGGAAGCTACGATAAAGTAAATCAGGTAGTTTCTATCGAACAAATTTTACGTGCACAACAGGCTGTTCGTGAAGTTTATATGGATGAAAAAATCGAGAAATACATTCTGGATATCATTTTTGCAACCCGTTACCCTGAAAAATATAAATTAGCTGATTTAAAACCTTTAATCAGTTTTGGATCTTCGCCTCGTGGAAGTATCAATTTGGCAACAGCGGCAAAATGTTATGCTTTTATCAAACGCAGAGGTTATGTAATTCCTGAGGATGTTCGCGCTGTGGTTCACGATGTGTTGCGTCACAGAGTTGGGGTGACTTATGAGGCTGAAGCTGAAAATATTACTTCGGTTGATATCATCAATAAAATTATAAACGAAGTAGAAGTACCTTAATTTAGTTTGCAGTTATCAGTTGTCAGTTGACAGTAATCTGTTTAACTGACAACAAACAACCGACAACCGACAACTGAAAAAAATGGATACAAAAGAGCTTTTAAAAAAAGTACGAAAAATAGAAATCAAAACCCGAAGACTGAGCGATCATATCTTCTCCGGGGAATATCATACTTCTTTCAAAGGGCGTGGAATGACTTTTAGTGAGGTGCGTCAATACCAATATGGCGATGATATTCGAAACATTGACTGGAATGTTACCGCCCGTTACAACGAAGCTCACGTAAAAGTCTTTGAAGAAGAACGTGAATTGACCATGATGCTGATGGTGGATATTTCGGGTTCGGAGAGTTTTGGTTCCAAAAATCAATTTAAAAAAGACATCGTAACAGAAATCGCTGCCACGATGGCTTTTTCGGCTACACAAAACAATGATAAAATTGGTTTGATTTTATTTTCGGACCAAATCGAATTGTATATTCCACCAAAAAAAGGGAGGTCACATGTATTACGCATCATTCGTGAGTTAATCGAATTTGAACCCAAAAGTCATAAAACCGATATTGCTCAGGCCCTGAAGTTTTTGTCGAGTACACAAAAAAAGAAAGCGATTGTTTTTATGATTTCCGATTTCATGGCGAGCGATTATGAGCAAACGCTGAAAATTGCTTCTAAAAAACATGATTTGACGGGAATTCGTGTCTATGATATTCGCGAAGAAAAAATGCCAAATCTGGGAATGGTTTCAATGCTGGATGCTGAAACCGGCGAAATGCAATTGGTAGACACCGGTTCGAAAGCCGTTCGAATGAGTTATGAAAAATATTATCATAACCAATTGAATTATTTCAAAGAAACTTTCAGTAAATCAGGTTCAGGCGTAGTAAATACAAGAGTTGACGAAAGTTACGTAACCAAATTACTGGGCTATTTCAAATCGAGATAAAGATTTTAGATTGAAGATTAACGATTTATGATTTATGATTGAATTTGATTGAAAATCATGTTTAGGATATTTGAACTAAGATTATTAGCAATGAACAAACTGGAACTGGAGAATAGATTGATAGATTTTGCAGCAACTATTATTTCAGTTGCAGGTAATTTTGAAAAGAATTACGCTGGGAATCATTTAGCAACTCAAATTATTCGTTCAGGAACTGCTCCGGCTTTAAACTATGGGGAAGCTCAAAGTGCTGAAAGCAGTAAAGATTTTGTGCATAAAATGGGGATTTGTTTAAAAGAGTTGAGAGAAAGTTTTGTTTGTTTAAAAATTATTGAAAAAGCGAATTTAACAACAGATTTGAATGATTTAGTTAAAGCAAAAATAGAAGCAAACGAGTTGATTTCTATTTTCGTGTCAAGTATCAAAACGGCAAAAGCAAATATGAAATGATTTTGAATTTGAGAAAACGAGTTGTAATTGTGGAAAATCAGCAATCAAAAATCGTTAATCTTCATTCGTTAATCATTTTTAAGCGAAAATTAATATAATGAAAAAACAAATATTCTTCTTATTATTTCTGTTTTCTACGGCCATTTTTGCTCAAAAAAGAGTAGAAACAAGTATCGATACCACTAAAAATAAAATTGGAGCCGAGTTCAAACTGACTTTAAAAACCTCGGTAGATACCTTGTCTAAGGTTGTTTTTCCAAATTTAAAATCGTTTGGGAAATTAGAAGTAATCCAGTCTTATCCTATCGATACGGTAAAAAACAATGATCGATACGAATTAATCAAGAAATACGGACTGACTCAGTTTGATTCCGGACGTTATGTGATTCCGGCTGTGAAAATCGTAATAAACAACAAACCGTATTTGAGTGATTCGATTGCGGTTGAGGTGGCCAATGTTCCCGTGGATACTTTAAAGCAAAAAATGTATGATATTAAAGATATTCAGCCGGCTAATGATTCAATAGGTAATTGGTGGAAATATCTTTTGGGATTTTTGCTTATTCATATAATTGCTGCGGGGGTATATTTCTTCTTAAAGCATAAGCAAAAGAAAAAAATAGAAGAAGAAGTTTATAAAACACCAATTGAAAAAGCAACCAGTTTGTTGAATAATCTGGAAAAGAAAGAGCTTTGGCAAAAAGGAGCAATAAAGGAATATTATAGCGAACTGACCGATATTGCCCGAAATTATATCGAAGAAGCCATTGAAATTCCGGCAATGGAAAGTACCACATCTGAATTGATTGCAGGATTAAGAGCGGCTTCGGTCAAAAAGAAAATGACACTTTCTCCTGAAACTATTGAAAATCTGGAAAGGGTTTTAAAACAGGCCGATTTAGTAAAATTTGCCAAATCAAAACCTTTGGAATATGAAATTACCGAGGATAAAAATAAAATCCAAAAAGCGATTTTAACACTGGATAGTTCGATTCCGGTTGAAATTCCGGAGGAAGAAGATGTTTTACTGAATGAAGTTCAAAGGCAAAAACAAATTGCACTGCAGTTAAAGAAAAAAAGG
This sequence comes from Flavobacterium daejeonense DSM 17708, assembly GCF_000425425.1. Classification (GTDB taxonomy): domain Bacteria; phylum Bacteroidota; class Bacteroidia; order Flavobacteriales; family Flavobacteriaceae; genus Flavobacterium; species Flavobacterium daejeonense. Next base: position 176,478 of record NZ_AUDK01000003.1, read on the forward strand.
AACAATCGCATTGTTATCAGTGTAGCTTCTGTTCTTTTTTTATTGTTAGCCACTACTTTTTATTTGATGGCAACCAGAGGATTTGATTATGTAAAAGACAATCTTATCGGTCATCCGTCAAAAGAATTATTAGAAGGCGAGTGGGTAAAAAGTGAATATGGAAATCCGGCCGTTCGGATAGAAACGCCTAAAGTATTAGTGCGTACCGATTTGACAAAATCCTTGCCTAAAGAGGGAATGGCATTAATTAAAGAAATGCAATCTTTTGTTTATGGAAGTTTGATTGATGATTTTTATTTGATGGTTTCAACTTTCAAGTACAAACAAGAAGGACAAATAGATTTGAAAAAATCGATGGATGGTTCATTACAGGCTATGGAGTCCCAAGGTGCGCAAAATATGATTGTGAAACAGGAAGACTATGAGACCAAGGAGGGAATTACGGGCTTAAAAGCTTATGGAACTTTCTCCAGAGTAAGTCCGATAACTAATGATCAGCAAAGAATGTATTATGAAATTTTGATGTTTAGCCAGGAAGGTGGTTTACAACAGATATTGATTTTACATCAGGAAGGAGACAAGTATGCAAATGAAATTTCGGAAAGAGTGTTAAGTTCCGTTGAATTAAAAAATGAAGGCAGATAATGGCAAAAATAACTTTTTTAAATCCGGAGTTTTTTTGGTTGTTTCTTTTAATTCCATTGGCTATTATTTGGCTGGTTTTAAAAAGAAATCAGCAATCGGCAACTTTAAAAGTAAGTTCGATAAAAGGTTTTAAAACCAAACAATCCACTTTAGCAAAGCTAAAACCTTATTTAAATGTATTGCGTCTTTTGGCTTTAAGTTCTTTAATTGTGGCACTGGCGAGACCCAGAACAGTAGATATTAGTAATAGAACTAAAACAACTAAAGGAATTGATATTGTAATGGCAGTGGACGTTTCGGGAAGTATGCTGGCCAAAGATTTAAAGCCTAACCGTATGGAAGCTTTAAAAAGAGTAGCTACTGATTTCGTTGAACAACGACCTAATGACCGAATTGGATTAGTGGTTTATGCTTCTGAAGCTTATACTAAAACGCCCGTAACCAGTGATAAAGCCATTGTAGAGCAGGCAATTGAAAGTATTAAATATGATAATGTTTTACAGGACGGAACCGGAATCGGAATGGGATTGGCAACAGCCGTAAACCGATTAAAAGACAGTCAGGCTAAGAGTAAAGTGATTATTTTATTGACGGACGGAGTAAATAACGCCGGATTTATCGAGCCGGAAACAGCCGCTGATATCGCCAAACAATACGGTATAAAAGTATATACCATCGGAATTGGGACTAACGGAATGGCGGAGTTTCCTTATGCAGTAGCCCCAAACGGACAATTTTTGTTCCAAATGATGAAGGTGGAAATCGATGAAAGACTGATGAAAAGTATCGCTGCCAAAACGGACGGAACTTATTTCAGAGCAACGAGTAACAGCAAATTAGCAGAGATTTATAACGAAATCAACAAACTGGAAACAACCGAAATACAGGAATTAAAATTCTATGATTATGATGAAAAATACCGCCCTTTTGTGTGGTTAGCCGGTATTTTAGTTTTAATCGAAATTGGATTGCGAAATACAGTTTACAGAAGCTTTATATAAAAAGATTTATTGAATGAAGATTAACGATTTTTGATCTTTGATTTGGTACTTCAACAATCAAAAATCGTTAATCAACAATCAAAAATTATTATGGAATTAGACGAAAAAAAATATTTGTACTTACTGATTGTATTGCCTCTTGTGGTTTTACTTTTTCTGATGAATATGTATTGGAAGAAGAAAAAACAAAAGGAATTTGGCGATTTGGAAATCATCAATAAACTCAGTCCCGAACGTTCGGTTTTTAAACCAGTTTTAAAACTTATCGTTCTTTTGTTAGCTTTATTAGCTTTGATTATCGGATTAGTCAATCCAAAAATCGGGACCAAATTAGAAACGGTAAAACGCGAAGGAATCGACATTGTTTTTGCAATGGACGTTTCTAAAAGTATGCTGGCAGAAGACGTTGCTCCAAATCGTTTGGAGAAAAGCAAGCAAATTGTTTCGCAAATTATCAATCAGTTAGGAAGCGACCGCATTGGAATTGTGGCTTATGCGGGAAGCGCTTTCCCGGTTTTGCCTATCACGACCGATTACAGCGTGGCTAAGATGTTTTTGCAAAGCATGAATACTGATATTGTTTCTTCACAGGGAACTTCTTTGGATGAAGCCATCAGATTGTCAGGAACTTATTTTGATGATAAAAGTAAAACTTCCAAATTGGTGATTATGCTTTCGGACGGAGAAGACCATTCGGAAGGTGCCGAAGCCGCTGCCGAAGAAGCCAATAAAATGGGAATGCGCATTATTACGGTAGGAATCGGGACTGAAAAAGGAGGAACGATTCCGTTAAAAGTAAACGGAGTGGTTCAAAGTTACAAGAGAGATAAAAATGATGAGGTAGTAGTAACTAAGTTAAATCAGTCTGGGCTTGAAGAAATTGCCAAAGCAACAAAAGGCGGTTATGTAAATGGAAATAATACCAAAGAAGTATTGGATTACATCAAAAAAACCTTGGATAATATTCAAAAAACCGAATTTGAATCGACACAAATGGCCGATTTTGAATCTCAATTTCAGTGGTTTTTAGGATTTGCTTTTCTGTTGTTGTTTGTGGATATTTTCCTTTTGGAGAAAAAAACCAATTGGGTGAAGAAGTTAAACTTATTTAACGAAGAAAAATAAATGGCATTTCTCGGTTTAGAGAAAGAACATAAAAAAATGAAAATGGAGAATTGTAGCAAATACGGATTTACTTTTTTTACTTTCCTTTTTATCGGATTGGGAACTGCTATGGCGCAGCAAAAAGATAAGACCCTGCCTAAAGCTAATGAAGAATATGATCAAAATAAATATGCAGAGGCAGAAGCGGATTACAGAATATCAAATTCAAAATTTCCTAATCGTTCTGTGGCGCCTTACAATTTAGGAAATGCAATTTATAAGCAAAATCAAGCTTCAGAAGCTAAATATGCTTACGCAAAAGCACTAAAAAATGCCCGTTCGCGAGTTCAAAAACACAAGGCTTATCACAATTTAGGGAATGTGTTTATGAAGGAGAAGAATTATACAGAAGCCGTAGAAGCGTATAAAAATGCTTTGAGAAACGGCCCGGATGATGAAGAAACCAGATATAATTTTGCCTTAGCCAAAAAAATGCTGAAAGAAAATCCGCCTAAGGATAATAAGGACAAAAACGATAAGAATAAAGATAAAAACAAGGATAAGGACAAAGACAAAAATAATCAGGATAACAAAGATCAGAATAAGGATAACAAGGATAAAAACGATAAAAACAAAGACAAAAACGATCCTAATAAAGATAAAAAAGACGGTAAAGACAAACAGGATCAAAATCAGCAGCCAAAACCACAACCGGGTGGAATTTCTAAAGACCGCTTAGAGAATTTATTGGATGCGGTAAATAATGAAGAAAAGAAAATTCAGGATAAAGTAAAAGCCAGAAAAGAAAAAGGAAGACCTGTTCAAACCGATAAAGATTGGTAAAATTTAGTTTAATCGTTTAATCGCTTTTTGTATTTACAGAAATGATTAAACAATTAAGCAGTTAAACTATTTAAACAATTCGATGAAAAGATATTTAATTGTACTACTGTTAAGTTTTCAGGGACTTTGGGCTCAGGTGCATTTTGAGGCTAAGGTAAGCAAGAACACGTTGGGTCTTAACGAAAGACTTCGTATTGATTTTGTGATGAATATTGACGGAGATAATTTTGACGAACCTTCTTTTGAGGGTTTTCGGGTTATTGCAGGGCCGAGTCAGCAGGTAAGTCAGTCCTGGATTAATGGAAAAAGTTCGTTTGAAAAAATCTATTCCTATTATCTGATGCCGGAACGAAAAGGAAGTTTGTTAATTAAACAGGCAACTATTGAGTACAATGGTCAGGTGTATAAAACGTCTCCGGTTAGAGTAACCGTTACTAATGCTGTCGAACAGCCTAAAGATCCAAATGATATTAGTGTTTCTGTAGATGACAATTTGTATTTGGTTGCCGATATTTCGAAAACCAATCCTTATGTAAATGAGCCTATAACGGTAGTTTACAAACTGTATTTTAGTTACAATATCGGAATTAAGAATTTTAGAGAATTGAGTAAACCAAAATACAATGATTTTTGGAGTCAGAATATTGAAATCAGGCAATTAGTTCCTGAAGAAGGCATGTTCAAGGGCGAAAAGTTTCGTTATGTAGTGTTGAAAAAAACGGTCTTATATCCTCAAAAATCCGGAAAATTATCCATAGAACCACTTTCGATGGATATTGATGTTGAGTTACCTACGAATCGTAGAAATATGTTTGGACAAATGTTGTTGAAGGAAGACAGTAAAAGAGTTTCGGCCGGAGCCAGAACTATTGCTGTAAAAGCTTTGCCTGAAGCCGGAAAACCGGAAGATTTTACAGGTGCAGTAGGTAGTTTTGATTTTAGAGTAGCTCCAAGTAAAACCGTTCTGAAAAGTGGAGAAAGTCTGGATTTAGTGGTAAGTGTGGCCGGAAAAGGAAATTTAAAATTATTCAATTTACCTAAACCGGTAGTCCCTAATGCACTCGAAATGTATGATGCGGTGCATAATGAGCAAGTGAATACACCACTTTCCGGAATGTCCGGAAAAATATCCGACAGTTATACGATTATTCCGCAATACAAAGGGGAATATCCTATCAAACCAATGCAGTTTTCGTATTTCGATTTAAATTCAGGAAGGTATAAAACTGTAAGTTCTCAGGAAATTATTGTCAAAGTGCTTGACGGTCCAACGGCTGTGGCAAGTGCTACACCAAATTCCGGAGTGGCTAAAAACAAGGTGGTTGCCAATGAGCAATTTCAGTATATCAAATTGAAAACCGATTTGAAACCAATTAAGGCTAAAGATTTTTTTGGATCTAAATTATTCTATAGCTTATTGCTGATTCCTTTTGGATTGTTACCAATAATTGTATTGGCTAAGAAGAAAAAAGAAGCGATTGACGGCGATGTTGTGGGGAACAGAATCAAGAGAAATAACCGACTGGCGAAGAAATATTTATCGGAAGCTAAAAAACAAATTAACAACAAAGAACCGTTTTATGTGGCTTTGGAAAAAGCGATGCACAATTTCTTAAAAGCAAAATTACATATCGAAACTTCTGAAATGAGTAAGGAAAATATCAAAGAAATTTTGTTGTCTAAAAAAGCAAATCCGGAATCAGTAAACGAGTTTATTGCTCTGACTGAAAACTGTGAAATTGCAAGATACGCACCTTCGTCGAGTGCGACAATTCATAATGATTATGAAAAAGCGGTTATGATAATTTCTGATTTGGAAAAACAACTTTCTTAATTTGTTTAAACACAAAGAACACAAAATAATGAAGAAGATACTTTATATATTATTATTGGTAAGTCAGTTTTTCTTTGCTCAGGAAGCTTTTGACAAAGGAAATGAGCTGTATAAAAATGGTAAATACGAACAGGCGATTGCTGCTTATAATTCGGTGTTGAGTACTAAGCAGCATTCGGCGGAATTGTATTTTAATTTAGGAAATTGCTATTATAAACTTAACAAGGTTGCGCCGGCTATTTATAATTATGAAAAAGCTCTGGTTTTGAATCCGAATGATGGCGATATTCAGAATAATTTAAAATTTGCTCAAAAACGCACCGTTGACGAAATCAAAGTGGTTCCAAAAGTAGGTTTTGCCAAGTTATTGCGTGATTTTACAGGAATGTATCATTACAACAGTTGGGCGTGGATTGCCGTAGCTTTTTCGGTATTGTTTTTAATCTGTTTTTTGGGCTATTATTTTTCAGCTTTAACATTAAATAAAAGGCTGTTCTTTTTCGGAATGTTTGTAATGTTAGTAGCTGTAGCGATAAGTGTTTCTTCGGCTGCTTTTGAAAAAAGTTATTTTAAAAAGGAAAGACCGGCGATTGTTTTTGCCGAAATGACCGAAGTAAAAAGTGAACCGCAAAAAATGGGTGCGGATGTCGTGGTGTTGCACGAAGGAACCAAAGTTTTTGTCAAAGAAACTGTTGATAATTGGAAAAAAGTACAATTAACTGACGGAACCGAAGGCTGGATTGACAATGAGGCCATTCGGGAAGTGAAATAAATTGCAGATTTCTGTTAATGGTGACTGAACACTGAATACGGATTACTGATCACTTTTTTTCAAATCACCGTACCATTTTGCAATGGAAGGATACATAAAAACGGCTGTTTTTTGAATCGGATAGTAAAATATGGATTTGTCCAGTGTTTCTTTTTTAGCAAAAAAATGATTGTGATTGATTTTTTCGAAAATAGTAAAAATCATCCCCACGATTAAAACGGTTTTTAGCACCCGAAATAATCCTCCGCCTAATTTGTTAATCCATCCCAGGAAAGCAAAATCAACCAGTCCGGTTAGGATTTTGGCTAAAAAATGAATGCCAATAACAACAGCTAAGAAAGTCAGGATAAAGGCAAAAATCTGAATACTGTTTGGATTCCAGTGAACGTGATTGGCAAGAATATCTTTGGTAACAACCGAGAATTTTACGGCAAAATAAACCCCAACCAGCAACGAAAGAAAGGATGCTAATTCGATAAAAAGTCCGTTAGCAATTCCTTTGTATAAAGCAAAGGCGAGTAATGCGCCTAAAATAATATCTAAAAACCCCATAAAATAAGAGAATAGTATAAAGAGCAAAGATAAAAGAATTATGTTGGTATCTTTGCCGGAAATAATTTTATGTTTTATGAACTCATAACTCATAACTCATAACTCATAACCCAAAAGATGTCAAGAGATATAAAACTTAAAGAGCGTTGGGAAAAGCTCGTCGATATACTTTCAAACCAATTTTCGCAGGGAGAAGATTTGGATTTGGACGCCATTATTTTTCTAATTGGAGTTCAGGAATTAGGGAAATTACATCGGGAATTTAAAAAAGATGAAAAAGTAAACCTGATGCATATTGCCATTTGCCGTTTGCTGGAGCCTTATGGTTATTACGAATTTGATTTTTTTGACGCCGAAGGCTGGCCGCATTACAAAGTAAAAGAACAATTACCTTCGTTAAAAGCCGGGGAACAATCGGTTTTGATGAAGGAAGCCATTGTGAATTATTTTATCGGGAAAGAACTTATTGATTGATGATTGCAGAGTAACGATTGTAGACCCGAGCGATAGGAACGTGCGAAGCATTTTAGATTTGCTTTAAAAACTCATAACTCATAACCCATAACTCACAACTTTTACTTAAATTTGCACTCTCAATTATTGGACGAAAATGATAGATAAGATTAAAGAATATATTGGTGAAGCACAGGCTTTTTCTACTCATGATACAGCCGAATTAGAATCATTCAGAATTAAATTTTTAGGAAGTAAAGGAATCTTAAAAGAGTTTTTTGCTGAATTTAAAAATGTGCCTAACGAACAAAAAAAGGAATTTGGTCAGGTAATCAATTTGCTTAAAACTTCTGCTGAAGACAAAGTAAAATCCATCCAGGAAGCTTTAGAAAGTAAGGAAGAAGCTAAAGGGGTTTATGGCGATTTGACCCGTGCTGCCGAGCCGGTGACTATTGGTTCTCGTCATCCGATTTCGATTGTGAAAAACCAAATTATCGATATTTTTTCAACTATCGGGTTCAATGTTTCTGAAGGTCCGGAAATCGAGGACGACTGGCATAATTTTACCGCATTAAACCTGCCAGAATACCATCCGGCGCGAGATATGCAGGATACTTTTTTCATTCAGACTAATCCTGATATTTTATTGCGTACCCACACTTCGTCGGTGCAGGTACGTTATATGGAAAACAATAAACCGCCTATCAGAACGATTTCACCGGGACGTGTTTTTCGTAATGAAGCCGTTTCATCCCGTTCACACTGTATTTTTCATCAGGTGGAAGGTTTGTATATTGACAAAGAGGTTTCTTTTGCTGATTTGAAACAGACGCTTTTGTATTTTACTAAAGAGATGTTCGGAAAATCTAAAATCCGTTTGCGTCCTTCTTATTTTCCGTTTACGGAACCAAGTGCCGAAATTGATATTTACTGGGGGTTAAAAACTGAAACCGATTACAGAATTACCAAAGGAACAGGTTGGTTAGAAATTGGTGGTTGCGGAATGGTAGATCCAAATGTTTTGAAAAACTGCGGCATTAACCCTGAAGAATACAACGGATTTGCTTTTGGAATGGGAGTAGAGCGTATTGCGATGTTGTTATACCAAATTGGCGATATCCGTATGTTTTATGAAAACGATGTACGTTTCTTAGAGCAGTTTAAATCAATAATATAATTTAAGTCGAAAGTCAAAAGTCAAAAGTCTCAAAGTTTGGGACTTTTGACTTTTGACTTTATAATTTTTGACTACGATGAAAAAAGACATAACAATCCCCGAAGTAGAAAACGTATTTATTGCCGCTGTTCAGGAATGGAGCGACGATTTTATGGAGAAAGTGTGGTATGCTTATTTAGTCAACGACAGTGATTTCAATATTGAAAGTGCGATGGTGGTTTCTAAAGCTTTTGGGACTATCGATGGAGAAATGAAGAAGACCTCAATTTTGCGTCATGCTTTTGTAGAAGTTCCTGCTGTTTCAGTAATAAAAATTGAAATGATTGAAAAAAGTCTTCTGGCATTGAACAACGAATTCATGCTGACTTATTTCATTGGAAACACATTATACGACAAGAAATTTATCTTTAAAGCGAATTCCATTAACGAAAACAACACCGAAGAGGTGCCTATTTTATTTGTAGATGGGGTGATTGTGAGATAGACTTTTTCTTAAAAATAATAACCGCAAATTCGCAGATTTTTAATGTGAGTTTGCGGTTTTTTTATTGAGTATTTTGTAAGTATATTTTTTATATTTGAGTTAAAATAATACTATGAATTTCTATAAAAATGTTATTGTAATATTTACTTTGTTCTTTTTAATATCTTGTGAAAAATTTTACATTTCTTCGATTGTAAATGACTCAAAAAATAAAATTACAGTTAATGTGAAAATTGATAATGAGGCTGTTAATAAAAAACGTAAAAAATATTTAGAAAAAGGTTATGAATTTAATGAAGAAAATCCTAAAGATTATAAAATTGAGATTAATCCATCAAACTCATATGATCTCGATGGGCGAATGCATGTTAAACCTGACTTTTACGACATATAGGAAATAGAAATTTATTCAGGAGATACATTAATTTTAAAATGCAGAAGGGACCAAATGCAAAAACTTTTTTCAACTGAATCAGCTGGGCGTTTAGATCTGATAATTAATTAAATCCAAAACAATTTTGTTATTTCTGATAAAATGCTCGTTATTCATTAGAAATAATCGCAAATCCTAAGAAATTAATCTGCGAATTTGCGGTTATCCCTTTCGTGCGCTAATCCTTTCACTTTCTAAACATTATATTCTCACGCAGATTCTACAGATTTTAGCAGATTTTTTATAATAGTTTATCTGCTTAAATCTGCAAAATCTGCGTGCTTGTTTAAAAGAGATACATTTATAAAAACAAAACCGCAAATTCACTTATTATAATTTGCGACCCGAGCGATAGCGAATAGGCGAAGCAATTTGCGGTTACTCTCGTTATGTGATTGCTTCGTTCCTCGCAATGACATTAATCCAGTTTCTCAGTCAGTTTTTTAAATACGGTTCTGGCATTTTTGCCTTGGTATAATACCTCGTGAACGGCATCTATAATTGGTGTTTTGGCACCATAACCCTGATTGAGTTTGTAAGCGCTTTTAGTGGCATAATAACCTTCGGCAACCATGCTCATTTCCATCATGGCGCTTTTTACAGTGTAGCCTTTTCCAATCATGTTTCCGAACATTCTGTTTCTTGAAAACACCGAATAACCCGTTACTAATAAATCGCCCAGATAAGCCGAATCATTGATGTTGCGTTTCATTTTGTGTACTTTTCGAATGAATTTCTTCATCTCACGAATGGCATTACTCATCAACACCGATTGGAAGTTATCGCCATAACCCAAGCCGTGAGCAATTCCGGCAGCGATGGCATAAATATTTTTAAGCATGGCCGCATATTCCGTTCCAATGATGTCATCGGTAATTTTGGTTTTGATGTAATTGCTGTTGAGACTTTTGGCAACTGTTTTGGCTTTTTCAGGATCGCCGCAGGCAATTGTTAAGTATGACAAACGTTCTAATGCCACCTCTTCGGCGTGACAAGGTCCTGTGATTACACCGATATTGTAATACGGAATTTCGTATTGAAAATGGAAATGTTCGCCAACAATTAAACTTGTTTCCGGAACAATTCCTTTGATGGCCGAGAAAATAATTTTGTCTTTAAGAGAAACGCTAAGTTGTTGCAATTCGGCATCTAAAAAAGCCGAAGGAATAGCAAAGACAACATAGTCAGCATAAGCTACAGCTTCGTTGATATCATTAGTTAGCAGTAGTTTTTTGGTGTCAAATTCAACCGAACTGATGTAGTTTGGGTTGTGTTTGTATTTTTTGATGTGTTCAATCGCTGATTCATTTCGCATATACCAGGCCACTTCATCAAGATTAGCACAGAGCATTTTTGTAATAGCTGTTGCCCAACTTCCGCCACCAATTACTGCAAACTTTTTATTTTGATCCATCTTTTGTTAGAATTTATTCAAAAATACTTAAAAATGCAGTAATGAAACAAGATTAATCGTTTTTTAGTGTGTGGTTGTTGGTGAAAAAATTTTATTTTTTTTTATTTTTTTATAATAAAGGTTTATTTTTTTTCGTTGTAAGTTTCTGTATATAAATAATTTGTGTTTTTCTAATATTGTTAGAATTAGTTAATTTAGTTTTGGTGTTATGAAAAAGGCGTCTTCAAAAAATGTAGACGCCTTTTTTTGTGTTTTGTAGAGTATTTTTAGTAACTCATTTCAACAATTGCTTTTACTTTTTCGAGCGTAACCTGTTGGTTTTCTCCCAATCCTTTCCAGCCTCTTTCTTCAAATCGGTTTACGATAAAATCGGCGGTTTTTGTATAATCATCGGTGTATTGAGATAATTTGGTATCCATGCCCATTTGGTGGAAAAAGGCAACCGTTTTATTAATCGCTTCCTGAGCAATTTCTTCTTCGGTACCGTTTAAATTAAAAATACGTTTTCCGTATTGCGCCAGTTTTGCTTTTTTGGTTTCAAACAAAACCTGATATAAATTAGGGCCAATAATAGCTAAAGTTCGGGCGTGATCTATGTGGTATAAAGCCGTTAATTCGTGACCAATCATGTGCGTGGCCCAGTCGCCGGGAACACCTTTTTGGATCAATCCGTTCAGTGCCATGGTACAGCACCACATAAAATTAGAAGCCAGAGCGTAATTATTTGGATTTTCGACTACTTTTGGACCAACCTCGATTAAAGTTTGCAAAATTCCCTCTGAAATTCTGTCTTGTAAATAAGCATCGTGTGGATAAGTTAAATATTGCTCCATCACGTGGGTAAAGGCATCAACCACTCCGTTTTGTAATTGTCTTTTGGGTAAAGACTGAATCACGGTTGGGTCGCAAACAGAGAATTTTGGAAATAAGGCACTTCCGCCTAAAGTTAATTTTTCCTGCGTGGCTGCGATGGTTACCACCGCTCCGGAATTCATCTCAGAACCGGTTGCCGGAAGGGTAAGAACGGTTCCAAAAGGCACCACATTTTCGCCTTCTTTGAATAAAATTCTTTTTTGTAGAATTTCAATCGGATTGCCATTGTAATGTACTGCCGCCGAAATAAATTTCACACCGTCAATTACCGAACCACCGCCAACAGCCAGAATAAAATCAATGTTTTGTTCTTTGATAATCGCTACGGCTTTCATCAGAGTTTCAAAATGCGGATTGGGTTCAATGCCGCCAAATTCTACAATTTCAAATCCTTTGAGATTGTTGGTTACTTGTTGGTGGATTCCGTTTTTAAAAATGCTTCCGCCGCCGTAAGCCAGTAGAATTTTAGCGCTTTTTGGAACTAATTCCGATAATTTTTCTATTTGTCCTTTACCAAAAACCAGTTTGGTTGGATTGTATAATTCGAAGTTGAGCATATTAATTTTTGTTGTTTAATTGACCTAATAATTTTTGTGCTACCAGTTTTGAAGAAGCTGGATTTTGTCCTGTGATTAATAAACCATCTTCTATAGCATAGGGTTGCCAATTATCGGTTTTTGAATAAATTCCTCCGTGAGCTTGTAGCACTTCTTCCAGTAAAAACGGAACGACATTAGTCAATCCTATCGCAGCTTCTTCCGTATTTGAGAATCCGGTTATTTTTTTACCTTTTACTAAATAATTACCTTTTACTTTTACATCTTTAAGTACAGCAGGAGCATGGCAAACAAAAGCTACAGGCTTGTTATGGGTGTAAAAAGATTCAATTAATTTGATAGAGTGTTTGTCCTGAGTCAAATCCCATAACGGACCATGTCCTCCGGGATAAAAAACAGCATCATAATCAGCTTCTTTTACATTGGCTAATTTTAGAGTGTGTTTTAGTTTGTTTAATAATGCAGTGTCGGCATCCAATCTTTTAGTGTCTTCAGTTGCCGAAGCAGGATCAGCACTTCTTGGATCAATTGGGGGTTGACCTCCCAGAGGAGTTGCAATGTCAATTTGGATTCCTTTGTCTGCTAATTCATAGTAAGGAGCTGCAAATTCTTCTGTCCAAAAACCTGTTTTTTCTCCTGTGTTTCCTAATTTGTCATGACTGGTAAGGACAAATAATACTTTTTTTTGAGCAAAAGCTGAACTGTTGAATATTGTAAATGCTATAATTACAAAGAATGTTATTTTTTTCATAAGATTTATTTTTAGGCGAATTTACGACCAAAGTGATATTTGTAAAAATAAATTAAACTATGTTTGTGATAAAAATATTTATATCATGGTGAATTTAGAATGGTACAGGACTTTTAAATCGGTGTATAAAAACGGAAATTTTTCAGTGGCTGCCAAAGAGTTGTTTATTAGCCAGCCGGCAGTTAGTCAACAAATAGCAATGTTGGAAGCACATGTGGGATATAAATTATTTAATCGAAAATCGAAAGGAGTTGAGGCAACAGAATATGCCAAGTTACTTAACAACTTAATTATTGACGCATTGGATCGTTTGGAAAATATTGAAAATGGATTTAGATCTAAGGCTCAGAATTCAAAACGACTAATCTCTGTTGGAATTTCAAAAAACCTGTTTAGCAGTTTAGGAAATAGTTTGATTTCAAAATTTGATTTTATCGACTTTACATTTTCTGAAAATGAGATGCTTTTTGAATTGATAGATTCTAAAAAGCTTGATTTTGCAATTGTTTCCAAACGATTTGATACTTTCGATACCGTTTATGAATTGGTGGGAAAAATTAAATTAGTTATGGTAACTTCTCTACAACAGGAAGTAGCTACATTTCATGAAAAATTAAAATCAGATAATCTCACCGAAATAGAGCAATGGTTAAATGAGCAAAAATGGTATAGCCATGATGCAAGAATACCTCATATTAAATTGTTTTGGTTGCACGCATTTAATAAAAAAAGACCATCCATGATTGCTAATTATATTATTCCTTCTGTTTACGAAATGCTTGAAATATTATCGAAAAATTCAGGTATTGCAATCACCTGGAATTGTAATGCGAATCAATTTATTAAAGAGAATAAATTAAAATTGTTGTGGGAAAATGAAAAGATGCCTGATGTAGATGTGTTTTTATTAACGGCAAAAAATAATAATCTGAATTCTTTTTTTGAAATAATTTCTAACAAATTAAAAGAAGCTTTAGCTTAGTTATTTCTTGTAAAACAAATTGTGGTCGATGTATTCCCAGACTTTTTCGGTTAATAACGGACGAATGTTTTTGCCTGATTTGATGTTATTTCGAATAAAAGTCGAAGAAATCTCTACAACAGGAGCATCGATAAGATGTATTTTTGGGTGATTTTTAAGTTCAATATTTTCGACTTCTGACGAAATACGCGGATACACATAAATGTCGTGATGTTCTAAAATAGCTTCGTAGTTTTTCCATTTGTGAAACGATTTCAGATTGTCTTCACCCATAATCAGGGAAAACTCGTGACTGGGATATTTCTCTTCCAAATGCACCAGCGTGTTCACGGTATAGTTTGGTTGCGAAAGTTTGAATTCGATGTCTGAAGGTTTGAGTTTTGGATAATCTTCCGTAGCTAAAAAAACCATTTGCAGGCGGTGGTAGTCGTCCAGTAAAGTGCTTTTTTTCTTTAACGGATTGTGTGGTGTAACCACCAGCCAAATTTGGTCTAAATCGGTATGCTCCGCCATGTGATTAGCAATAATCAAATGCCCCACATGAATGGGGTTGAAGGTTCCGAAATACAGTCCGATTTTCATATTATTTTGTTTCGCAAAGATTCGCAAAGACTTTCAGGAAGATACACAAAGTTTTTTGTGTATCTCTGTGTTTTCTCTTAGCGAATCTTTGTGTAATAACTCTATTTGTTCACAAAATCTTTTACCAATTGAGTAGCTTCTTCCAAAGCTACTTCCAAATCATAATTTTTAATAATTACATCAAATTGCGGAGCGGTAGCCAGTTCTACGTGCGCTTTGGCAATACGCATATTGATTTTGTCCTCGCTTTCGGTAGAGCGCTCTTTTAAGCGACGTTTTAATTCGTCCACACTCGGTGGTTTTACAAAAACAGCCAAAGTTTCTTCAGGAAATTTATGTTTGATACGCAAACCTCCGGCAACATCAATGTCAAAAATCACATTTTTGCCCAATGCCCAAATGCGTTCTACTTCACTTTTTAGAGTTCCGTAAAAATTATCTCTGTACACTTCTTCCCATTCTACGAAATCTTCGTTTTTGATATGGTTTTTGAATTCCTCCAAAGAGATAAAATAATAATCCTTACCATTTACTTCTTCACCTCTGGCTGCACGTGTTGCTGCCGAGATAGAAAACTCCAGATTTAAGTCGGCTTGTTTTAGTAAATGTTTAACTATAGTTGTTTTCCCCGAACCTGATGGCGCCGAGAATACGATTAATTTTCCTTTTTTCATTGTCTGCTGAATAATTGAGTTCAGTTTTTTTGCCACTAATTCACAAATGATTTTTGAATAATTTGGTGAAATTCACTAAAACCAAATTGATTCTAATTCGTGTATTCGTGGCTATATATTACAACACGTTTAAAACCTGCTCTTTAATTTTTTCCAATTCGTCCTTCATCATCACGACTAATTTTTGCATTTGTGCGTGATTGGATTTAGAACCCATAGTGTTGATTTCGCGACCCATTTCCTGAGTGATGAAACCCAGTTTTCTACCATTGGCTTCTGTTCCGTTTAAGGTTTCCAGGAAATAATCCAAATGGTTTGTCAAACGTACTTTTTCTTCAGTAATGTCTAATTTTTCTAAATAATAGATTAATTCCTGTTCGAAACGGTTTTGGTCAACGTTGGCTTCTAATTCTGAAATTGCAGTTTGCAAACGGTCTTTGATATTTTGAATGCGCTCTGGATCTAAAGCCAGTGTATCATTCATGTATTGACGGATATTGGCAATACGCAATTGGAACTCTTTTTCCAGTGAAAGTCCTTCATCTTTTCTAAAAGAGCGAATGTTGTTCAGACTTTCATCGATGCTGTTTTTTATCTGAGCCCATTCGTTTAAGTCAATTTCTTCTCTTTCCACTTTTAGAGTGTCCGGCATTCGAACGGCCATTTTCATCAATTCGGTTTCATCAGCATCAATATAAATTTCTCTAAGTTGTGCGATGTAAGCTTTTACGATAGGTACATTGACTTTAGTCGAAGTTTGTTCGGCAGTATTTTCGATATAAATTGAAAAATCTACTTTTCCTCTTTCCAGTGCGGCGGCAATTTGGGTGCGTAAACCTAATTCCATTTCACGGTATAAGGAAGGGATTCTAACGTTTAGGTCTAAGCCTTTGCTGTTTAAAGATTTAACTTCAACGGTAATTTTCTTGGTTGGTAACTGCAAAGTAGCCTTACCAAAACCGGTCATTGATTGTATCATATCATTTTTTAAAAGGTGGTCAAAGATAGGAAAAAGTTCGCAGTAGTCAGTTTTCAGTTAGCAGCTTAAAGAAGGATATCTCGTAATGAGATTATTTTGTCAATGCCTGAATTACATTTTCAACATTTTGTTTGCTGTTGCCAATGTAAATTTTGCCATCAATAATAAAAACAGGTCGGCTTAAAAAAGTATAATGTTCCAAAATATATTTCTTAAAATCAGCTTCAGTTAAGTTTTGGTCTTTTAATCCCAATGATTTATACAGCTGTGCTTTTTTGCTGAAAAGCGCTTCGTAGCTCCCTGAAAGTTGATGTATTTGCTCCAGTTCTTCAACGGTAATTGGAGTTTGTTTGATATCGTGAAGTTCCAGATTATGGTTTTCAGGTAAAGATTTGATAATTTTTCGACAAGTGTCGCAAGAGGATAAGTGATATATTTTATTCGTCATAATTTTGATTCTTTTATGCAAAGAAAAATCATTTGCGAGCTTAAATGCGTATTTTTACGCAAAATTTTACAAAAGCAATACAATGAAAGAGATTTTAGAGATTACTAAAACCAGTAGAAACATGGTTTCTAAATTGATTCAGGGTTACACTTTAGAGCAGTTGAACAAAGTTCCTGAAGGTTTTAATAACAATTTGATTTGGAACGTGGCGCATATCATCGTGACACAGCAGTTATTGGTTTATAAATTGGCGGGTTTGCCAATGATGATTTCGGAAGAATTAGTTGAAAAATATAGAAAAGGAACTAAAACAGAGCATCAGGCTACTCAGGAAGAAGTTGACGAAATTCTGTCTTTGTTGCATGCTACAGTTACGCAAACCGAGAAAGATATTGAAAATAATTTGTTCCAAAATTTCAACGAATATCCAACTTCTACCGGATTTGTACTAAAAAACAATCAGGATTCGATGGAGTTTAATAATTTTCACGAAGGACTTCATGTAGGTGTGATTATGTCGCTTCGAAAATTGGTGTAAAGCTAATTTTTTTCCAAAAAAACAGATAAAGAGTTCCTGAAACAGGAACTCTTTTGTTTTATAAAATGTCTGCACAGCTAAAAACTTCATTCAATCGAACTCCTTTTTCGGTGTGTTGTACTGTTATAATTTCGTTATGCGCATCATGCTCTAAAAACAGATAGTAATTATTGTCGGCGGCAGTATGCATGAATTTTGTTTTTTCATCCATTGTCAAAAGTGGTCTCGTGTCATAACCCATAACATAAGGAATCGGAATGTGTCCGGCGGTGGGTAATAAATCGGCGCAAAAAACAATGGTTTTTCCTTTGTATTGAATATGCGGAATCATTTGTTTTTCGGTATGACCATCCACAAAGAAAATCCCGAAATCCAGTGCTGATTTTTCCAGAAAATCACTGCTGTTTTTTGGAATAAAATGAAGTTGGCCGCTTTGCTGCATAGGTAAAATGTTTTCGGTCAGGAAAGATGCTTTTTCTCTGGAATTGGGTTCGGTTGCCCATTGCCAGTGATTTTCATTCGTCCAGAATTTAGCATTTTTAAAAGCTGGTTCGTAGCCTGTTTTATCTTTATTCCACTGAATAGCACCTCCGCAATGATCAAAATGCAAATGCGTCAAAAAAACATCAGTAATATCATCACGATGAAAGCCATATTTTGTCAATGAAGAGTCTAAAGAATGCGAACCCCAAAGCGAATAATAGCCAAAAAACTTTTCCGATTGTTTGTTTCCCATTCCGGTATCAATTAATATCAGCCGATTGCCGTCTTCAATCAGCAAACTTCGGGCTGCCATATCAATTAAATTATTGGTGTCGGCCGGATTGGTTTTGTTCCAAATGCTTTTGGGAACTACTCCAAACATGGCGCCTCCGTCCAATTTAAAATTTCCTGTTTCGATGGGATATAATTTCATTAAATTGTAAAATAAAAAATTCAACAATAAAACTACTAAATAATTGTAGTTTCATTGTTGAATCAGTATGATTTTTTTGTTGTAAATCTTAATTCAAAAATTATTATTGCTTCAATTTAGCAAATAAACTTTCTAATTGAGGATGGTTTATAGTTGTAATTTTTTGATTTTTAACCATTTTATCAATATACTCAATTCTATTTTCTGTTACCGGGTGCGAACTTAAAAATTCTGGAATCGAAACAAAATTATTCTGTTTTAATCGCTTGAATAAATTAGACATTCCCTGAGGATTTACCTTATTTGCTAACAATATTTTAAAACCATCGGCATCGGCCTGGCGCTCGAACTCTCTTGAAAAAGATAAAGATTGGAAACTATTTATATTGTCGCCAATTGTTGCCATAATTCCATTGGCATCTCCTAAAATTACCGAGATAAACAAATAACCAGACAAACTACGACAAAGCATTTTCATTGAATGCCGATTATTAACATGAGAAGCCTCATGACCTAATAATCCTACGAGTTCATTATAATTTTTCATTTCTTCGAGAATACCCGTAAAAACAACTATCCTTCCGTCTGGCAAAGCAAAAGCGTTGATTTCATCCGACTTTACAACAATAAACTTAAGATTTTTAGTGTTTTTAAGATTTAGTTGTTTGGCAAAATCATTCAATAATTTTGTTTTCTTCGAGTCGACATTCATGAAATACTCATTTCCTGCCCAGGCTGAGTTGCCTAATTTGTTATCATATTCCTCAGGTATTAAATTTACCGATTGTTCAGCTGCCCAGGGAATTACATAAACATAACACAAGCCAATAATCCCCAAAATTGCTAGAGCAATACCAAAATGAGCGGCAAATCCTAAATCCAGCAATTTTTGATACCAACTTATATGGCCGTTTTCTCTCCTAAAATGATGAATAGTATTGATAAAATGGTCATCTTTAATCTTGATATGCTGTATGACTTCAGAACCGTACTTTAAGTGGAGTCCTGTTGCTCTTTTGTCAAAAAAAACATCTTTAACGAGCCATTTACAATGTGTGCCATCGGACATCTGGAACTCTAAAGTTGCATTTAATTTATTCAACGACAACTCTATTTGTTGCGGAACCGATGAGTTACCATCGTAAAAAACGGCTGTAGTTTTATTATTCATCATTTTTACATTACACTGTCTAAGTTTAAGAAATCGCTTAAATCTTCACCTGTTGCATCTTTGTAATTTTCCTCTGTTTGAGTCAAAGTGTCTAAGTTAATATTTCCTTCGGCTTCAACATGTTCGAAAACAAATTTTAGCGTTCGGGTAACCACCCATGCATAGCCTAATCCTAGTGTGAAAATTAAAATTAAAAGATTTAATGTGATTAATTTAAAAAAATCTCCACCAGTTGCAGTTGAATTAAAACGAATTTTTCCATCTTCTCGGGTTAAACTTAAATTGTTTACATAATATTCAAACAAATCTTTTTGCCACCAGAAACCATAAATACCCAAAGTAACAATTGTTAATAAATAGCCTTTAATATTAAGTGCAAAATAATCGGTTCCATCACCGTCATATTCAAATTCTACATCACCAAAACGAACATTTCCTAATAAATAATTTCTCATATTCATAGCCATCCAGGGACCATAAATTCCTAAAGTAATAATGGTAAAGAAAATCCATTTAAAAAATAACAGGGTGAATTCTTTCCTGTCGCCTCGGTATCCAAAACGAATTCCTCTCCAGGAACTACGGGACATTCGGTAACGATAAGAACCGTGAATGGCAATAGGGAAAATTGCAATTAGTAACACGTAAAACAGTAAAAGCGCTGTTATTGGCATTTTTAAATAGATAAAAAGCCCTAAAACTCCATATAAAACTAAGAATATTAATATTGCCTTGAGAAAACCCTTAAACATTTCCTTTCCGGTTCCATGAAACTCAAAGGAATCATCGTTTAATGAGGTTGAATTGTAAATGTATTGTAGCTGTTTGGCTTTGGCCCAAGGATAATAAATCCCTAAAGTAACTACCGTTAATAGCCAATTAACAATAATGATTCCAAAGTAATCGCTTCCTTTTCCGTTATAATTTAAAGCATACTCTACTCTCTTTTCTAAAGACTTTTCCATAATTATTTAAGATTTTCTGGTTAAAAAAACAGGTTATAAAAATATAATATTTTTTTTACCAAACAGAAAAAATAAATAATATCTATTTCTATATTAGTTATAAAAATGTTATCCGCTATGGAATACCATTTTTATGCCTTATCTTTGCAGTTAATTTAGACAAAATCAACACAACAATGATAAAGGTTTCTGATACTGCCAAAAAGAAAATCATCGATTTGATGAAAGAGGATGGTTTTGATGCCGCTACAGATTATGTAAGAGTAGGTGTTAAAAGCGGCGGATGCTCGGGCTTATCTTATGAATTAAAGTTCGACAAAAACACAGGAGAAGATGATAAGATTTTTATAGACAATGACATAACAATTGCTGTAGAAAAAAAATCATTTTTATATCTGGCCGGAACAATTTTGGAATTTTCCGGAGGATTAAACGGTAAAGGATTTGTTTTTAACAATCCAAATGCAAGCAGAACCTGTGGCTGCGGGGAAAGTTTCTCTCTTTAATTTTTGAAGAGATATTCATCTTTAATTTTTCAATTTTAAATAAACAAAATGAGTAAATATACAGAAGACGATTTAAAAGTCGAACTCGAAACGAAAGAGTACGAGTACGGATTTTACACCAATTTAGAATCGGAGACGTTTCCTGTTGGGTTAAATGAAGACATTGTTCGTGCCATTTCACAAAAAAAAGGAGAACCACAATGGATGACCGACTGGCGCATTGAATCCTTCAAAGCCTGGGAAGAAATGACAGAACCGGAATGGGCTAATGTAAAATATACCAAACCGGATTTTCAGGCAATATCCTATTATTCGGCTCCTAAAAAAGTGGATCCAAATAAAACTTTGGACGATGTAGATCCGGAACTTTTAGAAATGTACAAAAAGTTAGGAATCTCTGTTGATGAGCAAAAAAAGATGAACAACATTGCGATGGATATTGTAGTGGATTCTGTTTCTGTGGCTACTACCTTCCAAAAAACATTAGCTGAGAAAGGAATTATCTTTATGAGTATTTCTGAAGCTATCAAAGAACACCCGGACTTAGTGCGTAAATATTTAGGAACTGTTGTTCCGCAAAAAGACAACTTTTATGCGGCTTTGAACTCGGCTGTTTTCTCTGACGGATCTTTTTGTTATATTCCAAAAGGCGTAAAATGTCCAATGGAACTTTCTACTTATTTCCGTATCAATCAGGCGGGAACAGGTCAGTTTGAAAGAACTTTGGTAATTGCCGATGAAGGAAGTTATGTTTCTTATTTAGAAGGTTGTACAGCGCCAAGTCGTGACGAAAATCAATTGCACGCTGCGGTAGTGGAATTAATTGCCTTGGACGATGCTGAAATTAAATATTCTACAGTTCAAAACTGGTTCCCTGGAAATAAAGAAGGAAAAGGTGGGGTTTTCAATTTTGTAACCAAAAGAGGTTTGTGTGAAACCAACGCTAAAATTTCCTGGACTCAGGTTGAAACAGGATCTGCAATTACATGGAAATATCCTTCTTGTGTATTAAAAGGAGACAATTCAGTAGGTGAATTTTATTCGATTGCGGTAACTAATAATTTTCAACAAGCGGATACGGGAACTAAAATGATTCATTTAGGTAAAAACACTAAATCGACGATTATTTCCAAAGGTATCTCAGCTGGAAAATCACAAAACAGTTACAGAGGTTTGGTACAAATTAGCCCAAGAGCTGAAAATGCCCGTAACTTCTCGCAATGTGACTCTTTATTAATGGGTAACAATTGCGGGGCGCATACTTTCCCTTATATTGAAAGTAAAAATCCATCAGCTAAAATCGAGCACGAAGCGACGACTTCAAAAATTGGTGAAGATCAGGTTTTTTATTGCAACCAACGCGGTATTCCAACTGAAAAAGCGATTGCGTTAATCGTAAATGGTTTCAGTAAAGATGTTTTGAACAAATTACCAATGGAATTTGCTGTTGAAGCTCAAAAATTATTAGAAATAAGTTTAGAAGGTTCAGTAGGATAACCAAAAAATATTTGTTATGGACATCATTTTGAAAAATGTAAAGAAAAAAGATTTTCCGGTTTTAAAGTCATTAGCTAAATCGCTTGGTTTTGAAATTGTTGAAGAGAAACCATACAATCCGGAAATAAAGCAATTATGAAAAAATTACTGCTTTAATCCAAGATATTCAATTACATCCTTATGAAGGCATCGGAAACCTGAAGAATTAAAACATCAATTATCCGGACGCTGGTCAAGAAGAATTAATAAAGAACACCGTATCATTTATAGAGTTACTGAAGAAAACAAAATAGAAATTTTAGATATCCTTTCGCTGAAAGGGCATTATGAATAAATAAAAAGCAAAGATGTTAAGCATAAAAAATCTACAAGCCTCGATAGGCGATAAAGAAATTCTTAAGGGAATCAATCTTGAAGTAAAAGCAGGTGAAGTTCACGCTATAATGGGCCCTAATGGTGCCGGAAAAAGTACCCTTTCTGCCATTATTGCCGGAAACGAAAACTATGAAGTAACCGAAGGAGAGATCTTATTAGACAACGAAGATATTTCTGAATTAGCTCCTGAAGAAAGAGCACACAAAGGAGTATTCCTTTCTTTTCAATATCCGGTTGAAATTCCGGGTGTATCGGTAACAAACTTCATGAAAACAGCAATCAACGAAACTCGTAAAGCAAACGGTCAGGAAGAAATGCCAGCTAACGAAATGTTGAAAGTAATTCGTGAAAAATCAGAATTATTAGAAATTGACCGTAAATTTTTATCGCGTTCTCTTAACGAAGGTTTCTCAGGAGGAGAGAAAAAACGTAATGAGATTTTCCAAATGGCAATGTTAGAGCCTAAATTAGCTATTTTGGACGAAACGGATTCCGGATTAGATATTGATGCTTTACGAATTGTTGCTAATGGAGTAAACAAATTAAAAAGCGATAAAAACGCTATCATCGTAATTACACACTACCAAAGATTATTAGAATATATCGTTCCTGATTTTGTTCACGTTTTATACAATGGAAGAATTGTAAAATCCGGTGACGCTAGCCTGGCTTTAGAATTAGAAGAAAAAGGGTACGACTGGATTAAACAAGAACAAGAAGCTTAATATAGTCTAAAGTCGAAGGTCAAAAGTCTAAAGAAAATAGTAAATGGGTAATTTAATTCTTTCGAAGAAATTAATTCTTGGCAAAAAGCAAGACTATTCAACAAAAGAATATACCTAATTACAGAAAATATAAATTTTAAAAAGGATTTTGATTTCGCCAGACAAATTAGACGGGCATCTATTTCAATAACATCAAATATTGCAGAAGGTTTTGAAAGAAATACAGATAAAGAATTTGTTTATTTTTTACACGTTGCAAAAGCATCTGCAGGAGAAGTTAGATCTCAATTATATTTGGCATTTGATTTAGATTATATAACAAAAGAAGAATTCGAAGAACTTTTAGAATCAGTAACAGAAATATCAAAATTGTTAAGTGGTTTTATTAAATACTTATCAAAAGTCTAAGGTTTGAAAATTTAAGGATAAAGGGTTCGCGCCTTTAACTTTATGACTTTCGACTTTCGACTTTAAGACTTAAATAAAATGGAATTAAAAGAAAAATTAATCTCATCGTTCATGGCTTTTGAAGAGCGTGTAGATGTTCAAACAGAGCTTCACGACGTTAGAACTTCGGCTTTAAAGAACTTTGAAGAAAAAGGTTTCCCAACAAAAAAAGAAGAAGCTTGGAAATATACTTCGTTAAATGCCATTCTTAAGAATGATTTTACCGTTTTTCCTAAAAAAGAAGACGCAATCGAATTTAACCAGGTAAAAAAATACTTCCTTCACGAAATTGACACTTACAAAGTTGTATTTGTAGATGGAATTTTCAGTTCGAATCTTTCGTCAACGACTCATGATGGAATTGATGTTTGCTTAATGTCTGCGGCATTAACCAAGCCTAAATACAAAATGGTAATTGATGCTTATTTCAACAAAATTGCCAGCAAAGACGAAAGTTTAACAACTTTAAATACTGCTTTTGCCAGCGAAGGAGCTTATATTAATATCCCAAAAAGTAAAGTAGCCGACAAACCTATTGAAATCATGTATTTCTCAACTGGTAACGAAGCTGCTTTAATGGTGCAACCAAGAAACTTAGTAATTGTAGGTGAAAATTCACATGTACAAATTATTGAGCGTCACCAAAGTTTAAGCGATAATCCGGTATTGACGAATGCCGTTACTGAGATTTTTGCTCAAAAACGTGCGATTGTAGATTATTACAAAATCCAAAATGACAATCACGAAGCCAATTTGATTGACAACACTTATGTTTCTCAACAAAAAGAAAGTCATGTTTCGGTTCATACGTTCTCATTTGGTGGAAATTTAACTCGTAACAACCTGAACTTTTACCATTTTGGTGAAAGATTGACAAGTACCTTGAACGGTATCACGATTATTGGTGAAAAACAACACGTAGATCACTATACTTTAGTAAATCACGCGCAGCCAAATTGTGAGAGTTTCCAGGATTACAAAGGAATTTTCTCTGATCGTTCTACGGGAGTTTTCAACGGAAAAGTTTTCGTGGAAAAAGAAGCTCAAAAAACCAATGCGTTCCAACAAAGCAACAACATTGTGTTGAGCGATAAAGCCAGCATCAACGCCAAACCACAATTGGAAATTTTTGCCGATGACGTAAAATGTTCACACGGTTGTACCGTAGGACAATTGGACGAAACGGCTTTATTCTACATGCAACAACGCGGAATTCCTAAAAAAGAAGCCAAAGCTTTGTTGATGTATGCCTTTTCAAATGCCGTTATCGAAAACATCAAAATACCAGAATTGAAACAAAGAATCACAAAAATCATTGCTAACAAATTAGGAGTGAAATTAGGATTTGACTTATAGTTTTCAAAACTATTTACTACAAAGGGCACAAAGTTTATTCCGGTAACATTGTGCCCTTTGTGATTTTAAAACCAACAATATAATTTTCTGTTAAAACTAAATTCTACAAAAGCACTTCGGTTAAATAAAGCACAAAAAACAATTTTAGTTTTAGTACTTTTGTAAAATAGAATTTTTCTAAATAGTTATGCTAGACATTCAAAAGATAAGAGCTGATTTTCCTATTTTAAATCAAAAAGTAAACGGAAAACCATTAGTATATTTCGACAACGGGGCAACATCACAAAAACCACAAGTGGTAATTGATGCCATTTCAAAATATTATCAGGAAATTAATGCCAACATTCACCGTGGCGTGCACACTTTGAGCCAACTGGCAACAGATGCTTACGAAGTAGCTCGTGGCAAAGTACAACATCATATTAATGCCAAACATGCTCACGAAGTGCTTTTTACTTCAGGAACTACTTTTGGGATTAATTTGGTTGCCAATGGTTTTGCGGCCATTTTAAAACCGGGTGAAGAAGTGATTGTTTCCCATTTGGAACATCATAGTAATATTGTGCCTTGGCAGATGCTTTGCGAGAAAACCGGAGCTACGCTAAAAGTCATTCCAATGGATGAAACCGGAGAGTTAATCATGTCAGAATATGATAAATTACTTTCTGGAAAAACTAAAATCGTAGCAGTAAATCATATCTCGAATGCTTTGGGAATCATCAATCCGGTGAAATACATGATTGATAAAGCGCACGAAGCAGGAGCAGCCATCTTGATTGACGGAGCTCAATCGGTTCCACATTTAAAACCAGATGTTCAGGCATTGGATTGCGATTTTTATGCATTTTCAGGTCATAAAATGTGCGGCCCGACAGGAACCGGAGTTTTGTACGGAAAAGAAGAATGGTTACATAAATTACCTCCTTATCAGGGCGGTGGCGAAATGATTAAAGAAGTTTCTTTTGAAAAAACCACTTATGCCGATTTGCCTCATAAATTTGAAGCCGGAACACCGCACATTGCCGGTGGAATTGTGCTGGGAGCAGCAATCGATTATCTGAATTCAGTAGGTTTTGAAAACATTCAAAAACAGGAATTAGAATTATTAGCTTATGCTACCGAACGTTTATCGGAAATTGAAGGTTTGCGTATTTATGGAAATTCTAAGAATAAAACTTCGGTAATTTCGTTTAATATAGAAGGAATTCATCCTTATGACATTGGTACCATTATTGATAAATTGGGTATTGCTGTAAGAACCGGACATCATTGTGCGCAACCGATTATGAATTTCTTTGGTATTCCGGGAACTATCAGGGCTTCTTTCTCTTTTTATAATACGAAAGAAGAAATTGACGCTTTAGTGGAAGCGGTTAAAAAGGCTAAAATGATGCTGTCTTAAAAATGAAAGTACTGACTTTATTCATATTGACTTTGTTTTTGGGTAAAAGTTGCGAAAGTGAAGCCCAAAAGAAAATGGAAACGGCGCAACTGATTTACACTGCCAATTCCAGAGGTTTTTTTCAGGAAATAGTAATTGAAAATCATAAGCTAAGTATAAAAAAAGACCGAAAAGGAAAAGTCATTCAATCAAAAATTTCCGATGCCGACTGGAAAGAATTGGTACAGCTTTTTCAGGAAGTGAATTTAGACGAAATAAAAAACTTAAAATCACCTACCGAAAAACGTTTTTATGACGGCGCTGCCATAGCCCAACTAAAAATAAATTATGAAGGAAAGAGCTATGAATCACAAAGTTTTGACCATGGTTTTCCTCCCAAAGCAATAAAAAAAATAGTGACTAAAATCAATGCATTTGCAAAAAAAGACAATGACAATTAAAGATATACAAGACGAAATAGTGGACGAATTTTCGATGTTTGACGATTGGATGCAACGTTATGAATACATCATCGAATTAGGAAAAAATCTTCCGCTTATTAAAGAAGAATATAAAGTTGACGAAAATTTGATAAAAGGATGTCAATCTAAAGTTTGGCTTCAAGGCGAAAAAGACAACGATAAAATAGTTTTTACAGCCGATAGTGACGCCATTTTAACCAAAGGAATTATTGCTATTTTAATTCGGGTTTTTTCAAACCAAACTCCAAAAGACATCATTGATGCCGAAATGGATTTTATTGATGAAATTGGATTAAAAGAGCATTTATCACCAACCAGAGCCAATGGTTTGGTTTCGATGATTAAGAATATTAAAATGTATGCTTTGGCATTCGATGCTAAGAAATAATTTCAATTTTAAATAGCAACAAAACTTATATGACTTATATGGTTCATATAATTTTAAACAAAAAAATAAAACAAAATGGAACAAGAAATAGACACTAACGAATTAGGAGAATCTATCGTAATGAAACTAAAAACCATTTACGATCCTGAAATTCCTGTAGATATTTACGAATTAGGTTTGATTTATGATGTAATGATAAATACGGATTATGAAGTAAGAATCTTAATGACATTGACTTCGCCAAACTGTCCGGTAGCGGAGAGTTTACCAAGAGAAGTTGAAGAAAAAATTAAATCTATTCCAAATGTAAAAGGAGCCGAAGTAGAAATTACTTTCGATCCGCCTTGGAGCAAAGATTTAATGAGTGAAGAAGCCAAATTAGAATTGGGAATGCTTTAATTAGTATTCAGTGGGCAGCACATTAGCAGTCTAAAATACCTGCCTGCATTGATTACTAAACACTGATTACTGAACACTGAAAAAATGGAAGAAATAGTAAACAAAGTAGCCAACAGTGTTTTGGAAGTTTTCGATTTAGAAGATTACTATCCAAAAGGCATTCGCGCACAAATTGATATTTCGCAATGGCTTCTGGAAGGTTTATTGTTAAAAGAAAAAGATTTTCGCGAACAGCTAAAAAATCACGATTGGGCACAATATCAGGATCAATATGTATCTGTTTTTTGTAATACCGATGCGATAATTCCGGCTTGGGCATCTATTTTAGTAGCAGTTCATTTAGCCCCTTTTGCCAAAAAAATCATTAATGGGAAAAATGAAGATATGGATGCGGCACTCTATGAAGAATTGCTTCCAAAAATTGATTACAGCGTTTACATAAACAAGCCTGTAATTATCAAAGGTTGCTCTAAAAAACCTGTTCCAATGCGGGCTTATATTCTGGCGGCTCATTATTTACAGCCTTTTGCCCGAAGTATTATGTATGGTGAAGCCTGTTCGGCAGTGCCATTATACAAAGCGCCTAAAAGCAATTAACCACATATTTATTAAATCAAATGCTACTTTTTAAGTAGCATTTTTTTTATATTTACTATTCATCAATCATTTGAAAGTTATGAAAAAACTATTTCTACTCATCGTATTAACGTTTGCTGTCCTTTCTATAAACGCTCAGGAAATGCCAAAAGACACCACAAAAATCTGGACAACTAAAGGTAATGCCTCTTTATTATTAAGTCAGTCGGCATACAACAAAGAATGGCTGGGTGGCGGAACTTCTAACGTGGCGGGAAATTTTAATTTAAACTATGATTTCAATTATAAAAAAGGCAATGTTGTTTGGGATAACAAATTCATCCTGGCTTACGGACTGAGCAAAATAAAAGGTAATGAAAGGATGGCTAAAACTGATGACCGTATTGAACTGAATTCACTTTGGGGGAAAAAATCTACAATTAAAAACTGGTATTATTCCATGTATTTTAATTTTAAATCACAAATGGATACCGGTTTAGATAAAGATGGTTTAAAAATATCTCATTTTTTCTCGCCGGCATATTTTCAGTTTGGTCCCGGTTTTTTATGGAAAAAAGACAATAATCTAAGTATCAATATTGCTCCGGCTGCGGGTAAATTGATTTTGGTGCACAAACATTTCACCGATTTAGGCACTTCTTTCGGAGTTTTGCAAGGAGATAATAGCCGTTTTGAATTTGGAGCCAGTATTTCGGCTTACTATAAAGTTAGCCCTATAACTAATGTATCCATTGAAAATATTCTGAATTTGTATTCTAACTATTTAGAAGATCCTCAAAATGTAGATATCAATTACCAAATGAATATGGTGATGAAAATTAACAAATACCTTTCGGCTAATATTAACATGCAAGCCATTTATGATGACAATGCGATCAAAGCTTTTCAGATTAAAGAAATTTTTGGATTAGGAATCAATTATGGTTTTTAGTTTTTTTCCAAAATAAAAATCCCTTTTCAGAATCAGCTCTGAAAAGGGATTTTTTTATGTTTATTTCGAAAAAACTATTCTTTTTCTTCTTTCTCAATCGCATCCTTATAATCCGGATACAGGAATTTATTGTATGGAAAACGGGTAATATGAATTTGACGAACGGCTTCGTACACTCTTTCTCTGAATTCTTCGAAATTTTGCTTTTGTGCCGCCGAAATAAACAAAGCATTTTGCTCTCCCACCCGGTTCATCCAGGTCGATTTCCATTCGTCAAGCGTGTAATGTTTGGTTGTTTTTTCAGTCATTAAATCATCTTCATCAATAGTTAAATGACGATACGCATCGATTTTGTTAAACACCATCAAAGTAGGTTTGTCACTGGCTTTGATGTCCACCAAAATCTGATTTACCGAAGCAATATGATCTTCAAAATCCGGATGTGAAATATCAACGACATGTAATAATAAATCTGCTTCGCGAACTTCATCCAGTGTACTTTTAAACGATTCTACCAATTGTGTAGGTAATTTTCGAATGAATCCAACCGTATCCGACAACAGAAATGGTAAATTCTTGATTACCACTTTTCGAACGGTAGTATCCAAAGTGGCAAACAATTTATTTTCGACAAAAACATCACTTTTTCCAATGGTATTCATCAGCGTAGATTTTCCCACATTGGTATAACCTACCAAAGCCACACGCACCATTGCACCGCGGTTACTGCGCTGCACGCCCATTTGCTTGTCGATGGTTTTGATTTTGTCTTTCAACAACGAAATTCGGTCGCGTACAATACGACGGTCGGTTTCAATCTCAGTTTCCCCCGGACCACGCATCCCGATTCCCCCTTTTTGACGCTCTAAGTGTGTCCATAAACCGGAAAGTCGCGGTAGTAAATATTGACATTGTGCCAGTTCTACCTGAGTACGTGCGTAGGAAGTCTCGGCTCTTTGCGCAAAAATATCCAGAATCAAATTAGTTCTGTCGAGGATTTTACAATCGATAATTTTGGAAATATTCTTTTGTTGGGAAGGCGTTAATTCGTCATCAAAAATAATGGTCGAGATTCCGTTTTCCTTTACATAATAATTAATCTCATCTATTTTTCCGGTTCCTAAAAAGGTTTTAGGATTAGGTTTGTCCATTTTTTGCGAAAAACGCTTCACTACCTGTCCGCCGGCAGTAAAGGTTAAAAACTCCAATTCGTCCAAATATTCATTGAGTTTTTCTTCACTCTGGTTTTGGGTCACAATACCTACAATGACCGATTTCTCAAAATTGATTACTTCTTTTTCTAACATGTCTTTAAATAAGGCTACAAATTTAATGATTTGCCGGATAGTATTGGAAATTATGTTTTTATAAAAAATAGTCTTTCATTTGCCTGTTGATTTTGTCCTTTTAAATACAAATGAATATCTTTATTTTTTATTCAAAAGCTATGAATCTCAAGAAATTTGTTCGTTATCAGGCGCTTTGTTTGCTCTTTTTACTAAAAACAAGTCTTTATGGACAAATTCAGAAAGATACGATCACGCTTTCGGATTTACCAATCCAAACTTCTCCCATTCAAACGACGATTCAAAATACAGCATCGGTTGTTGCGATAGTAAGTCAAAACGATCTTACCAAAAATAACGGCGTGATTTTGACTCCAATTTTGAACACTATTCCCGGTTTGTATATGCAACAAGGCGCATTAAACACAAACCGAATCACTATTCGTGGAATTGGCGCGAGAACTCCTTACGGAACCAACAAAGTGAAAGCTTATTTTGATGATATTCCGCTAACAACCGGAGAAGGCGAAACAACGTTGGAGGATTTAGATTTGGAATCCATTAGAAGTATTGAAATTATCAAAGGGCCTAATTCCAGCAGTTTTGGTTCCGGATTGGGCGGCGTAATTCATTTATTACCTAAAAAAACTACCACAGCAGCTTTTGGAAAATCAAACACAACTTATGGTAGTTTTGGTTTGATTAAACAAAATCTTTCCGGAGGATTTTCTTTTTCAAAATCAAATCTTTTTACCGGTTTTACTCATTTACAAAATGACGGTTTTAGAGAAAACAGCGCTTACGACCGAAAATCATTCAATTTGCACGGAAAACAAGCAATTAGTCCGAAAGGAGAATTATCTTATTTGGGAATTTTTACCCGTGTCAAAGCCTATATCCCGAGTTCGATAAATGAAAACGATTTTCTGTATCAGCCTCAAAAAGCAGCTGCAAGTTGGGCGGCTGCCAGAGGAAATGAATCTTACGATAAATTGATTTGGGGAATTGGATACCAGCACCAATTTTCAGCAAAATGGTCGGCGAAGACCAGTTTTTTCTCCAATTTAAAGAAAGGAAATGAAGACCGTCCTTTTGATATTTTAATGGATAAATCGAATGCTTTAGGTTTTAGAACCAAAATCAATTACAAAAATTATTTTCTAAAAAAACCTTTGGAAATAAGTAGCGGTGTCGAATTTTTGAATGAAAAATACGAATACAGTCTTTGCCAAAATCTTTATCAAACACAACCGGGACAGGGCAGTATAAAAGGTGATTCGTTTAGCAATATCAATCAAAACCGACACTACATCAATTATTTTTTGGAACTGCAATTTCAACTAACGAACGCACTCCTTTTAGAAAGTGGTTTGGCGATGAATTCTACCCGATATACAATGGAAACTGAATTATCGGACAGCAATATAGAAAGTGACAAGCCTTCATCGTTCGGAAAAATTTGGTCTCCCAAACTAGGACTTTCTTACAAAATCAGCCAGGGAAAAAACATTTACTTGTCAGTCAGTAAAGGATTTTCGGTGCCGGCTGTTGCCGAAACTTTAACTCCTGGAGGCACTATTAACGCTGCTTTAAAACCGGAAAGCGGTTGGAATTACGAAGTAGGTTTTAAAGGCAATTGGTTCAACAATAGTTTATATACGGAATTGGCATTATTTTATATTGACATAACCAATTTATTAGTTGCCAAGCGTACGGCCGATGACCAATATGTAGGAGTTAATGCCGGGGAAACCAGTCATCAGGGAATAGAATTTCAAGTGAATTACCGCTTTTTAAAATCGGACAAATGGCAATTGAACCCTTATTTTTCTGGGACAATCAATCATTTTGTTTTTGAAAAATTTGTGGATGGAGATCATGATTATTCCGGAAACAAACTCACCAATGTTCCGGATATACAATGGAATTTGGGACTTGAATTCAGCACCGTTCAGGGATTTCGACTCAACACTTCTTTTAGAAATACCGGACAAATCCCTATGAATGATGCTAATTCAAAATACAGCCATTCGTATCAGCTGTTGGATATAAAAACAAGTTATGCTTTTAACTTGCTAAAAAGTTTAAAAACAGAATTCTACGCCGGAATCAACAATACATTAAACGGTCGTTATGCCGCCAGCATTTTGCCTAATGCTGTAGGTTTTGGAAATGCTCCGGCAAGATTCTATTATCCTGGGGATCCCAGAAATTATTATGCTGGAATGAGTGTTTCTTACCTGTTTTTGTAAAAAACTAGTTTACCTTAAGCAATTTTACTTCAAAAACAAGTACCGAACCTCCCGGAATACTTCCATAATCATTTCCGCCATATCCTAATTTAGCCGGAATGACTAATATTGCACTTCCGCCTTCTTTCAGATATGAAATTCCTTCAGTCCAGCCTTTTACTACTTGGTTCAACCCAAAAGAAATTCCTTTTTCGTCACTTTGATCAAATACTTTTCCATCCATAAAATAACCTTTGTAAGCCACGGTTACATTTGAAGTTGGTGTGGCCTGAGCTCCGGTTCCCGGATCTTGGATTACATAATACAATCCGGATTCGCTTTTAGTTCCTTTTAATCCTTTTTCGGCAACGTATTTTTCAATTTCTTTTTCGTTTTTAGCGATATAAGGAATTTCGCTTCCTGCTTCACTCGATTTACTTTCTTTTTTACAAGAAATAAAAAGGGTCATAATTAATACTGCCGATAGTAGCTTTTTCATAATCTATTTTTTTAAATGTAGCCAAATATAATAAAATTCAATAATGCCAGCTAAAAATTAGCTTTAACACCTTTAAAACTTAAAAAAATCCGGCAAGAAATCCTGTTAAGCACAGCAACTTACCTGTATGGATTTCAGGACACTACAAGACAGCACAGGATACAAAACAATAAACAACCACTTAAATTTACTCCTAACTAATAACCATTAACCAAATAATTTATGAACAGAAAAACTACTTTTTTTTATTATCAGCTATGCCTTAAAATCAGTCTGATGATCTGTTTTTTATTCAGTTGCTTCTCTGCAAATGCTCAGGAATGGAGTATTCTGGGTAATGAATCACAGATAGCATCCGCAACTTCTGCTTATACCAGCATTGCAGTTATAAAAAACGGAACAACTTTTACGCCTTATGTAGCACTTACAGAAAGTGGAGTGCCCAAAGTAAAAAAACGTTTATCAGACGGTACTTGGATTCAGGTGGGTATTGATCTTGGAACAAGTGCCACTTACACACAAATTTTTGCAGATCTCGTAGGTAACTTGTATGTTGCTTATATTGATGGTTCTGCCAGTTCTAAGTTAGCAATAAAAAAATATGATTATGTGGCAGGAACTTGGGATCCTTTGAATCCTTCCGACAGCAATTCGCTTTATGTTTCAACTGGAAATGTCAATCAGGTAAGTACTAAATTTTCAGGGCAAAGATTCTCTATTGCATTTGATTCTTTCAATACAATTTATGTTGCTTTTGCTGATGCAGGTTTAATACCTTATGTCAAAAAATTCAACATCGACACAACTAGCTGGGAAACAGTAGGAACAGGTCCGGCTACTACTGGTTTAGCAGCATTACCTAGTTTAACTATTGATTCGAATGACAAACCTTGGTTAACATACACAAGTTTAACTACAACAGGAGACACTTCAGGAACTTTAGCACTTTTTAGTTTTAATGGTACAACATGGGCTGAAAGTATAAACCCTACTCCAATTGGTGGACTTCGTCAAATATGTCTTGCCAATAATGGAAATAACAACCTTTGTATGGCAATGTTTGATACAGGTAACACTAATAGAACAACTGTTGTCCAATTTGATAAAACAACTTCTAGCTGGAGCGGTAAAACAACACTATCATCAAGAGATGGACAATACATTAGTCTGATTAATGATCCAAGTAATAATGTGTTTTGCTCTTATGTTGACAAATATAGTGGTTCTTCGTATGTACAAGTTGCCCGAGTACATAAATTAGAAGCTGGCAGTATATCTTGGACAGAATTAACCGATAAAAATGCCGCTCGTGGAATAGATGAACCAACAGGAAATGTGGCAACCTTTATAGGCAGCTCACCATATCCTTATATAGTATATACAAAATCAAATTCTAACAGCGTTACTACACCTATTGCCAGATTGTATGTTCCACCACCACCTCCGGCAGTACTTACAACCAATAATCCAACAAACATATCAACAACTTCTGTTGTTACAGGAGGAGATATTACTTCTGATGGTGGAGTAGCTGTAACTGAAAGAGGCGTTGTGTATAGCAATAACAATTCCAACCCTACCATTAATGATGGAAAAGTGGCTGATATTAACGCAGGTTTAGGTGAATATTCCTTGACACTATCAGGATTAACTCCGGGAACTTTTTATTATATCAGAGCCTATGCCATTAATGGTGGAGCAGCATCTTATGGAAATACAGTAAGAGTTAGCACTCTACAAATACCGGATGCGGTAGTAACAACTCCTAAACAAATGGAGTTTTTAAACAGAGGCCTTGTAGCTATTCAGAAAACAAGTAGTTCTGTATTTTTAAGCTGGCGATTATTAGGAGATGATCCAGCAGGAATAGCCTTTAATGTGTATCGTAATGGGGTAAAAATAAACGCTACACCTATAACAACATCTACCAATTATACTGACAATTCAGGAACTACCAGCAATACTTATACCGTTAAAGAAATTATTAATGGAGTAGAAGGCGCAGAAACAACTCCTGTTACACCTTGGTCTAGTAAACATCTCTCTATTCCACTTCAAATGCCTCCTGGAGGAACACTGCCAGACGGACAAACCTATTCCTATATAGCCAATGACGCCTCAGTGGGTGATGTTGATGGTGATGGAATATATGAGATTATATTGGAATGGGAAGCTACTGTTGAAAATCATAATTCCGGAGGTTATAGTGGTAAACAAATTTTTGACTGTCTCCGTTTAGATGGAACTAGACTCTGGCGTATTGATTTAGGTATCAACATGAATGCCGGACCTCACTTTAATCAGTTCATGGTTTATGACTTTGATGGAGATGGTAAAGCTGAAATTATCCTAAAAACGGCCGACGGTACTGTTGATGGTCAGGGAAATGTTATTGGAAACCCTAATGTAGATTATCGTAATTCTAGCGGCTGGGTACAAGACGGTCCTGAATTCTTAACTGTTTTTAATGGGCTTACAGGTGCTGCAATGCAAACGGTAACATATCAACCTGCCAGAGGAAGCATCTCTGATTGGGGAGATAGCTATGGAAACCGTGCGGATCGCTTCGTGTCGGCAGTAGCTTATCTGGATGGTGCCAGACCAAGTTTAATTGTAGGTCGTGGTTACTATAACAAATTAGTGCGTGCTGCTTATGACTGGCGAAACGGACAACTAACTCTTCGTTGGATATTTGACAGTAAAGACCCAAATCATCCGGAATATGATGCTTATTCAGGTCAGGGTAATCACCAAATGACAATAGGTGATGTAGATGGAGATGGCAAAGATGAAATTATCAATGGTTCGAGTGTCATCAACGATGACGGAAAACCGCTTTGGACTTATAGAATGGGACATGGTGATGCCTTACACATGACCGATATGGATATAGACAAACCTGGACAGGAAATATGGATTAATCTGGAATCTCCGGGCTCCTACGATGGATTGGGACTAAGACAATACGATGCCAAAACGGGACAAACTAACTGGGGAATTGCCACTACCGGCGACGTAGGTCGTTCTATGGCTGCCGATATGGATCCAAACTACAGAGGTTACGAAATGTGGGGGTCTTCCGGAGACAGTGTATATGATGTTAAAGGAAATCCTATCAGTACTTACAAACCAACCTACAACTTTGGTATTTGGTGGGATGGTGATTTAGGTCGTGAATTATTAAACGGAAATGTTATTGACAAATGGGATTACGTAAACAAAAAACCAACTCGTTTATACACTATTTACTCAGACTATGCAGTAACCTCTAATAACGACACTAAGAAAAACCCTAATTTACAAGCGGATATTTTAGGAGATTGGAGAGAAGAAGTTATTCTTCGTAAATCTGATAGTTCTGAATTGGTTATTTTTACAACCGATTCAGAAACAAGTTATCGCATACCTACTTTAATGCATGATCCGCAATACCGTACGGCAATTGCCTGGCAAAATTCAGGCTACAACCAGCCTCCTTATCCAAGTTATTACATTGGATATGATATGGACATAAATAATATTCCAACCGCTAAGATTACCATTGCAGGTCATTCCACAGTAGGTGTTTCATCCATTACTAGAAAAACACCGGCTGCTGCTACAACAAATGCAACTTCTGTTACTTATAATGTTGCATTTTCTGCTAATGTAAGCGGGGTGGATACCAGCGATTTTAGTGTAACTACTACAGAAACTGCTGTTGGAACAATCGGTTCTGTAACTGCTGCATCAGCTTCTTCTTATGATGTAACTGTCAATAACATTAGCGGTGACGGAACTTTACGTTTAAACTTGAACGCCAGTGGTACCGGAATTACTGATGATTCGAGTAATACAATTAGTAGCGGATTTACTTCAGGTGAAACATATACAATAGACAACACTGTTCCAACATTAAGCACAGTAACTCTGGCATCTGACAATACAACAACTACTTTAGCTAAAACAGCAAATACAGTTACTTTAAGTTTTACAGCTTCTGAAAGTATTGCTAATATTGGAGTAACTATTGCGGGACATATAGTAACGGCAACAGATCTTGGCAGCAATAACTTTAGTGCAACTTATGTAATGACAAATTCTGATATCGAAGGAATAATTCCTTTTTCTATTGATTTCAAAGATTATGTTGGAAATGCAGGAACTACTGTTAGCACCACTACAGATATGAAAACAGTAACTTTCGACAGCACTGCTCCTGCCGTTTCAGCTGTAACATTTACCTCAAATAACGCTAACAATGCAATTGCAAAACCAGGAAGCATAGTTACACTTAATTTTATATCCTCAGAAGCTATTAGCAGTCCTATGGTAACTATCGCTGGACATACAGTAACGGCTTCTAATACCTCAGAAAACAACTACAGTGCAACGTACACGATGACAACTTCTGATACGGAGGGTACAATTCCTTTTACAATTGATGTTGCTGACTTGGCTGGAAATGCAGCTGCTCAGGTAACAACTGCAACTAGTACAATTAGTTTTACCAAAAATGTTACTAGTCTTAGTACGGTTACAATTGCATCAAACAATGCCACTCCTACCTTGGCAAAAACAGGGGATATCGTTAGCTTGAATTTTACCGCTTCAGCTACAATATCCAATGTGGTAGTGACAATTGCCGGACATAATGTAACTGCAACAAATGTGAGTGGAAACAGCTATAGTGCTACTTTCACGATGACAAGTACCGATAGCGAGGGAGTAATTCCTTTTTCAATTGCATTCAAAGATGCAGCCGGAAATACAGGAGCCACAGTAAGTACAACAACAGATGCTAAAACAGTAACTTTTGACCGCACTGTTCCAACATTACCAACAGTTGCATTTACTTCTAATAATGCCAATACCAAAATGGCCAAAGAAGGAGATGTTGTTACGCTAAATTTCTCTTCATCTGAAGCTATTAATACTCCAACAGTTACTATTGCAGGACATACTGTAAGCGCTACCAATATTTCTGGTAACAATTACAAAGCTACCTATACTATGATGGCTGCCGATGCCGAAGGAGTTATTCCTTTTACAATCAATTTTGCAGATTTAGCAGGAAATGCAGGAGTTCAGGTAACTACTGCTAGCAGCACAGTGACTTTCAAACATACTACTCCAAAACTAAAAGTATATGTTGAAACGCCTACTTGTCCTGACAAGGCTAATGGTAAAATTAGTATTGGCTCTGATTTGAACAATTATACATACAACCTGAATATTACTGGAAACGGCGTAAATATCGCCTTAACAAATCAAACTATAACGACTACTACAAATTGGGAGAGATCCGATTTTGCTGCAGGGACCTACTTAGTGACAATTATCATTCCTTCCATTAATTTCCAAGAATCCTATAGTGTTGTTGTCAAAGAAATTTCGGCAATAACTGCTAAAAGAGAAGAAGCTAACAAAACGGTGGGTTATACCGTTTCAGGAAGTAATGAATACATTGTGACTGTTAACGGACTTGTACAAACCTACTTAACCGGAACAACGGAAACGTCTAAAATTGAAATTAATGCTAACTTGCTTCAGGCAACAAATACTGTGACTATAGCAACTAATAGTGACTGTCAGGAAAAGGTAGAAGATAATTTTAATCTCAGTCCGTCAGTAAGCATTCATCCTAATCCAACGGCTGATGTTGTTTATATACAAGGTGTTCGTAAAGGATTGATTCAGCTATATACAAACAATGGTGCTTTATTGCTTGAGGCCAATGCTGAAAATACTAACAGTATTGATTTAAGTGGTTATGCAACTGGGATGTATTTGATAAAAATTACTCAGGGAAGCGAAGTAGAAACTTTTAAAGTTATTTTGAAATGAGAACGATAGAAAAAATAAAAACAATATTCCTGTTAATCGGATTAGGACTTATGACATCCTGCGGTGGAGGTGGCGGAAGTGATACACCTGAAGTAAATTTACCTGAAACACCTTCATTATCCTTACCCGTTAACGGAGAAAGCTGTAGCAGTTATACAGCCGTAACTAATAATTCAGCTAAAGCCGAAATAAGCTTTAGCTGGGCTTCGGCCGCCTATGCCACATCTTATGCTTTAGTAATTAAGCAAGCCGGAGTAGAAGTTGCCAATCAAACGGTTTCGACAAATGTTTTAAAAGTAATTTTAGACAAAGGGAAAACTTATTCCTGGACCGTTACTGCTAAAAATAAAGATGGTGAAAAAACCAGTGCTACTTATTCTTTTACCACACCCGGAAACCCAGTCGGGAATTATGTACCTTATGCTGCAATAATCAATTTTAGTGTAAACAGCACAACCAGCATGGCTAGTTTATCGTGGATAGGTAAAGACGAAGATTCGAATGCCAGCACTTTAAAATATGATATCGAAATCAAAAAAGACAATGTTGTCATTCAATCTTTGACGAATCAAACGGTTACTTCAGTAGCCGATTTTGTAGCAGTGTTAAATTCAAGCTATCAAATAAAAATTAACACAATTGATGCGCAAGGGTCTTATTCGACTTCTATTGTAAGCTATACTTACCAATAAGCCCCAGCAAAGCCAATTCAGATTAAAATTGAATCAGAAAAGGCATTTCAAAAAATAGTTTATTTTTGTTTGGGCTCTATTATTAAACCTAATAAAGGCGGCTCGTTATTTAAAATTTCGGGCCGCTTTTTTTAATCCAAACCAATGAAAAAAACCATCGTCATTCTATTTTTTCTACTTTCCTTTTTTCTACCCGTAATTTCAAATTCCGGGCAGTTATTGGCACATATTGACAAAATGATTTTTCTTCAGGGAAAAGTAGGAGAAAAAACCTTAACCTTAAAAATCAAATGCTATAACGAATCTCCTGTACGTTATCTGGACTATTTTTTTGATGATAAAAAAACAGACCAGTATATGGAGGGCAATTTCATTGGTAATACCTGGCAATTTATCTCTTTGGAAACAGAAAAAACAGAAAAAAATCTGGTTATCAGGGAAGAAAAAGACGGAAACTGGAAAGGTTATTGGCGGGAAGGTTCTGATAAGAAAATAAATGTAATCCTCTACCCAATTAACGTAAATCCCGAAGCTAACTATTTTTATTATTCAAAATCCAAAGAATTGGATCCTTATGACAGCTACAAAGTTTTTATTTTTCAACTGGATAAAATCAAAACCGAAAAAGCAGCTAAAAATTTTCAATTAGAATGGTTAACCGAAAAGGAATCCGGAATCTCTTTTTTCAGAGTACAAAATGAAAACAAAAAAGTAAACTGCGATTCCATTAACAAAAACCTTGAACAAATTCAGTTGGCCATCCTTCAGGATTATTTTCGTTTCAACCCAAACAGAAGCAATCTGAATATTCAGGCTGAACTGCTTTATCTCAATGAAGGCATTATTAGTTTTAAAATAATAACTTCTATGTCTTTTAAAAACCAGCCAGAAGTTAAAACACAACAGTTTTTTACCTTAGATATGCAAACAGGACAATCAGTAGATTTGGA
Source organism: Flavobacterium daejeonense DSM 17708 (assembly GCF_000425425.1). Classification (GTDB taxonomy): domain Bacteria; phylum Bacteroidota; class Bacteroidia; order Flavobacteriales; family Flavobacteriaceae; genus Flavobacterium; species Flavobacterium daejeonense. The sequence continues at coordinate 217,194 of NZ_AUDK01000003.1, forward strand.
AAGTTTGATTTGGTTCGATCCCCAAAATCCAAAACCAGCTGCAAATGAAATTACACAAACTTATGAATACCGTAAAGCCATCTTTGCTCCAAAATTATTCTCTATTTTAAGCGAACTTTATCCGCAACAAATGCAAAGCACTGATTGCAAACTCAACGAAGTTACCAGCTGGGCCATACCTAATTTTGCCCTTACCAAAAAAGGATTTTTATTTTGCTTATCCTATTCTAAAGATTGTAATCTAATGGATTGGGCAATTATCCCTTATGAAAAATTAACACCTTATCTGGAAAAAAAATACAAGCTCAACTAATCTCCATAAATTTGTACATCATCCAATTGAAAAGCACCGTCTAAGGTCAAATTTTTTCCGGAACCGATGTATTTGAAAGCAATATTAATTTTTCCGGAATAGCCAGATAAATCAATTGTTCCTGAACCGATAAATTCGTGCCAGGGTGTTGTTTGAGTTGGGATTCGTGCCGAAATTGGAATCCAGGTCGCTGTTTTAATATTTGCACCGTCAAAATTGGTCGAAACATATACTTTAAGGGTGTTTAAAGGCGAATCTACATCGAGATGATGCTGCGCGGTTCTGAAAGAAAGCCTTTCATTAGTATGCGTATCCATATCAATTTTTGGCGAAATCAACCAAACAATATTCGATGCTACTTTTGTTCCTGTAATCGCAAATTCAGCGTAACCATTAGTGGAAGTGATTCCGCCTTTCCACACGATAGCTCCGGCTTCTATAATATTACTCCAACCCGGCAAACTCAAATTAGTTCCATCCGAAACGGATTGAAAATCTTCGACAAAAAAAGGAATGTTTCGGGTTTCAGAGAGTTGAACATCACTTTCTTTTCGGGCAATTAACTGATAATCGGAAGCATATTTGGTTAAAACGCCCCGTACTTTTCCACTTCCTTCCGGAACAATATTTTTTGAAAAATCAGCATAAGTGCTCGTTCTGAAAATCAGTTGATTTCCTTTTTTGTCAACCAAATTCCAATTGGTCGCTCCGCCTACATCATTCGTTTCTTCATAATAATGGCGACCAATAGCGGCTTCCGTAAACTGCACATCACTCAATTCAATAAGTGTATTCAAATGAGAATCATTGATTTCGCCCAAATCAATAGCACGAACTAATTGTTCTTCTTTTACATTGGTACAGGAAGCGTTTAATACTTTTTTATAATCATTTTGCGAAAGCCTTCCAACACCGCCCTGATTGTAAGTATTGACGTATAAACTGCCAATTCGCAAGCTTCCGTAATACAAATCCGTGTATTGATTTTTCAATTTGATATAAACTTTATTCCCAATCCGATAATCAACATAAAGATTCGTTGCATCTACCGGCACACTACAACCAACCGCCGGAGTGGTTTCTGTCGCTAAAGTTTGTAACGAAATTGTTTTGAAAAAATTCCCGTTTTCATCACTCGAAACCACATAAGCTTCAATGACATCGTCATACGGATATTGAGCCACAATTTCTGCCGCGGTTTGCTGAATATTTTCTACCATTTTGTTGACCGGAAAGTCGGGTTGGTTACAACTTAATTTTGGAATTTCTGTCGCATCATTGGTACAGCCTCCCAAAACCAATAATAATAAAAACAATGGAAAAGTATAATTTTTCATAACAGTTGGATTTTTAAATTAAAAACTGAAATTGAGATTTATAAAGTAAGTCCGGCCGTAACCGTAATAATATTTGTTTCCAAAAGAAGGCGTCCCACTGGAAACATCTTGGTTGAGTTGTCTGAAATTAGCATTTCGTGCCTGTTCATAGCCGCCGGTTTTATATTTTGTGTCCAACAGATTATTGATGCTGGCAAATAATCCAACATTCATTTTTTTAGTGCGCCAGGATTTTCCGCCTAACAAATTGACTAAAAAAGCCGAATCCAGTTTTTCCTGTTGCAACAATTCAGCAGCTCTTTCCTCAGTTGCTTCGGGAAAAGGGAAACCACTAGCCGGATTAATATAAAAACGATTCGTTCGGGAAATAGGTGAAACATCAATATAATTTTCTGCTAAAAAATTAACATTAGTCCCAATCCACCAATATTTAGGATCCCGATATTCCAAACCCAGAGAATACGCCTGCTGCGGCATTCCAGCCTGCTTGTAATTTTTTAAAAATGCTGTTCCGAAATCAAAGGAAGGATTGCTGTTTTCGGCCGTTGCTACAGCATCGTTATTAATACTTACATTTGGATTGCTGTCAAAGGTATATTTGCCATAAGCAGCCGAAAAAGTGGTTTTGAAAGTAGGAGTCATTTGGTATTCCAAACTAAATTCGGCTCCGATATTTTTTCGGTCTAAATGCGTCAGCGTCTGACTCACAAAAGCATTGGTGTTCGTATATCCGGCTTCGTTATCAAATATTCCTTCGGCATAAAAAAAGCTGATTTTAGTTGCATTTTTTATATTCGAAAAATAAGCCGTCAATCGGGTTTTGATTTTAGGAGTTCTAAAAATATAAGTCGCATCCAGACTGTTGAGTGTTTCATTTTCTAAACCGTCAACGATAGTATTATTCAATCTTGCATTCGAAAAACTATTTCTTAAATTGGGCGCTTTGGTCAAATGAGAGGTATTAAATTGGAGCGATTGTTTGCCCGAAATTTTAAAAAGCATACCGCCTTTAAAACCAAAATTTTCAAAATTTAATTTTTGGCTTTTGCCAAAAGAAATTGTCGGGTAAATTCCGTTTTTGTACAAACCTTCTCTTTGATATTGGGTTTTCGAAAAAGTTTGCGCCAGATAAAAATCAATTTTGTGATACGAAAATTTAAATTGCGTGAAAGCATCTATAACCGCTGCCAAAGATTGGTAATTATAGCCGTAAGTATCCCCAACTTTTACCATTCGATTTGGATGATTCAAATCTGATTGCGCCTGAGTTCCGCTATAAAATCCGTCAATGTCCAGAAAAGAAACTCCGCCCAACAAATCGGTTAATTTTTGGTAATTGTGCGAATGCAAATCCCGAAACGAAATTCCGGCATTGACTATCAGATTTTCGCTGAGTTGGGAGTTGAAATTCGAATTTACTGCCAGCGTTTTATCGTCATTTCGGTCTTCATATAACGCATAATGACTTTGGGCGGGTTCGTAACCAATGATATTGGAATTGGCATCTGTCACAGGGTTTTGATTCGCCCGATACATGGTTTCCCAATCTATTTGCGGATTGGCTAAAAATGTTAATCGGCTTTTCTCGGCATTTTCATAATCCGGAATAAAATCACCGGAGAATTCGCCGTTATCCGGAGCATACATCGAACTGTAATAACTCGGCATTTTTCGATAATACGTTGGATCCGGGCTGTTGGCATTTTGATAATCGATGTTGCTATTGGCTATTTTTCCAAATTGATACAGCACCGCGGAATTCAAATTTGTATGATCATTAATTTTGAAATAATGATTCAGTATCACCATAGGTTCTTCGATTGTTTTTACTCTCGAATTTCGGATTTTACCATTTTGATAGCCCCAATAGGAATTGTAGGTTTCGTTGGTTAATTGTGTAACTTCGGCGGTATTGGGCGAATTTTTACCTCTTTCGTTAGAAGTGTAAATTCCGGTGAAATTCAGAGAATGTTTGTCCTCCAATTTCTTTTCGATACTAATAAATAGCGAATTAGCATTATAATTTGTACCTTCAAAATGGCCTTCCTGTGCATAACGTTTTCCGGCAGAAACTACATAAGCCCATCCCGATTTTTCCATCCCGGAAGCATACGTGGCCATAGCCCGCCAACGATAATTAGTATTGGTTCCCGAAAAAGTAATGCGACTGCCGGCGCGATAAACCGAAGCTCTGGTATTGATTTGCTGAGCACCCAAAATTCCTCCAAAAGTATAATCGGAAGGAGTAGTGCCAATAGAAAGTTCCTGATTTCGGGTTACATCGTTGAGTCCGCCCCAATTGTTCCAATTCGGTCGTCCGTCATAAATTTTGTTCATTGCAATTCCGTTTAGCATTGTAGTGGCATTTTCGCTGTCCAATCCCCGAATTCTAAAACGCGCCTGTCCCCAATTGAAAGCTGCCGCCTGTTGAAAAGCGTCTTTCGAAGACTGCAACAATCCCGAAGTACTTTCGGAACTGCTGTTATCATCGGCTAAATCTTCATCAAAAATCTGGACAATTGCAGCCTGCTGATCGGTAATTTGATCCAATTCTAACAAGACTGTTCCTAAGTCTACCGCTAAAGTATTTTGAGTTGAAACCGTAAACAGGGCGTCTTTATATCCCTGACTGTGAAAAAGCACTAAATAGTCGGCTGCGGGAATCGCTTTAAAAATAACGACTCCTTCAGCGTTGCTGAGTTGGGTAAAATTGGTGTTTTGTATCGAAACCACCACAGCCACGATCGGTTGGAGTGTTTTAGCATCCAAAACTTTAGCCGAAATGCGGGATTGTTCCTGTGCGAATGTTGCACAAACTGCTCCAACGCCAAAAAATAAAACAAGTAAACGCCTCATAAACCAATAGAATTAACCCTGAGGTTTTCTTTTTAAAAAAGAAAATCAGGTAGCAATACAAACTGAAAACTGGAATTACCGATTTAGTAATTGTTCCTTTTTCCAGGAAAATTTCAATAATCGCAGGCAAACTTGTTTTGGAAAAATTTACAAAATCAAAAAGTGGTGGTATTAAGCTATTTATAAATAGCTTATCACTTTTGACGAATTAAAAGTAAGAAAAAAATTATTTAAACAAATATTTTTTAAAAGATTTTTTCAAATAAAAAAACCTTAGCTGCGATTAGTATTTTTTATAATCATAGCTAAGGTTTTATAGTTTTTAAAAATCGAATTAGAATGCTACTGAATCACCTTAATTCTTGGTACTAAAAAAGCAATAATAATTCCGAAGATTCCAATAAAGGCAAAAGAAAATCGCAACCCAAACAATTCGGCTATGTAGCCAATAACAGGTGGCCCCATTAAAAATCCAAGGAAACTTACACTGGAAACTGCCGTTAAAGCTTCACCGGGAGGAATCGTGGGGTGTTTTCCGGCAATGCTGTATAAGGTTGGAACAATAGTCGAAACACCTAATCCTACCAGCATAAATCCGATTGTGGACGGAACTAAAAAAGGTAAAAATACCGCTGTAAAAAGTCCGGTTGAAATCAGTATTCCTCCGGTTTGGATGACACTTTTTCGGCCAAATTTATTAATCATTCCATCGCCCAGAAAACGTCCGGTAGCCATCATAATCATAAACGAAGTATAACCTAAAATAATCAACGGACCAGGCGCCTGAACAATATCTTTAAAGTAAATTCCACTCCAGTCAAACATGATTCCTTCGCTGGCCATCGACCCAAAACCAATAATTCCCAACCAGATTAAAGCCGTATCCGGTTTTGAAAACAGCTTTTTCTTTTCGGCGGATTTTCTTTTTTCTTTGGCTTTTACCAAAAATTTATAATTGAGTGCAATCAAAATCCAGGTCATGATACCTACAATGATAAAATGATGGTGCGGCGTTAAGTCTAATGCCATCATTCCTAATCCTGCCAAAGCTCCTGTAAAACCGGCAAAACTCCACACGCCGTGAAATGAAGCCATGATTGTTCGGTTAAAAAGTTGTTCGGTATAAACTCCTTGTGTATTTACGGCAATGTTGTTCATATTTCCAAACATTCCAAACAAATAGAGTCCCAAAGCCAGCTGCCAGGCATTAGTGGCTAAACCTAAATTGGTCATACAAAAAGCATACATACCTAATGACAAAACTACCAATCGATGACTTCCGAAACGGGTAACTAATTTTCCGGAGAAAGCCATCATTGTCAATTGTCCTACCGGCAGGGCAAACAAAATAGAACCCAAATCGGCATCGCTAAGATCAAGTGCCACCCGAATATCCGGAATTCTACTCGCCCAGGTTGCAAAACACAATCCCATTCCGAAATAAAAAGAGGAAACTGCAATACGCACTCTGTTCAGATACGATTGTTTGGCATTTCTAAAACTTTTTTTAATCTTTCCCTGCGCCCTAAAGCTTCCTATAAAATTTAATCGTAACAAAGGCTTTCTGTTTTTTAGTGAATGAAGCTGCAAAAATACAAAAAGCAATTTTGGCACTTTGTTAATTAACGTATAACAAGTCGCAATACATCGTTATCGTTTATAAGTTTATGCTTAGATGGAACGCAGATAAAACGGATTTTAGCAGATTAGCACAGATTTAATTAAAACAAAAACCGCAAATTGCACCAATTTTCACAAATTGATTTGTGTAAATTGGCGCAATTTGCGGTGATTTTTTAGCAGCTAAAGTAAAGTCGCTATTTATGAAAAAACTACAAATCAACTACTCTTTTTTCGGTATTACTCTGGATGGCAGCTTCAATAATTCGCATCACATTGAATCCGTCCTGAGCAGTAACCGGCTCAACAGTATCATTTGCAATAGCATTATAAACTCTATCAAAAAAGTCATAATAATTCCCCTGAAGAGTCGGAATTTTGCCATGCATAATTTTGCCATCGATTTCCGTATGTAAAAAACCTTCTTTGTCTAGTGGTTCTGTTCCCCAATCAGTCAAATTAGGCTTTTTCATTAGTTTCAAATCGTCTTCCTGAACATCGCCGCGATGTTTTAAAAACGAACCTTTTTTGCCATGAATCACATAAGCCGGATTAGGTTCTCGGACAAAAAAACCGGCTTTCAATCGCACTCTTAAATCAGGATAAAATAATGAAATATCAATCCAGTCATCCACCACCGAATTTGTTCTGGTAGTGCGAATATCAGCAAAAACCGACTTTGGTAAACCAAACAAATACAAAGCCTGGTCGATAATATGAGGCCCTAAATCTTTTAAAACTCCCGAACCGGCATTGACTGTTTCCTTGTGCGCTTTTGGACTTAACAGCGGATTGTACCGGTCAAAATGGAATTCGGCTTCGACAATTTCGCCCAAAACTCCGTCATTTAAAACCTGGCGTACTGTTTTTAAATCACTGTCCCATCTTCTGTTTTGGAAAACGGCTAATTTTAAATTTTTAGCTTTTGCCAATGTAGCTAATTCTTCGGCTTCGGCAGCTGTGGTGGTAAAAGCTTTCTCCACAATGGCATGCTTTCCGGCTTCCAAAACTCTTTTAGCATATTCAAAATGCGTGTCGATGGGTGTGTTTACTACAATTAAGTCGGCATCCGAAGCCAAAACCTCTTCGATAGTGGCATAACTTTGTACATGCGGATAATCTTCCTGAATGAGTTTTTTACTTCGTTCCCAGGAACCTAATAACTCAAATCCCGGATGCAATTCTAAAAAAGGTGCCTGAAACACTTTCCCCGACATCCCGTAAGAAAGTAAGGCTGCTTTTATTTTTTTCATATTTTTATTTTTTGACAATTCTCTTCTTATAATTGGCACACAGATACTACGGATGCAACAGATTGCCACAGATTTTTTAGCCACGAATGCCCAAATTGTTTTTTTAAAATCTTAGTGAATTTTGCGTGTCATCCTGAGCTTGTCGAAGGACTTTGTTCCCTTTGCGGTTAAACCTTTTTTGCTCTTTCGTATTGTGGAGGCCAAGCCACATCATCTCCTAATGCTCTCGCAAAATCCAATCCCAAATTAGGATTGCGCAACGATTCTCTGGCAAATAAAACCAAATCAGCTTTTCCGCTTTGCAAAATTGCTTCCGCCTGATGTGCTCCGGTGATTAATCCCACAGCTCCGGTTAAAATTCCGGTTTCTTTTTTAATTTTTTCGGCAAAAGGTACTTGGTATCCCGGTTCTAAGGCAATTTTTTGGTAGGAAACCAAACCGCCCGAAGAAACATCAATTAAATCGACACCTTTTTCTTTTAATATTTTCGACAGCGCTATCGATTCTTCAACATCCCATCCGCCATCCGCCCAGTCTGTTGCAGAAATTCTAACGAATAACGGCAAATTCGACGGCCATTCGGTTTGAACCGCTTCGAGAACTTCCATTGTAAAACGGATACGGTTTTCAAAACTTCCGCCATATTCGTCGGTTCTTTTATTTGATAAAGGCGACAAAAACTGATGATTCAAATAGCCATGAGCCGCATGAATTTCCAAAACTTCATATCCTGCCTGAACAGCTCTTTTGGTTGCTGCTTTAAAGTCGGCGATTATTTTTTGGATTCCGTTTTTGTCTAAAGCTTGTGGCGTTTCTTCATCATGATAACCAATTGCTGACGGTGCCACCGTTTGCCATCCTCCATTGGAAATATCTAATTTTTTATTGCCTTTCCAGGGCGAAGTAACACTGGCTTTTCGACCGGCATGCGCCAATTGAATTCCCGGAACCGCATTTTGACTTTTGATAAAAGCCGTAATTGCTTTCATTTTTTCGATATGCTCGTCTTTCCAAATTCCTAAATCTTCCGGAGAAATTTGTCCTTCGGGAGCAACAGCCGTTGCTTCCTGAATAACTAACCCCGCTCCGCCGCTGGCTCGGCTGCCTAAATGTACCAAATGCCAATCGTTAGCAAATCCATCAACAGATGAATATTGGCACATGGGCGAAATCGCGATTCGGTTTTTAAAACGAATGTCTTTTATTTGTAAAGCTGAAAATAACAAAGAAGCCATAGGATTTGTTTTTTTTAGAAACGTAAAGTTACGCTTCAAAGCGCAAAATGAAAATTATTAACAAACATTTATTACCCCCGTTTAAGGTAAATCTTTGCAACTAGAATAGAAAATGTTACTTTAGCCGAATTATATAAAGAACTGAAATTAAAAAATGGAAATAATTATCAAGCTTTCTCAATTTTTATTGAGCTTATCATTACTGATTATTCTTCACGAATTAGGGCATTTTATTCCTGCCAAATTATTCAAAACCAGAGTTGAAAAATTCTATTTGTTTTTTGATGTGAAATTTTCACTTTTCAAAAAGAAAATCGGTGAAACGGTTTACGGAATAGGGTGGTTGCCACTGGGCGGTTATGTAAAAATTTCCGGAATGATTGACGAAAGCATGGACAAAGAGCAAATGGCTTTGCCTCCACAACCTTGGGAATTTCGCTCTAAACCGGCTTGGCAGCGTTTGATTATTATGTTGGGAGGAGTTACGGTAAACTTTATTTTAGCTTTCATTATTTACATCGGAATGGCTTTTGCCTTTGGCGAAACTTATATCGCAAATGCTGATTTGAAAGACGGACTTTTAATTGAAAATCCGGCAATGATTAAAGCGGGATTCCAAACAGGAGATAAAATTTTGGCGGTTGACGGAGCTCAAATTGCCAAATTTGACAACGACATCAATATGAAAATTGTAATGGGGAAAGAGGTGCTGATTGAAAGAAAGGGTGTTCAGCAAACAATTAAAATGCCAACCGACTTTATTGATCAGCTTACTAAATTTGAAAAAAGTCCGGTAGTATCTATCCGTATGCCTTTTGTAATTGGAGCTGTAAGCGATGAATCTGCTAACAAAAATTTACAGACAAAGGATATTGTTCTTTCATTAAACGGTCAGAAAACGAAATATTTTGACGAAGCCAAAACTATTTTGGATAGTAATAAAGGAAAAACTATTTCGGCTGTGGTTTTACGTGACCAAAAAGAAACTCCAATTCAACTTAGTGTGAACAAAGAAGGGAAATTAGGAGTGCAGTTAGGTGGTTTAGGAATGGATTCTTTGGAAAAATTAGGGTATTATAAAGTAAGTACACAGGATTTTGGCTTCCTGGAATCTATTCCAGTGGGAATTGAAAAAGGGAAAAACCAATTGATTGGTTACGGAAAACAATTAAAAATGATTTTTAGCCCAAGCACCGGAGCTTACAAGCAAGTAGGTGGATTTGCTGCTATTTATAATATTTTTCCAAATACATGGAGCTGGGAAGTGTTTTGGAACATCACCGCTTTGTTATCCATTATGCTTGGGGTAATGAACTTATTGCCTATTCCGGCTTTAGATGGAGGACATGTGATGTTTTTATTATACGAAATTGTTTCCGGTAAAAAACCGAGTGATAAATTCCTTGAAAATGCCCAAATGGTTGGTTTTGTATTACTTATCACGCTGTTGTTATTTGCTAACGGAAACGATATTTACAAAGCCATTGTAGGTAGGTAAAAAAAATCGATTTTTTTTGATTTTTTGTTTGCCATGTTCAAAAAACGTCTTATATTTGCAACCGCTAAGAACAAGCTAACACAGCTTAAAAATAGCTACCAAAAACGTTCCTTACGCATATTAAATATACAGTTTCCTCCTTAGCTCAGTTGGTTAGAGCATCTGACTGTTAATCAGAGGGTCCTTGGTTCGAGCCCAAGAGGGGGAGCTTTTTTAGAAAGCCATTCAAGAAATTGAGTGGCTTTTTTTGTTTATATACTTTTCAAAATCCCGCAAATACTGGACATGATGTCAATTACCTCATTACGGGAATTGGTTCGAAAACATTCATTTTCTATAATTAAAAATGAAGTTTAACTTTATGTGTCATTTCTATTAGCATATCAAATTCTTTATGATTATTTATTATGTTCATTTGAAATTTTACTATCATTACTATATATTAAATTAATATATTTTTGAAATTATTAATTTTTCAAAATATGACATTTAAAAAAAACTATTCCATTTTCATCTTCTTTATTGCATTTATTTCATTTGCTCAGAAAAATAAAGAGCTTTATCATTATGCCGGAAGAATAGAAAAATTTAAAGACGAAAAAGTATTTTTAATTGGTTCTGCTTCATCTGTTTCTTTTGCCTTTACGGGCAATTCTTGCAAAGTAGCATTACAAAGCATGGACACTTATGAACATCCAAATTATATTTCATTGGAATTGGATGGTAAATATATTGGAAGGTTAAAAGTAGAACAAGGAGAGTTAAAAAATTACAATATTCCAATTCTGAATAAGAATAAACAACATCATCTTACCATATACAAAGCTACTGAAGCGGCAAATGGAGCAGTTTTGTTTTCCGGAACTACAGCGAAAGTTATTCCATCAATAATTAAGAAAAAGAAAAAAATTGAATTTATTGGGGATTCTATTACTTGTGGTTTTGGAAATGATACTTCAGCTACTGCATGTGGAGAAGGACAATGGTTTGATCAGCATAATGCTTATTATTCTTATGCTTCTATATTATCGAGAAAATTAAATACTGATTTTGTTTTGAGTTCCGTATCAGGAATTGGAATGTATCGCAATTGGAACGATGAACACCAAAATGAAGCAATTATGCCTGATGTTTATGAAAATCTATATTTAAACAAAGACAGTTTTAAAACCTACAATTTTGATTTTCAGCCTGATATTATTAGTATTTGTTTAGGTACCAATGACCTTTCGAATGGTGATGGTATTAAAAACAGACTAGCCTTTAATGAAGAAAAATACATTTCAAATTACATTAACTTCATAAAAACTGTTTATAAACATGCTCCAAAAACAAGGATTATATTATTAAACAGCCCAATGGTTTCCGGTGAAAAAAACATAGTTCTACTACGCTGTTTAAACAAAGTAATTCAGGCTTTTGAAAATGATAAAGAACATAAACCCATTTCTTTGTTTGAATTTCACCCCATGAGTCCTAAAGGCTGTGGCTATCATCCTGATATTAATGATGATAAAGTGATGGCTAATCAATTATTTCCTGTTTTTAAAAAATTATTAAATGAAAAATAATCTAATCACATTCATTCTTTTTCTGATTTTTTCGAATACAGCAATTGCTAATATTACATTGCCCAATGTCTTTTCAGACAATATGGTTTTACAACGCAATACAGAAGTTAAAATTTGGGGCTGGGCTAATCCTCAGGAAGAGGTAGTTATCAGTCCAGGTTGGAATAATGAAAAATATAAAATTAAAGCCAATAATCAGGCCATGTGGGAAATAGTGATTCCAACCCCCAAAGAAGGTGGACCCTATACCATTAACATAAAAGGCTATAATGAGATTGTACTGAAAAACATTCTTATTGGTGAAGTTTGGCTTTGTTCAGGACAATCCAATATGGAAATGTCAGCGAGTTGGGGAATTAAAAACGGAGATGATGAAGTAAAAAAAGCAATAAATTCAAGTATTCGTTTCTTTAAAGTTCCCAAATTAACTGCGACAGCACCACAAAATAATCTTTCCGGGAATTGGGAAGAATGTACTCCTGAGAGTATGAAGAATTTTAGTGCGGTAGCTTATTTTTTTGCCCAGCGTTTGCAGGAAGATTTAAAAAATGTTCCCATAGGTCTAATTTCATCAAATTGGGGCGGAACAGCTGCAGAAATTTGGATACCGGAAGGAGTTGTTACACAAGATTCTGTTTTATCAGCTAGCGCTAAGAAATTAAAAGAACAATCTTATGGACCTAATCAGCCGGGACGTGCTTTTAATGCTATGATTTATCCGTTGGCAGGATTTAAAATTGCTGGAGCAATTTGGTATCAGGGCGAATCAAATGTGGGATCAACCAGTTATAACAAAACACTTTCGGCATTAATCGCTTCCTGGAGAACATTATGGAAAAATGAATTCCCTTTTTATTTTGTTCAGATTGCGCCTTATCAATATGGTGAAGATAATTTTAGTGGAGTCATTATCAGAGATGCACAAAGAAGAGTGCTACAAGAAGTTCCTAATACCGGAATGACAGTTACAACCGATATTTCAACCATTGACGATATTCATCCGAAAGATAAAAAAACAGTTGGAATCCGATTAGCCAATTTAGCATTGGCAAACACTTATAAAACCAACAATACTCTTGTAAATGGTCCATTGTTTAAAAATATGGAGATTGACAAAAATCAGATAAAAGTGATGTTTGATTATGCAAATGGTTTGCATTTTTCAGGTAAAAAATCAACTCAATTTGAAATTGCAGGCTCCGATAATGTTTTCTATGAAGCTGTAGCTGTTATTAAAAACAATACTGTTATGCTAACATCTGATAAGGTGAAAAGACCTGTTAAGGCTCGTTTTTCATGGAGAAACACGGCGCAATCAGATTTGTTTAATGAGGCCAATTTACCTGCTTCTTCATTTATAAGTGAATAAAATTTAGACTATGAAAAATAAACCATTCTTCCTCACAGCTTTTATTACCCTAATCTTTACTAACAATATTATGAACGCACAAAAAAAGGACTATTTAGACAAAACTAAATCCATTGAAGAACGTGTCAATTTACTTCTTAAACAAATGACCATAGAAGAAAAAGTGGGGCAAATGAACCAATACAATGGCTTTTGGGAAGTAACCGGTCCTGCACCCAAAGGAGGAAATGCGGAGTTAAAATACCAGCATTTGCGTAACGGCTGGGTAGGTTCTATGCTATCTGTTCGTGGAGCGAAAGAGGTAAAAGCGGTTCAAAAAATAGCCGTTGAAGAAACCCGATTAGGTATTCCTTTAATTATAGGTTTTGATGTCATTCATGGTTATAAAACATTGAGTCCCATTCCTCTTGCCGAAGCTGCCAGTTGGGATTTGGAAGCCATTAAAAAATCAGCTCAGGTGGCTGCAGATGAAGCTTCTGCCTCCGGAATCAACTGGACTTTTGGGCCTAATGTTGATATTTCCAATGATGCCCGTTGGGGACGTGTAATGGAAGGAGCCGGAGAAGATCCTTATTTGGGAAGCAAAATTGCAATTGCTCGAATCACCGGTTTTCAGGGTGACAATAAATCTGATTTGGCTAAAACAAATACAATTGCAGCCTGCGCCAAACATTTCGCTGCCTATGGTTTTGCCGAATCAGGGAGAGATTATAATACGGTGGACATGAGCAACTCGAAATTATATAATACTGTTTTGCCTCCTTTCAAAGCAGCCAGTACTGCGGGAGTTCGCACATTTATGAATTCCTTTAATATTCTCAATGGTGTTCCGGCAACAGGAAATGCCTTTTTACAAAGAGATATTTTGAAAGGCAAATGGAAATTTGATGGTTTTGTAGTTTCTGATTGGGCTTCAGTTAGGGAAATGATTACTCATGGTTTTGCAAAAGATGGAGCAGAAGCAACAGAAAAGGCTGTAAATGCTGGTTCAGATATGGATATGGAATCGCATTTGTATGTAGCTGAGTTGGCAAAATTAGTTAAAGATGGTAAAGTAAAAGAGTCATTAATTGATGACGCTGTAAGTAGAATTCTCAGAGTAAAATTTGAATTAGGTTTATTTGATAACCCATATAAATATTGTGACGAAAAAAGAGAGAAAGAAGTTATTGGAAGCAAAGCTAATAATGAGGCTGTTTTAGATATGGCCAAAAAATCTATCGTATTGTTGAAAAATAAAAAGGATCTACTACCGTTAAAAAAATCAGGTCAAAAGATAGTGTTGATAGGAGCGCTGGCAAATGATAAAAACAGCCCATTGGGAAGTTGGAGAATTGCTTCAGATGATAACACTGCGGTTTCAGTTCTAGAGGGTATGCGACAATACAAAGGTAATAAGTTGATTTTCGAGAAAGGAGCTGATTTAACAGTTGGAAATACCAGTTTTACAGCTGAATTAGTATTTAACACCACTGATAAAAGCGGATTTGAAAAAGCCAAAAAGGCAGCTACCAACGCTGATGTTGTAGTAATGGTTTTAGGAGAACACGGTTTTCAATCTGGTGAAGGACGAAGCAGAACTAATCTGGATTTGCCGGGTGTACAACAGGAATTACTGGAAGAAATTTACAAAGTGAATTCAAATATTGTTTTGGTTTTAAACAACGGAAGACCATTAGCTTTACCATGGGCAACAGAGCATGTCCCTGCTATTGTTGAAGCCTGGCATTTAGGAACTCAGACCGGAAATGCTGTAGCGCAAGTACTGTATGGAGATTATAATCCAAGTGGTAAATTGCCAATGTCTTTCCCAAGAAATGTAGGTCAGGTGCCGATTTATTATAACAATTATAATACAGGAAGACCAATAAACAGTGATAAAAATGTGTTTTGGTCGCATTATACTGATGTAGAAAAAACACCTTTATTTCCTTTTGGTTTTGGATTAAGTTATACAACTTTCGATTATAAAAACCTTAAAATAAACAAAGCTGTTTTCGCAAAAGAAGAGTCGGTTGTAGTTTCTGTAGACGTAACTAATTCCGGAAATTATAATGGAAAAGAGGTAGTGCAATTGTATCTTCATGATGAGGTAGCCAGTTTAGCCAGACCTGTAAAAGAGCTGAAAGGCTTTGAATTAGTTGACTTAAAGAAAGGAGAAACAAAAACAGTTACTTTCACTTTAACCGAAAAAGAACTGGGGTTTTATGATAATGAAGGAAATTATCTAGTAGAACCCGGAGCTTTTAAAATCATGGTTGGAGGAAGTTCCGAAAAAGGATTAGAAAGCAGTTTTGAAATTAAATAATTTAAAAAACCTATTCATAACCAATAAATATTTAAAACACCGTTTACAAATGTAAGCGGTGTTTTTTTGTATATGGTTTAGAAGAGTTACATTTAGAATAATCCGTTGGGTGAAATTGTTTTTTGATGACTATTTTCGTCAGTTCGGGTGATAACTGAGAACTAGAAAAAATTAAAATCAAAAACGGTTCTCGATATTTTTTTGCTTCATTTCATTACGCAAAAAACACTCGAACTGACGTTTTTGATAATTTCACCCAACAGGTTATTTTTTTTAAAACAAAAAAAGCTGCCCATTTAGGACAGCTAATTACTATTTTCATTTCAATTTTCGATTGTACTTTTTGATTAGTTTCAAAGTCGATTTATCGGATGAAAAAACCGAATTCAATCCTTGTGGTTCTTGCGGTGGATCGGTAGTCAATGGGTCGCCTGGATTCCATTTTCCGACATCATTTGTTGCTCTTCCTTCACCACCAAATCCCCAAAAATTAGCAGCCTGGAGTGGTTCCTTATTCTTGTGACTTTTTAATACTCTTTGAAAAATATAGTTATAAAAAAGATCCCTGTAAATTACTGATGAAGAATCCAATAAACTTTCATTTTCACGTGGCAAACCAAATTCTTCAATAATAATAGGACGATTTAATTTTTTAGCCACTGTAATATGTTTTTCAATATATACTTCTGCTTTTTTCAAAGTGGATTCGATGGTATTTTTCGCGTCTTCTGCTTTAAACCATCCCCAGTTTTTAGGCCAGATATGCATGGTCAAATAATCGATATTTGGATTTTGATGGGTACGTTCAAATATTTCCATACTGTCATTAGAACTATTTAATCCTTCTGAACCGGTAGAAATCAAGTGATTCTTATCTAAACTATCGATTAAGTTAACAATGTTATTTAACCAAATCGTGAATTTCTCTTCATTTTCAGGAGTAAAAGTACGCGGTTCATTACCTAGCTGCCAGGCCATAATGGTTGGGTCTTCGGTATATTTTTGTTTCGAATACGAATTTGTTCTGCCTAAAACAAACTTCACATGATTGTTTAAAGCTTCCATACATGCTTCACAACTATGAAATTTCTTCGTATAACTCATAAATTGTGGCCAGGTGTTAGGAGAAATATTAGGAATGGGTATTGTTCCATACCCATTCCATTCTAAATATTGAGACATTCCTCCGGACCATTCCCAGTTATTTGTCAAATACAAAACAGCATACATTTGGCGTTTTGCCATTTCTGAAATCAAAAAATCAAGACCATCAAGTAAATCTAAATTGTATTTTCCCTGTTCAAATTGTAGGGCAGGACGCACTGTATAATCATACTTTCCACCTTCAGCACCTACTAAAATTCGTAAGTTATCAATTCCGTTTTTTTTCATTAAATCCAGCTCTCTCAACAGACGTTTACGATCCCCCACTTTGTTTGAGCCTAACAAACTTCCATACCAATAATTGGCTCCAATGAAAGAATAAGGCTGAGTTCCTTTATAAAACTGAGTTCCTCTCACGGTTATAAAATCTTCTTTTTGAGCAAAACAGCTGACGGTAAATAAACAGTTTAGAATTAATACTGTTTTTAAAAATGATTTTTTCATAGTCGGTTTTTTAAGAATGATTTATAAACTAAGGAATAGAGCACAGCACAACTTTAATTAGGGTTGAACATACATATTAGGCAATGTATTTATTAAAGTTGATTTAGGAAGATTTACAAAGTTGATAAAATCGCTTGCATTAGAAGCAGCAGGTGTAGGTACATAATAACCATTTGCGGAATTATTCCAAAACAGCACAAAGCTAATTTTGACATTATTAGCAGTTACTGCATTGTATAAATAATTTGAAAACCATCCTGTAATAGCTGGATTAGAACTATTAACTTGATAGCCAGTCTCGGTCAATGCTGCAATTTTAGATTTCGAAATAGCCAAATCAGAAATCATTTTAAGTTTTACATTTGCTAAATCAGCACCTGCCTGTCCCTGATTGTTAAAATCACCATAATTATCCATTCCCAGAATATCAACATAAGTATCTCCGGGATAACGCCCCAAATAACCAGCCGAAGTAGTATAGGAATTATCAGGTGCGTATGCATATAATAAATTATGTACTCCTTTAGTATTTTTTAAATAATCCACCGTGAACTGATAAGCCGTTTTATATTCCTGAGCAGTACAGAAACTGGCTCCCCACCAGAACCAATTTCCATCAAATTCGTGAAAAGGTCTAAAAATAATTGGGATTAACTTACCATCACTGCCTCTTAAATTTGAAACAACCGAAGCTATTTTGTCTAATTTTAATTTGTACCAATTGTGATTAGATCCACCAGGTAAAATACTTTTGAAAGCGGTAGCCTGTTGTTGGGCGGTCATGTCGGATGTATAAAAACTGTTTTCGTTATAAGGCTCTCTCAAATGCCAGGTAAACATATTAATCATCCCTTTATCATAAGCCTGTTTGACATCCGAAATAATTTTTTGTTCCTGTTGGAAAAACCAGTTTCCGCTTGTTCCGTCATTATTTTTATCGGTAATAAACATAAAATCAGAACCCAAAAGAGCCGGATCATAGCCCGTGGTTTTTTTAATATCGGATTCCGTTGAACTGGTATCATAAAATCCATTAAAGGCATCCTGCTGACCAATTGCAAATCGGGTTTGTCCTAAAGTTTTCAAATTGGTAAACAAAGCCACCGTCTCGGCTGTAGCATTGGCATCTACTGTAGAACTTGTGGTAATGGGTCTTTTTGATGTGACAGAATTATTCTGATTTGCTGATTCTGATGAGACAGTGTCTTCGTTTGAAGAACAACTGGCTAATAAAACAGAAAATAGAACTAGTACATTAAAATACAGTGTTTTCATAATGGTTTGTTTGGTTAATAAATATTTGGTTGTTAAATAGTTACATAATTAAATAATTAAAGATTAATAGAAATTATATCCATAGCAGAATGATTGATAAATTCTATAATAGAATTATCAATAAAAGAAATCTGAAATAATGCCTATATTATTTCAATGTCGAATTGATTTTATATAAATCAGGTAGTTTATTAGAAAGCAGGGCTTTGGGTTTACTTGTAAATTCAACAAAATCGGCAGTATCTGGCATATTAGGTTGAGGTACAAAATAAGCGTCTTCACTATTTTCCCAAAACATGACATAAGAAATGGCGATGTTGTTTGCCGTCAATGCATTGTACATATACTTAGAAAAAAAGCCTTCAATAGGATCCTTAGTAAATGTAATTTGGTATCCTGTCTCGGTCAGGGCGGCTATTTTATTTCTTTGTTTCGCTAAATCAGAAAGGATTTTTAATTTTGAGTTAGCTAACCTGGCACCTTCTTCACCTTTATTATCAAAATCCCCATAATTGTCCATCCCCAAAACATCCACATAAGCATCTCCGGGATATCTTTTTAAATAGTCGGCTTCAGAATGAAACTGATTATCAGGAGAAAACGCATATAAAAAATTGGTAACTTCTTTAACATCTCTCAGATAGGTTACCGTAAAAGCAAAAAGTTCTTTGTATTCTTCGGGCGAACAATGAGCTGCTCCCCACCAAAACCAGCTGCCGTCAAATTCATGAAAAGGTCTGAAAATAACCGGAATTAATTTGCCATCATTTCCTTTTAAATTTTTAACAATGGCTGCTATTTTATCTAATTTTCTTTTAAAATATTCGTTTTTTTCACCAGCTGGCAAAATGGTTTTCACGCGATTTTTTCCCTTATCTTCCAAGTTAGATGAATAAAAATCAACTCCTTTATAAGGTTCTCTGAAATGCCAGGAAAAAGTAACAATCATACCCTGATCATAGGCTTTTTTAGCATCGGCTATTATTTGTTTTTCTTGTTGAAAATACCAATTATCTTCTTTTTCAGTATTTTTATCATCCGTTATATGGGAAAAATCAAATCCGATAATTGCGGGATCGGAAGCTGTTGTTTTCTTAATGTCTGATTTTCCCTTTATGTTAAAAAAGAAATTACTAAAAGCATTTTGTTGTCCAATAGCAAATCCTTTTTCGGGTAATTTTTTGAGATTATAAAACAGCGCCAGAGTTTCTGCGGTGGCTTTTTGACCAGTTATCACAAAATCAGCTATATTATTAGAGTCTAAATTCTTTTTCTCTACTTGAGCAAAACTCGTTTGAAAAAGCAAAATAATTGCAAAAGACAGTATATTTTTCATAATATTCCTTATTTCATAAATTGATTATTCACTCAACATTTGAACCTGTATATCATCAGCTAATAATGTTCCGATGCAATCACTCAGTGCCAGAATGATTGTAATTTTTTTTGTTGCAGCCGGGATTTGGATATTTTTTTTAAAATGCGTCCAATCGGTATTTCCAGTAACTTTTCCAATCAATTGACCTTCCATCGTTTTTATTTTACCATCCTTGGTAAATTCGATAATGAATAAACCATTATTCCATGATTCTTTACCTTGTGTAATATCTAAGGCTTTGAGCCAGCCAGAAACTTCAATTGATTTGGTTCCGTTTGGCACATCAGCAATTTGATCAATTGCAGTCCATTCAAGCATTTTTGAGGTTACTGCAGCTGCCGAATTTCCTTCTTTATTATCCGTCGTAGAAACGTGTCCTGAACCGTTCCATTTCTCTAAGCCAGCCTCAAAATTCCCATTCTCAAAGTATTTAGGGATTGCTTCCTTTGCAATAGCTTCGGCTCTTTTTGCCATAGCTTCCGCCTGCATTATTTTTATATAATCCTCTTCACTCACTGCAACAGCTTTAATATCATCAAAAAAAACAGTACCCGGTGTATTTTGTAAACCAATAACAACTTTAATAGTTTTGGCTCCTTCCGGAACTATAACCGTTTTTGAATATAATTTCCAGTCGACAGTTCCTTTGACTTGTGCAATATTTTCGGAAACAATTTGTTTATTAGCCCCATTTAAAAATTCTGCATTAAATATCCCTGCGCCATAACTTTCTCCTCCCTGAATAGCATCGGCTTTGACATAAGCGCTAAAAGTAATCGCATAAGTTCCTTTAGAAATATTTATCCGTTGATCGCCACTTTTCCATTCTTTACCTACATATTGCACAATCATACAGGAACCGTCACCCACTTTTTTAATTAAAGTATTCTGTTTTAGATTATCTGCCCACCAATTATCTGTATTCAAATCAAAACCGCCATTGAGTATCAGATTTTTTTGTGAAAACATCACGGAAGTAATGAGAAAAACGAAAAATAAAAATTTTGCTTTCATGAGTTTGTTTTTTAGATTTTTTAAATCAAATATTCCTTATTCTGGTAATAAGTTCCATACAGGCACGACCGTTATGATAAGGACATTTCCAAAATCCTGCTTTATCTTTTTGAATTAATGAATAATCCTGATTAACTCCCCAAAACCATTCACCGCTTTTAGAATCTAAAATGTATTTTTTTATAAATTCCCAGTTTTTGTCTACAATTTTCAAATAGTCTTCATTGTTAGTCAATTCATAGGCATTGTAAAAACCAATCATCAATTCTGCTTGTGGCCACCAGTGTTTTTCAGCTATTAATTTTTTAGTTTCAGGATCATATTCATACCATAAACCGCCATCACTATCAATTCCCTTTTTAGTTGCTTCCGTCATTTGTAAGGCATATTCTTTATAACGATTGATCAAATTTTGATCTTCTGAAATTTCAGCACATTGCTGCAATAACCAGGCAGCTTCAATGTCATGACCATATGAAATCACATCTGGTTTTTCTTTCCAGTTTTCATCAAAAAATAAACGTAAATGTCCAGTTACAGTATTGATAAAATGTGTTTCGATGGTTTCTAACAACTCTATGATTACTGCCAGCAAAGTTTGATCTTTCCAGACTTTATACAAATTTGCATAGCCCTCCACAATATGCAAATGCGTATTCATGGTCTTTTTTTCATTCGCATCTTTGTCACTCAGACGTAAATCATCGACGTTTTTCCAATCGTGGGTAAAAGCCTCTAAATAGCCTTTGTTGATTGTATCGTAGCTGTGTTCCTGTATTTTTTGATACAAACTAATCGCTGTTTCCAATGCTTTTTCATCTTTGGAAATCGCATAATATTCACTCATGCCGTAGATTACAAAGGCCAGAGCATAAATTTGATTTTTGGTGTTTTTTGGAGTTCCATCGAAATGGAGACTCCAAAAAACACCACCAAATTTGGGATCATAAAAATGAGTAACAATATAATCAAAGGCTCTCTTTGCACATTTTAGGGTTTCCTCATTTTTATTGAGTTTATAAGCCGCAGAGTAAGTCCATAAAATTCGGGCATTAAGTACAACTCCTTTTTCAGCCAGTGGTTGCTTTTGATTGTTGCTGTCAATTTGACCAATAAAGCCTCCTTTTTGAGTATCAATAGTATTTTCACTCCAATAATTTAAAATATTTTGGAGTTCTGCCGACAATTCTGTTTTTAAAGTATTTAATTTATTTGAAACCAATTATTTAAGTCCTTTATTTTTATTAATTAATTCTATAATTGTGTTTACTGATCCGGCTGATGTATAAGTGTCTTCAGGCGTATTCATCACATAATCTACCAGTTTTTCAACTGTGGAAACGGCAACATGCATTCTTGTATCTGATGAAGCATAATAAATATATACTGTACCATCTTTATCATCAATCCATCCATTAGAAAACAAGACATTGGATACATCTCCTAATCTTTCAGCTCCTTCAGGAGCCATAAAATGCCCGGCTGGTTTGTGAATTACTTTAGAAATATCATTCAAATCAGTCATAAACATGTACAAAGTATAGCGTAATCCGGCAGCTGTATTTCTAACGCCATGCGCCAGGTGCAACCATCCTTTTGCTGTTTTAATAGGCGCCGGACCTAAACCATTTTTCAATTCATACACCGTATGGTATTGTTTGCCGTAAATAATAGTTTCTTCTTTAACTACAGGGTTTGTAATATCATCAATGTATCCTAAACCTATACCGCCACCATTTCCTATGTCAATAAAACCATCCTGTGGTCTCGTATATACTGCGTATTTACCATTTACAAATTCGGGATGAAAAACTACATTTCGTTGTTGTCCTGTATTGGAAATTAAATCCGGTAATCTTTCCCAGTTAACCAGGTCTTTGGTTCTTACGATACCTGCATTGGCAATTGCTGAACTGGTATCTCCTTTAGGAGCATTTGGATCTTTTCTTTCCGTACAAAAAATACCGTAAATCCAGCCGTCTTCGTGTTTAACCAAACGCATATCATATACGTTTGTATCCGGATTTCCTTCAATTTGAGGTAAAACACATGGTTTTTCCCAAAATTTAAAATTATCTACACCATTTGGGCTTTCGGCTATTGCAATAAATGATTTTCTGTCGTAACCTTCTACACGTACAGCCACCACATATTTTCCATTCCATTTTATAGCTCCCGAATTTAAGGTAGCATTAACTCCAATTCTTTCTAACAAATAAGGATTTGTATTTTTATCCAAATCAAATCTCCATTCAATTGGCGCATGTTTGGCAGTTATAACAGGGTTTTTATAGCGTTGAAAAATACCGTTCCCAACAATGTTTTGAGGCTCATTTTTTTGCTCAATCAGAATTTGAAATTCTTTTTCTATTTCAAATTTTCTTTGCTCGAAATCTGTTATTAATGTTTGTGTATTCATATTTAAAAATTATAATTCAGCTAATTATTTATTTAAGTTTCGTTTGTTTTCAAGTTCTTGTTCTATTATTTGAAGTTTTTCTTCATTAAGGGGATAGAATAGAATAAAGAGTAACGATAGTATTGCTGCTACTGCAGGAAGAATACTCAACATCAGTTGGATACCATTTTGTGCTTCAATTGTTTGGGAAACATTAGCCTGAAAACCAAAATACCCTAAAAGCCAACCTGTTGCCGCTCCACCAATTGTCCAACCAAATTTTTGCGACATTGAAGAAGCCGAAAACACTAATCCTGTAGCTCTTCGCCCTTGTTTCCATTCAGAATAATCAGCACTATCAGCATACATTGACCATATAAGAGGGAAGATACTTCCAGCACAAATGCTTATTAAAATTTGGAATGTCATAATTAGAAATACGTCTTCTTTCCCAAAAAAGTAAAAAATTACGCTTAACACAGCGGCTAAGAACATTGCTCCCAAAAAGGTATTTTTTTTACCCATTTTATTCGCAATTGGAGTTGCTACGATTACTCCAATAATGTTTGCAGCCTGACCCAAAACCAAATAAAGCGAGGTATGAGTCATATTAAATGTTTCTCCGAAGAAGTTAAAACTATAATTTACAGTATCACTTACATAATATTTAAAGTAATATACCGCTGCTCCATCACGAATGGAATTGAATATCAAAGCGCCAATTCCTGCACCTAAAAGTATCCACCATGGCTTATTTTTTAATAAGTCTTTAAGATCTTCTTTTAGGTGTGTTTTTTCTTTTGATATTGGCTGTACTCTTTCTTTAGTTAATAAAAAACATCCCCAGAAGAAAAGTGTTGTAATAATTCCAAAAACAATTATAGTTGCTAACCAACCTTCTTTCGAATTCAAATTTCCTCCAAAATAGTTCACCAAAGGTTCAATCAGCCACAGTGCCAGTAAGCTTCCCCCAAAAGCAAAAACCATGCGGTATGAGGAAAGAGTTGTTCTTTCTTTTCGGTCAGATGACATCACTCCCAGCAAAGAAGCATAAGGCACATTAATTACCGAGTAAACCATCATCATTAAAGAATAGGTAATATAAGCATAGATGATTTTACCTTTCTCGTCAAAATCAGGAGTGTAAAAAGTTAGTACTCCAATTACAGCAAATGGAATAGCTGTCCATAAAAGATAAGGGCGAAATTTTCCCCAACGCGATTTAGTACGATCGGCAATAATTCCCACCAAAGGATCAAAACAAGAATCCCAAATTCTTGTAATCAGAAACATGGTCCCCACTACTGCAGGAGCCAAACCGAAAACGTCGGTATAAAAAAACATGAGGTACATACTGAAAATCTTCCAAAACATGGATGATGCTGCATCCCCAAGTCCATAACCAACCTTCTCTTTGATTCTAATTTTATCTTGCATTTTTATTGTCTTTACTTTAATCAATTATTTTTTATACCGTTTTTCTCCTGCAACATCTTTTTCGAATAAAATCCGTTCCAGATTATAAAACTCAACAAAGTCTTTTTCGCTTAACTGTCCTTTGAATGGCGCATAATAATGCATCTTTTTTTCTTTTTCCTGCCAACCGTGATTCCGCCATACTAAAACATAGGAAATCTTATAATTTCCAATCGCTTTCATGAGCGTATGTGTCCACCATTTATCAAAAGGAATTGCTTCATATCCTGTCTCAGCAAAAGCCATCATTTTATGCTGTTCTTGCGCTATTTCATTCATGATTTTGAATTGTTTTTGGCAATCTTCAACAAAAGAATTATCTTTCAACGGATCTGTATATTGGTACTTATCAAAACTCAGGATATCTGCATAATTAGCACCCGGATAGTATTCTAAAAATTCTTCCTTAGTTTTAAAATCGGATGTATTGTACACATAAATCAGATTATGAATTCCCTTTTTTTGAAAATAGTCCAAAGTAAATCTCCATAAGCTTTTAAATTCTTCCGGACTTCCGTTGTTTCTGCACCACCAAAACCAATTTCCGGTAAGTTCATGATACGGACGGAATAACATTGGAATGGGTTTTCCATCCCGATCTTTCAGGGTCTTAATAAATTGTATCCCTTCATCGAGCCAGGCCTTATACTTTTCATGTTTTTCGCCACTCGGCAAAACGGAAGCCAATGATTTTGGAGTGGTATCCCAGGCATCTTTTCCTGTCAACGGATTATTAATGTGCCAGCTTAATGTTATAACCCCTCCTCTTTGATGCGCCTCTTTAATGTACTGTCTCATTTTGTCAAAAGGAATTCCGTCAAGATTATTGGCCGATTTATTTTCGAGGCCTCCTAAATCCCATCCATACACTGCGGGATAATCTCCGGCAACCTCTTTTACATCGCTTCTTCCTGCTTCGCATTTCCAGTTTACACCATAAGCCAGATCGTCCTGATGCCCAAAAAGAATTCCTTTTTCGGTTAAATGCGTCAATTTTTCATAGAAAACAACAAGCTCTTTAGTAGATTTTTTATCACTAAGAGACAATTTAGTATCAATTATTTTTTGTCCCGTAGAACAGGATATCCCCACAAAACAAAGGCTTAACACCGAAAAAATGATTTTTTTCATGATAATTAAAATTAACAGGGATCGTTATTAAACAATCCGTTATTTAGCTCATTCAACTTTCAAAAACCCAAAATAATTGATTTTAAAAAAATGAATTATTTAGCACATAAATTATTAAATTTATAAAAAAATAAATCTCTAAAAATGATTCTTACTTATTAAATCAGCTATTTTTAAAAGAATGATAATTTTATTTTTCAAAGATAATTCTATAACAGCTTCTCAATTAATATTATTTTATCAATTTTATATCATATTATTGCAAACAAAAAAACATCATGAGTAATTTGAAAAATTTCTACAGAGAAATACCCCCTTTATCACCCGGGGACAGTTTTTTAGTTTTCGACAGAGTCAAAGACAGTTTTGATTTCCCGGTACACTATCATCCTGAATTTGAAATCAATTTCATTCTGAACGGCAAAGGGGTAAAACGTGTGGTAGGAGACAATATTGAAGAAATCGACGAAATCGAACTGGTTTTGGTTGGCCCTAACTTATATCATGGTTGGGAATTAAACCATTGCAAGAACAAACAAATCAGAGAAATCACCATTCAGTTTCACAATGATTTATTTCACGAGTCTTTATTATCCAGAAAAATAATGACTCCTATAAAAGACATGTTCAACCGATCGATACACGGCATTTTATTTTCCAAAAAAACGGCCGAAGAACTCTCGTCACGCATCATAAAAATCTCAAAACTAGACGGAATGGATTATTTCCTGGAAATTGTATCCATATTATACGATCTGGCTAATTCCAGAAATCAGCGACTGTTATCAACCTTTACAGTTGATCACGACACCTTTGAAGATTACGACAAAATGAAATTAATCTATGAATATGTACAGAAAAACTTTTCCGAAAAAATAACTCTGGAAGAAGTCTCAAACGCTGCGAGCATGACCACCGTTTCTTTTAACCGATTTATAAAAAAACGCACCGGAAAAACTTTTGTCAACTACATTAACGACATCCGAATTGGCTATGCAGCGAGATGGCTTGCTGAAAAAGATTTAAGCATTTCGGAAATAGCATTCAAATCCGGCTTTAATAATATAGCCAATTTCAACAGAAGTTTTAAGTCTATTAAAAAATGTACTCCCAGTCAATACCGGGATGATTTTTCAGGATTAAAACGCATTTTATAATGATACTTTTTTGACATTTTTAAAACACAAACCAATCATCCATCCTCCTGAAGCCTTTTCTGTACTTACATACAATTATTTAAACCACAATTTATCATCTATATAAATATACATTATATAAATATACATGGTTTAAATTATACTTTTAACACATTTAAAGACATAAAGTAAAAATATTATCACTAATTGATATTATACTATTAATTTGATGATTAGTTCTGTTATACATTTGTTAATTATTATCCGGAAATAATTAATTCCTATTTGATTCCCGATTTTTTTTAAATCAGGAATTAGTAATCTTAACAAACCAATCATTTATTATGAAAAAACTAATGTCAAATTTAATCCATTGGAAAGTCAATCACAGAGCTGTTCCTCTGATTTTATTTTTATTACTAAGCAGTAATTTTGTATCGGCTCAAACCAATGTGGAGGGGATTGTGTCAGATGAAAATGGACTAACTATTCCTGGCGTAAATGTTTTTGTTGCCGGAACTCAAAATTCTGTTACTACGGAT
The DNA here is from genome assembly GCF_000425425.1 of Flavobacterium daejeonense DSM 17708. Taxonomy (GTDB): domain Bacteria; phylum Bacteroidota; class Bacteroidia; order Flavobacteriales; family Flavobacteriaceae; genus Flavobacterium; species Flavobacterium daejeonense. Next base: position 244,512 of record NZ_AUDK01000003.1, read on the forward strand.
TTTGACGGGAAATTTTCGATTAAAGCTCCATCTAACGGCACTCTGGAATTTACCTTCGTAGGTTTTGAAACTCAAAAAGCGGCTATAAAAGGAAGAAGCAAAATCAATATTACTTTAAAATCTTCTTCGGAGGATTTAAAAGAAGTAGTTGTAATTGGTTATGGTACACAAAAAAGAGGCAATATTAATTCCTCAATATCTTCTGTTAAGGCATCTGACATAGCAAATTTAAAGCAAGTTTCAGTAGATCAAATGCTTCAGGGAAAGGCTGCCGGGGTTAGTGTAACAAACAACTCAGGGGCTCCGGGAGGCGCTGCTTCCATAAGAGTACGCGGAACCACTTCTGTATCAGGAACTAACGAACCTCTTTATATCATTGACGGTGTTCCTGTTTCGGGAGATGCAACAGGAAAATCTACCAGTGGACAACCATTGGCAGGTAAAGACGGATTTTCTTCTTCAGGAGGAAACGGAAATAATGCTGTCAGCCCATTATCCATGATAAACCCAAGCGATATTGAATCTATCGATATTTTAAAAGATGCTTCAGCAACAGCAATCTACGGTTCAAGAGGTGCTAATGGTGTTATTATTATTACCACTAAATCAGGAAAAAAAGGTGCAGGCAAAATTAGCTATGAAACCTCACTTTCATTTAACACTGTAAGCAACAAACTGGATGTTTTAAATTTATCGCAATACGCTACATTAAAAACCAATTTGGCTAAATTATGGGGATTCCAAACACGTCAGGAATTTTCACATCCTGAATTACTGGGGTCCGGTACCAACTGGCAGGATGAAGTTTACAGAACTGCTCTTGTAAAAAGCCACCAATTATCTTTTTCAGGTGCTAAAGAAGGAACCAGTTATTATTTATCAGGAAGTTATTTAGATAACGAAGGAACTATTATCAATTCAGGATTAAAAAGATACACTATCCGATTAAACTTGGATTCCAAAATTAAAAGCTGGCTTAAAGTTGGCGGAAACATAACCGCAGGTATTACTAACGAAAGTATTACAGTAAACCAAAGCTATTCAGGATTAATTTCAAATACATTATTACAAAGCCCTGACATCCCAGTAAGAAATAATGACGGAAGCTTTGCAGGACCTCCTTCTGCCGAACAAAGTGTTACCTATTACAATCCTGTTGCGGAAGCTTTAACCAGAGAAAACAAACTGATTCGTAAAAATTTCCTGGGAAACATTTTTGCTGAAGCAGAAATTTTTAAAGGATTAAAATACCGCTTTGAAATTGCAGGAAATACTGAATTTTCAGAAAATGATGATTTCAGACCCTCTTACAAATGGGGAACTCAGGAAAATATTTTAGCTGATTTGGATGTCAGAAGACAAAACTGGTATTCTATAAATGTTAAAAATTTACTGACTTACGATAAAAGTATCGGAAAGCACAAATTCACCGTTTTATTAGGTCAGGAAGCTAATGATTCTCATTGGGAAGGTTTGACTGCATCTGCACAGGGATTTAAAACAAACTCCATTCACACCATCAATCTGGCTGATGCCGATAACAATACTGTTTCACAATACAAAGGAAGCGGTTCGCTTTCATCACTTTTTGCGCGTGTCATTTACGATTTTAACGAAAAATACAGTGTTTCAGCTTCTATAAGACAAGACGTATCTTCAAAATTTGATCCTACTACTGATAATCAAAAAGGGGTTTTCAAATCTATTTCAGGTTCCTGGAAATTATCCAACGAATCATTCATGGAAAACACCCGAAAATATGTAGACAATATCAAATTCAGAATTGGTTACGGAGAAACAGGAAATCAACAAATCCCAAACAATGCTTATTCAGCCATGTTGGGTGTTCAAAACTCCGGTTTAGGAAGCGGTTTTCTGCCTTCTAATTATCCAAATCCTGACTTAGTATGGGAATCACTAAATCAAACCAATTTAGGTATTGATTTTACAATGTTTGACTCTAAATTATCTGCCAGCTTTGATGTTTACAATAAAAAATCAAAAGACTTTTTATTCCAGGTACCTTTACCATTATACCTAACTGGTGGCGGAGGACAATACGGAGGTGTTTCTGCTCCTTATTCTAACCTGGGAAGTATGACTAATAAAGGAATTGACATCACTTTAGGATTCGACACTAAATCTTCAGGAAATGTCAACTGGAGTTCTTCTTTGGTTTTGTCACATTATAAAAACAGTTTAGATGAAATTGCTAACGGAATGATTCTTACTCAGGAAGTGAACACTAACGGATACCAACCGGTTGTGGTAACAAACACCTTAGTAGGAAGCCCTATCGGTATGTTTTATGGTTACATTGCCGAAGGATTATTTAAAGACCAAACCGTATTAGACAATGCCCCTATCCAGTTTGGACAACCAGTGGGTACAGGAGCCGGTGAAACCGCTTTAGGAGATGTAAAATACAAAGATGTTAATGAAGACGGTAAAATTGATGCCAACGACAAAACTTTTATTGGAAATCCGCATCCGGATTTAACTTTTGGTTTTACCAATAATTTCAAATACAAAAACTTTGATTGCTCAGTATTCCTTCAGGGATCTTTAGGAAATGATGTCATGAACCTAACCCGAAGAGCCGGTACAACAAACACCTCTTTATATGACAATCAATTAGTCGAAGCGTTGAATTATTACTCTGAAACTAACACCTCAAGCAATATCCCACGACCTATTGCCGATGCATCAAATACTAACTTACTAATTTCTTCACGATATGTTGAAGACGGTTCTTATTTGAGAATTCAAAACGTAACATTTGGTTATTCCCTGCCTTACGACCTAATTTCTAAATACAAGATCTCAAGATTACGTTTTTACGGAACAGCACAAAACCTTTTTACGTTTACAAACTATTCAGGTTATGACCCGGAAATTGGTTCTTTTAATCAAAATGTACTTCTGTCCGGAATTGACAATGGAAGATATCCTATAGCAAGAACATTTTCAATAGGGCTTAACGTAGAATTTTAAAAAACAAAATTAAGATGAAAAGGAAATTATTTTCAAACAGATATATTTTGCTAGCAGTAGCAACAGCATTTCTTATGTTTGGTTCTTGTCAGGATGATTTTACCGACAGACCTTCGGAAGACGGAATAAGTTTAGACGCCTATTACAGCACAAATGACCAGGTTATTTCGGCTACCAATGGTATGTACAGCAGAACCTGGTTTCAAATGTATAATAAATTCTGGTGGGCACTTGAGGTAGGCTCCGGAAATATGTATTCAGGATCTTCGGATGTTAGCGGATTAAGAACTTTCTCTTTGAACGGAAGTGATCCCGAGTTAGTAAACGGTTGGTCAGCTTTATGGGCTAATGTCCAACAGGCCAACATGATTATTAACTTTTTAACTGACAGAGTAGGTCCTGCAGTCGATCAAAGCGTTTTAGACAATACAATAGGCGAAGCTTATTTTATGAGAGCTACAGCATATTTTGATTTGGTAAGACTTTGGGGACCGGTGCCAATTATTGAAAACCCGCTTGATTATACGAGTAATCCGTATGTAAACACTAATACTGTTGCCGATATTTATAAATTAATCACAATGGATTACTTAAAAGCAATTGATTTATTAGAAGCCAAAACCCGAGGAACAACTTATGCTAACAATGGACGTGTATCCAAAGGTTCTGCCAGAGCAATGTTAGCCAAAGTATATTTATACCAAAAAGATTATGCTAATGCCAAAGCCATGGCGGAAGAAGTGATTAATAGTGGTGAATTCAAATTACTGGGAGGCGATCAGTTACCAACAAAAAGTTTTGGAGACCTGTTTACTTACGGCAACAACAATAACGAAGAATCTATTTTTGCATTACAATGGAAAGGCGATGGAAATTACGGCTCAGCCAATAACTGCAATACGCAATTTGGATTCAAAGATGGAGATTTATCCACTTCAAACGCTTCTTATGCCGGAGTTTTCGGTCCCGGACAGGAAATTTTCACACTATACAGCTCTACCGACAAAAGAAAGCATGAAACTATTATGGTTGCAGGAGACAGCTACCCAAGCATAAAAACAACAACAGGCGTTGGATTTACGGTACCTGCCGATAAAGACCTTGCACAGGGATCAGGCGGAGCTATTAAAAAATACTGTATAGGAGTTGTTAACGGTTCTACAACTGGGCCAATTGACAACTGGGCCATGATGGACAACAACACTTATGTAATGCGCTATGCCGAGTTATTATTAATTCATGCCGAAGCTATTTTAGGAAATGCCGCAAGCACTTCAGATGCAGCTGCTTTGAGTTCGATAAACGCTGTTAGACGAAGAGCAGGATTAACTGACCTGACCTCTATAACATTTGATGCTATTTTTCTTGAAAGAAGAAAAGAACTTTGTTTTGAAGGAGATTATTGGTTTGATTTAGGGCGTATTGACAAAACAAAAGCAATTGAAATCATATCAGCGCAAAACCGTGGAGACCGATATGGCGCCCGCTATTATACCCCTGTGTATAGTGAAGATCATGCAACCAATGATTTTTACATGGATTATCCGGACAACGAGGTTGCTAAAAATCCAAAATTATTACAAGATCCGGTTCCGTATACTTTTAAATAATTTCTAAAATTTTACTAAGATGAAAAATATAAAAATAAAATACCTGTTGCCCTTTCTTTCAATGGCACTTTTGGTAATCGGGACATTTTCTTCATGTGACAATAACGACTCTGACTCAGGCACAGACCCTTTAAAAATAGACAGTGTTTCTAAAGCAGTAGAAGGAGATCTGACACCGGTTACACAAGGAGACCCAAAAAATTATTATATCATCAGAGGAAGCGGTTTTACGAATGTTCAAAAAATCTACTTCAATGATTTTGACACTTATTTCAATCCCGTAATGGTTACTGATACTGAAATTTTTGTATTAATTGATGAAAAAACTCCTTATGCAAATGCCAGCAATCAATTAAAAGTTGTTACTAACGATGGCAGTGTGACTTACGATTTTGTAATTTCTCCTCCTACACCAACAGTTAACAGCTTTAACCCTGTAAATGCTGTTGAAAATGATATCATCACTATTTATGGAAACTATTTCTTAGACCCTGTTGTTAAAATTGGCGACGAAACCGTAGCCGTAATTTCATCAACATTAACAGAAATTCAGGTAAAAGTTCCCGCAGGAGCTGATAAAAAATACATTACAGTTGCCAACATCTCTGGAGAAGCTACCTCTGCAGATGCAATTGGAACAGCTATTTATGATGATGTTTTTTACGGCATTGACGGAACAGGCGGCTGGGGGATTTCAAATCTTCTTATCGATAATGCTTCCTCCGGAGAAGTTGCTCAGGGAACTAAAGCCATCAAAGTAGACATCACTTCCTGGTCCGGTTTCCAAATTGACATGTGGAATAACGGAGGCCATCCTGTTCCTGCCGGAGCTAAGGGAATAAAATTCCAAATGAAACTGAAAGCCGCTGCTCAAATGAGAGTTATTGTTGGTGGCGACTGGAATCATCAGGTTTGGTTTAACTTAACTACAAATTACGACACCTATGTTGTAAAATGGGCTGATTTAGGTCTTTCTGCAGCACCTGCAACTATTGGTCAAATTGTTTTTGGAAGTGACGGAACCAATACTACTTTCTATATTGATAATATTGGATTCCAATTATAATTAATACAATAATACGTTTTCAGGAATTCCCTAATTTTTACATTAGGGAATTCTTTTTAATATTTATTTAAACACATTTACAATGAAAAGATTACTTTTTACACTTTTACTTTCCGGGTTCGCAATTGGGGCTTTTTCTCAGGGAAATGTTTACAAACTGGAATCGGGAAAATACGAAGGATTAGCAATGACACCGCCAATGGGATGGAACTCCTGGAATACTTTTGAAACTAATATTGATGAAAAATTAGTTAAAGAAACGGCAGATATTTTGGTTTCTTCGGGAATGGCGGCTGCTGGCTATAATTATATAGTGCTAGATGACGGATGGATGACTAAAGAAAGAGATAAAGATGGTAATCTGGTTCCTGACCCTGTAAAATTTCCAAACGGAATGAAAGCATTAATAGATTACGTTCATGCAAAAGGATTAAAATTTGGATTGTATAATTGTGCCGGTACTCATACCTGTGCCGGATATCCGGGGACACGCGGCTTTGAATACCAAGACGCCCGTTTTTATGCAAATTTAAACATCGACTTCCTAAAATACGACTGGTGTAATACTGAAGGAATTAACGCAAAGGAGGCATACACTACAATGAGTAACGCCCTTAAAACTGCCGGAAAGCCTATTGTTTTCAGTTTATGCGAATGGGGAGATAACCAACCCTGGGAATGGGGCAAACCAGTTGGAAACCTTTGGAGAATTTCCGGAGATATTTATCCGTGTTTTGACTGCGAATACAAACATGAAGGAAACTGGTCGTCCTGGGGATTTATGAAAATTCTTGAAATGCGTAAAGACATTCGTAAATATTCAGGTCCGGATCATTGGAATGATTTTGATATGCTGGAAGTAGGAAATGACATGAACGACACAGAAGACAAATCTCATTTCACGATGTGGTCAATGATGTCTTCTCCTCTTATTGCCGGAAATGATTTAAGAAAAATGACTAAAGAAACTTTAGCTATTTTAACCAACAAAGAATTGATTGCTATAAACCAGGACAAATTAGGAATTCAGGGTTTTAAATATTCAGCAGAAGACGGATTAGAAGTTTGGGTAAAACCTTTATCTGACGGAAACTGGGCAATAACTTTCTTAAACAGAAGTGAGGCTACAAAAAAGATAAATTTCGATTGGAAAAAACACACGATAAAAGATACTGACTTCAATATGGAAGCCAATCTTGCAACAACTATCTATAAAATAAAAGATCTTTGGAAAAACAAGATGATTGGCAGTACGAAAAAAGCTTTCAGTGCTGAAATACCATCACATGATGTAATTACACTTAAATTGATGAAATAGTATAATTTTTTGAGTTATTTTGTACTAAAAACAAGTAAGGCTTCGATTTTAATAATCGAAGCCTTTTGCTTTTTCAACTTACACAGTTAGTGAGACACTACCATAAAAACAGAAAATTATAAAAAGAGGCTGTCCGAAAAGGTAACCTTTCTGTTTTTTTAAATTAATTCCTCTTTTACTTCATTCTTGTTAAGCACTAAATCATTTCCCTCTCAATATTTTCAACAACCTAAAATTGAGGTATAATTTTTCTTTACCCAGTTGTTCGCTTTTTAAGAAGTCCTGACTCTCTAATTCTTTAAGGTAATTCCCCACTGTTTTAAGATTTCCCAGACCTGCTTTTTCTAATTGGTGTCTTTTAGTATAGGGTAATCTGAACAGTTCTTCCATTAGATCTTTAGAATATATTTTTGGCAATTTTTGCTGTATTTCTGCTGCCATCGTATTCATCAAAGTTTCTATGGTGGTAATTTGAGCCCTTCCTTTTAAAGCTGTTTGTTTCACCATATCCAGCATGTACATAATCCAATCCTGCCAATTACCGTCTTCTGTTACTTTCCGTAAATTGGTATAATACTCGGCTTTGTACTGTATAATATAATTACTTAAAAACAATGCAGGTAAATCTAGTAAGCCTGTCATCTTGAGATACAATAATAAAATGATTCTTCACGTACGTCCATTACCGTCAAAGAATGGGTGAATGGCCTCGAACTGATAATGTATGATTGCCATTTTAACCAATGGATCTATTGTATCTTCGGCATGGATGAAATCTTCCAGATTTTTTAGTTTTTCCCTAATCACAGTTTATCCTTCCGGCGGTGTATAAACGACTGTATTAGTTTGTGGATTTTTTAATTGTGTGCCCGGTGCATTGCGAATACCGGATTGATTTTTCTTAATAATTTGCACTAAGGCAATGAATAAATTCGTTGTTAAAATTGGTCTTTTTTCAATTTGTTTTATCCCATACCATAGGGCGTCCTTATAGTGCATTACTTCTTTGGTTGCCAGATTATCATTTTTCTTATCGGCAATTGAAGCTTTGAATAATTCGTCCAGAGGGGTAATGATATTTTCGATTGCTGAACTTGCCTGTGCTTCCTGTAAATTGATGGTATCAATAAAAAGTGTTGGATTAGGCAAATTAGTTATCGCCCCTTTTAATTCCGACAAGGCCCTACTAGCACTGATAGTTTTTTTAATATACGCATATTCTCTATTTCCACCTGTGGTGGTAACAGCGGTAAATTGTCGTATGGAATTTTTGGATTATATATTACTTTGTTGTTCATAATGCTGCTTTTTGAACAAGGGTGTTATTTACCTCTGTAGTGTGTTCAAGTGTAAATATATAAAAAATTACTCTCGTATTGTTTTTACAGGTAAAATTTGCCCTCGTTTTTATTAGGTACAGATTTCGCTTCTTTTTTAGTAAAATTTACCAATATCTAACCTCATCGCTTATCTTTTGTATTTGAATCAAATGCAATCAAATTAAACATTTGTCTCAATCTTGAACGGATACGATTTCCATAGACTTTTTCAATTTCGGTAACTGAAAGATTAATTGAGATATAAATAATTGTATTATTTTCATCGAACTAAATTAAGTTATTGTAGAATCATCCTCTAAAATCCAAACTTAAATTATATAATTTCTCTAAATCTGATATAAATCGGTTCGAAAAAACGATATTTTGAGGAGCTTTTTTAGAAAGCCATTCAAGAAATTGAGTGGCTTTTTTTGTTTATATACTTTTCAAAATCCCGCAAATACTGGACATGACGTCGATTACCATTACAGGAATTGGTTCGAAAACCGTCATTTTCTATAATTAAATTTTTAGGGTAAATTATGCTCAAAAAATTTGTTTTTCCTGAGCCAGATAAGTGGTTGAATAAAGAACTGTAAAAATATGCCCTTCAATTGTCTAACCATAGACAGGCAATTGAAGGGCAATATATTCTCTGATGGTTTTATAATTTTACAATCTTTTCTTTACCATCGTATGAGAGTGTTTTATTAAAATTAGCAGTTCGGTTCACTATAAACTGTTTTCCATCAGTTACAATTACAATATTAAACTTTCTGTTTTTTAGCATACCGTTGAAACTACCACTTCTTTTTCCAATCGTTAAAGTTTGAGTTTTATCGTTCCATCTGAAAGTAATAGTTGAATAGGCACCTTTCTCGTAATTGTAATTATCATTTTCATCTTCATATAAAGTAAACGCCCCATCAGCTCCAGAATACACCCGGATTTCTAAATTATCCCATTTTTTTTCCGTAGCATATTGTACTTGTGGTCCAAAAGGAATTATACTTCCCGATTTGATATATAATGGAATCTCATCTATTTTTGTCTCCTTTTCTATTTCCTGACCACCATTAATTTTTTCGTTGGTCCAGAAATCGTACCAGGAGGTTCCTTTGGGCAAATATACTTTTGTTGATTTCACCTGAGCAAAAGTAGTTTCTTGTATTTTTGCACTATTTGTATCCTCATTTTTATTCCAGCCTGTTTCTTCGTTTGATTTTACAATCGTTTCCGGAGTATATTGTGCATGAACAACAGGCGCAACTAAAATTGATTTACCAAATAGATACTCATTATTCATGTTGACAACTTTCTTATCATCGAAATCCATCACTAAAGCACGCATCATGGTTGATTGATGTTTTGTAATATCCCATGAAGCAGAATAAATGTATGGCAACAGCGAATAACGTAAATCAATTGTTTTAGCTATGGCATCAAAAATAAGATCTCCTTTTTTACCGAAATTGTATATTTCTCTAGGAATATCTGTTCCATGAGAACGCATCATAGGAGTAAATGCACCAAACTGCATCCAGCGCACATACAATTCCTGAAACGATGGATTTTTTGTTCCATCACCCCAACCTTTTTTATAAGCGCCTGCGAAGAAACCTCCAATATCTGTATTCCAATACGGAATAGCACTCATAGAAAAATTAAGTCCGGCCGGAATCTGATTGCGCAGAGACTGCCAGGATGAATTGACATCACCCGACCAGGTATTCGCTCCATAGCGTTGCTGACCAGCAAAAGCAGAACGTGTAAGAATAAAGATTCGCTTATCTGAACTTTCTGCACGCTGGTGTTCAGAAACTCCTCCTACGGTCATCAATGGAAAAGCGTTGCGTACTTTTCGGAATGAACCTAAATAGGTTTTTATATCAAAATCCGAAGGTTTAAAGTCCATGTGATCCGGTTCTGATGAATCCATCCACCAACCATCAATACCTACAGAAAAAAGACCTTTACTTAAATACTTCCAATAGATGTTACGAGCTTCAGGATTATACGGATCATAGGGCTGAACACCTGATGGATAGTCACGGTTGGGTGGCCAGAATTCTACTCCGGATTGCGGCCAGGTACCAAAATTTAAAAGCATTCCTTTAGGTTGCATTTCTTTGAATTGTTTGGTTTGTGGTCCAAATGAATTCCAAATAGAAATAATGACATGTGCATTCATATTGTGAATATCATCCACCATTTTCTTTGGATTTGGAAATTCAGTATTAAGAAATTCCATCGCATTCCATAAATAATTATTGCCCCAATACTGCCAATCCTGAATAATTCCGTCCAGCGGCACTCCAAGTTCGCGATATTTACTCACAACACCTACCAATTCATTTTGACTTTTATAACGTTCCTTACTTTGCCAATAGCCAAATGTCCATAATGGAAACATTGGTGCTTGTCCGGTAAGTTCTCTCATACCCGCAATAGAACCGTCAATACTTTCACCAAGTACAAAGTAATAATCAATACAATCGCCTACTTCTGATTTAAATGATGTAACTTCCGGCTTATCTTCAAAAACAGTTGGAGAGTAATTGTCCCAAAACAATCCGTAGCCTTTAGTAGAAACTAAAAAAGGAACATAATCATCAACATTCCCTTGTACCATATTGATTTTAGCATTACGAAGTGATAACTGACCACGTTGTTGTTGCCCCAAACCATAAATAGCTTCGTCTTTATCTAATGCAAAATCTTGATTGATGCCATACGTTTTAGATCCTGCATCATTAAAATCTGTAAACGTTGCACCAGATGCTGTCTCGCTTAAAAGTGCTGACCCGGCAAGAGAGTTAAAAGATACTTTACCCGATTTCAAATCTAGATCCACTTTCATTTTATCGCTTTTCAATGAAACGATATCTCCTTTTTGTTGAGAGGTGAATTTAATGGACTCTGGTTTTTTAATTACAGACAGACTCTCTTTTTTGAAAGCAATTCCTTTCGGTGATTTTAAAACACGTACAATCGTTGAACTGTAAAATTGGACTTCAACATCCAGTGTATGGAATTTAGTTTTTACTCCAAGAGTTGTTTTTTGATAATCTTGAGCTGTTAAGGACGAAAAAGAAAACAACGCAAGCAATAGCATGTACTTGCAGTTTTTACTCAGAAATGCATTTCTCATTTGGTTAATTTTTTTAGTTAATCAATAAGAATCAAAATTATTTTTTATCATTTAAAGAAGCAGGTACACTATGTTGTTTTCATGGGTGCATTTGGTTGTTTATTCCTTTATAACAGTTCATTATCAGTATTTCTTTCACTTTGTGCATACTTTGAAGGACTTACTCCAAAAACTTCTTTGAAATATTTACTGAAATATTTTTGCGTATTAAAGCCTACTTTTTCAGATACCTCAGCTACGGAATAGTGTCCCTGAATTAATAGTTGAGCGGCTCGTTTTAATCGAATGGAACGGATGAATTCCGAAGGAGAAAGTCCTGTAATTGATTGTAGTTTTTTATACAAAACGGTTCGATCCATAGCTAAATCCCGGCTGAACTCCTGAACAGAATATTCGGCATTATCCATGTTTTTTTCCATGTAGCTAAGTGCCTTTTCAATTAACTGTTTATCAATTGATGTAATGGTAATCTCTTTCGGGTTTACTTCTAATTTTTGTAAAAAAGTAGCTTGACGAAGATTCTTCTGCGTAATTAATTTCTCTATTCGAAGCAACAAAATATCGAGATTAAAGGGTTTAGACAAATACTCGTCAGCTCCGGATTGGTAACCTGTTATTTTGAGTTCTTCGGAGGAACGTGCAGTCAATAATATCACCGGAATATGGGAAGTTTGCAAATTGGATTTTATGCTTTCGCATAATTCAAAGCCATTTACTTTTGGCATCATTACATCGCTTATAATTAAATCAGGCCTAATTGATAAAGCCATATTTATACCGTCTTCACCATTGGCAGCCTCAAATACTTCGTAGCTGTTAGCTAGCTCCTTAATCAGAAAAGACCTTAAATCCTCATTGTCTTCTACTACCAAAAGCTTCTCTTTTTTTATATCCGCCAGTACACTTTGATTCTCGCTTATAGGATTTGTATCTGTAATTAGCACTTCCGAATCTATTTCTTGTGGAACAAGATGAGTTGGAATTTTAAGACTAAATATTGTTTCTACATTTGGTTCACTCGTAACTGAAATTTCACCCGAGTGTAAGGTCACATATTCTTTCACTAAGTGTAAACCTATTCCGCTTCCTCCCTGACTACCGGAAGATTGATAAAAACGATCAAATACATAAGAAAGGTCTTTTTCAGGAATACCCAGGCCTGAATCTATAACTTCTAAATAAACTGAATTAGCATTTTTTGGCGAAAGCCGAACCATTATTGTTCCTCCTTTTGGGGTAAACTTAAAAGCATTCGACAATAAATTATTAATTATTTTATGTAATTTATCTTTATCAAAATACATAAATAACTCTGAAACATTCGATTGTATTGAAAATTCAATTTGTTTTTCCTGAGCCAATTTGCTGAATAATTCTTCAAATTGTTTTACAAAATCTATCAGGTCACCAAAAGTCAGATGCAGTTTTTCACCCGAAATTTCCAATCGCCTAAAATCCAATAATTGATTGACCAAATGCTGTAAATTAATGGCATGACGGTAAACTAAACGAATTCTTGATTCTAAATGAGTTTCTTTTATTTCTTTCAATATCGATTCGAGAGGCGTAATAATTAAGGTAAGCGGTGTGCGGAATTCATGGCTTACATTAGTAAAAAAACTAAATTTCATTTCATTCAGTTTTTCTTCGTTCTTCCTCATTATTTTTTGAGTGGTCCATCGTTTGTAATACGTCAAAGACAAATAGAGCAAGAATAAAGCTGTTGCTAAATATAAAATATATGCCAAAGGAGTTTTCCAAAAAGGCGGATGAACTATGATGCTAATTTGTGAATAATCATCAGTCCATGCCCGACTATTGCTGGCTGTTTTTACTTTTAATACATAAGTTCCGGGAGACACATTAGTATAGGTGGCACTTCCTGTTCCGCTTTTAGCCACTATTTCCCGCCAATTATCATCCACTCCTTCCAAACGATACCGGTAATAGGTTTGTGTAGGATTGACATAATTTAGCGCAGAGAAATGAATACTAATAAAATTTTGATTGTACTTCAATTCTAATTGTGAACTTGAAGCAATTGCTTTTTTCAGTATCGTTTTCCCGTCATAGGATTCACCTACTTTTACTTCACTGCCAAAAAGCTGTAACTCTGTAAACAGTGGTTTTTGTAATTGCTTTAAATCCCAGGGCTTTTTTAAATCAATAACATTAAAACCATTTACACCTCCCATGAATAACTTCCCGTTTTCACTGGCATAAATTGCATTGGGAATAAATTCATTTTCAATCACACCGTCATAATGATTGAAATTAGCAATAGCAAAATCAAGCTGTTTACCTTTATCATCCACAGTAATTCGGGAAATACCGGCAGCGGTTGTAACCCATAGCTTCCCCTGTTTGTCTTCCGCAATAGCCTTAATACTGTTATTGACCAAACCATCATCGGTATAGAGCGTATGAAATTCTTTTTTTAGGGAATTCCAAATATTTAATCCATCCTGAATACCCAGCCAAACTATCCCCCGACTGTCTTTAAAAACACAGCTATAGTGCTGATTTTTATTTTTCAAAATTTTATTAAAAGGTTGACTAATGCGGTGCGTTGTATAATGATATTCAAATAATCCTGCGTCACTTATCCCTATAAAAGCCTGCTTGCCAAAAGGAATTAATTGAGAAACGGAACCTAATTTTTCCCCATTCAACTTTGGTTGCAACAACTGGGCATTTCCAGTTGTTGAATTAAATTCAACCAATCCTTCGGTTGCTGCCAGTAAAAACTGATTTGCTGATTGCTCAACAATGTTTCGGCAATGGTATTGTAACTCAATAGGTTTTATCTGATTGTTTTGTAAACAATACATTCCTTTATTCCTGGTACAAATCCAAATCCTGTCTTTGGAATCTTTTGTCATCGAAAAACAATCGGCATCGGCTGGTAAACCTTGGAAAACCGAGAGCGTATTTTTTTGAAAATTATAGCTGTACAATCCATTTCTTGTCCCTGTCAGAAATGTATTCGTTGTTATTTCTGTAAAACAGTTTATATTAATATCCTTATCCTGAGTGCCAAAAAATGTTTTACCAATATTCTTGAATTTAAAGCGATCGGGATGATAATACAACAACCCATGATTAAAGGTCCCAATCCAGAGTCCGCCTTGTGAATCATTATAAAGGGTACTGGCTTCCGTATGTACCTGCGTTCCGTCAACCAATTTAAACGAGGGAATAAATTGTTTCTCTTTTAAATTTTTATCAATAAACCACAACCCAATAGCACAACTCACCCATAAATTACCTTTACTATCCACAGAAATAGTGTTGAGCCAATAATTGGTTTGAAGTATTTTTGTGTGCTTTCGATTCTTAATATCATAAGCTAATATAAGGCCGGCAGAACCATTTCGTATTTGATATAATGAATTATTTGATTGAACGACCATTAGGGTTCGATCGTATTGCCTTTGCTTTTCTTCTGATAAAGAATTAGTTCTATACAGTTCTTTAGCTGTTTTTAAATCATAACAAACGATTAATCCGTTTCTATAAAAAAGAAAAAGCTGTTTCTGAATTACTGCTATATCATAAAGTTGGTCTTTAATACCATTGGGAGTGGAGACATTTTGAATAAAAACAGTAGTTTTCTTTTTTTTGGTATCTCTAAATAAAAGCTTATCATAAGAAGTAAGCACCCAATAATTCTGGTAAGCGTCCAGAAAAAAGTCGGCAATTGACTCCTGAATTTCCATAGATGATAATATCCTTTTTGGATTTTGTTCAAAGCGTTCCTGTTTAATATCAATAAGCATCAGTTTTCCTTTGTCTTTTATCCACATGTAATCTTTGTCCACGTAACTGTGGTGAAATCCGTTGTAGCCGGTTAAAGGATAAATTGTATTGTTTTTTTGATGTAAATATTTAAAAGATGTTCCATCGTAAATATTTGTTAATCCTTCGGTAGTAATAACCATTCTCCCGTCCTGAAGTTGCGAAATAGTACGAACCCTATTGTCGGAAAGTCCTTCTTTGGAATCAATTGCTGAAAAGACAAAAGATTGTTGCGCACATAGTGACACATAAAAACAAAAAAAATATCCAAGTAAAATATAACGCATTGTGGCTATTTATCTATTTCGAATAACTAATCTACAAAAAAAGAAGAACTTGGAATAAAAGAAACTTTTATTCCAAGTTCTCTGGCTAACTCTGACAAATTGTTTTTTTAAGTTATCTTAATATTTTTCTCTTTCCTGAAAAAGAATTAACTAATAATTAATGGCGAACAAAAGCTCGTCATTTGATATTTATTTTATATATCCTGGATTTTGATCAAGATTAGAATTTGTCAGTAATGCATCATTAGGAATAGGAAATAAATTAAAATTATTGTTTTTAGTTGCATTATGTGAAAACCATGATTTTGTTGAAAATACACCAAATCTGATAAGATCCTGACGACGGCGTCCTTCTTGTGTAAACTCCCAACCTAACTCATCAAGAAATCTACCCATAACAATATCTGCTCCGCCTTCAAAAGTCTGAGAATTTTTATCGCGTCTTCCATAATCATAATTGCTTCCTAGCATTAATTGCGCATCGGTTACTATAGCCAATGCAGGATTATTTTTAAATGCCCTTTCGCGAACTTCTGTTACCAAAGTACCAGCTCCTGGCTGTCCAGCTCTTAGTAAAGCCTCAGCTTTCATAAGTAATATGTCTGCATAACGAAACATTGGCCAATCATTACTTAAACGATTTGTAGCACCAATAGCATACTCAAATTTGCCCCAACGAAGGCCATCATCTTTATCCGATTCATCTATTGATGGTACTGCATTTGTATAGTTAATTGATAATGGCTCGCCTGTAATAGCATATTGTTGACCAGCAATAAAATTCTCTTTTAAACGAATATCATTTGGATTATAAGAATTTATAAATTGAGGAGTGGCACAAACTCCGCCCCATGGAGAATTTGTAAATTGATAGGTCTTTTGGTTTTCGCTTGCCAAAGTATACATATGAAAGTCAAATGCATTCCAATCCTTTACATATTTTTCATCAAAAGGAAGAGCAAAAATTATTTCATTTGAATTTTCATTCTCAGTAATGAATACATTTTTTTGATTTGCCTCTAAAGAATAATGACCAGAATTTATTACGTTATCACAAGCAGTGATACATTCAGCCCACATAGTTTGTCCACGCCATACCTCAGCATTCAGATACATCTTAGCCAGTATAGTATTAGCTACCCATTTGTTGATTCGTCCATAATAAAGACCTCTTGGGGTTTCTGATAAAACTCCTATATTATCTTTAATTTCTTTTACTATAAAATCAAAAACTTCGGCTCTGGTAGCTTGTTTTGGTAAACTTGTATCACTAAAATCAGTAACAATAGGCACGTTGCCATATAAATCTACAAGTATGTAATAATATGAAGCACGGAGTACTTTAAGTTCAGCTAGAAGTCCTGTTTTTCTTTCGTCGTCAACAGCAATTTTGCCAGTTTCAATTTGGTATATTATTCGATTACAGGTGTTAACTCCTTCAAAAGTACGGCTCCATGGTTGTAAAACACCATCATCACTTGAAGTCCAGGTATGTTCATGCATTCTTTTATAAACATAACCATCTACCCAACCTATACCTGTTCGCGCAGGAAGTACATCCTGATCTGCAGGAAGTTCCTGAGCTCTTACAACTCCATTCCATAAAAGCATTGTTTTTCTCCAAGGTATATATGCTGCATTTACTAATGCACTAATGTCTGTTTCTGTACTTGGGGTATAATTTTCTGAAATAACAGATCCATAACTATCGTCAACTAAATTAGTACACGAAGAGGTGCTAAGTAAGATTACAATAGTACTTATTGCTAAAAATATATATTTTGTTTTCATTATATTTTTTTTTTGAAATTAAAATTGAGCTTGCACTCCAAAAGTAAATGATGTTATAGTAGGATATCTGCTCCTGCTGTCTACACCCGGATTCAAGCCGGATGTGTTAACCTCAGGGTCAATACCTTTATAGCCAGTAATTGTTAATACATTCATTACTGTACTATAAAGTCTTATTGATTTAAAAATAGAAGATTTCATTTCTTTGAATGAGTAACCAAGTGTTATATTATCAATTTTAACATAATCTCCGTCTTCAACATAATAGCTATTAAACTGAGGTGCTATCGTATTATTCAATAATGTTTTTCCAAATACTAAATCATTTACTGAGGAAAGACGATTGTCGGCATATCCATTTTGAGTGCCTTCATAGTTCATACGTGCTTCATTAACTACTTGAAAACCAAAAGCACCACGAATGTTTACATTTAAATCAAAATTTTTGTATCTAAATGTGTTAACCCAGCTGGCATACCATTTAGGTAATCCGTTACCAATGACACGTCTGTCTGTAGGACTTTGAGCAAAATCATCATAATTTACTCTTTCATTTGCAGCATTTAAATACACCCACTTACCTTCTTCATCTACATCTACTACTTTAAAGCCATAAAAATTACCTACTGGCTGACCAACCTGTACTCTGTGGGATGAAGTTGTCATTCCTTCAAAATTTACATTTCCAGTATCAAAATAATCAAATTGCGTTTTAAAGGCTCCATCCAAACTTTTAAGTTTATTTTTGTTAGTCGAATAGGTTCCTGTAGTTGTCCATTCAAAATCATTAGTTTGCACTGGTATTCCAGATACTAAAACTTCTAAACCTCTATTTTGCATAGTACCACCATTAGCAACAATTGTAGGGTATAAATTTGGAGGTGTCGGTACATTATAAGAATATAACAACCCATCTACATTACGATTATACGCGTCAATAGATCCTGATAAACGACCATCAAACATTGAAAAATCAACACCTATATTTGTTTCTTTCTTTTCTTCCCATCTTAAATCAGGATTTGGATTTGAAGCAGGTGTAATTGTTCTAACCCATTGCCCGTTTACTAAAGCAAAATCACCATATTGTAACAATGCTACACCAAGAAATGAATTTGCAGGTTGTGAACCTGTAACACCATAACCAGCACGAAGTTTTATTTCATCAAATAAAGTCTGGTTTTTCATAAAATTCTCGTTGGTTATTTTCCACCCTAAAGATACCGCAGGAAAGGTACCCCAAGCATTATTGGTACCATAAAGCTGACTAGCTCCTTCATGACGTAAACTTGCCATTAAAAGATATTTATCATCATAAGCATAAGTTATACGACCAAAGAAACTGATTAAATTTGCATGATTTTTAGAACTATTCATTGTTGCAAGACCCAATGGGAGCGCTGAACCTGCTCCTATATTATGCCATCCGCCAAAATAATCATCCTGAAAACCGTAGTTAGACATATTAGATCTTTCAATATCAGATTCAATATAACTATAACCGCCTAATACGCTGAATTTATTCTTATCGATTGTTTTATCGTATTTAGCAGTAAGTTCTGTCTGTTTTTCCATTCGATTAAATCCTGAAATAGATGAATACCCCGGAAAACCATATACTGTTGCTGATGAATGTTGAAGTGTTTCTGAATAGCCGGTTGCTCTATTTTCTTTCACATAAGAGAAAAGGGCATTAAGAGTTAAATCTTTAATAGGATTGTATGTTAATGTACTATTGTATCTGATTTCGGATGTTTTAACATTACCATCAGCCTCATTCAATAATGCCAGAGGATTAAGATAATCCAATTTGTCTTTATTTTGATAATATGTACCATCTGCATTATAAATAGGATCTGTAGGATTTCTACGTAAGGCCTGCCAATATGCTCCACCGTTAAAACTACTTGCATCTGATGTGGACGTAAATTTATTTTCCCTTCCTAAAATAGAAAATTTCACTAACAACTTATCATCAAACATATGATGGTTGATTTCAATACGGCCTCTAAAAGTTTTATTATCTGATTTTAGCATAATCCCTTGCTGGCTGTTGTAGTTAAGATTAGCAGCATAGCTTGTTTTAAAACTTCCTCCTCGCATAGAAAGATTGTGTACATGAGTGATTGGTGTACGGGTGATTTCGTTAAGCCAATTTACATCACTACCCTTGTCATATTGCGGATAAAGTTCTCTAAACTTTTGACTGGAAAGCATATCTAATTTATTCGCAATGCTGGATGTACTTATATATCCTGTGTATTGAACATCATCAATTTCTCCCCCTTTTGCTTTTTTAGTAGTAATTAAAATTACACCGTTAGTACCACGTGTTCCATAAATTGCTGCAGCTGATCCGTCTTTAAGCACGTCTATGCTCTCAATATCCTCCGGTGCAACAGTATTAAGCGCTCCGGGAATTCCATCAATAAGTACTAATGGATCTGTGTAAGCACCTGAAAGTGTATTGTTACCTCTAAGTTTAATTGAGGTTACTGCTGTAGGATCACCACTTGTATTAGTTATGGCCAGACCAGCTACTTTACCTTGTATAAGCTGACCGGCATCTTTTACCTGCCCCTGATTAAAATCTTTAGAGGAGACTTTTGCTACTGCACTAGTTACATCACCTTTTTTCTGAGTGCCATAACCCACAACAACTACTTCATTTAAATCAGAGATGTCTTCTTTCAAGCTTACATTAATCGTTTTTTGACTTGTAACTATAATCTCTTTTGTAGTATATCCAATGTAAGAAAACAATAAAACATCATTTTCAGAAGCTTCAATAGAATAGTTTCCGTCTAAATCTGTAGTAGTACTTTTATTAGTTCTTTTTACCAGAATCGTAGCCCCGGGTAAAGGTAATCCTTGCTGATCTGTAATTTTACCTTTAACTACATTTTGCTGTACTAAAAACAAATTAGTTGATTCTTTTAGTCTTTCAGTTTTAGGGATAAACGAAATTGTTTTCCCTTCAATAATCCATGTAATTGGTGTTGCCGCTACGGCTTGTTCTAGTACTTTTTCTACAGGAACATCTACGACATCAATAGATATTGGTTTAACTTCTTTTAAAATGGCCATATCATAGAAAAAAACATAATCTGTTTGATTTTTTATGACCGATATTACTTTCTTAAACGGTACATTTTTCCCTGATAAAGTAATTGTTTGTGAGGATACTGCTGCTGAAACTTGAAAAGTTAGAGCAACAACTAATACGGATGTTAATTTCATAACTTTCCAGGCGTTAGCAATTGGCCAATGGTTTTTTGGCTTGGTTTTTGGTAATAATTTCATAATTTTGGTAATGATTTTTGGTTAATAATAAATTCTCCCTGCTTGGTTTATCTATCTATTTTCCATTAATTGTTCGTTCCTCTTTAATTATTTATATAGGAACTAGCCAGCAATGCTACCAACATTTGCTGGCTTTTTTTATGGTTAACAGATACATATTTTATATAAAAAGGGTTTCCCTATTTTAATCTAAATTAGGGCATCACTCTTAAAATATTTCCATCTATTTTAAAATGGACTTTATTTTTTTCTAAAATTTTCAATACTTGTGATAATTGTAAATTTCGTTGTATTTCTCCTTCAAAAATTCTTTCAGGTATGTCTTTTTCAAATACAACATCTACATCATACCAGCGACTTAGTTGGCGTAAAACTGTTTGAAGACTAGCTTTTTCAAAATAGAATACACCGTTTTTCCACCCCATCACTGCTTCTAAATTTACATTGTCATTCACAGTAATGACGCCAGATTTTTGTTTTTGAGCTTGCTGTCCGGGTTTTAACAGTACTTTTTTAGTTTTCTCAGTAATTAACACACTTCCTTCTAAAAGAGTAGTATTTACACTGGTTTCGTCATCATACGCATTTATATTAAAATGAGTCCCTAATACATTTACCAGCATATTATTAACAACAACCCTAAAAGGTCTCTTTTTATCCTTAGTCACTTCAAAATAAGCTTCTCCGGTTAGGATTACTTTTCTTTCGTTTGGAGCAAAAGAAGTTGGAAATATAATTGACGAAGATGCGTTAAGCCATACTTTTGTACCGTCTGATAACTCCAGATTATATTGTCGCGCTCTGGGAGTAGTCATGGTATTGTATGCTAATTGAGCATTCTTACTCGTTTTATATACCAGTTTGCCATTCTTTTTTGAAACAAGAGTGTTGTTTTGGTTCGCCAATACTCCATTTCCAACACTATCCAAAACAATTTTGGAACCATCAGAAAGTGTTAATATAGCTCCTGATTTTCCTGGTGCTTTGTCATTTTTTTCTTTAGATGTTATTACTATAGTAGATGGGACTTCTTTTTGGAAGAGAGTAAAAGTTCCAATACCAATAGCAACAATAATACTTGCAGCTACCGCTATTTTTTTCCAATTGAGCATGTTTACAACTGGTGTCTCTTTCGTTTTTGAAGAAGTTTTCATTTTCTTTTTAAGTTCGTCAATGAACTTTTTAGTCAACTCAGGACTGATGGAAGGAATTTCTACAGAATCATAATTTTCCTGAAGAATAGTATTTAGCTCTTCTGAATATTTGGGATTGTCCAACATTGTGAGTAGCATGGTTTTGCCTTCAGGTGTGATTTCTCCTGAAATAAACTGCTCCATAAGCTCTTTGAACACTTTTTTTTGATACATAAATACAAATTTAAAAACGACATTAAAAGCCGTTTAATTATAAAGACGAGGTTTGTTTACTAAAGTGGCAATGAAAAATGAAAAAATTATTTAAAAAAAAATAACCCTAATAAAATTAGGGCTAAAAAACTGATAATATAATGATTGTGTAAGTAACTCCTAAGAAAATTTAAGGCATGCATCAGATGCCAACGAACAGTTCTTGTTGCTAGCCCTAATTTTTTACTTATATAATCGGTATCTTTTCCTTCTATGCGGCTTAATAAGAAAACTGAGCGTCTGGGTTCGGGTAAAAGTGCTGCTCCTTCGTTTATGATTTTAACTAATTCCTGAAATTCAAATTGCTCATCAGGTTTTAAAAATAACTCTTGTAGTTTTTGGTCTTTCAATGTATCAGTTTCAGTCAATTTTTTTCTAATATGACTAATAATTAAATTACGACTAACAATAAAAAGATAATTTTCAAAACTTTTTACTTCAGCTAATTTGTCTCGTTTTTCCCAAATTTGAATAAAAACATCTTGGGTTAATTCTTCGGCAATAGAATAAGATTTAACAAAACTTAAGGCGTGTTGTAGCACTTTTTGCCAATATTTTTCAACTAATTTAGTGTAAGATAATTCGTTGCCTGATGCAATGCTCAATAGAAGATCAGATTCATTTGAAAGTTTCAAATTAGAGTTCATACTATTAGATTGGCTATTAATTTATAGAATAAGATAAAAGCAAACATAATTAAAATACCTTAAGTAACAATTATTAAGGATTAAATAATACGGGAGACATTAACAAAAAGAAAATAAAAGTTGATGGTATATTTAGAATCTATTTTTTTAAAATCCCAGACTTAAAATGATATAATTTCTCTAAATTAACTATAAATTGGTTTGAAAAAACGATATTTTTGGGAGCTTTTTAGCGCTAAACTTTCGGGTGATAGCAAGATATAAAAAAATCCTTTGCTTTCGGCAAAGGATTTTTATGCTGTATCTCATTCAAGAAAAGAACAATAAAACTAATTTTTGTTCACTAATAATTCGTAAGCAATCACGCTGTTATGGTTAAAGGTGGGAACGTATATCAAATTTTCCTTTTCATTATACCCCAAATCAGCGGTGTTCATTTGCCCCTGTACATTCTGAAGTTTTCGAATTTCACCATTGGCTTTTACATAATAAATTAAACCAGCCCAACAGCTAACTATAAAATCACCGTTTTTAAGTTGCTCCAGACCATCTCCTGATTTTTCAAAACCTTTTGCTAAAACACTTATATTTTTCTTTTCATCCACTTTCCAAAGTTCTGTATTGGCTAAAACATACAATTCTTTATCAATCCATTTTAATCCATTGGCATTGGTTACGTTTTGTAAATATAGTTCGCTTCGGTCATTTTTAATGCGGTAAATTTTATTTGTACGAGTGTCTGATACATAAACCACTCCTTTGTTATCTACCGTTACATCGTTCAAAAATATAGCATTTTCGATTTCTAATTTATTAATGATTTTTCCGCTCGAAATGTCAATACTTACTACTGCGTCTATATCTGCCACATAAAGTGTTTTTTTATAAAGTGCTAAGCCTTTAGGTGCGTTTAGGTCTTTAATCCACTTTGCGTTTTTAATACTGCCATCAGTATTAAGGACAGCAATGCCTCCTTTTCCGTCTTTTACATTACCGGCGCCATCTATCAGACTCACAAATAAGCTTTTTTCAGTGGCACTATACAACACCGATTCAGGTACGGCTAAATTTGAAGTTTCCCAAACAGTTTGTGAAAGTTTTTGGGCTTTTGCAGCAAAAGTTAATGTCATAAAGACGAGTAAACTTAAAAATTTGTATTTCATATTAGTTTAGTTTTTGTTTTTTAAAAATTTGACTTTATAGCCTAACAAAAATATTGATTTCAGATTCAGGAACGAAAAAATTTTCGAAAAGACAATCAGCAGCCATAGTCTTTCTACAACTATAAATTTTTTAAATCTTATTACGAATTAACAACTCTTTTGTTTGCTACATTCAAAAAAGCTCTTATATTTGCATCCGCTAAGAACAAGTCAACTGACAAACTTAGCAAACGGAAACGTTATTAAGTACATTAAAATATACAGTTTCCTCCTTAGCTCAGTTGGTTAGAGCATCTGACTGTTAATCAGAGGGTCCTTGGTTCGAGCCCAAGAGGGGGAGCTTTTATTGGAAAGCCTTTACAGCAATGTAAAGGCTTTTTTTATTTAAATTCTTATTGTATGCATTTCGTTTATATCATATATTCTTCGCAAAAAGATACATTTTACATAGGTGAAACTTCAAATTTCCAACTTCGATTAGAATGGCATAACTCAGGCCAATTTGCCAATTCTCATACTAAAATAGCTGGAGATTGGGTTTTATTTCATTTAATTGAATGTATTAATATAATTCAAGCCAGAAAAATTGAGAAACATATAAAAAACATGAAAAGCAAAACATATATTTCGAACCTCAAAAA